>DATNJC010000178.1:0-142639 GCA_035604115.1 Bryobacteraceae bacterium | reverse complement strand
GGCTCACCCCGAGCGCTTCGTGCGCCAGCCTCCCAGACCACCTTCTCTCCCTACTGCCGTCTGGATCAACAAGCCACCGGACAAGGAGAAAACTCCTTAAACTTTCACGCCCTGTGTCTCATTCTTATTGACACGCACCGGCAAAGCGGGTCTGTTCGGCGGGGCGGGCGTGGGCAAGACGGTATTGCTTACCGAAATGATCCACAACATGATCGAGCACCAGAAGGGCATCAGCATCTTTTGCGGGATCGGTGACTCAAGCCCTTCGGCGATGTCCTCCGGCAGCTCTATCGTAATCTGTAGTCTTTCCTGTCAATTATCTCAGGAGCACCTCTCTTCGGCCACTGGGCCCGGCGCCTTAAACTCCACAGCTATGCGCGAACACTCGGTACGCTCAGGTGCCCGGGTGTAGCGCGACGGAAGGTACCAGCCCTGGGTCGCCGGCATCCGATCGTCCTTCCCGGGCCTTCCGAGGGGAACGCGTTTCACGCCCAGCGGACTTTCGCGGCGCCGGGGCGGCCTTCCCGACGGACGGAATAGTCACCAGGTCCAACGCGTCGTGAACATCAGTGGCCGGCGCCAGGTGGCGCATCGTGGTCTCGAGAGACTTGTGGCCCATCCAGTGCTGCACGGTCCGTACATCGAATCCCCTGCGCAGCATTCCCGTGGCATAGGTCGAACGAAATGTCTTCAGATCGAACTTTGTCGGGTCGAGTTTGGCGCGCTTCGCGATAGATTTGCAGTGGTCGAGCATGTGCTGTTCGCGGTTTCCGGTAGGGGATGGGAACACAAATTGGCAGTTCGGGCGATGCGTATGCTTCCGAAGCTCGCCGATGAGTTCCACCGGGGCCGGAATCTCACGATCTTCCCATCGCTTCGGATAGAATCCCAGTTCCGGTTTCGAGGTCACCCGGACAGTCCGCAACTCGAAGTTCACGTCGCTCCAGCGCAGGAACATCACTTCCTGCTCGCGGAAACCGGTCAACAGGAACGTGGCGAACAAGGCACGTTCCGCATCGGAGCACACTGCGAAGAAGCGGGCAAGCTCCTCGTGGCGGTATATCTTCACAAGGGGCGTGATGCGCTCCGGTAGCGACAGCTCTCGCGTGATCCCGCTCCTCCCATGACGCTTGAGAAATTGGGCGACGATGACCGCGTTGTGCAGGATGGTGTTGGATCCCAAGCCATGGTCTTTCTTGAGTGTCACGACGAAGCGCGTTAGATCGTCACCGGAGATCGCGTCGATCGAGACGCAAGTCGCGGAAGAACTCCCCGAAGCGGTTGAGCACGGCTTCATATTTGCGATGCGTGTTGGGTTTTTTCAGCGCTGCGATCTGCTCCAGGTATCTAGTGATGGCGACGTGCAATGCAGGTTTCTTGACAGTTTCGCCGGCTGTTTCAAACCCGGGGATACCCAGTTTGCGGCCTTCCAGTTCATGGCGCTTGCGCCGCTGTACCTCAAGTGCCTGAGCGGCGGTGACGCCAGCGCTCACTCGACGGCGAGTGCCGCCCACGTACCACTCGACATAGTAGCGGCCGTCGGCGATGGCGTTCCAGTCGTAGTTGCCTTTGGCATTACGAGGGATGGAAAACATCTTCCAGCGGCCGCCAATTTTGATGCGTTTGACGATGTTGACTCGCGACAAAGTGTCTCTCCTGCGAGCCGCATCTTAGCGGAAAGCATGGGAGACAGCACATGGTCTAAATGACAGAAAATAAAGGGGGGTGGGTAGAAGCTGGCATTCTATCACTGAATTACTCCCGCTCACGAATCCACCCAAGTATCGCAAGATAAGGAGCGTTGGCAAGCGCGAAATTTGACGCAACGGCAAGAAAATCAAGATTTAACCCCGCTGGCAGAGTCAGGGCGGTCCGCCAAAACGGCCGTCAGTTTGTTTGGGGAATTGGCACGAAACCGGCTGTGGTCTCATGAATCATGCCGGTTTGGCGCGCTATGGAACAAGCCCTTCCAGGAGTCGATGTAACCCAGAAGTAAAGGCGACACCCTGCAGGCATCCGCGCTCCGATTGCGGACGAGGTTTTTGCGGATCGCCTGAGCCGTTGTCCGCGCCGGTGCTTTTACCCGTGATGTGATTCTCGATCGAAGTGCCGCTTGATCTCGGGATCTTCTTCGTTGCCTTCGATCTGTTCCACCTGGAGCGGGATACCCAGCCGCAGCGGAAAATCGCCTTCGGTGATCGCCAGGTAGCGAGCCTTCGTGGTTCCGGTATTGAAATGCTGGTGATACCAGAAGAACGGCGGCGAAACAATGGACCCGGCTTGCCAATCGATCTTGACGGCTTCGGAATCCTTGAGCTTGTCCTTTTCCGCCAGCGAGTAGCCCTTGCCGTTGAGCGTCACAATGATGGCTTCATAAGGATGCCGATGGCCTCGCTTGTATGTGCCCACCTCAAATTCCGAGATGTGCGGTTCCAGCACCGTATTGCCGCCCATGTCGAAGTACATGCTGGCGTTGCCGTCGCCACGCTCTTCCCACAGCACCACCTCGGCCGACCGCACGTCTTTTACGAAATTGGTTTTATCCCACCGCTGACGTACTCTCGCGGTGGACGTGAAATAGTCCGGCGCGCCGTCAAAGCGATCGGCGAAACTGAAATTCGAGTCGTTGATTAAGCCCATGCTGCCGAACACCTGAATCATGAAGGGAAAGGTAGTGATGAACAGCAATCGCGCCGGGTGCGCCGGGTCGCTGTTGAAGTGCCGATGCATCGCATTCACGGGCACCGTGAACAGGCTGCCTTCCGCCCACGAAACTTTGTTGGGCTTGTTACCGCCCCCCACGGTGGTGTAACCGCGTCCGCCGAGAACGTAGACGATCTGTTCGTAGAAATGCCGCTTGGGGTCCAACGCCTTGCCGGGGGGGATTTCCTGGATAACTCCGTCCATGTGGACGTTTCCCGAAAAATTCAGATACAACCCGCGCCCGCCGATCTCGGGCCACGGCTGCACTTCCTGTTTGGCCGCGTCCAGCAGCGCATAGCCGTCGAGCTTGGGCACTTTGCTGGTCTTCAGCCATTCGCGGTAGAAATCGCGCTCGATCCGCCCGCCGCCCCCGATGTTGGCGGGGCTGAGCTTGGGTGGCTCGACGATTCCGGCCGGCGCTTTGGTCTGCTTACCGGACTGGGCTTTCAACCGAGGGGAGGCCAGCACCACCGACCCGGCCGCGCCGGTAAGCAACTCCAGCAGCCTCCGGCGGGACACCATTCCCTGCTGCAGGTCGTCAATCAGGTTGGCCACGGCGCGTCCTTTCCCGAACTACTTTGAAGCCACTTGCTTCTCCACGTCCACGCATCCTAAATGCAGATGCGAGAGTTTCGAGCCCAGGTCCGTAAGCCCCATCTTGCCGGGAACGATCTGGTGGCACAGAGTGCAACCGAACTCGTCGAAACGCTGCGCCTTGGTCTTCTGGTCGGCCGACCGCTGATTCGAGGGCACCTGCGCGATCAGGTTCATGGCGGTCAGCATCCGGATGCAGCCTTCGAATCCGTTGGTCAGTTGCTTTCCCTTATCCGTGAATCCCAGCTTCCCGCTGTCGCCCACAGTGTGGCAGGTCTTGCACCCGTGGTTGTCGAACACATACTGCGCCAGTTCCTTCTGGCTCTTCTTGGCGGCGATCATTTTGTCCAACTTGTCCGATGTCGCGCTGGTGGCTTGCGGCGACTGCTGCTTTTGCTGGGCCATGAGGCACGCTCCAACACACAGGACCGTAGCCGTCAACGCGATGGACCAACGTGTCATTTCTAATCCTCCCGGAACGCTGTTCGCCGCGACCGTTACCAATTCTATTGATAGGCGTGCCCGTCGTCAAACCGGGCCATCAAACCCCCGTCAAACGATGGGTGCTTGACAGATGCATTTTGGCCCAGCTATGTATGATTCGGCGTGTTTGGACGAACTGCTAACCCGCGAATAGCGATCCCTGCGACGGTTTGCCTGCTCCTGTGGCTCGGACTGACCGAGGATCTGCCGCGCGGTGCGCACTTGCTCTCAGTTGATCCCCTGCCCTCCGAAGATGGCGAGGAATGCGCGCGGCCGGAGCCTCCCACGGGTCTCTCTCTGCTCGCGGGCGAGCTTCCTCTGCGCAACATTCTCTTGCAAGCCAGACTGGCTGCCCAAACGCAGGACGCCAGCCAGCGCAAGCCCGAGCGCATGATCCGCGATCCTTACGCGGCTTACAGCGCCGTGGCGGTCGATCCCGCGCATGACGAAGTCGTTCTCACCGACGAGAATCTTTTCAACATCTGGGTCTACGACCGTAGCGTCAAAACGTCTCCCACCAAATCGACTGATCCTAAGCGCATCATCGGCGGTCTGAACACCAAAATCGAGTTTCAATGCGGTCTGTACATCGATCCCGCCAACGGCGACATCTACGCGGTCAATAACGACACGATCGACACGCTGGTGGTGTTTTCGCGCAAAGCCATCGGCGATGTCGCGCCGTATCGCGAATTGCACACGCCGCACGGCACCTTTGGTATCGCCGTCGACGAAGACAAGCAGGAGTTGTTCCTCACCGTTCAGCACGACAACGCGATCGTCGTCTATAACAAATCGGCAAAAGGCACGGAGGCTCCCCTGCGCGTGGTCCAAGGCGACGACACCGGCCTGGCAGACCCGCACGCTATGGCGCTCGACACCCAGCGGGGCTTGCTGTACGTAACCAACCATGGTTCCTCGCATCAGGTTCGCGCCAAAGCCCCGCTCGTGAGGGCGGGGGCGAACGAAGCCCGCCGCCGCGGAGCTTCGCCCGGATTTCCTCTCGATCGTGACGACGCCGTTCCAGGCTCGGGGAAAATCGGTCCGCCCTCCATCACCGTTTATGCCAAGGACGCGCGAGGGAACGCGCGCCCGCTGCGTACGATTCAAGGCCCCAACACGCAGATGAATTGGCCCACCGGGATCGCCGTCGACGAAGATCGCAATGAGATCTATATAGCCAACGATGGCGGAAACTCCGTGCTGGTGTTCGATGCTTCGGCTCAAGGCGACGGGGCGCCCATCCGCACGGTGAAGGGACCCGCCAGCCTGATCAGCAATCCGACTGGCGTCTTTCTGGACAAAAAGAACCATGAGCTGTGGGTGGCCAATTTCGGAAACCATACCTCGGCCGTCTACAGCCCCGACGCGAATGGCGACGTTCCTCCGCTGCGCGTGGTTCGCAGCGCTCCTCCCAGCCAGCCCGTTCCCGGACTCGGCAATCCGCACCCGTTGGCCTACGACTCCAAGCGTGAACAGGTCCTCGTGCCGAATTGAGTGGCGCACCCGCAGATCGCGGTGTTCGCCAGGTTGGCGAAAACGGAGCCAAACCGGTTCGCAAGGTGGAAGGGCAAGGAAGTCTGTTGGGGCGAACCATGCACGGGATCGCCTATGATCCCATTCATGACGAGTTCACCGTGCCCCAGCAGTTCGGCCAAGCCATCCTCACGTATCGCGGCGGCGCTGACGGCGAAGAGGCTCCCATCCGCGTCTTGCAGGGACCGCATAGCCAACTGGACGCTCCCGAGCACCTGGATGTCGACCCCGTGCACAACGAGATCTTCGTTCCCACGCGCGATGGCGCCGTCCTGGTGTTTCCGCGAGACGGGCGTGGCGACGTGGCGCCGATCCGGGTCTTGCGCGGACCCGATACGATGTTGGGCGGCGATGCTCCGATCGCGGTCGATCCGCTCAACAATCTGCTCATGGTCGGTGAAACGGCCGGGCGCGGTCAGATCCGGTTGCTGATCTTCAATCGCACGGATTCCGGCAACGCCAAGCCCAAGGCAGTGATCGGCGGACCCCAGAGTCATCTCTATTCTTTTGGAGGTCCGTTCGCCGTTTATCCAGCGAAAGGCGAAATCCTGGTGAGCGTCCGCGGCCCCGGCCCCTACGCGGAGCTCTCTTCCGACGAAGCTTACGTCGGCGTGTGGAGCATCCACGATAACGGCGATGTTCCTCCCAAGTGGACCATTTCGATCATGTATCATTTTGCTACCCAACGCCGGCGGAAGTCTCGCTGGCATCGCTGGAATCTATAGCCGCACGCGATAAGATACCGGAGAAAACAGTGTTGAACGACATCACCTTTGCCGTCGAACCGGGCCAACTCGTCGCACTGGTCGGCCCGTCCGGCGGGGGCAAGACGACCATCACTCACTTGGTTGCACGGCTTTATGACGTTCAGAGTGGCTGCGTGAACGATCAACGGCATCGACGTTCGCAAGGCGAAACTGGACTCTCTGCAGCAACGCGTCGGAACCGTCATGCAGGATGCGCACCTTTTCCATGACACCATCGGCGCCAACCTCCTTTATGCGAAACCCCAAGCCGCGGAGGCGGAACTTACCGAGGCCTTGCGCGCCGCGCATATCCTGGCACTGTTCTCTTTCCTGCCGAAGGGCCTCGACACGCTGGTCGGCGACCGCGGATACCGCTTCTCGGGAGGCGAGAAGCAGGCCTGGCCATTGCCCTCGTCATCCTGGACGAGGCAACCGCGCATCTAGATTCCGAATCGGAGGCCGCGGTCCAGGAGGCATTTGAAATTGCCATCCGCGGCCGCACTTCCATCGTCATCGCGCACCGCCTCTCCACAATCCTCAAGGCGGACCAAATCCTTGTCGTGAACGAAGGGCGCATCGTCGAGCGCGGAACGCACGCCGGACTCCTGGAGCGGGATGGCCTCTATTCGGAGTTATATCGACGACAGATTGCTGTTCCCAGGTAGTCCGCTACGTTCCAAGGGGATGATCCGCAGGCGATGCGGCGCATCAGGCAACAATGTGCGAACCGCGCGGGCGACCACCCCTAGTTTAAGCGAAGCGTGCAGGGCCAGCACCTGCTCCGGTGGACCGGATGGCGGCCGCAATTTCGTTGAGGTCCGCCGGCGTCATTTGCAGATCGGCCGCGTCGATCCAGCCGTCAACCTGGTGCGCCGAGCGTGCTCCAACGATTGCTCCGGTCACTCCGGGCACTGCCAACACCCAAGCGATTGCCACCGACGAGACGGACGTTTCATGGCGTTTCGCGATCGGCCGAAGTGCACCGCGCAGCGCCAGATTCCACTTCAGGTTGGGAGCTTGAAACTCGGTAGCGCCGCGGCGCCAGTCGTCCTCCGCGAACCTTGCCACTCGATCAGCGCTAAAGCCCTCGGTGAGGAGCCCTGACTGCATCGGGCTGTAACAGATGACGCCCGTGTTATGCTCGCGGCTCCACGGAATCTCGTTCCCGCCGGCTTCGCGGCGGATCAGAGAAAATGGCGGCTGAAGCGAGTCGACATGGCGAACCGCTTCGCAGCGATTGAGCAAAGCGGCGTTGAAGTTCGAAACTCCGGCCGCGCGAATCTTGCCCTGGTCGATCAGTTGCACCATCGCGGCCCAGGAGTCTTCGAGGGCGGCGCCGCTCTGGTCGGGCCAGTGAAACTGGTACAGGTCAATGCGCTCGACTCCCAGCCGGCGCAGGGACGCCTCACATTCAGTCCGGATGCTTTCAGGCTTCAGGATCCGCCGTGGCGGCGCCATCGGATTCTGCTCGTCCCACACCAGACCGCACTTGGTAAAAATAAACGGGCGATCCGCGGGACTGAGGTCCTTCAAAAGCCGCCCGATCACGGCCTCTGAGTGACCGAGGCCGTAAACCGCCGCCGTATCGATCCAGTTCACGCCCAGTTCCAGCGCATGACGCATGGCGGCGAGGGAAGCCGTATCGTCCTGGGGTCCCCAACCGAAGGCCCAGCCGCCGCCGCCAGCAGCCCACGAACCGAATCCAAGAGTAGTAATTTCGAGTCCGCTCGATCCGAGCGGCCTGGTTTTGAGTGCGAGTGTCTTTGCCATATCGATTTCCTTTCTATTTAGATCATGCCTCTTTCGATCATGTTTTGGATTTCTCTCCGTTTCCGGCCAGCGCCGGAAGGCTGGACGCGTTCCAGCCGCCTCCCAACGCCTTAATCAGCAGGACGCTGGCGTCCATGCGCCGGCGTTGAATATCGATTTCATTACGTTCGTTCTCGAATGCGATGGTCTGCGCCGTGATCACTTGCAGATAATTGTCCACGCCGCCCTGGTAGCGGTTCGTGAACAGCTCCAGGGACTCTTCCGCGGAGGCAACTGCCTCCCGCTGCTGCGTCTCTTCGCCCTCCAGAATGCGGAGGGCGGCCAGGTTGTCCTCGACTTGCTGAAACGCCGTGAGCGTCGCTTCACGATACGTAGCCACGACGGCGTCGTAACCAGCCAGCGCTGCGTCGGAGTCGCGCGGCGGCGGCCGGCGTCAAACAGAGTTTCCGCAAACGATGGGCCCACGGCCCAGAACCGGCTCGGCCAAATCAGCCAGTTGAGGATCGACGTGCCCTCCAGCCCTGCGCCGCCGCCCAAAGTAACGGTAGGAAAGAAAGCCGCGGGGTGATTTCCAGAGCCACTCGGTTCGCGTACAGTGTTGTGCCGTCAGGGGCCAGCGCTACGACGGTTTGGCGAATAGCGTCAATGATCGTGCGCAGGTCCCAATCATCCTGACGCAGCTTTTGTTCAGCGCACTTGCGCTCATCGACGTCGATACTGATCCCACACCAGCGGACGAGGTTACCTTGCTCATCGAGGACCGGGGTCACCGCGATCTGGAACCATCGATACTCTCCGTCGAAGCGGCGAAGGCGCACTTCCGTGATGCACGCCTCCCGGGACTGTTCGATATCCCGCCACCACGTTTCGAACTCCTCGATGTCCTCCCGGTGAACGGCTGTTTTCCACTCCGATCCGTACAGCTTGACCGAAAAAAGACCGGTGTAATCATGAAAGGGTTGGCTGAAACAATCCAGCGAGCCACCCGATCCTGTCGCGCGCCAAATCTGCCATCGCCTTCACAGTCGTCGATACTGGCATCGGTATTCAAGCCGACCTAGCAAAGGATCATTTTCGAGGCGTTTCAGCAGGCCGACGGCACCACCAGCCGGAAGTACGGCGGCACCGGACTGGGACTTTCTATCAGCCGCGAACTGGCGCGGCTGCTCGGGGGCGAGATCCGCCTCCAGAGCGCGCCGGGCGTGGGCAGCACGTTCACTCTGTATCTGCCGCAGACCTACGTCACGCCCGCCCAAGCGCCCAAGAGCGAGGCCCTGAAGATCACGCCGATCATGCTCGAGCAGGCCGCCGCCGCGCCCAGCGGGGAGGTCGACCTGATTCTCGCGTCACCTCTGGAAGGCCAGGAACTGGTTGAAGAAATCGTGCTCGATGACGATCGCAACGCGATCCATGCCCGCCGCGATGGCGACATGAGTCCGACGGCATTCAAAGGCAGATGAGTTCCGGCCACGGATCAGAGTTCGGCCGCAAGAAGGATGAAGCAATCACGGCGTTGCTCACGCAGCGGAATGTCGAAGAAGCCGCCGGCACGTCTTGCATCGGAACGCGAACGCTGATCCGTTGGCTGAAGATCCCGGAATTCGACGCCGCCTATCTGGCTGTTTTTCCAAAGCCTCGATTGCCGGGGGCTTAAGTTCGCAGGCCTCGGCGATGGTGCGCACGGCGCCTTTCATCACCCGCAGCCGCTGCCCGTTCTGCCCGACCACGGCTTCCGTCCGCCCGTTTTTCGCATCGAACGGAGCAAAGGAGACGGGCGTGACCTTGGGAAGATTGTCGAAGATGTGCCGCTCCTTCGCCCGTTCAAGGCATACAGCCGCGACGGCGACTAAGCTAAGCGGCGTTCCCCCCTGGGCGAAATCCGATTCGCAATGAGGAACCATCTGCCGGGCAGACCACACCGCGCTAGTAATCTAACGGCCCCATTTCCAGTTGCGGATCTCCGGCATGTCCTCACCGTGCCGAACCACGTATTGGCGGTGTTCGATGAGCTTGTCCCGCAGGAACTGCTTGAAATGCGCCGCCCGCTTGCTAAAGCTTGGCAGTCGGTCGACCACATCGCCCGCTAAATGAAACCGGTCCAAATCGTTGAGCACGGTCATATCGAAGGGCGTTGTGGTGGTGCCTTCCTCTTTGTACCCGCGTACGTGAAAGTTGGCGTGATTCGTGCGCCGGTACGTCAACCGGTGAATCAGCCACGGGTATCCGTGGAACGCAAAGATGACGGGCCGGTCGGTGGTGAACAGAGAGTCGAATTCGGCGTCGGAAAGACCGTGCGGGTGCTCCGTAGCCGGCTGCAGCGTCATCAGGTCCACGACATTCACAACCCGAATTCTCAGATCCGCAAAATGCGCCCGGAGCAACTCGACGGCAGCCAGCGTTTCGAGGGTGGGAACGTCACCGGCGCAAGCCATGACCACGTCCGGCTCATTTTCCTGATCGTCATTGCTGGCCCATTCCCAAATGCCGATGCCGGCGGTGCAATGTTTCACCGCGGCGTCCATGTCCAGCCACTGTGGCGCAGGCTGCTTTCCCGCGACGATCACATTGATGTAGTGACGGCTCCGCAGGCAGTGATCCGTGACTGACAAGAGTGTGTTCGCGTCGGGAGGGAGGTAGACGCGCACTACATCCGCCTTCTTGTTGACCACATGATCCAGAAACCCAGGATCCTGGTGACTGAATCCGTTGTTGTCCTGCCTCCAGACATGCGAGGTCAGCAGATAGTTGAGCGAAGCCACCGGCCGCCGCCAGGGGATCTCGCGCGTGACCTTCAACCATTTGGCGTGCTGGTTGAACATCGAATCCACAATGTGAATGAAGGCCTCGTAACAGGGGAATACACCGTGCCGGCCCGTCAGCAGGTACCCTTCGAGCCACCCTTGGCACATGTGTTCGCTGAGGACTTCCATCACCCGGCCGTCCGGGGAAACGTGATCGTCATCGGCCAGCACCTCGGCCGTGGAGGTGCGGTCGCTCACTTCGAACACCGCTCCCAGCCGGTTGGAGGCGGTCTCATCCGGCCCGAAAATGCGGAAATTCCGAGCGTCCGCATTGAGCCCGAGAGTGTCGCGCAGCAGATAACCCATGACGCGCGTAGCCTCGGCCTCGACGGCGCCGGGCGCAGGCACGTCGACCGCATAGCTGGTGAAGTCCGGGAGCCGCAATTCCTGGAGCAGCAGTCCGCCATTGGCGTGCGGATTCGCACCCATCCGCAGGTTGCCCTTCGGAGCCAGCGCAGCAAGTTCGGGAACCAGTTTTCCGCCCGCGTCGAATAACTCCTCGGGGTGATAGGACTTCATCCATGCTTCGAGCATCTGCACATGGTGAGGTTTCGCGGCCAACTCCGACAGCGGCACCTGGTGCGCGCGAAAGGTCCCCTCCACCTTCTGTCCATCCACGGTTTTCGGACCGGTCCAGCCCTTGGGAGTCCGCAGCACGATCATGGGCCAGACGGGACGTGTGCGGAAGCCGTGGGCCCGAGCCTGCATCTGAATCATCTGGATTTCCGAGACGATTTTGTCCAGCGTGCCCGCCAATAACTGATGCACGCGCGCGGGTTCGTCGCCTTCGACAAAATAGGGCCGGTACCCGTAGCCCCACAACAGATGCGCCAGTTCCTCTTCGGGAAGCCGCGCCAGGACCGTGGGCCCCGCGATCTTGTAACCGTTCAGATGCAGGATCGGAAGTACGGCCCCATCGCGTGCCGGATTCAGGAACTTGTTGGAATGCCAGCTTGCCGCCAGGGCCCCGGTTTCCGCTTCGCCGTCTCCGATCACGCAGCAGGCCAGCAGATCGGGATTGTCGAAGACCGCCCCGTAGGCGTGCGCCAGCGCATAGCCCAGTTCGCCGCCTTCGTGAATCGATCCCGGCGTCTCCGGTGCCACGTGGCTGGGGATGCCTCCCGGAAACGAGAACTGCATAAACAGGCGCTTCATCCCTTCGGCGTTGGCCGGAATGTGGGGATAGAACTCGCTATAGGTGCCCTCCAGGTATGTGTTGGCGACCAGCGCCGGGCCGCCATGGCCCGGGCCGGCCACGTAGACGACGTTCAGCCGATGCTTGTTGATCAGCCGGTTGAGATGCACGTAGATCAGATTGAGTCCCGGAGTGGTTCCCCAATGCCCCAGCAACCGCGGCTTGATGTGCTCGATGCGCAAGGGTTCCCGCAACAGCGGGTTGTCGAGGAGGTAGATCTGCCCGACCGCCAGGTAGTTGGCCGCGCGCCAGTACGCGTCCATCAAAGCGAGTTCAGAGCCGGAAAGGGGTTCGTCTTGAACCGCCAGTTCACCCATGGATAAGGTTGTGTTCACAGTCGTCTCCTAAGGCTTCGCGGGGCGCAGGCGTTGAGCCGCTCCGCGATTCGGTCGGCATGCCACGAGCCGGGATGCCTCAGGCTGGTTCGCCGTCGTATGCGGTAGAGGCTATTTCCCGCTCCGCTCGATACCAGTCCTCCCCAGGGGAACCCTCCGGGCACCCCCGCTCCTGCCACAACGCATACGCCAGGCGGGCGATGCTGTCCGGATCGGTCGGGGTAGGATTCACGTCAGTCGCTGTCACGGTCACTGCTTCGATGTGTTTTGCCATGCTCATAACTCCTGGCTGGAATCGTGGTCGGAATCGCGGACCCGTGTTCTCACCGCAGGATCCCCGGACTCACGTCCGGGGCTATACCATCCCATTCAGCCCCGCCCGTCAGGGCGGGAACAGAAACCATTTCATCCGCCCAAAGCCCTACGCGGCCCAGGTAATGCACCCCGGCACCGGCGCGGTGTCGGAGTCCGGATGAAACGGCTTCACCCGCACTGTGTATCCATACCGCCCGCTCTCCGGGCACGGACCGAAAGCGGTCTCGAACACGTGCAGGTCCCCTTCCCGCGCCACCGCCAGCATCAACCGGGCGATACCGCCGGTGATGTTCTCATCGGTGTCCAACCTGCCCGAGTAGAGTTCCACGGCCACGTCCTCCGGCGACAGCGCTCCCAGCCGGATCTTGGCGCGCGACATGATCTCATTCCCCACCGACACTTCGTGACTTCCGGGGGTCTCCACCGATTCCACTTTGACCTGCGGCCAGCACGCGCGCACCCGGTCCTTCCAGGCCGAGAGTTGCCGGGCGTTAGCCGCGCCCTGGGCCGCCAGCAGCGCGTGACGTTTCTGGGCCACCAAGTAGTACTCTTCGACGTACTCCCGCACCATCCGATGGGTGTTGTACACCTGGCACAAATTCGTGATGGCCGCCTTCATGCGCGCGAGCCACCGCCGCGGCAGGCCGTCGGCCTTGCGATCGTAAAACGTAGGCACCAGATCCTGTTCGAGCAAGGTGTAAAACGCCTCTGCTTCCACCTGGTCCTGATATTCCCGGTCTTCGAAGGTTTCGCCGCGTCCAATCGCCCAGCCGGGCGCTAGCCGGACGCCTTGGATATCGGAAACCCAAGCCTCATCCCACCAGCCATCCAGCGTGCTCAGGTTCAAGACGCCGTTGGCGGCGGCTTTCATCCCGCTGGTTCCGCACGCCTCCAGCGGCCGCAGCGGCGTGTTCAGCCACACGTCGGCGCCTTGCACCAGGTAGCGCGCCACCGTCATGTCGTAGTCTTCGAGAAACACCAGGCGGGCGCGCAGACCCTGTTCGCGGACCACCGTCACGATCCTGCGGATCAGCTCCTTGACTTGGCCGTCCTGAGGATGCGCCTTGCCCGCCAGAATAAATTGCACCGGGCGCTGTACATCCTTGAGGATCTTGGCGAGGCGCTCGGGATCGCGGAGAAACAGATTGGCTCGTTTGTAGGTGGCAAAGCGGCGGGCAATGCCGATGGTGAGAATGCGGGAATCGAGAACATCTTCGCAGGCCATGGTCTCGGCCGCCGGAGCGCCGCGGCGCTTCAACTCCGCCAGTAGCCGCCGGCGTGCGAACGCCACCAGGCGCTCCCGACGGCGCTCATGGGAGCGCCAGAGTTCTTCCGCCGGGATATCTTCGATGTGCCGCCACACCTCCCGGTCCGCCGGTTCCTCGCGCCACCGCGGCCCCAGATAACGGTCATAGAGATGGTGCACTTCTCCGGACACCCAGGAGGGAAAATGCACCCCGTTGGTCACCGAGCCGATGGGCGTTTCGTCGACCGGCACACCCGGCCACAAAGCGTTCCACATCTGACGCGACACCTGGCCGTGCAGCTTGCTCACGGCGTTGCGGAAGGAGGCCAGCCGGAGCGCCAGCGCGGTCATGCAAAACTCTTCGCTGGCATCGCCGGGATTGCGGCGGCCCAGCGCCAGGAATTCCTCCCAGCCCAGCCCGAACGACCTGGAATACTCTCCCAAATAGCGTCCCATCAGGCTGGGCGAGAAATAGTCGTGGCCCGCCTCGACCGACGTATGGGTGGTGAAGATCAGGCTGGCGGAGGCCTCCTCGGCGCTTTCGCGGAACGAAAGATTCTGTTCTTCCATGATCCGCCGCACCCGTTCGAGCGCCAGGAAAGCCGAGTGGCCTTCGTTCATATGGAACACGCTGGGGTAAATGCCCAAGGCTCCCAAGGCCCGATAACCGCCCACCCCCAGCACCAGTTCCTGCCGGAGGCGGGTTTCGCGGTCGCCGCCGTAGAGTTGCGCCGTGATGGCCCGATCCTCCGCGGCTTCGTTCTTCGCGATGTTGGTGTCCAGCAGAAAGAGCGGCACCCGTCCGACCTGGGTTCTCCAGACTTGTGCATGCACCTCGCGGCCCGCCATCGGCACGGCGACCGTAAGCGCGGTGCCGTCGGCGCGCTTCTCCGGCACCAGCGGCAGGTTCGCGAAGTCGTTGTTCTCGTAGACTTCCTCCTGCCATCCCGCTGAGGAGAGCCGTTGCTTGAAGGAAGTCTGCTGGTACAGCAACCCCACCCCCACCAGCGGAACGCCCAGGTCGCTGGCCGACTTCAAGTGGTCCCCGGCGAGAATCCCCAGACCGCCGGCGAAGATCGACAGCGACTCGGTGAGCCCGAACTCGGCCGAGAAGTAGGCCACCTGAGGCGCATCCGGTTTTCCGTGCTGGCGGGTGAACCACGTTCCGTCGCCCTTCATGTAAGTGTCGAAGTCCTGCGTGGCCTGCCCCAGGTGAGCCAGGAAGGCCTCATCGCCGGCGGCGCTCTGCAGCCGGGCCTGGGCGATTCTTCCCAGCATGAGCACCGGATTATGGTCGCTCGACTCCCACAGGTCGCTGTCCAGCCGCCGGAACAATTCGATGGTCTGATGGCTCCAGGCCCAACGGAGGTTATAGGCCAGCCTGCGGAGTCCCTCCAGCGGGGCGGGCAAATTGGGGATCACGGCGAACGTTTGGATGGGTTTCACGGTTGTTCTGCCGGACTCATCGGCAGTTCCCGCGGCCGTCAGAGCGATTCTCAGCTCGCCCCCTCAAACGCCCCGCACCACCAAGTGCGGGTGGGGCCTCCGCCGCAGCCATAGGATCGGATGGGACCGGATTCTTCCGTCCCATTCCCTGACCTCCACCCAATTGGCATCCTCTTTCCATCTGAGAAGCACTCCGAAGGAACCCTGGTACGGACCCATCACCAGGACGACCGTATCTCCCGGCTGGATCATTCCCTGCTCGCCATAAATTGGCATCCACGCATCCGCCACTGGGCAGTTCTCGAAATCACATATCGGCCCAGTCAAAGTAAACTTGATGCGTCGACGTTAGCGCAGGTGGAAAGCGACCGGTAGCTGTTTTCTTTGTCCTGCCAACCGTCGCGGTAGGGACGACCATTGCTGGCGGCCCCCCGCACAGATCCGTGCGAGCGCGTTTACCCATACGGCTCTTACCGAGTATGAGTGGCGGCGAAGCGGACATGAGGATAGGGATGCAGGACACGGGCTTGCGGAATCCACCGGTACAAAATGGGGAACATGCGCCCCCAGCGCACCGGGGCGCGTTGGCTGCGACGAACTAAAACATTTCGCCACAATCGGCAAGCGCGCCGCCAGAAGACGCGCAAATGGAGTCGAGTTCCCCAGGGGACAGCGTTGATATTGGTAATAGCCAAGCACCACCTTCCGAAGCCATGCGCCGGTCTCGCGGGTAGGGTCATGCTTCCGGCGTTGAAGTTCCGCCTTGATGGCTGTCAACTTCGCAAGAACGGTGCGGCTTCTTCACCTCGGATCACCATTGCGGTGCAAAAACAGCGTCTCGATCCCGTGCGCTTACAAGGTTTGACCAGCACCCGCGACCTTCAACACAGTCGCCGGAGGTCCACGGTCAGAACCCATTGATTCGATCCCAACCCCGGCGGATAACCCGGATACGCCGCGACGTTGGTGTAGCCGGGCGTCAGGTCGAACTCGTGCGCCTGTGGCAGGCGATTAAGTGGCAGCGGAACAGCTCCTTGGCTCAAGTCGCCGGAATGCAGGCCCAGGATCCGCTCGGCCAATGCAAGGGACCGTCCGAGCATTTATTTTGCCGAGACGACACAACCGCGAACCGGTATGATGCGACCGCTGACCGCGCTCCAGCCGGCGCCGCTCTGCGCCGAAATCACTTTACCGGTCAATTCATCCGCGGATCTTCGAGCCAGTACTCAATAGCGTTCTGTTTCCGCTAAGCAACGGCATCGAAGATAGCGCGTGCGCCCATGTCTGTTGATGATACCTGATACTGCGCCGAGCAGGCCGAGCTGTCAACACCGGTGTAGGATATCGGATAATCTGTCTTGGTCCATGAAACCTCAAGGCGCAGGTGTCCCTGGCTTCCCTTCAACCTCGTGGCGGTGGTTGTGGTCTCCACGGTGGTGCTCGGCTACGGGATAAATCATAGCGGCATCGCCAGCGCCTTCACGGACCCGATTTCCCACATTCGAGCGCAAGACGAGTCGATCTACGCGCACATCTCGCTTCGCATGGCCGAACGCGGAGGCTGGCTCACTCCTGTCATCATGGGACGCTATCTACTCCAAAAGCCTCCCCTACTAGTGTGGATTTCCGGTCTCAGTCTCAAGCTGTTCGGTCCCACGCTGGCCGCCTTGCGTGCTCCGTCTCTAATAGCTGCGGTTGCCGCGACCGGATTGATCTTTTTCTGGATCGGCCAGAGCTACTCGTTAGAAGCAGCCTGGGCGACCGTCGCACTTCTGCTGTCCAACCCGCTCTGGCACACGTTGGCGAGGCTGTGCTATACCGACATGCTGTTCGCCCTCTGGGTGATCTCCGCCGTCTACTGTCTGCACCGGGACGCCGAGCTCGAAAGCCGGCGTTTCCGCGTTGGCTTCGCGGTCTCGACCGCCGCGGCGATCATGACCAAGAGCGTGGCCGGATTGATTCCGATCTTCGTACTGATGCTACGCGCGATGATCTGTCGAAGAAATCAGGTAGGCCTGGCTCGGATCGCACAAGTGGGCGCGATCATCGTGGCGATAGCAGCGCCGTGGCACCTGTATCAGATCCTGGTTCATCCGCAGTGGTTCTGGGCGGACTATGTGCAAGTGCAGCTCCTGGGCTTTGGAACACACCCGCCCGCGCAGAGTTCCGATGAGTCTCAGGTCTGGTTTTATTCCAGGCGTCTGTGGGACTCCGATCCGGTTCTGATCGGGCTCTCCATCTTGGCTCTGTTCCCGTTTCTGTTGGAACTATACCGGCGCAGGTCCGCGGACTCGGCGCTGTTGGCCGCATGGATCGCCGTGGTCGCGGCCGCTCTCGTAGCGTTTCGCTACCGCAACTTGCCGTATGTACTGTATTTGATTCCACCATTGGCTATACTTGCCGCGGTCTATCTTCCGCGCTGGCGATGGCGCACGGCGGTATTGTCGGCAGTGTTTCTTGCGAAGGTGTCTTTCGCGAGTCAAACGTGGGGGCTGCCGCTCGGAAGGTCCCAGCCGTTACCTTCCGCCGCTGCACTTCGATCCTACGCCGAACAGAAACGTCCGAATGAGTTGATTGTGGTTTCACCCGACGACCAGTTCTACGCCGGTACGCTGGCCCTGCCCAAGGTGCGCTATGCGTTCGTGGATCCCTCGGGCGTGGTGGCAAGCTACGCGCCGCACTATGTCTACCTGGGCATCACGGTCACAACAGCACAGTTCATCCATCTGCCGGATTTGGAAAGCGAGTTCCTGGCGCGCCTGCGCCGTGCGGGAATGAATTCCGGCGAAGCCTTGGGCACGGCCATCGTCATGCGGTCGGAGGCGGACGTTGCGGTCCTGGTCCGTGCGAGTCCCGGCAGCGATTTTCTGGTCCTCAGCCGTATCGGCGAGTTGTTGCCGTTGGAAGCGTTGGCGGGGCACTTCGTGATGAAAACGGAGGGCGGGTGGTTTCTCCTGGCGAGTCAACCTTCGCGCGATGCTCCCTCCGCTGTCTTTGTCAAAGCGCCTCGGTGGTGAAAAACGGAGGCTCCCACGCAACCACTGCCACGTACTTTCAACTGCCGAACATACTGCCCGGTTGGACGCCACCCGCCTGCGCCAGCTCGCCGCCACTGACTTTTTTGCCGTCTTCCATCTTGGCCTTCAGCACTTCGATCAAGCCACCCTGGGCTGTGACCATGAAGCTTTGCAGTGTGACGCCGGTGACTTCGCCGATCTTCCCTGGCACGTCCGCAAAACGCCTGAAGACGGATTTGCGGGCGTCGAAGATCTGCAACTTTTTGCCGCTGAGCGTGGTCCACGCCCCCGGCGCCGGGTTGCATCCCCGAATCAGGTTGTAGACCTGATCGATGGGCTTGGCCCAGTCGATTTTGGCCTCGGCTGTGCGGCACCAGCCCTCGTAACTCGCCCGCGACTCGTCTTGCACCGTCTCCGTGTGTTTCCCTGCCAAGACCAGGTCCGCGGCCTCCAGCATCGCTTGGACTCCCATCGGGAACAGCCGATTGAAGTAGACCGTGCCCAGGGTGTCTTCGGGTTCTATGGGTGTCCTCTTTTGCATAATGACCGCGCCTTCGTCCAATCCATCCGAGGGACGGAATATGGTCAGCCCGGTTTCGGTGTCGCCCTTGATGATCGGCCAGTTGATCGAACTCGGGCCACGATATTTCGGCAGCAAGGAGGGATGATACTGGATCGTGCCATGTTTCGGGATCGTCACGAATTCCTGAGGCGCGAACTGCAGTACGAACGCCATGATGCCGATGTCCGCGCCCGCCTGTCGCATGGCCCCCGCTGCCTCCGGATCCCGAAGCGATTTGAACTGATGAACCGTCAGACCCTTTTCCTGCGCCGCGGCCCGCAGGGCGTCCGGACGGGCGCCTTCCTTTTCGGGCGCGCAGAACACCGCGCCGACCTCGTCGCCGCGAGCCAGGAATGTTTCGAGTACCGCTTTGCCAAAATCCTGCTGGCCAATGATTGCAATTTTCATGGGCTTGCGATCTTCACTGCGCGCCGGCGTCGGTTTTCTTCGGCGGCAACGAAAAGGCGCCAGCCTGTTTCTTGGCCGCGATCTCGGCGTCAGTCCACCCGAGCACCTCTTTCAGGATCTCCTCGGTATGCTCGCCTAACGTGGGGGATCGCTTGATGTTCGCCGGCGACGCCGAAAGCTTGATGGGCATGCCGATGTTGTACCACGTGCCGCGTTGCGGATGGTCCAGCTCGACATACATCTCGCGTCCGCGCACGTGCTCGTCGTTAGCCAGATCCTCGGTCGACATGATGGGGCCACAAGGCACGTCGAGCTCATTGAGAATGTTCATGAGCTCGCGCTTGGTGTAATTCGATCCGAACTGATCCAGCAGCCGCCACACGTCGTTCTGGTTCTTGCGGCGGTCGGCGATCTTGGCATAACGCGGATCGGTGGCCAGGTCCGGTTGGCCCACGTCGGGTCCGATGCGTTTGGCCAGCCCATCCCACACGGCTTCCTGCACGACAACGTATAGATAGTCGTTGGTGCCGCCAGGCTTGCACTTGACGGCATTGCCGAGCTGGCCGCCACCGGAATCGTTACCCGCGCGTGGCGTGGCAGCCAGGCCCTTGGTAGGCACCGAATACTCCGACAGTTCCTGGCGCGAGAGGCGCTGGTGATCGCGCCACTTGACGCGGCACAGATTCATCACGCCATCCATCATCGCCACTTCCACGTACTGCCCTTCGCCAGTGCGGTCGCGCTGGCGCAACGCCGCGAGTAAACCGATCGCCAGGTGCAGGCCGGTGCCTGTATCGCCAATCTGTGCGCCAGTGACGTACGGCGGGCCTTCGGGAATTCCAGTAGTGCTCATGGCGCCGCCCATCGCCTGCGCCACATTCTCATACGCCTTGAAGTCGGCATACGGGCCCGAGGAGCCGAAGCCCTTGATCGAACCCATCACGATGCGCGGGTTGATCTCATGGATCTTCTCCCACGGGAACCCCAGCCGGTCGAGCACGCCGGGGCCGAAATTCTCCATGACTATGTCGGATTTTTTCAGCAGCTCGACGAACACCGCCTTGCCGTCGGGCGACTTCATGTTGACGGTGATCGAGCGCTTGTTGCAGTTCAGCATCGTAAAATACAAGCTGTCCGCATTCGGCACGTCCCGCAACTGGCCGCGCGTCGCGTCGCCGGCGGGCGACTCGAACTTGATCACGTCCGCACCCATCCACGCCAGCAGTTGCGAGGACGTTGGCCCAGCCTGCACGTGCGTCATGTCGAGGATGCGGATTCCCTTCAATGCTTCCATCTATCTAGTCTCCTTAGCAATCGCCCCGAGATCGGCGGCGCGCCAGTCCGGTGCGAGTCGCGCCAGCCTGAGGGCAGCCCCGGATTTCATTGCGTCTATATATGGTAGCCCGAACTGCGCCCTCGAAATGGGGCTTTCGTTTAGATGAACAGAGCCGGCAAAACGCGGAAGAATTTCGCGAGCAGCTTCGCCTGAGGCTTGCCGATTTCGCGTTTACCAGAGGCGATCCCGGAAAACCGGCTCGCGGGCAGCGGCAAATCTGAGGCGCCCAAGCCGTTCTCTTCCATTAGGAACCGCTAGGAACCGCAGTCGGGCGTTCTCCTCCCGGCTCCGGGGGATTCTCGGCAGGACGTTCCCAAGCCGTCGCGCGTAGTCGCGGCCGACGGCGGCCTTCATTCCTTCCAGTCTCCCGCTATCGACTCGGACGTTCCGACGCCGCCCGCCTTGCAATCCTGATCAGAAACCGTAAGGCCTCATTGACAGAATTCGAATCGGGAAACGTCCCTGCGACATCCGGGGCCAGATTCACAGTGATTGCATCGGGAGCCCTTCGCCCCGGCCCACGGGCCACGACACGTAACGCGCGGAAGTCGTATTCGGGCCGTAGTTCGTCGTCTATCCTTCGACTAGATTTCTTCGGCATAGATCTTTCGCTCTTGGCGAGTTGCTTCTCGCGCGCTGATGATGCGAATCTCATCTGATCTCTCTGTATAGGCCACTACCAACAACCGCTCCCGTTTCGATCGGCCCATGATGATGAACCGGCTTTCCTCGGCTGAATGATCGGGATCGGCAAACACCAGGAACAGTTCATCGTCGAAGACTGCTGTGGCGTCGTCAAAGGATACCCCGTGCTTAGCCAGATTCCTCTTGGCTTTCCGTGGATCCCACGCGAACCCCACGAGTCGAGCATAGCACCGGCGCTTGAGGCGGGCCATTGCCTTTCGTCCATCGTCGGCTGCTGACCATGCTAGACAGCATCAGACAATTCGATTCCATCGTTTGAAAGCCATTATGTCTTCAGCACTCAGATTGAACCACTCGCCTTCTCCGCGTTTCGCTTCGAACCGCTTGTGCCAGTACGCCTCGACGCCAACGGGATCGTCGGTCTCCACGGAGTGAATCGTCCGCGGCGGCACCGGGATCTTTATACCCAGTTCCCACTCGCGGCGAGCGAGCGAATTTGTGCGGCCAATCTTGTAGTGCGGGCCTGATTTCATCAGATAGACAAATCCCGTAACCGTCCTCGACTTTCGTTCATCCTGGGGATCGTTGTCGTTATTCTGAACACTGACAGCGTCTTCGCAGAGGCCCAACACATCAACGAATCCAGCATGAGCGCGGCAAAACGCGACGACTGCCTTTAAGAGCTTGCCCTTGCCTCCAAAGCGGCGAAATGCCTTCTCGCTGGGAAAACCAGCATCGGCCTTCGACTCCCGAATCAGTTCGCCCCGAATAGGAAGGTGCCCCAAACGCTGAGCCAATCGAGCGTAATGTCCCACCAGAAACTCTTCGCTCAGAGCTTCCGTAGTGAAAATGTTGCGAGCGAAGCCAGCCTCTTCAAGCGCATCGCCCCAACGAAGCCACAGATCCGGGAACCAATCGGACTCTTTGATGCCGGTGTTGCTCTCAAATGCGCGCACGCCTGGGGGCTTTCCACCTCTGGCATCGGCGAGCCGCTTGATTTCCGCGAGAATGTGGCGCTTCCCAGTGTTCATGCCGCGACTAGCCCAATCAGCCGGTAGTCTCCCTCGGCTAGCTCTTCGGCCCCGTCCGTCTCTTCCTCCTGCGCTTGGGCACGTCCAGACCTGCGACAAACACACTCAACTGGGAGACGATCTTTGCATGCGACGGAACCTCGCTGCCATCGTCCTTTGCGGTAAATCGTTCAGTTCGTGGGGCTTCTGCCGCCATTCCAAGGATTCGGTTGTCGGTTGTCATTGAGCCAGAAGGCAAATGCTTATCCATTGAAACTCGCGCCAGAAAAAGCGAGTGGATAGACGACGGTGCAGCACTCTTGAAGTACGCAGTCTGGTGCGGAAACCAGGGCTTGAGGGCTTCCTTAAGCCACTTCACTCGGGCGCTTTTGAAACGCTTGAGTCCAAGGAAAGCCTCAAGATCGGCCCGGACCAACACAAGGCAGTTCAGTCCACGAACCCAAGCCTGGACTGCAAGGTAGTGGCCGATTGTGCGGTGCTGCCATCGGCAAAACTCTCGATGAGGATCAGGCATGGGTTCGTACCTCTTTAGTCCGGACAAAACCCCGATCAGGCCGACCTGCATAAACCGACCTGGCCGACCAAGACCAAACGTCACGCGGACTACTTGTACATGGTCTGGTTTGAGGTGCCCGACGAATACACGTCGCGGTTGATCACCACGTCGACCAGCGCCGGGAGCCCCGAATCGCGTGCCTTTTCGAGTGCCGGCCGGATGTCTTGGGGCTGGGTCACACGAATGCCAAAACCGCCCATCGCCTCCGCCAACCGGTCGAAGCGCACGTCGCCCACCACGTTGCCGATGTCGCCGCGGCCCGGGTACTTCCGCTCCTGGCCAAACCGGATCTGGTTCCACGACGAGTTGTTGCCGATCACGCCCACAAACGGCAGCTTGCGATGCACCATGGTGAGAAAATCGAAGCCCGTCAGCGTAAACGAGCAATCGCCGAACAGCACCACGACGTCGCGCTGCGGCTGCGCCAGCTTGGAGGCCATGGCGAAGCCCGTGCCGACGCCCAGCGTCCCCAGCGGGCCAGGGTCCATCCAGCCGCCCGGCTTGTGCGGCCGGACAATGGAACCCGAGAACGTAACGATGTCGCCGCCGTCCCCTATATAAACCGTGTCCTCCTGCAGGAACTCGTTGATCTCGTGACACAGGCGCACCGGATGAATCGGAACTTCGTTGGCGGCGATGATCTTGTCGTTCTTGCTCTGGCTCTTCTTCTCGTCTTCCCGCAACATCTGGAGAAATGCGTCGTGCTTCCCGGTGGTGTCGCCCTTGGACGCCTCGCACATCGCATCCACGATCGTGCGTAGATTGCCGACCAACCCGAAATCGAAGTCGCGGTTGTTGCCGACGTTCTTATAATCCATGTCCATGATCACGATCTTCGCTTTGGGATTCAGGCGTCGGCCGTAGCCCATGCGGAAATCCAGCGGCGTGCCGGCCAGCAGGATAACATCGGCGTTATCGAACGCGGCCTTGCGCGATGGCATGAAGCCATACGGATGATCGCGGGGCAAGGTGCCGCGCGCCGAGCCGTTCACGTAAATCGGCATGTTGAAATGGCGCGCGAACCGGTCGATAGCGTCATGCGCGCGGCACGTCCGAGCCTGGGTGCCGAACAATGCCACGGGCCGCTCCGCTGACGCCAGTAAGTCCGCGACCTGCTGCACAATCTTGGGGTCGCCAATGAATTCCGCGGGGCCGCCATCCGCGCCGCGCACACGATAGTTCTGGGGGTAACGCACCTTGGACGCCTCAACTTTGCCGTCCATGATGTCGTGCGGAATCTCCAGGAACCCAGGCCCTGGCGCGCCGTTGAACATCTCACGGATCGCGATACCCATCATTTCCGCCACTCGGTCGGTGGTCATCACCAGCGACGCGAATTTGCTGATGGGCGTCATCATTTCGGTGTGACGCAACTCCTGCAATCCGCCCATGCGATATTGTTTCAGCGCGGAATTGCCGCCGATCAGCAGCATCGGGCTCTCCGCGCGGAACGCGTTCGCCATGCCGGTAACGGCGTCGGTGGTGCCGGGGCCGGCGGTGACCACCGCGCAGCCCAATCCCGTGATGCGCGCATAGGCGTCGGCCGCGTGCGCCGCCACCTGCTCGTGGCGTACGTCGATGATCGCGATCCCCTCGTCGATACAGCCGTTGTAGATATCGACAATGTGGCCGCCGGAAATGGTGAAGATGTGCTTGATGCCTTCCTGCTTCAGCATCTTGGCGACGATCTGGCCGCTCGAGATCATCTCGGGCGCGGCGGCGGCGCTGGTATCAATAGCGTTGGCAATAGCGGTTTCCATGAAAGCCTCCTCGGTGGCGCGGAATCATCCATTGTATCCGACTTGGCGAGCGCGTCCCGGCTCCATTCTTCGGCACCGGTTGACCACGGGCTTGAACGGCCGGGGCGAACACGGTTGTTGCCTAACGCCAATTCGGTTCACTGAACGGTCCAGGCACAAGCATTTCAAGATCGGATTGGGAAAGCCGGCTGACGGCTCTTCTGCGACATGGCCGGCGTTTCGTCTCTAGGCTACGCCATCAAACCTGTGACTGAGGGCGCACGTACCGCCTCAAATTCCTCCCACTTCGCTGTATCACGGCTCTCGCCCGAGAAAGCGCAATTTCATCGCCAGTCACAGAGAAATCACCACCATCACCAGCGCATCGGCTGGCACTCCTTTCGCGCCACGGCAGGGCGAATCCAGAGCGAACATCCCATATCATCCATATATACGGCCCATACGATGGAGAAATCCATATGACAGAGGACTGCGCCCCGCGCTCCGTACACCAATCCCCGATGCAGGTATCTGATTCTTCTTCGTTTCCGCCCAGAACCAAACGAACCCAAGGAGACCGGCCCGTCGCCCGCGGAGGCCTCTCAATCCGCGTCCGGTCCGCCCCGCTCGCCCAAATTACAGAACGAACCCGGCGCCCCTGAACCGGCTTCAGGCGAGATGAGTCGACGACCGCACGGCCCCGATTTCTTGGTGACCCGTGCTAGCATCGGGGCGTCAGAGGTTGCGCCGGCCAACCGGAAATTGCCGGACGATCTTAAAACTAAGGAATGACGTTCAAGACCATGAACGCCGAGCCGGCAGTCGTCAGACGCGGGGTCTGTTCGCGACTACCATCTGCCGACGATAGGTGTGTCGCCCGCGGCCCCGAACACGCCGGAAAGATCGATACCCGCATCCCACGCCAGGTTGCCGTTCTTATCCAGCCCCCACAACCCCGAGCTGGGCCGGAAAATGCCGGCCCTGGCGACGCCCGTGCCGTCCCAATCGCCAACCTCGCAGAGATCCCCCGGGGCGCCGAAGACTCCGGCCTTGTCGGTGCCGGGGTCCCAGGCCAGATTGTTGTCGATGTCCAGCCCCCACAGCGACGTGGAACTCCGGTAGATCCCAATTTTGGCGATGCCGTCGCCGGTCCAGTCGCCGATGATCGCCTGGTCGCCGGGTACGCCGAACACGCCGGATTTATCGATGCCCGAGTCCCAAGTCAGATTGTTGTTGGCGTCTTCCGCAAACAGCGACACCGAAGGCCGGTAGATTCCGATTTTGCTGATGCCGTCGCCGGTCCAGTCGCCCACGATCGGCAGGTCGCCGGAGACGCCGAAATGGCCAATTTTGTCGGTGCCTGCTTCATAGGCCAGGTCGTTGTTGATGTCCAGCGCGAACAGGTTGGTGGTAGGACGGAAGATGCCGATCTTGCTCTTGCCGTCTCCGGTCCAATCGCCGACGAGCGGTACATCGCCAACCGTGCCGAAGAAGCCAAACCTGTCGATGCCCGGATCCCACACGCCGTTGCCGTTCATGTCCAGCGCGAACATCGCGGCGCCCGGCCTGTAGATGCCCAGTTTGGTGGTGCCGGAGCCATCCCAGTCGCCGTGGATGATGATGTCCCCGCTGACTCCGAAAAATATGGCGCGATCGATACCCGGATCCCAGGCGATGTTCCCGTCGACATCCTCGGCGACCATGAAGCCGCTGGACCGGAAGATGCCGACCTTGGTGGGCACGCGGCCCACCAGGACAGTGACACTGCCCACCGCCGCGCTGACTGCCTTGCTGGTGGCATGCACGTTCACCGTCGCCGGCGAAGGGATGACCGCGGGCGCGGTATAAAGCCCGCTGACGGAGTCGATGAATCCGACGGTGGCATTGCCCCCGACCACACCGTTCACATCCCAAGTGACCGCTTGATTCGCGATGGGCGTGACAGTGGCGGTGAACTGCAGCTTCTTGTTGACCGGAACCGCCGAGGTGGGGGGCGTCACGGTCACCGTGATCGCCTGGCCGGTGTTGGGATCCACCATCAGCGGGGAGACGTCCACGGCCTCAAAGTTGGACCCCAGGATGGTCCCCAAATTATGCAGATCGTTGTTGTCCCAGCGCGCGTCGGGCGCGCCGGAAATGTACCACGACGATCCGTTGTCGGCCAGCATCATGCCGTAGCGTTGCAGCGCCTTCAGGATGATCTGATTGGTGGGCGAAAATGTGGAGATATCAAAACTCGATTTCAACCGAAAGCGCGCTCCCATCGGCGGATATTGGCTGCCCGTGAGCGAGGAGGCTTCGTGCCGCCCCGGCCACACATACGTGTCCTGCGTCTGCGGAACCGTGAACCGGATGGCGTGGTTGATCGCGCCGGCGGCAATTTCGTCGTACCGGACCAGCCCGGGGAAAATCGGCAACCCCGCTGCGTCGGCAGAAGTCCAGCCCGCCGTGCGCAGGGCCTCCGAAGTCAGAGTGAAGATCACGCCGGAGCCCGCTTGCCAACTGGAAGTCTGCGGATAGGCGGCGTACAACTCGTAAAGGATGCAGTTATCGGTGTCCACGGCGATCGTGTGCCGGTCGCCGGTGCTGCTGCTGCCCCCTTCGATGGGCGCGTCGAGCGGTATCGCGTAGGGTCCCGGATCGCTTTCGCTCGCATACTGGAACGTGACCGGATACTTGGTCTGCGTTCCAGGGACGGTTATGAACGGAATCCCGATGGGCTCACCCTGATACAGCCCGGAGCCGAAATCCGGGTGCATGGGTTTGCTTGTGCCGATGGTCGTGACCCAGGTGGAAGAACTCGGGTGCACGGGCAGTTGATCGACGCGCGCGTTCCAGATATTGTCGGCGGGAAACACCGGACACTTTCCGCCGACAGTGGGAGCCTGCGCCGCGGCGAAGCCCGCGAACCCGATCAACGCCGTCAGGCCATACAAGGGTTTCATGGGGCCGCTTTCTCCCACCCCCAGAATAGGGCGCAGGGGCACACCCGGCAATTGGCAAAACATCCCGATGGACTTTGCTTACAGCAGTCCTAAGGTCCGCATATGCGTGACGGGGAAGTGGCGTGGAAGTGCTAGAACTCAAGGTAGTTAGCCTTTTCATAACCCCCTTCTAAGGTTTTGTTGTACAATCAGGCACTGAGTCCAAGGATGCTGTTATGACGCCGGAACGCTGGGAACGGGTCAAGGAAATCTACGACTCGGTCTTCCATGTCCGCCCGCCAGAACGGCGCGCATTCCTGGATCGGGCCTGTGGGCAGGACCGTGCGTTGCGCCAGGAAGTGGAGCGCCTGCTGGACCCACGCCGAGGCCGGCGGCCCGCAAATCGAGGATTGCTTGGGATAGCCGGACTGAAGAACAGGCGCTTCAACCAAGCAAGAACGGATCGAGCTGTTAAGCGTGCACTGGGCCATCCCACCAGCCTCCGCGAGGCATGGCGGGCGATCCTCGGGAGCCTGAGGCATCAATCTCCCCTCCGCATCCGCTTTGTGCGTTGAGATCGAGCGCGAGGGCTAACGGCTTCTCGTTAAGGAAGTTGCGCCGGGGCGTTCACGTGCACCAAGTCGATGTTGTTCTCCTGGCAGATGTATTCCAGAAGCTCGCCGGACTGGAGGCGGGCGCGGCCCACCGTCGTGAAGGGTTTGGTGTACGCTCCGGGATCGTCGATGGTGACTTCGATGGCCATGTTGCCCAGATCGGTGCGGGTGTAGCGTTCGATGGTGTGGAGCTTCTCGGTGTGCGGGTGGCCCAAGTAATCGAACCAAAATTTGTCGTTGAAGCCCACCGTGTCGATCACCAGCGTGTCCTTCTCCCAGTGGCCTATGGAATCGCCGTACCACGTCGGATCGGGATCTTCAGGATGCTTCCGGCTGTCCATGAAGATCTGGCGGAAGCTGTGGATGTTGCCTTCAAACAGCATGAAGTAATGGGTGGGCGTCTGGACGATTCTCCACGGATAGGGCGCGCCGCGGGGAACACCGGTGGGGAGGCAGTTCGCCTCCGGGTCGTCCTGCGATTTGCGCGTCTTCATGAGCGCCTCCGCCCACGGCAACATGCTTACTTGTTCGCCCGGCTTGAGTCCTTTGGAAATGTCGCCGGAGTTGCTGCCGCTGCCCATCCACAGGCCGGACAAGTCCGGCGTTCCATCCGCCAGGTGGGGAGCTGGCCCGGTGGGCGTGGCGGGACCGCGTCCCTTCCCTCCCCCTTTGCCGCTTTTGCCGGCTTCGGGCGCCGCGGCGGGATTCTGCGCAACAAGAAGAGTCACCGTCCCCAACGCCACGGCGGCCACGAAGCAACTCACGAACGCGTTTCTCAAAGTTGAAACTCCTTGCCTGCTGCCTGCGGATTCACGCGTCACTTTTCGGGAGCCGCCATGAACGTCAGTTGGGTCCCGTCGGCGAGCATGATCGTCTGCGCGCTGGCCGTGTTGGTGCCGTCCTTGGCCAGGGACGCGACCACGACCACGACATCGCCCGGCTTAAGCGAGGTTCGCTTCCAGCCATTGCGGACCATCATATTGGGACTGGCGAGCTCCAGATTCCAATTCGCCACTTTGCCCGAGGGGTCGGTCACGTCGATGTAAAAGTGCGCGTGCGGGTTGGTCCATTCGAATTTCGTTACGACACCCTTCAGCTCGACTTTCTTGGTGGCATCGTATTCCGCGGCAAACGAATGGTGTGCCAGGACCGGCACGGCTGAAAGCAGCGGCAGAATTGCCAGCGCAAGAGGGCTTCGGCAAAAGCCGGTGGGGCGCGAGATGCGAGTCATATCGAGCCAAGTCTACCGTATTGAGGGCGGGAGCGGCACGAGGTTACTTCTCAGTCGTCAACTTCGGCGCAAACCCTGAAGCGGGTCGTCGAGCAGGGATGCCTGCCGGGGCGAAGAGTCGCCGTAGTTCGATGGACTACTTCCGGCGCCGTCTTGCCGGCGTCCTATTGAAGGCCGCCGCCGATGCAGCTCCCCGCGACCGATACGCCTTCTTGGGTGCTGAAGAAAAACGTGGCACTATTCACGGAATCACTCGCCATCACGCCGGGTACGTTGATCGTAAAGGTCGCGGTCCCCGAGGTGAACGGATTGTGAGGCTTGTTGCCGGCGATGGAGGCGTTGGCCGAGGCGTACGTGCCGGAGAGCGCCGGATCGCCGATGAGCAGGTGCTTGGGCCCGGTGCCACCCAGATCGGTACAGAGTACGCAAAGAAAGTATCCGCCATTGAAGTTAGGGTCGAGCGCCCAACCCATGTCGGACGGTCCCCCCGGAGTATCGATGAAGGTGCCGCCGCTGTTGACACGCCGAAGTTGCGCCAGGTCTGAGGCAAGTGTTCCGCCTGTCAGGCCGGAGGTTAGCGTAAATGAGACGCCGTTCAGAAGCTGCCCGGCACTCCTCGGATCCGCCAGGCTGTTCGAGACCGTCACAGTGACAGTGCCATTTCCCACACTGAAGGTGGCGTTCGCGCTGACGCTACCGTCGGAGTCGGTCGCGCCGGGTACGGTCGAGCAATTCTGCGCCGCAAGCGTCATGGCTCCGGCGATCACGGGAATCAGCAGGGATTGAGTAAGTCTCATACGCAATCCAATCGGATGGAGCGAGCGAACACGACACTCGGACGACGGCAAAAGGTCGCGAAATTTCCACTTATGCGGCGTAAGGCCGGTCAGTGCAGGTCGTCGTATACGACCTTCCCGTCTACCACCGTAAGCACAGATCGAATTCGCTTGATGTCCTCGTCAGAGACTTTCTTCGGATCCAGGTAATCCGCGCTCAAAACCACCAGGTCGCCGAATTTGCCTGGCTCGATGGTTCCCAGCTTGTCTTCTTCGTGCGTGTACCAGCCGTTGGCGGCCGTATACAGCCGCAGCGCTTCCACGCGCGTGAGTTGCTGGCCCGGATTGATCAGTTCGCCGGCCGAGTTCTTGCCGGTCACCATGTAGTACATCTCCAGCCACGGATCGAACACCGAAACCGCGGCCGCATCCGAACCGGCGCCCACATGAATTCCGCTATCCACGATGGTGCGAAACGGCGGCCCGCCATTTTGCGGAGTCCCCGATAGATACAGCCACCCGTGCACGGCCACGCCCGCGCCAATGGCCTTCAGCCGGTCCAGCGTGGGGCGATCGATGCGCGGCACATGCCCGATGACCCAATGCAGATTGGCGATGGGCGTCACGGCGTTCACTTTTTCAAACGTCGACGTGGTGAACTGATCTTCGTTGAGCGACAGGGTGTGCTGCTGGAACGCCCAGCCATGCTCGGCCACCAGCTTGAGCGCGGTCTCGTAGTTGGCGGGAGTCGTAGGTGGAGCGCCTCCGCGGCCGCCGAAGTTCCACGCTGCGGCGAATTCTCCGATACCCGAGATCTTCAGCATGTCGTCGCCGAAATCGGGGAAGGCGTTGTTCAAGCGTTGTTTGAGAATCGGCACATCAGCGGCGGTGTCCTGGCTCAGGAAGAAAATGCGCAGGCGGCTGGTCATCTTGCTTTCGCGGTGCAAGGCCAGATAGGCGTCGTACATGGTCCATGGGTTGAGGCTCTCTACGCTTTCGGCCACCGCCGCGGTCAGCATGTCCGGCGAGCCGGGGAGCGCGAACGCGCCCATATCGGAGCTGGTGGTGATGCCCAGGCTGGTCATGTAATTCATCGCGTCGATGGTCCCGCGCTTCTTGTCTTCCCAAGTCTGCGCGGCACGCAGGGCATTCAACGCCGTGTTGAACGGAGCGCCGCCGGCGATCACGCCCGCCGGACTCACGGCAACTCCCTTGCTCTCGAAAAACGTTTTGGCCAGGCTGTTGACCGCGGTGCCGCCGCCGCCGTTCATGATGTAGGGATGTTCGGGCAGCGCCGCGTCCAATTCCTGCAAGGTGGGCAAACGTTTTTCAGAAAATTGTTTGATGTTGAAATCGCCCAGCGTGGTGATGAACGCGCCTTTGGGGACGGTCTTCGCGCGCGCCTTCAGCGCGGCCTGCACGTCGGCGATCGAGGCCGCCGTTTCGATGCGGATGTCGTGGCCCGGCCGCATGCCCAACAGCACGATGTGGTTGTGATTGTCGACGATGCCGGGGACTACGGTGCGCCCGCGCAGGTTGATGGTCCTGGTGCAGGCGCTTTGCTTGCGAGGGCTTCCGACTGCATCGATCCGGCCGTTTTGAACCGTGACCTCGCTGGCGATGGTATTGCGCTGGTCCATGGTCACGATGCGCCCATTGACCAATCGCAGATCGCGCGAATCGGCGCACGAGCCTTGCGCGAATACCACCGGCATCCACGCCACCGCGAGCGCCAGAATCGACCCCGTCTTGAAGGCTTCAACGCCCATATGCACCTCCGGCTTCCAACATTCTATATACTGGCAGCAACCCCGAGGTGATTCCTATGCTGAAGACTTCGTTAATACTGGCGAGTGTCGTTATCGGTCCCGTCATCGCTCCCATCTGGGCCCAGGCGCCGCGGCCGGAGGCCGGCCCCTTCGATCTTTCCAAGATCCAAACGCAGGCGCCCCCGGCTGCCGGCGTCGCCATCCGCGCCGGACGGTTGTTCGATCCCAGGTCTGGTTCCAACCTGACGAACCAGGTTGTCATCATTAAGGGCGACCGAATCACCGAAGTTGGTCCGGCGGCGAGCGTGCAGATCCCCGCCGGCGCTCGCGTGATCGACCTGAGCCGCGCCACCGTGCTGCCCGGCCTGATCGACCGCCATGTGCACCTGATGCAGGATTACTTCCCCAATGACGGCCGCGCGTCATATATCGGATTGAACTACGCCCAGCGCGACCTGTACGCGGGGTTCACTACGCTCCAGGACATGGGCTCGGCGTACACCTACGCGACCGTCGAACTGCGCGACGCCATCAACAAGGGCCTGGTCGCCGGTCCGCGCTTGCAGGTCGCCGGACCGCAACTCAATCCGCGCGGGAATGGTCCGGTCCCCGCGCCCTCGGTGTTCATGCCCTATGGACAAGGCGCTGGACCCGTCGCCTGGCGTGACTCCGAAAACATTAATTCGCCGTGGCTGGCGCGCGCGGCGGTGCGCGAACGCTCGCATTACGGCACCGATTGGATCAAGATCTACGAGACCGAGGATTACGAAGGCGGCGGCTATCCCCAGCCGGAGGGCGCGGGCGCGTTCACGCCGGATGGAAAAATGATTAACGTTCCTTCGCTGACGCTCGAAGAGAATCAAGCCATCGTGGATGAGGCCCATCGCCGCGGGCTGAAGGTCGCCTGCCATGCCTATGGCGGCGAGGGCCTGCGCAACTGTCTGGCCGCGGGCGTGGATCTGCCGATCCATGTGATCGTGGGCGTGACCGGCGCGGCCGGCCTGGACGACGAGACCTTGCGTTACTTCAAGCAGCCCTTGCCGAACGGCAAAATGCGGCCGGTGCAGCAGACGCTGTGGGACTTGATCGGCGATCTCGAAACGCGCGACCTCAAAGCCAGCGGCGGCAAGACCTCGCGCATCAAGCTCACCGAGATGAGCTTCAAGCGGCTGGTCGCGGCCGGCGTCACGCAGGTCTTCGGCAGCGGCGCTTACACCGTCGGCCACGGCGTGCAGGCGTTCCAGTTCGCTTACTACGTCAAGTGGGGCATGACACCGGCACAAGCTCTGAAGATGGCTACGATCAACGCGGCGGAGGGGCTGAACTACAACCTCGGCGATCAGGTCGGTCTCATCGAAAAAGGCAGGTTCGCCGACATCGTGGCTGTTTCCGGTGACCCGCTCACCGATATCACCGAGACGGAACGCGTCAAGTTCGTGATGAAGGGCGGGGTGGTGTTCCGTAACGACTTCTGAGGCGCGTGCGGAACTAATTCTGAGTTGCGACGTCTAAGCGGGAATGAGAACTCTCCGCTCCCTGACGGTCGCGGTTTTGTTGGCTGGCGTTATGTTCGCACAGCCAACGTCGTTCGACGTCGCCACCATCAAACTGAATTCCAGCGCCGACAACCGGGACGCATTGCTCATCCAGCCTGGGAGAAGGTTCGTCGCCACCGGCATTCCGCTCAAGATGTTGAGACTGAGGCGTACAACGTCCGCGACTTTGAAATCTCGGGCGGGCCGGGTTGGATCAATACGGATCGCTGGGACATCGAGGCGAAAGCGGAGGGCGTCGCGGGCCGGCTTCCGCTCGATCAGTTCAAACCGATGCTGCGGGTGTTGATCGAGGATCGGTTCCAACTGAAGGTCCATCGCGAGATGAAAGAGATGCCCGCGTACGTGTTGTCGATGGGCAAGAACGGGTCGAAGATGCAGCCCAACTCGGGCGAGCCTGGTCCGAATTTGCGCGGCGGACGCGGTCAGTGGACGGCCAAGAAGGTTCCGATGGCGATGGTTGCTCAGGTGTTGTCCAACACGTTGCGCCGGCTGGTGATCGATAAAACAGGTCTCGCCGGCGAGTACGATTTCACGCTGGAGTGGGCTCCGGAGACCGGGCAGGGCACGGCAGTCGGCGGTCCGCCACCGGGGCCGGCTCCCGAGGCTCCACCGGCCGCGGAGGGTCCTTCGATTTTCACTGCGATTCAGGAACAGCTCGGGTTGCGGCTGGATTCACAGAAGGCGCCGGTGGAAACGATCGTGATTGACAGGGTCGAAAAACCAAGCGAGAACTAAGGTCTCGCGCAAGCGGGTACAACTCTTAAGAATTTAGTTGACACGCTTTCAAGGGCGCGTCTATAATCGGGCTGACTCTTAATTCCTTAGTTGGTAGGAGCATCCCGCATTGGCTCGAAAAAAATCGCCCAACCTAACCGAAGCCGAACTGCGTCTAATGGACGTGCTGTGGCGAACCGGAAGCGCGACAGTGGCCGAGGTAGCCGACGCGCTCCCCAAGCAACTGGAGCTGGCGTACAACACCGTGCTGACGACGCTGCGGATCCTCGAAGACAAGGGGTACGTCCGGCACGTGAAGTCCAAAGAAGGCCGGGCTTTCCTCTATCGTCCGGTGGTGACGCGCGAGACGGCCAGCCGCAGCGCCGTGCGGCACCTGCTGGGGCGATTCTTCGGGAACTCGGCCGAGGCGCTGGTGCTCAATCTGCTCGAAGATGAAGACCTCAGCGAGAAAGAACGCAGGCGCATCCGCACGTTAATCACGGACGCCAAACAGAAGGAGACCGACCAATGAACAACGTTCTGGTAAGTCTGAACAGCGTTGCCGGGACCGCGATCGCGGCCGTGCTCAACAGTTTCTGGCTGGCTCTAGGCGTGGTGGCGCTGGTCTGGATCGCGTTGAGGTTTCTTCTCCGCATCCATGCCACAACCGTCAACGCCGCGACGCGCTACGTGATCTGGTGGGCGGTTCTGGGAGTAGTTCTGGTGCTGCCGCTGGCGCCACAATTCGCCAAGCTATGGCACTCGCGGGAGCAAGCGCGGGTTGCCGCCGCGACGCCCGCTGTATCGCCCAGAGCGGCATTGCTTCCGCCGGCGATCGAGCCTGCCGTGGTCACCGTGGAGCAGAAACGCGTGGGAACCTGGCCGTTGTGGGCGTTCGGCGTCTGGGCGGCGATCCTGCTGTTCCGGCTCGCGCAGATTGGGCGAAGCTGGGTCTTTCTGCGAGGCGTCAAACGGCGCGCGGCGATTGCTACACGGGCATTGCCCAATTGCGGCGTGGCGCGGCCCGTGCGGCTCCTGCTCTCGGGTGAGGTCGCATCGCCCATGGCGGTCGGCTTCCTGAAGCCCGCTGTGATTCTCCCGGAGCCGGTGGCGGAGCAACTTGAGGAGCCCGAGCTCGATCACGTGCTGCTGCACGAGATGGCTCACCTGGCGCGGTTCGACGATTGGACCAATCTGGCGGCTCGCGTGGCCGGCGCGGCGTTGGCCTTGCATCCCGTGGCCCTGTGGATCTTGCGCCAGATCGAGCGCGAGCGCGAGATGGCCTGCGACGATTTTGTCGTGGCCCAGACCGGCTCCGCAAGGCCCTACGCCGAGAGCCTCGCGCGGCTGTTCGAGATGCGCTGGGCGCGGCGCGGAGAGGTTTTGTCGTCGGGAATTTTCGGAAACGGCTCGAAGCTTGGCGACCGCATCGAGATGCTGCTCCAACGTGGACGCAAATTCTCGCCGCGTGTGTCGGTGAAGCGTGTGGCGTCATGCGTCTTGGCACTGCTAGGATTCGTGATCGCTGGCGCGCTGGCCCCGCGCTGGATCGCGTTCGCGCAGCAGCCGCAGTCGGCCTTCGAAGTGGCGTCGATCAAACCGGGCGATCCCACCGACCAACGAGTCGGGATCCATTTGCAACCGGGCGGCCGCTTCGCCACAACCAACGCCACACTGCAAATCCTGATTGGCTTCGCCTATGACGTGCGGCCCCACCAGATCTCGGGAGGGCCGAAGTGGCTGGCATCCGACAACTTCAACATCGAGGCCCAGCCGGACCCGGATGCACCGATTTCGCCAGGACCCGCCGGCGCGCCCGAGTTAAGGCTAATGGTCCAGTCGCTGCTGGCGGACCGGTTCAAGCTGCTGGTGCATCGGGAGACCAAGGAAGAGCCGGTGTACGCGCTGGTGCTGGCCAATGGTGGTCCCAAATTGAAGGAGGCGGAGGCTAACGCCAAGATTCCGGGCATGCGGTTGGGGTGGGGTCAGTTGACCGGAACGGCGGTGCCAATGTCGCTGGTGGCCCAGAGCCTTTCGCTACGGCTGGGCCGCTCCGTGATTGACAAGACCGGCCTCACCGGCAGTTACGATTTCGATCTGAAGTGGACGCCCGATCCCGCGCAAGCCGCGGCGCTTGGGGCGCCGGGACCGGATGCGGCGCCTCCGCCCGACCCGAATGGCCCGTCGATTTTTACTGCCGTGCAAGAGCAACTAGGGCTGAGATTGGAATCGACCAAAGGACAGGTCGACATCCTCGCGATCGACCACGCGGAGAAACCCGATGCGAACTGAAGTTACGCGGGCACCGCGGACTTCGCAAGTGCGCTCAAGATCGCGAGAACTGCTAGCCGTGGGGATTTTCGGACCTAGCTCGCTCGGTGATCGCATCGAGTTGCTGCTCCAGCGTGGACGTGAGTTCTCGCCGCACGCGTCAAGGAAGCGTGTGGCGACGGCTGGCCTGGTGCTGCTTGGATTCGTCGCCGTTGGCGCGCTCGCGCCGCGCTGGATTGCGTTTGCGCAACAAGAGCCCAGGCCGGCCTTCGACGTGGCATCCATCAAGCCGAGCGATCCGGCGAAGGCGGTCCGGACCGGGGTCGGGTTTCTCATACAGCCAGGAGGCCGGTTCACCGCCACCGACGCCACGCTGCAACAGCTGATCGGGTTCGCCTACTACGACGATGCAGGCGCTCAGCGAGAAATTGCTGGCGGGCCAAGCTGGCTCGGTTCCGAAAGATACACCATCGAGGCGAAGGCCGACAGCGCGCTTGCCATCCCCCCCGGACCAGACGGCGGGCCGGCTGCGGGGTTCTTGGCTCAGACTGGCCCTTTCGGACAGACGCGATTGATGATCCAGTCGCTTCTTGCGGAGCGTTTCAAGCTCGCGCTGCATCGCGAAACGAAAGAGGAGCAGGTGTATGAGTTGGTGGTGGCCAAGGGCGGCTCCAAGCTCAAGGAGACGGCGGAGCCGGGGAACTTGATTCCCTTTAGCACTTTCAGCAGAGGCCGGCTCGTTGCGATGCGGGTGCCGATCTCGTTCTTGGCGGTTCAGCTTAAGTTTTTGTTGGGCCGCTCCGTGATCGACAAATCAGGGCTCACGGGAAAGTACGATTTCGAACTAAAGTGGACGCCCGATCCGGGCCCAACCCCTTATGATCGCCCCGGCGGACCGGATGCTCCAAATCCACCTCCGCCGGACCCGAACGGCCCCTCGATATTCACAGCGCTCCAAGAGCAGCTCGGGCTCCGGTTGGAATCGGCGAAAGGACCGGTCGAGATCCTCGTGATCGACCACGCTGAGAGACCCGATGCGAACTAGATCTCGAGAACTATTGGCCGTGGGGATTTTCGGGCGCAGCTCACTGGGCGACCGCATTGAAACGCTGCTCCAGTGTGGGCGTGAGTTCTCCCCGCGCGCATCCTTCGCCCGTGTGACCGTGAGCGCAACCCTGTTGCTGGCATTCCTCGGCGCAGGGTCGCGCGCTCCGCGCTGGATCGCCTTCGCGCAGCAAGCGCCCAAACTATCTTTCGAGGTCGCCTCGATCAAGCCGGGCAACCTCAACGAGCCCCGGTCCGGATTCTTCCTCCAGCCGGGTGGCCGCCTCACCGCCAGCAATGTGAGTCTGAAAAACTTGATCGGCTACGCGTACGATGTTCGCGGCCATCAGATCGCAAAGGGCCCAAGTTGGCTCGATTCCGACGCGTACACGATTGAGGCGAAACCCGACAGTACCTTCACTTTACCTCCGGGCCCTCTACCTCCAGGCCCGCCCAGCCCGGCCCAGAGCGCTCCGATTCGAATGATGATGCAGTCGCTTCTGGCAGAGCGCTTTAGGCTGACGTTTCATCGGGAGAACCGCGAACTCCCGGTGTTCGAGTTGGTGTTGGCCAAAGGTGGCTCCAAACTCAAAGACGCTACCGATACTGCGAAGGGGCCGCCAGACGGCCTGCTCCGGGGTGGGCGCGGCGAGGTTTTTGGTATGGCCGTGCCTATGTGGGTCGTCGCTTTCATGCTCACGCAGGAGATAGGCCGTTCGGTGATCGATAAGACCGGGCTCGGCGGCAAGTACGATTTTGAGCTGAAGTGGACGCCTGACGCTCTCCGGCGGATCGGAGATGCGGACGCACTGCCGGAGGCTCCTGCATTGGTTACCGCATTACAAGAACAGCTCGGACTGAGGTTGGAGTCCGCCAAGGGTCCGGTCGACGTCCTGGTGATCGACCACGCGGAGCAGCCCGATGCGAACTAGGAGGCTCTATGAAAAACCGTCCTGAGGAACTGCTGGCTGTGGGAATCCTCGGCACATCAAAGCTCGGTGACCGTATCGAGATGCTGCTGAAACGAGGACGCGATTTCTCGCCCCGAGCATCGCTGGGGCGCGTGGCCGTCACCGCCATCGCGCTTTTGGCGATCACACTAGTGGGGGCGCGCGCGCCGCGCTGGATCGCCTTCGCGCAGCAGCAGGCGCCTCGTCCGTCGTTCGAAGTGGCGTCCATCAAGCCCGACGATAGCAGCGACCCGAGGTTCTTCATCGGATTCCAACCCGGCGGAAGATTCAATGCGAACGCCCCACTGAAAATGCTGATCAGCGTGGCCTACGACGTTCAAAACCACCAGATCGCCGGCGGCCCGAACTGGCTCGAATCGGCGCGGTTTAACATCGAAGCGAAGCCTGAAAGCGCCATGCCCCCGCCGGGCCCGGCGTTCCAAACCCAAATGCGGCTCATGCTGCAGTCGATGCTCGAAGACCGCTTCAAACTGGCGTTGCATCGGGAAACCAGAGAGGAGCAAGTTTACGACCTGGTGGTGGCCAAAGGCGGCTCCAAACTAAAGAAAGCGACGGAAACGCAGAAAAAGAACCAGCAGGGAATGGGCATCCGTCGCGGCCAACTCAACGGCTCCGCGGCTCCCATCGTGATGTTGGCGAACACGCTCTCGCAGCAGCTCGGTCGTCCGGTAATCGACAAGACCGGCCTCACCGCCACATACGATTTCAGCCTCACGTACACGCCGGAGCCAGGCCAGGGCGGAGGCTTCGGGCCGCCGGGGCCCGATGCGCCGCCTCCGCCGGACCCCAACGGCCCGTCGATCTTCACAGCTCTTCAGGAGCAACTCGGGCTCCGTCTGGAATCGGCAAAAGGCCCGGTCGACGTCCTCGTGATCGACCACGCGGAGAAGCCGGACGCAAATTAGACCAAACAATTTCCGGGCGAAAAGCGTCTAAAATCTCAGTGCATCGCCTTCTCAAATGCTGTGCCGCCGCCCTGCTCGCCGGAACCACGCTCTCGGCGGTCGAATTTCACGGCCGCGTAACATTCAATGGCCTTCCCTTGCCTGGAGCGACCGTCACAGCCTCGCAGTCGGGCAAAAGCGTTACTGCCGTGACCGATACCGACGGTGTGTACTCCTTCCCCGATCTCGCCGAGGGCGCCTGGACGGTTCAAGTCGAGATGCAACTGTTCGCACCGGAGCGCCGCGAGGTCACCGTCGGCGCAGCTCCATCCAACGCGGACTGGGAGCTAAAGCTCCTGCCACCGGAAGAGATCGCCCGCATCAGCACCTCCGCACCCGCGGAGCCGGCGCCCGCCGGGCCAGCACCAACGGCTCCGCCGAGCCGAGCCAAGCCCAACTCAAATTCTCCGCCCGCGCCTGGGCCCACCAATACGCGCGCGCCTTTCCAGCGAGCGCAACTCAACGCGACCGCGCCTTCGGCCGCTCCCGCGCAAAATGGCGCGCCTAACCCTCCAGCGAACCCGTCGCCCAACCCTGAGCCCTCCGAAGCCGGCGCGTTCGCCGGGGCCGACGCAAGCGAGCTCCGCCAGCGGGCGGCCGACGGATTCCTGATCAATGGCACCGTGAACAATGGAGCCGCGTCGCCCTTCGCGCAACTGCCCGCTTTTGGAAACAATCGCCGCGGCCAGCGCCCGCTCTACAACGGCAACATCGGCTTGATCCTCGACAACTCCGCGTTCGACGCGCGCAACTTCAGCCTCACCGGACAAGATACGCCCAAGCCGGCCTATAGCCGTCTGCAAGGCTTGGTGTCCTTCGGAGGTCCGTTCAAAATTCCAAGGCTATTGAAGCGCAATGGTCCGAACTTCACCGTCAACTACCAGTGGACCCGGAATCGCAACGCGTCCACGCTCACCGGCCTGATGCCCACCGCGGACCAGCGCAACGGTATCCTGCCCGGCGAGGTCATCGCGCCCAGCAGCATCAGCCCGCAGGCCCTTGCGCTACTCCAGCTTTACCCGTTGCCCAACTTCACCGGCAGCTCGCGCTACAACTATCAGATCCCCGCGGTGGCGGGCCAGCATCAGGACGACCTGCAGTCGCGCATGATCAAACAAATCGGCAGGCGCGATAATCTATCGGGCAACTTCGCCTGGCAGAGTAACCGCACAGATAATACCAACCTGTTTAGTTTTCTGGACACCGGCGCGACCACGGGGTGGAACACAGGCCTCAACTGGCGGCACAACCTGAGCCCGCGTCTGTTCTTCACATTCGGCGTCAACTTCAATCGCTTCGCGGCCCGCACCACGCCGTATTTTGCGAACCGCCAGAACATCGGCGCCATCGCCGGTATCACCGGCAACAATCAGGACTCGGCCAACTGGGGACCTCCGGCGCTGTTATTTTCAAGCGGCATCAGCGGCCTCAGCGACACCCAGTCCTCGTTCACGCGTAACCAGACCGCCGGCGTTTCCTGGGACGCATTCTGGAATCGCGGACGCCATAACGTCACCTTCGGCACCGGCCTTCGAAAGCAGCAGTTCAACATCCTGGCGCAGCAGGACCCGCGCGGAACCTTCACCTTCACCGGTGCTTTCACAAGAGGGAGCGCCGGCTCCGATTTCGCGGACTTCCTCACCGGCGTCCCCGATGCCAGCTCCATCGCCTTCGGAAACGCCGACAAGTATCTGCGCGGGTCCAACTCCTTTGCGTACGTTAATGACGATTGGCGCTTGAATCCCGGGTTGACCGTCAACGTGGGTTTGCGCTGGGAATATTGGTCGCCCGTCACGGAACGCTACGGCCGTCTGGTGAACATCGACGCCGGGCCGGACTTCACTTCCGCCAGCGCAGTGGTGGCGCGCGATAGCGGCACGCCATTGATTCATGCCGACGCCAACAACATCGCGCCGCGGCTTGCGTTCTCCTGGCGGCCTCTAGCGGCATCTTCCATGGTGGTTCGCGGCGGCTACGGCGTCTACTTCGACACGTCGGTGTATCAACCCATCGCCATGTTGATGGCCCAGCAGGCTCCGCTATCCACCAGCCTGCGCATTCAAAACACGGCCTCCAATCCTCTAACCCTGGCGGCCGGATTCCCCGCGAATTCCGCAACCGTGTTCCCAACCTTCGGCGTCGATCCGAACTTCCGCGTGGGCTATTCGCAGAACTGGCAGTTTTCCGTGCAGCGCGACCTGCCGCAAGGTATGCAGATGACCGCCACTTACCTGGGCATCAAGGGCACGCGCGCCCAGCAACAATTCCTGCCCAACACCTATCCCAGCGGAGCCGTGAATCCGTGTCCCGCATGTCCGTCTGGATTCACCTATCTCGCCTCGAACGGCAACTCCACGCGCGAGGCCGGCCAGATCCAAGTGCGCCGCCGTCTGCGCAGCGGATTCACCGCGCAGCTTCAGTACACCTATTCGAAATCCATCGACGACGCTTCCCTGGGAGGCCGCTCGCAAGGTACAACGGTGATCGCGCAGAACTGGCTCGACCTGAGCGCTGAGCGCGGCCTGTCAAATTTCGACCAGCGCCATTTGTTGAACCTGCAAGCCCAGTACACCACCGGCATGGGCCTCCACGGCGGTACGCTAGTGAACGGCTGGAAAGGCGCGATGTTCAAGGAATGGACCGTCGGCACGCAGATCAACGCGGGCACCGGATTGCCGCTCAACCCGGTGTTTCCGGCGATTCCGAACGGCTCCGGCCTCCTCGGCAGCGTCCGCCCGGATTACACGGGAGCGCCTCTGTACGCCGCGCCTCCCGGCTTCTTCCTGAATCCAGCGGCTCTCGCTGCACCGGAGACCGGACAGTGGGGCAACGCTGCCAGGAATTCCATCACCGGCCCATCGCAGTTCAGTTTGAACACATCGCTAGGGCGAACATTTCAAGCCACCGACCGCGTCAGTATCGACGCGCGCCTGGACGCCACCAACGCGCTCAATCACGTAGTGTTTCAGAGCTGGGGCACAACGGTAGGAAACGCGCAGTTCGGATTGCCCACCGCGGTTAACAACATGCGCACGGTCCAACTCACCTTCCGAGCGAGGTTCTGACGAGATGAGGTTCTGACGAGATGAGGTTCTGACGAGATGAGGATACTTGCTTTTGTACTTGTAGCTGCCGCGACACTCCCTGCGCAACAGGTGGGACGCAACACCGCACCCGGCGCCCAACCCAACGTTACTTTCCAAACCGGAACCCAGTTGGTGATCGAAACCGTAGTCGTCAAGGACAAGAGCGGCAAGCCCGTCGAAGGTCTGTCCACCAAGGACTTCACGGTGACCGAAGACGGCGTCCCGCAGGTCATCAAGGTATTCGATTTTCAACGCTTCGAGGACGCCCCCGCGCAGCCCGTCACCGCGCCCTTGCCCGCCCGCGCCGAACCGTTCGCCAAGCTGTCCCGCACCCAGATCGCTCCCGAACCCACCGGCGAGTTCCGCTACCGCGACCACCGCCTGCTGGCGCTGTACTTCGACATGACCACCATGCCGGTGCCCGATCAGATCCGGGCGCTCAACGCGGCGCAGAAATTCATTCGCACTCAGATGACAGCCGCCGACCTGGTGTCGATCATGCAGTTCGCCAGCGGCTACGTGCAAGTCGTGCAGAATTTCACGGGCGACCGCGAACTCCTGCTCCGCGTCATCGAAACCCTGATCGTCGGCGAGGACGAGGACGCCGCCACCGATCCCAACGACGCCAGCAGCTCCGACACCGGCGCGGCCTTCGGCCAGAACGACGCCGAGTTCAACATCTTCTTCACCGACCGCCAGCTTTCGGCGCTGCAAACCGCCGCTTCGATGTTGGGGCGCCTGAGCGAAAAAAAGTCGCTCATCTATTTCGCTAGCGGCCTGCGCCTGAACGGCACCAATAATCAGGCGCAGCTTCATGCCACTATCAACGCCGCGATTCGCTCGGGAGTGACGTTGTGGCCCGTCGACGCTCGCGGCCTCGTCGCGCAAGCCCCCTTGGGCGACGCCTCGCGCGGTTCGCCCGGCGGCAACGGTCAATATTCCGGAGCCTCGGCGCTCGCCGTCACTAGCAACTTTCAACGCTCCCAGGACACGCTCTGGACCCTCGGCGCCGACACGGGAGGCAAGGCGCTGCTCGACTACAACGACCTGTCGGCCGGCATCGTGCAGGCGCAGGCCGCGTATTCGAGCTACTACATCGTCGGCTACTACACCAGCAACACCAACCTGGATGGAAAATTCCGGCGCGTCAAGATCACGCTCAACGCCGGACTCGCCGGCGCGCTCGACTATCGCCAGGGCTATTTCGCGGGCAAGCAGTTCGCGAAATTCACCACCGCCGATAAGGAGCGCCAACTGGAGGACGCGCTGATGCTGGCCGACCCGGTGACCGAGCTCACCATTGCCACCGAGATCGATTACTTCCAGTTGAATCGCGCCGAGTACTTCGTACCCGTATCCGTCAAGATCCCCGGCAGCGAACTTGCTCTGGCCCGCCGCGGCGGTGCGGAGCGCACGCTGATTGATTTCATCGGCGAAATCAAGGACGAGTACGGAACCACTGTCTCCAACGTCCGCGATAAGGTCGATATTAAAATCAGCGACGCCACCGCCGCCGAGCTCGCCCAGCGTCCCATTGAGTACGACACCGGCTTCACGATGCTCCCCGGCAAGTACAAACTCAAGTTTCTGGCGCGCGACGCCGAGACCGGCCGCATCGGAACTTACGAGGCTGCCTTCATCGTTCCCAACTTGAACAAGGAAGAGCAGCGCATTCCCATCAGCTCGGTGGTGTTGAGCAGCCAGCGCATGGATCTGCGCGAGGCTCTGTTCAGCGCCGGCAAGGACAAAGGACAAGCGGCGCAGTTGGTGAATCCACTGGTGCAGGACGGCCGCAAGCTGATCCCGAGCGTCACACGCGTGTTCAACACCAAAAAAGAGATGTACGTCTACCTGCAGGCGTACGAACAAGGCCTCCCCTCCATCGAGCCACTACTGGCCTTTGTCACGTTCTATCGTGGAAACCAGAAGGCCTTCGAGACCGCGCCGCTCCAAGTGACCGAAGGCTTGGACAACCGCGTCAAGACGGTGCCGCTCAAATTTAATTTCTCGCTCGACAAACTGCCTCCCGGCGAATACGATTGTCAGATCACGGTACTCGACCCCAAGACACAGAAGGCCGCATTCTGGCGGGCCCCGGTGATGCTGACGCCGTGATAAGCTGGCGGCGAGGAGCTTTATCGATGACCCGCAATCCTATCCTCGCCGCAATGACCGTGGCGATTCTGTTCGCACTCTTGCCCGCATCGGCTCAGCCGTCAGCCGGCTCGGCCCCGGCCGCTTCCGCGGCCACGGAAATCCCGCGCCTGCCCGACGGCCACCCCGATCTGAACGGCATCTGGCAGATCCCCTACACGCCTGACATGAGCCGCGCGCTGGCCGGCAAACTTCCCTACACCGCGCGTGGCGAAGCCGAGTTCAAGAACTACGATCCGGCCAAGTTCGATTACACCGGCCACTGCCTGCCGCCCGGTCTCACGCGCGCCATCAACACCCCCGATCCCATCCAGATCTCGCAGACCAAGGACAACGTGGTGATCCTGTTTGAAGGGTTCAGCTCCTTTATCACAGTGCACACCGACGGCCGCCCGCACGCCAAAAACATCGAGCCCACCTGGTTCGGCAACTCGGTCGGCCGCTGGGAGGGAGACACGCTGGTCATCGACACCATTGGCTTCAACGACAAGACGCGCCTGGATACCATCGGACATGTGCACAGCGATCAACTGCACGTGGTCCAGCGCTTCACGCGCAAGGATGCGACGCACATCGCGTTCGAGATCACCGTCGAGGACCCCGTGATGTACACCGAGCCGTTCACCAACAAGCGCACGTTCACGCTTCAACCCAAATGGGACTTGATGGAATACGTCTGCGGGGAGAACAACAAAGACTTCGCCGAAGGCCACATCAAATAGCGATCCGTGGAGCACGCACTCGTGCGTGCCATGTCGGCATTCGTGCCGACACCTCCGTTAGTGCGCCGCCGAGTCCCCCCGCCACCACTGCGCCGAAAAGACGATCGCCGCCGCAGCGAGCCACCCCTCGGCATACTGCGGTTGCGCAGCCCAATGAATGGTGGCCGAATGCATCAAACCAAACCACGAAAACGCTGCCGCGATGACGCACCACAGCGCCGCCCGCCCAAATCTCCGGTCGATCATCTCGGTGATCAGGGACGCCACCACCAGCACCAGAAACAAAAATCCGTTCCCCAGCCCCGTCAGCGAAGACCAGTAAATCGACCGGTTCAGCGCCGCCACCACCGCCGGATTCGCCGCCGAAAGCTGTAACGCCGGTAGCGCCGAGTTCATCGCCGTAGCCACTACGGCGCCGGCCGGCAGCACAAATCCCAGCAACACCACCGCCAGATACTTAGCGTCCACGCGCCGCAGCGTAGCCATTCCCACGCCGACAGAAACGTAAGCGATCATCGCGGCGAGAATCGGCCACGGGAACAACTGCGCGATGAAAATGGTAAGCCCGCTCATCACCACGGCCAAAAAGATCACGGGGGTCCAGAACGCGTAACCGATCCTCGCGCCCATATGCTTGTAAGGCGGCAACATCGCGTACACCACCGGAGTAATAGGACTGCCGGCCAACCCGCACACCAGAGTGCCCAGCCCGTCGCACGCCAGCACAGCGCGCGCGTCATAATCGTCGCCCGCCGCCGTCGCTCCCGCCACCGACGCGATATCCTGCAACACCTGGTAGATCGCCATCGGCGCGATCACCGACAGGTACGGCAGCGCCAGCGTCATGGCTCGCAGCGGTTCCATGGTGATTGACCACGGCGGTCCCGGCGCGACGCCTTGCAAGCCGGGATGCACGTATCCCACGGCCAAGCCTACTGCCAGCGGCACCAGCCACGCCACGATAAACGGCGGAATCCGGAACCGCGTGATCGGCACGTTGGCCAGCACGCTGGTGACGACGATCGCCAGCGCTACCAACCCCACCAGCGGCTGATCGAAAACCCGCTGCAACAGCACCAGCGCCAGGTAGCTGTACATTGCCGCGCCGAACACCGTCATCTGTGCGGGCCCCGGGATGAAACGCCGGATGGCCCCGGCGAACGGTGCCGCAAGCAGTTTCAAAATTCCGGTCCACACCACGGCCGCTGCTCCCACTTCCCACGCGCGATTGGCGTCGTGCGAATCCAAATACACCGGCAGCATGATCGACAACGTATAGCCAATGATCGCCGGGACGTTATTGCCGTAGACGTGAGCGGTAACGTTCGCGCGCCCCTCGCGTCGCGCCAGGCCCACCGCCAGCCGCACCAGCCCCAGCGATCCGATCAGGAATCCCAGCGCGTACCCCGGCAGGAGGTGCGCCACGCTAAACGCCGCGGGAATGCCCACCGGCGCCAGCAGAAACACCGGGATCACCATCTGGGCCAGGTTGAAGCCCACCTGCGCCACGGTGGCGTCGATATCGCCGCGCTCCAACCTTAATACAAGGCGCCACCAGCGTTGGGGAATCGTGGCCGTCCCGGAACCTGCTGGGGTGGTCATATCTTGAAGGATTCGAGCGACTCCGGCGCGAAAATCTCCCGCGGCGTTAACTGGCGCTTGGACAAGCCTTGCTCGAAGGAGTACCGCAGGAACGTGCTCAGCACGTGCTCATTCGCGTCCAGCCCGTACGGCCAGAAGTCCCGCCCCAGCAGCGCCTCGGTTTCCTCCATGTGCCGGACCGCCCAAGGCAGCATGGTTTTCAGCGCGGCGGTTTCGCGCAAGTCCGCGTAAGCTTCCTTCTGCGCGGCCACGAACGCCTTCAGTAAGGACTGCGCGACCCACGGATTCTTGTCATACACGTCGCGGCGAATGGCCACCACGTGCATAATCGGGAAAATCTTCGTCTTTTTGTAATATTCTTGCTCTACTGTGTGATAATCCGGAAATAATCGCAGCACTTTCTCCGGCGCACTGTAAAACGTCGAAGGCGCGCGCGCCGTATACAGCGCATCGATCTCGCCATTCGCGATCATCTGCGACAGCGTCTTGGTTGACGGAATCGCCGCGGCTTGGATGTGCGGCGGCAGCGATAGGGACAGCTTCTCCGGACGCCCCGGCTCTTCCTCACCGCCACTTAGAAATTTCGACGCGGTTACCGGCACGCCATATTCATCGCTCATGATGCCGCGGATCCACACCGGCGCGGTCATCTGGTATTCCGGATTCCCGATGCGCTTGCCGACCAGGTCCTTGGGCTCGCGGATGCCGCTTCCGGCGTGTACGTAAATGCAGGAGTGGCGGAAGAACCGCGACGGAAAAACCGGGATGGCGACAAACGGCGGATTCTCACGGAACAGTGACAGCGTATAGGAGGACAGCGACATCTCCGCGGCCTCAAACTCGCGATGCCGCAACATCCGGAAGAAGGTTTCCTCCACCGGCAGATTCAAGTAGTTCAGCTCGATCCCGTCCACCGGGATGCGCTCTTCCATCAAGGCGCGCGTACGATCGTAGTTCCAACAAGCCAGCGTTAGCCGCAGTTTTGACATTCGGATTGTGCCTCGCCGTCACAGGCTACTGCCCGTGGCCGCCGGTGTCAACTTGCCAGTTCCGCTGCGATCTCCCGCGCGGCCGCACGGGCCGGCTCAATGGCGCCGATCTCAAAGCTGATCGCCCCCACCTTGGGATGGCCACCGCCGCCGTAGCGTTCGCAGATGGTGGCGAGGTTGTATTTGAGAGGCTCTTTGACCCACGGGTTCGATCCCACCGAAACCTTGGTGCGGAAACTGGACGCGCTCACCGAGACAGTATACACCGACTCCGGAAATAAATAATACGGGATGAATTTGTTGTAGCCTTCCAGGTCGTAATCCACCAGGTCGAAAATGACCACGCCGTCCTGGCAACGCGCCTGTTGCCGGATGATATCGATCGATTTCAAGTGCCGCTCGTACAGCGGCTGGTACACGCCTTGAATCCGCGCGTCGGCGGCGATCGAAGCCAGCGGCTGGTGCCGCATCTGCTGGATGATGTACTGCACGGTGTCCGAACCCTTACTGCCTTCGATCACCAGCGTCAGCCGCATGGCGGGTTCGCCCAGCGCCACGGCCTCCGCGGCGCTGGCATACTGGGCTCCGTCGATGATGTCGGCCCAGCGGACCAGCTCGTCCAGATCCGGCGCCTCGAAGCCGAAGCGCTCCCGCGCCACCGTCGCGATATACAGAGTGCAGGAACGGAAGTTGGGATCGTACATCTTCCTCCCGCTGGCGTCCTGGTGGAAATGCGCGGCGTCTTCCGGCGTCAGAAACGCGCTCTGATGATGGTCGAACCACCAGGTCAAATGCGGGTCGGTGGAATACTTGAAGTCCACGATGGCGTTGACATCGCCGTCGAACAACCCCGGCTCGAACAACTGGGACGCCTTGTGGGCCAAGCCAGTGAAGGCGAACTCAGCGCCGGGATGGAACCTGGTTTCCAGAAAGCGGCTGAAGAACGCCGCCGCGGCGGCGCCGTCAAAGCAGTGGTCGTGATAGAGGATTCGCACCCGCATGGGAAACTAAGCCGGGAAAACTTGTTAGTGTCTCGCAAATGGGGAGCGTTATGCAAGTGGCCGTGGTGCACAGGCGTCCGCCACTGCGCGCCAAACGGCGATTAGTTGCAGAAAAACTGTAGCGCGCGCGAAATATAGGCTTTCATCTCGCCGCGCTTGACCACCGCGTCTAAAAAGCCGTGTTCCAACAGAAACTCGCTGCGCTGGAATCCCGGCGGCAGTTTCTGGCGAATGGTCTGCTCGATCACACGAGGGCCTGCGAATCCGATCAGCGCTCCGGGCTCGGCGATGTTCAAATCGCCCAGCATCGCGAAACTGGCAGTGACGCCGCCGGTGGTCGGGTCGGTGAGCACGCTGATGTAGGGGACCTTGGCGTCGTCCAGCCGCATCAGAGCGGCCGAGATCTTGGCCATCTGCATCAGGCTGACGGCGCCTTCCTGCATGCGCGCGCCGCCGGTCGCCGAAACGACGATCAGCGGAGCTCTTTGCGACACGGCCCGCTCGATGGAGCGAGTGATCTTTTCGCCTACCACGGCGCCCATGCTGCCGCCGATGAATTTCAGCTCCATGGAACAAATATGGACGGCGCGGCCGTCCAGCTGCCCGGAAGCCGAGACCAAGGCGTCGGAGAGTTGCGTGGATTCCTGCATGCCCCGCAGGCGCTCGGCGTAGGTCTTGGAATCGACGAAACCCAGCGGGTCCGTGGACACCATGGCCGTGTCGAACTCTTCCCACTCGCCGTCGAGCAGCACGCTCAACCGCGCGCGAGCATCCAAGCGGAAGTGGAAATTACATTTGGGGCAGCACTGGAGATTCTCGTCCAGCGCCTTCTTCCAGATGATTTGTTCGCAGCCTTCGCACTTGAGCCACAAGCCTTCGGTGCGGACCCGTTTTTCGTCGCCGCTGCTTTCTTCGAACCCCGGCCCTTGCCGAGTAAACCACGCCATATCACTCCAGCCTAACAGGCGGCTAGCTTCGAATGGGTTGGTTGTCCTGTTTCAAGCCGACGCTCCGGTCAAATGGCGGACTCGATCAAGTCACGTGTTCTCAAGTACTGCCCACCGGGCCTTCCGGGACGGATTGGCGGCGCCACATGCGGCCTCCCATCACCGCAGCGAAAGCCAGGATGACGGCGAGGGGCACCATCACCGGGGCGGATGACGGTAGGACATAGAGAAAGGAACCCGTGGCGCCGTGAAACACAACCGCGCTCAGCAACCCGCCGCGGGACCGGTTATAGAGCCACGTGATCACTATCGAGAAGATTAGTAAAACCACACCGCGTTGTTGAAGGATCATTCGCAAGCTCCAGCCGCCGGGCCGGGCAAAATCGAGAGGCAGGTGCCAGATTGCCCACGGCAACCAGACCAGCACGCTGGCCATCAAGGGCGAGTAACGATTCTGCAGCCGCGGCAAGAGAAAGCCGCGCCATCCTGGCTCTTCGAAAACGGCGGTAAACAAAACGTAGTGGAAAAAGCGAATCGCGGCCAGTCCGGTCCATTGGGCTGCGGTGACGCCATACGCGGGATTGGCCACCGGAAAGCCCAGGCTCCGCCCCATCAAGGCGCTGGCTAAGAGGAACGCGGGGATGATGAGCAGCGCCACGACCGGCCCCCGCCAGTCCTGCGGCGCGACCAAGCCGCGGAGCATGCCGCGTACCCCTGTATCCGCGGAGAATGCGCCGGAAATGATCCACGCGGAGATCGCGGATGGCAGGAGCAGTCCCGGATTGAATTGCAGCGGCGCGGGTGGGTTCGAGTTCACGGCAACGTTTAGAATTACGACCAGCCAGCACATCGGGACGAGCACGGCGAATGCAAGTGCCCGCGCTGGGTTCTTCGTGTTGCCGTCGCGCGAAGCGGCCATCCACATCGCCGCTAAAGCCGGACCTCCGCCTAGGTTGAGAAACACCGGATTGGTTTTATCCAGCATGACGGGAATCCACAGCGCCCACGAAAGTGGAAACACGATGGCCAAAAAGGTCCAGACGCGCACAGGGGAGCGGGGCGCTGCTTGCGTTTCGGGCATCTGGATTACCTCGGCTGGAACCGTGACTCGTCGATCATGCCAGCCGGCCCGATGCTCTCGAACCGGTAGGCGTAAGAGATCCCGTTTGGAGTTGTCTCCTGAACCACAAACGCCGTCGTCACGCCCTCGGCCGCACGATAGTCGCTGAAGGTGAATGTGAACTGAGGCGTTACTTCGTCGCGCACCAGGAGTCCGGATTCGCGGTCGAGGAACAAGCGTTCCGTCGGCGGACTGCCGGGAAAGGTCTCCAGGACAAAAGCGTCCCGGCCGTCGATCTTCCGCACACCGGTGACCGCCATCTGCGGGTACCATTCCTTCCACCACAGCGCCCTCGACGGATCGAACACTGTTACTAACTCCGCCAACTGCCGGCCCTTCCGCTGCTGGAGACCCTCCGGAGCCGCGGACCTCCAGACGGACTCGCCATCGAAGCCCATGCGTAGATTGCCGCCGTTCAGGTTATAGGCCACTTTCGGCGTCTTCACCAGGATCTCAACGGGACCGCTTTCGTCCGGCACGCTCGACTCACATGGGCCGGCCAACTTCATTGGCCCTAGTTTTGAGAGCGCCGCGCGGCCGCCCAGGGCGTTGACGTATCGATCGATGACTTGACTGACCAGCGGAAGCCGGTCTGCCCTCAGTCCCGGCCCGACCGACGCGAAAATCACTAGCGCCGTCGCTTCAGCGCCGGCTCGTCTGGATCCATTCCTCATCGCCGATCTCCCTTCTGAATGTGCGCGGACACACGTGTCCTCGGGCGTTGAAACACAGGAAAAACCGCTGCTTCACCGTTTGGCTACCGGCAAGTCCGCGCGAAGCCGCTGGCCCAAAACAAGAGCACAAAGAAAAACGACGCGGTCGTCAGCGACAGCATCGGAACACCGAACAGGAGCTGGAACACCCGGCGCGGTGCGGGATCTTGAATCACTTCAGCGAAGACGCACCACCAAGCCTGCAGCAGGCCGGCCACGCCCCGCGCTGCCCACGCTTCTTCGATCTGCTCCTCGAAAACGTCCAGCATCTCGGCACCGAACTGTTGCTGCAGCGTCGCCGGGTAGAGTCTGACGATCACACCGTAGAGTTGCAGGCTCGCTCTGACTGGGGCGTTCATGTCACCGGCTCCTCCCGGCCAAAGCCAGTTTCATTTTCTTGGCCGTCTCCAGCACAGCCGTCATGCGGCTCAACTCCGATCCGAGTAGCGCGTGGCCTCCACCAGTCAGGCGATAGTACCGCCGCCGCGCATCACCCCCGCCGGCCGCCGGAATCTCTTCGATGAGCTGCAGATCGACCAGCCGTTGGATGGTGGTGTACAGAGTCCCCGGGCCCATCCGAAACTGGCCGTCTGAAAGCGTAACCACCTTCTGCATAATCGCATAGCCGTGTTTTTCCCCATCGCCCAACGAGAAGAGAACAAAAAAGACTGCCGGAGTCAGGGGAAGCAACCTCCGCTGCTCGTCGGATAACGCGGGTTTGTTCGATGCCATCGCTGCGCCCCGAGAACTATCAGTAGTAGATATATCGTATGCTGATATAGTTGTCAATGGGAATCTTTGTATAGCCCTGCGAGAGCTGCCTGGGAACCCCGAATAGGGTACAATCGACAACGGCAGTTCGTCGGTAAAGCTCAGTAGCAACCATCCGGAAAGGACTTTGACCATGGCGAAACTCAAGGGGAATCTTGGACGCCGCGGATTCTTGAAGAGCGCGGCTGGCGGGGCAGCCGCCGGCGCGGCGGCGCTGGCCGTCCCACCCCAGGCCATCCTTGCTCAACAGGAAGTAGCGCAACAGCAGGGAGCCCCACAGCAAGGTGGACGTAATCGCGGCGGTGCCACCCAGCCCGATGCGGCCGTTCTCGCCCGAGAGGACGGCACGGCGCGGCCCACAGCCACCTCCCGCGTCGTCGAGCGTCCCGGTTCCGACCACATGGTGGACGTGATCAAGTCGCTGGGCATCGAGTACTGCGCCTTCAACCCCGGTTCGAGCTTCGAAGGTCTGCATGAGTCGCTGATCAACTACGGCGAGAACAAAATGCCGGAAGTGCTCACCTGCCTGCACGAGGAATCCTCGGTGGCCATGGCGCACGGCTACGCCAAGATCGAAGGCAAGCCCATGCTGGCGCTGCTGCACGGAACCATCGGCGTCCAGCACGCGGCCATGGCGATCTACAACGCTTACGGCGATCGCGTGCCGATCGTGATGATCGCCGGCGTGGGCGATACCGCGGTGCCCGCCCACACCGCCGTGGATCTGGCGGTCACGGTTCGGGACTACGTCAAGTGGGATCACCAGCCCGCCACCATCAACACCTTCGCGCAGACTCTGCAGCGCGCCTATAAGCTGGCGATGACGCCGCCCATGGCGCCGGTCCTGGTGGTGGCCGACGCGGCGCACCAACAGATGCGCGCGCCGAATCTCAACGTTCCTAAGCTGGTGATGCCCGCCGTGCCCTCCGCGGATCTGGGCTCGGTGCGCGAGATCGCCAAGATGTTGGTGGCCGCGGAAAATCCGCGCATCAACGCCGGCCGCGCCGCCCGGACGCAGAAGGGCATGGATCTCTTGGTTGAGCTTGCAGAGGCGTTGCAAGCTCCGGTGAACGGCGTGGGCGAGCGCATCAACTTCCCGTCGCGTCATCCGCTGGCCGGCAACGGCGCCGGAAATCCGGACTTCGTTCTGAATCTGGAAGGCGGCGGAGGCGGTGGGTTCGGCGGCGCTGCGGGCGGTGGTGGCGCGAGACCCAAAACCGTCAGCATCACTTCGGCCGAACTGCTGGCCACCCACAACTTCAACGTGAACGGCAACGCTCCGCAAGGCGACCTGGTGATCGCCGCCGACGCCGAAGCCAGCCTGCCCGCGCTGATCGAAGAAACCAAGAAACAGATCACGCCCGACCGCAAGCGCGCCTTCGAAGAACGCGGCAAAAAGCATGCCGAGGCTAATCTCAAAGCCCGGCGGCAGGCCATCGAGGCGGCCAGCTATGGCTGGGACGCCAGCCCCATCAGCCTCGCGCGCATCGCCGCCGAGTTGTGGCCGCTGATCGAACACGAAGATTGGTCGTTCGTCTCGCCGCAGGGCTTCGTCGGCAACTGGCCCAACCGCCTGTGGAACATGGACAAGACTTACCGCTACATCGGCGGGCAAGGCGCGGGCGGCATGGGCTACGGCGCTCCCGCTTCGGTGGGTGCAGCGCTGGCTAACCGCAAGTACGGACGCATTTCGGTCAACATCCAGACCGACGGCGACATGAACTACGCGCCGGGCGTCCTGTGGACGGCCGTACACCACAAAATCCCGTTGCTGTCGATCATGCACAACAACCGCGGTTACCACCAGGAAGTGATGTTCGTCCAGCAGCAGTGCGCCCTGCGCAATCGCGGCGCCGACCGCGCGCACATCGGCACGCGCCTGATCGAGCCGAACATCGATTACGCGAAGATGGCCTCGGCCTACGGCATGTACAGCGAGGGCCCCATTGCTGATCCCAAGGATTTACTGCCGGCGCTGAAGCGCGGCGTCGAGCGAGTCAAGAAGGGCGAGCCGGTCATGCTGGACGTAATCACCCAGCCGCGCGGCTGACGAGCCGTCGCTCCCAAGGAGAAACCACATGAAACTCTCAATTCGAATCCTGATTTTGATGGCGGCCCTGACGCTGGGCGCGCTCTCCGCCAGCGCGCAAGGCGATGCCAAGGCAGGCGCGGACCACTGGATGAAATACACCTGCTACGGCTGCCACGGATTCTCCGGCCAGAACGGACCGGGCATGCGCCTGGTGCCGATGAAGATGACCGTCGAGAACTTCACCAAAATGGTGCGCAACCCCAGCGCGCCGAATCGCATGCCGCCGTATTCTGAAAAGAATCTGACCGACGCGCAAGTGGCCAATATCTGGGCGTATTTGAAAACCCTCCCGGACGCGCCTCCCGCGAAGGACATCCCGCTGCTGCAGCAAATCATCGGCGAGCAGAAGTAGCCGCGCGCCCGCTCGCTCCTGCTATCCTGCGAACGCATGAGCGAACCTTCCTCACTCCCTAGCGGGGCGTACACCATCGGCGTCGACCTCGGCGGAACCAATCTGCGCGCGGCGGCCATTTCCCGCCAAGGCGCACTGCTCGATAAAATCTCCGGCAGCACGCCCATCGATGCCGGTCCGGAGGCCGTGATTGCCGACATCTGCCAGGCCGTCGAAACGCTCCGCGAGCGCCACGGCCGCGATAGCCTGGCCGGCATCGGCGCGGGCGTCCCCGGAGCCATCCTGGCCGAACAAGGCGTCATCGCCAACTGGCCCAACATGCCGTCGTTCAACGGCTACCCTGTGCGCACGGCGATCGAAGCCCGCATCGGCGCGGAGGTGTTCCTCGAAAACGACGCCAACGCCGCCGCGCTGGGCGAGCATTGGATGGGCGCGGGCCGGGGCGTCGAAAACCTGGTGCTGCTGACGCTCGGCACCGGCATCGGCGGAGGCATCATCATCGGCGGCCGTGTGCTGCATGGAGACCTAGGCATGGCGGGCGAACTCGGCCACATCACGATCTCGCCCAACGGAAACCCGTGCGGATGCGGCAACCGCGGCTGCCTGGAAAAGCACGCCTCGGCCACCGCCATCGGGGCCATGGCCCGCTTGCTAGGGTTGGGCCACGATCTCACTTCCGAGGACGTCTACCGTCTCGCAACACAGGGCAACGAACGCGCCCGAGCCATCTTCAGCACCATGGGCGAAGCGCTCGGCATCGCGCTCGCTGGTTTGATCAACATTTTCAATTTCCCCCTGTACCTGCTGAGCGGTGGCCCGCTGCCCGCGTGGGACTTTTTCGCCCCGGCGATGCTAGCCGAGATCGAGCGGCGATCCTTCACCTACCGCCAGTCCCCCACCCGCATCGAGCGCGCCCAACTCGGCAACGAAGCCGGCCTCTACGGCGCGGCGTATCTACCCCTGCAGTCCGCTTCCGCGTAACGGCTACTACTCCCTCTATCTCCGCAATCTTTCAAAAAAGTCCCTCGCGCACTTCATGCTCCAGTTGTTTCTCGTCGCCGTGGTGGCCACCAACCCCGGTTTGTTCACCAGCGGGAGCGAACAGTCCCGCCGCTTTTTTTCAGTCTGCGGAGGAATCCCTCACCGTCCCCGGAACGTGCGACCATAACCGTATGCTCCGCCGGAATCTCCCCTTCTTTCTTGGGGCCTCGCTTGCGGCTTGGCCCGCGCTCGCTCAGAATCCCGCCACCATGTTTCCGCCCGTGCGCGGCCTGCATGAAATGGTCGCCGCGGCCAACAACCTGGAAGTCGAAGCCGGCTTTCGCATGCTCGCGGCAGGAGGCAACGCCGTCGACGCGGGGGTCGCGGCTACGCTCACCGCGACGGTCACCGAGCAGAGCCGCGTGGGCCTCGGCGGCGAGATTCCGATCCTGATCAAGCTCGCAGGCCAGCCGCCCATCGCCATCAGCGGCGTCGGCGTCGCGCCGGCCAAGGCCACCGTCGAATGGTATACGAACCGCCAGCGCGAGCCCTGGGAACCCGCTGGACGCACTCCGGCGCCCATCCCCAACATCGGTATCCACGCCGCGATTACGCCTGGTTTGGTGGATGGACTGTTGTTGGCGCTGGAAAAGTACGGGAGCATGAGTTTCGCGCAGGTAGCGCAGCCGGCCATCGAGTCCGCCGACGGGTTTCCCATCGGCGACGAGTTCTCGCAGTTCCTGACGGAGCTGGCGCGCATCTTCCCCTACTGGCCGCGGTCGTACCAATTCTTCTATCCCACCGGCAAGCCGCCGCATCACGGCGACCTGGTGCGCATGCCGGATCTCGCCAAAACGCTGCGCGAAATGGCGGCGGCCGAACAGAGCGCCAAGGGCGACCGCGCGGCCAAAATCCGCGCCGTCCACGACTTGTTCTATAAGGGCGACTTGGCCAAGCGCATGGCCGCGTTTTCCGAGTCCACCGGCGGTTTGCTGGCGTACGACGATCTGGCCAAGTTCCACGCCGAGACGGACACGCCGCGCTCGACCACCTATCGCGGTTACACGATCTACAAAACCGGCTTCTGGGCCCAGGGCCCGGTCATGCTGGAGGCGCTGAATATCCTTGAAGGCTTCGACCTCCACGCCATGGGCCACAACACGCCGCAGTATCTCCACACCGTGATCGAGGCTCTAAAGCTGGCCTTCGCCGATCGCGACCGCTACTACGGCGATCCCAAGTTCAGCAAGATCCCGGAGCAGATCCTGCTCTCCAAGGAATACGCGGCCGAGCGCCGCAAGCTGATCGACCCGCAGACCGCGTCGCTCGAAAGCCGGCCCGGCGAGTTGCATGCTTCCGTCGCGATGGCCGGAGGCGGCGGCGTGTCCAAGGATAGCGACACCACCTGCGTCAACGTAATGGACCGCATGGGCAACGCTTTCACGGCGACGCCTTCGGGCGCCTGGATTCCCTCGGTGATCGCGAACGATACCGGCATTCCATTTTCAGTGCGCCTGGAAAGCTTCGTGCTAACGCCCGGCCACGCCAATCAACTGGCGCCCGGCAAGCGTCCCCGTGTTACGCTGAGCCCGACGCTGGTGATGAAGGACGGTGAGCTGGCGTTCACCCTGTCCACGCCCGGCGGCGACAATCAGGACCAGGCCCTGCTGCAGGTGCTGTTGAACATCGTCGAATTCTCGATGCAGCCGCAGGAAGCGGTGGAGGAAGCGCGCTTCCAGTCCAAGCACTTTTACAATTCCTTCGGCTACCACGAATTCACGCCCGGCCAGTTGAGCCTGGAAAACCGCATCCCGCGCAGCGTGGGCGACCGCCTGGCGCAGATGGGTCACAAGGTGCAGTGGGAAGAGGCGTGGAGCAACACCTCGGCGCCCACGGTGATCCTGAAGGCCGCAGACGGCGTGCTGATGGGCGGCGCCGATCCACGCAGGTCAAGGTTCGTCTTCGGCCGGTAGTCGTGGAGCACGCACTCGTGCGTGCCACGTCGGCACTCATGCCGACGCAAGGCGCGCGCCGACGCAAGGCGGGCGAGGACCGCCTACTTTACGGGATCAGTTGGTCGACGGGGACTATGCGCCATTTGTAGCCTTGGGCGTTGGCTTCCTCGACTAGTTTCTGCGCATAATTCGTATCCACTTCGGCGCGCTCTTTGGTTATGGTGTCTTCGATCATGGTGACGCCCCGGAAGGTTTCGGTCCACCCGTAGTTGTGGTTGTCGAAGGCGTGCGAACGGGCCGCGTTGGTGTCGAGAATGATCTGGGTGATCTCGTGCATCGATTTGATGGCCGACTCCATGCGCTCGCGGTAGACTTCCTGGTTGACGGTCCAGCTCTTCCACATCTCCCACATGGTGGGGAGCGACTGCGTCCACTGGGCGGCGGGTCCGACCACGATGGACATGTAGAAGAACCAACTGCGCAGATCGTCGTTGAAGGGGCTGGTGAGCACGTTGGCGAGGCCGCGGCTGGCTTTACCGTTCACCGTGATTTCGAAAGAAATGTAGGCGGACTGCTGGCCTTGCCGTGCCTGAACGGGAGCTTGCTCGAGCATGCGTATGGAACCGCGGCCTTGGCTTAGGGCGTGATCGAAGATCGCATCCTCGTATGCCTGGAGCGCGGGCCACGGCTGCAGGTACGGGCCGTTGATCACCTTGGGATAGTTGCCGCGCGGGAACACATGCTGGGATGCCCCGAGCATCAGGGCTTCGCCATTGGGCCCGGTGGCTTGGACTTCTCCCTTATAAGCGGTGGCGATGCGCCAACCGGGCGCGAGGCCGATGAAGCCGCTTTTGTCGGGGAGCGGCGTGCGGGTGAGCTGCGCAGGTCCTCCACCCGCTGCCTTGGGCGCGTTGGCTTCGACTTGCTTGGCCATGGCGGGGAGCGACTGCCGCAGGAGGTCTTGGCGGTCGAAGAACAGCATGGCAGAGGCGCGGCCGTTGTTGGTGGACACCTGCATCAGGGCGGCGACGGGGGTGTTGTTGAAGGAGGCTTTGAACGTGGCTTGGATCTGGGTGTCGGCGGCGTCGCCCGCGCCGGACAGGAGTTGGGGTGGGCGGTCGAAGTAAGCGGAAACTTGCCGGATCGCGGTGCGGAAAGCGGCTTTGGCAGATGGTCCGGAGCTGAAACTGGCGTTCAGGGCTTGGCCGACATTTCCGCTGCGCGCCGCGATAGTGAAGCCGCCTGATGCGCTGCCTTGTTGTCCGCTGCCTTGTTGTCCGCTGCCTTGTTGTCCACTGCCTTGTTGCGGGGCACTGCTGGAGTTGGTCGCGGCTTTAGAGCCCGCGGGCGATCCGCTGGGGAGATTGTGACGGTCGGGGGGAATCTGAGCGGGGGCTAGAGACGCGGCTAGGACCAGGCAGCTTGCGAGTCGCATACGGGGTTAAGATAGCGCTCCACGCCGGATGGGCGCAACATCGGCGTAATGCAGGGAGCCGTCGAGTAGGCGCGCTTCGAGTCCAGGCACCGCACGGATGGTGGGGCGGACAATTTTGCCCGCAGCCGGCTTTTTTAGCCAGCTTCTCGGAGTAAAAGAGCCGCCTAAAAGGCGGCTGCAGCCAAAAATGGCTGCCCCACTTTAGAACAGTTCTTCGCCGTCGACCAGGCGTGTCGCGCGGATGCGGCCGCGGTTGCCACCACCGCCCTGTTGATCCGCGATCATCACGTTCAGCGTCATTTCCTTGCGATCCCGCATCACCACTACGTCCACGGACTTTCCACGCAGCCCGCGAATGCGGCTGGAAAGATCGGAGGGCGTGCGGACGCTCGCATCGTCCACCTTAGTGATCACGTCGCCGGCCTTGATCCCGGCCTTCTCCGCAGCCGAGCCGGCCACCACGGAGCGCACCAGCACTCCCTCTTTGACACTGAAAAACTGCGCCAGTTGACCGTCCAAGGATTCCGCTTCCACGCCCAGCAGCGCGGTGCGCCAAATCATCAGGCTGCGCGGTATATCGGGCATCACGGGGATCTCGGGAATGGTGAACGCGAAGCCGTCGCCGGCCACGACGCCGCCGCGCCGGACGGCCACTTTCGCCGTCACCGACATCGGCCCGCCATTGCGCCAGAGATCCAGCTTGATGTCGCGGCCCGCGGGGGTCTCGCGCACCATACGCGAGAACTGCTCGATGCCCTCAACGCGCTGCCCGTTGTACTGAATCACGGCGTCGCCCGCCATCAGGCCGGCCTTCTCGGCGGGGCTGTCCTTTTCGACGCGCGTCACCTCGACTCCGGCCTCTTCCCGCAGCTTCAGCGCCTTGGCGCGGTCGCTGTCGATCTCCTGAATGCCGATGCCCAGGTAGCTGCCCACGCGGTTGAGCGCCACCGCAGCCGGGCGGGCTTGCGCGTACACGGCGGGCGCCGCGAGCGCTACGCCGGCGATGACCAATGCACGAATGAATTCACGAATCCGCATATACAAACTCCTCAGAACTTATCTCGTCTTCCGCAAATAAATAATGCCCGCAGCCGCGTTGATGAACAGCACCGGGCCTCCGCCGTTGACAGCGCCCTGCACCGTCAGAGGCGATCGAATCAAACCGTTCGGCACGGGGATTTCCGGAAAGTCCGAAATGATCCGTGCTGGTCCGCTGGAATCGTTGCGCGCCATGATGGTTACCGCAACGTTGGACGGAATTAATACCGTTATGTCACCCCGTCCGGCCGCCAGCGTCGAGTTTTCCAGGCGGGCGCCACCCAGAATCTCGGCCACAATGCTGCCCAGGGCGGTCGAGACGCTCATCGGGCCCGAGCTCGTCCGGATGCGCACGCCGCCTTGCGCCGATTCCGCGCGGACGCCCCGCGCTGCACCAATCTGAATCGAGCCACCGCGCGTGTCCACATTCACCGCGCCGCGCGCGCTTCCAATATCGATGATTCCGGCGGCCGAGTGCGCTTCCACGCTGGAGGCCGCCCGGCCGACGCGAATGTTGCCTTCCGTCGAAAGCAGCAGCGGACCGCCCGCGTCCTGCACCATCATGTCGCCGCCGGCCGTGGCGCAATTGGTCTCGCCGCCCGCGCTCTCCACGGTCACCTGCCCGCCGCCGGAGGAGCAACGGATCGCGCCGCCAATTTTGCCCAGATGAATTTCGCCCCCTCCGGTGCGCACGCCAACGTTGCCTCCGATGCGGTCGCAACGAATCTGGCCGAACATGGTTCCCGCGTCGATGCTGCCGTCGAAGTCGTAGGCTTCGATGTCGCCACCCTGCGACTCCAGGCTGGCCACCGCAGTTTGGCGCGGTACGTAGAGTTCCAACTCGGAACTGACGCCTGCGCCAAACGGGTTGACGATGAGCCGCGTAACATCTCCAGGAAAGTCGAAACCGCCCACGGCGCCCGGCATCAGGTGGCGCGCCTCGGCCTCATCGCGAGCCCGCACCCGCTGTACCAGCTTGTAAATCACACGGGGATCCGAACCCCCGCGCAGCACGATTTTGGCGCGCGCGGAAACCACCAAATGGGTATGGGCGGGAGCTTCTAACGTGAGCGTGCGAACCCAGTACGGACCGTCCTGGGTGTAGTGGGCTTCCTGCGCGCAGGCGACGACTGCCGCCACCGCAGCCACCAGGATCAACTTCCAATCTGCATTCCCCATGGCTGCTTGAACCTTAGTAGGTCTCCGGCGATGCCTTAAGCGATTCCAGCACCAGCCGGCCCCGATCCCGCACGTAAGCGTTATTCTCGTGCAGCATCAGCTCCTGCAGCGTGCCCACAATATCGCGGTCGACCGAGAGTCCCGGGCCCGCCGTCAGCAGATCGATCGCCTGCGTGCGGACCCCCGGATTTTCATCGTTCAACAGAGCCGAAGCCAGAGCCGCGCGCACTTCCGGATCGTGCGCCAGGGGCTTCAAGCCTTCCATCGCCTTCAGGCGTACTCCGGCGTTCTGATCGTGGCGCAGCGCGAACACCAGTGTGTCGCGGACGTCCGGGGCCGGAACGTGGTTGGCCTGAGACAGGTTATTCAGAATGGCATTATTCAAAATGTCCAGGGTTTCGGTACGGAGGCCAGGATCGGAGGGGTCGGTTGCGGCGGCTAAAAGGAGGGAACGAATCTTACGATCGTCGAGCCGCCCGGATACGATACGCTGGCGGGTCTCATCCACCACGATCTGCACTTGCCCGCCGGCGCTCGATTCCACGGTGCGAACGTGGGCCGAGCCCGGCTCGGTAAGGCTCATCTCGCCCGGCCCGAAGGGAGATGCGCCGCCCATCGGTACCAGCCCCGGCGCCAGCCGCGCGCCGAAAAAGCCGATGGCGACCAAGGCCAGCGCCCCTACTGGCCGCATCCACCTGCCGGTTCCAGGCTCGGCGTGGAGCGTGAGCGCATCCACGAACCGGTCCCACAGCTCGTGGCCCCACCACATTACTCTGTGAGGGGACGTCCGTTGGGCAGGGAGCAGAACGGCCCGTTCCGGGGGCGGCAGATCCTTCAACCTCTCCCACAAATCCTGGCGGCACTGGCTCAACAGCGAAGCCGGAGGCTCCACGGCCACATGATCGAACGCCGCATGCAGCCGCGTTTCCCGGTCCAGCGCCTCACGGCATTCCGTACAGGCCTCCAGGTGGGACTCTAATTTCTCTTCTTCATCGAAAGACAACTCGCCATACAACAGAAGGGATAGTTGGGCGCGAGCCCAATCGCAACGTGCTCCAGATGCGCCACCCTCCGTATTGCCGGGTTCACGACCCGATACCTTGCCAGATTCCTTGCCGTTCATACAAAATCTCCCAAAGCAGCCCGCATTTTTTGTGTGGCGCGGAACAGGCAGTTTTTCGCCGCCTCTTCCGTTGTGCCTAAGATTTCCCCAATGCGCCGCAGCCTCAAACCCTGATAATGGCGCAACTCGAACACGGTGCGCTCCCGCGGCGTCAATTGACCCAACACTTCCTTCACCCGCTGACGGACCTGCCCGCTGAACAGGTGCCGTTGCGGATCGCCATCCACCCGCTCTTCCGGAACCGCGTCCATGCGATCCAGGGGGCCGTCGGGAGTCGTCAGCACGGACGGCTCCTCTTTCCGCACCTTGCGCTTCCGCAACTGATCCAGACACAGATTGGTCACGATGCGATACAGCCAGGTGTGAAAACTGCAGTCGAAACGGAAGTTGTTCAAATTGCGGTACACCCTTAAAAACGCTTCCTGGTACACATCATGCGCGTCTTCCGGCGACCGCAACAGGTTCATGGCCAGTCGGAGCACACTTTGATCGTAGGCGCGGACGAGTTGCTCGAAGGCGTCCTGATCGCCTTCCTGAGCCGCCCGTATCAGCGCCGCTTCATCGGACTGCACGCTCATGCGAGGGGCCACCCGCGAGGCTCCGATCATTGGCACTTAAGTTGGGTCCAGCTACTACTATGGACGAACAAGTTACGGAAAGGTAACGGACCGCCGGGCGCGGCCGCTCCGGATTTAGGTTCGGAGGGTTCCAGCAGAAATCGTTGGGTTCGTTTTGTAGTTTTCGTAAGACTAAACCAGTTTCGAAGATTCTGTAGACCAATCTGGCGCGGTCGCCGCCGCTCGGCTGGGACCAGACCATGTTTCGACTCCGGCACGCCGGAGTCGGCGGTTGAAGTCGGGTTGACTTCGGGGCGTCGGCGGGTGGCCGGAGGGTCGAATCGGGGTGGTCTCGCTTTTGGGAAGTCTTTCGGCATGAGCGCTTTGGAGGAGCCTTGGGTTCGTTCGGTAGTCTTGCTCCGCAGGCTGACGGGCGTGATCTTGGGTTCGTTTTGTGGTCTTGCTTCGCGGGCCGGCGTGCGGGTCTTGGGTTCGTTTTGTAGTTTATTGGAAGTCCCGGAGTGTGTCGCTTGGGTTCGTTTTGTATTTTCTTTGCGCCGGTAGCGCGCACAACCGGCTGACTGTTTAAAGGAACCGTACATCATCAAGCCGATCTTAGTCCCGGCGGGCTCATCGCGGCGGGATCGGTAGCATCTAAGCGATGGGCGGTCTTGGGGAAAGACCGCGCCAGATGGACGTGACCCGCCGCGTGGCCGCGGGCGTAAACGGGCCTGATTCCACCGCGTGGGGGGCCACGGCAAGAAGGGAGGCGGCTCCAGATCGGCCCACGAAATCTCGGAAACTAGTCCAGCCGTATCAATAGGTTGCCTGAGAGCTCGGGCGCCTGGCTATCGCCGAGCTGGTGCTCTGGGACGGGGATCGAGGTACCCTGGATACCCGGGAAAGGCGGAAAGGGTTTCTCGAACTACTGAACCGCCAGCGTCGCGGTGGACACGCTCGATACACCGTCGGCCGTGATCACCAGCGGGAGCGCGTCGCCTGTGGCGATGTTGGCCGGGAGCTGGATGTTCAGCTGGCACACGCCGTCGACCAATCCCGGAGCCGCGCCTGCGAAGGTTACCGTGACGGGTTGGCCGCCTACCGTCGCGGAGAGGTTCTGGAACTGCTCTAGGGTGGTGGTCGAGTTCACGGATCCGGTTGCGCCGGCGGGAACCGTCTGTCCACCGCCTGTGAAGTAAATCGTCAAATAGGAACCCTTCGGGGCCGGACTCGCCGGGCCGTTAAAGGTGCCATCCTGATTCGCGGCGACCGCCTGGCCCACGCCGGTGGAATTGAAGGTGAACGCTCCCGGAGCGGCGTTTGCCACCCGAAGCGTTGTGCCCGACGACTGCGCGCCTTGGTACAACACCTGCATCGTGAACTGGGGTAGCCCTGCCACCTCATACGGAACGATCGCGTTGATCTGCGTGTCGGACACATACGTGAGGGGGGCTGCGAATGCAGATGGCATTCCAGTCGATGTGAGCGACCCACTGTCGGTGAACAACACCTGTACTCCCGCCAGCGTCGCATCTAGCATTCCGGTGCTTGGATCTACGGAAAACGCCGCACCCGCCGCGGGACCGAGCCCAGTGCCTTTAATCGTGATCATCTCACCAGGAGCGATAGCTCCCGAAGCCCCGCTGGCGGCATTCGTCGCGGAGTTGACAGAGATGGAGTGGAACACGGCCAGGATGTTGACGGAGTCCGACCCGTTCGCGGTCTGGACCACGATTTGAGTAAGACCGCTGAAGGTGGCGGGCAGCGTAACCGTGATGGCTTGGTCAGACCACGAGGAGATTTGCAGCGATACGGATCCGGGGTTGGCGGTGACTCTGCAACTCGAGCAGCGCTCACCGAAGCCCGTTCCCAGGATGGTCAGGCCACCCCCGGCTTGCACCATCCTTGCGTAGGTGAAGGGAACCGGCGGACCCACGCCTGTAATCGTCGGCGAAGTCTTGCAGCGCAGAATCGTGAACTCAGCCGGTATCGTAAACGGTCCGCAATACAGGGAACCTAGGGACTTGCTGGTTTCCTGGAAGGTACCGGTTCCGGTAATGAAGTCGTTGTAGAATATCGTTCCGGTAGCTGCTCCGTTCTGGAGGGGGATGGCTCCGAAGCTTACCTGCGTCAAATCATTTACGAACTGACCGGCTGCGTTTTGCTGCGTCATGTAGATCCCGCCATACTGCGACAGATAAGGATTCTGGTATCGCCACGCACCGATTGAAATAAAATCGGATGTCCCCGCGAGAAACGACCGGACGATCTGGCCAGTCTCGGGGGCTTCATCCACGTTCGCAATGCCTTTGGCTGTACAGTTCACAATCGCTAGAAAGAGCGGCGGAATATCGGTGTGGCAATACGGCAGAACCTTGGTCCGAATCACGTGATTGTCGCTGAGGTCGTATGAACCGAAGCTCGCATCGGCGAGCGACGCGCTGGTGAGCGACACGACTCCATCGCTCGCGTTGTTCATGTTGCCGTACGATCCGGCGTTGCCGATAATCGCCAGCGCATCCACGCCGCGCAGGTCGTCGCCGTACTGGTTCCAGGTCCCCAACGACCACAGGAACGAACTCCCTGGGATCATTTCGTTCGCCTGTGCCGTGCCCAGCAGGCTCGCGAACTCGGTCGCCAAAAACGATCCGTAATTCGGTGTTGCGATCTGAATCAATTTGCGAATCCGTGGACTCGCTGGAGGGGCGAGCGAGCCGTCGGCTTGCAGTCCCGCTAGATACGCCCGCGCGATCAGGCCACCCATGCTGTGCGCCACCAGATCGATCTGCGGCACGGCCCCGCCGGTATCGTACTTAATCAGATTCAGGAACTGGCCTAGCCCATTGCCCAGATCCTCGATCTTTGCGCCGGGACCTTCGACGCAGTTGTCGAAAAAGTAGACCACGGGAACGCCGTCAGACAGCAGATTGCTTTCGAGGCTCCCGAACGTATTGCTCGAATGCGGGGACGTGCTCGAAGGAGGACAAGCCTGCGTGAGTGTCGGCAGTTGCAACCCGTTCAGCAGAACCACCGGCGGCTTGGTCGCACTCGAAGGGACGCTTTTCACCGGGTCCAACGTTATGGTGAGCGCCACCGCCTGCACTTCACCGGCTGCGTTCGTCACCGAGATCGTAATCGCGTACTCGCCCGGAGGCAGCGTCAGCGACGCCCCGAGCAGCACCTGCTCGCCATCCCCGCTCGGCGAAACCACGAAGCCGCTTCGGCTCGTCGTTCGCCGCCGGGCATTCCGCACGAACTCGATGGTCTCCCGGGGGGCCGGCAAAGCCACGACTTCGCCCGCGCGCAAGTGATAGCGGGTTTCGCGGAGGACCAATGCCGGTTGCGCAAATACTCCCGCCGTGGCGAGCACAAGCAGAAGTATGGATCGCACGCCGCGCATGTGAGGGCCGGCTACGATTGCAATTCGAGATCGATCTTCTTCTTCTCCGGGTCCAGGCTGACGATCTTGAAGCTGCGGATCTGCCCTGCGCGCACCGCACCGGAGTCGGCCGCGGATGTGCCGCCGCCGCTTTTCCACTTTTGCGCCAGCATCGCCGTTAGCGAACCTAAATCGGCTTTCCCGGACGCGGCGGCCGCTTCCTGCTTTTGCTCGGGCAGCTTGGCGAACGCGGTTACTCCCTCGCCTAATTCCACCTTGACGCGCGAGCCGGAAACATCCACTACGCGCCCGCTCACCACCTCGCCGGCTTTGTGTTCGGCCAGATACTCGTCGATGCTGGTGGGCTGCAGTTGCTTGATGCCCAGGCGCAAGCGCCGGCGTTCGCGGTCGGCTTCGAGCACTACCGCCTTCACCGTTTCGCCCTGCTTCAAGACTTCGTTGGGATGATTTAAACGTTTGTCGGCGCTGATGTCGGAGATGTGGATCATGCCTTCCACGCCGCCGCCCAGATCGACAAACGCTCCGAACTTGGCCAGGCTGGTCACCGGAGCTTCGACCACCGCGCCCACGGGATATTTTTTGAGCGCGTCTTCCCACGGATCGCCCAGCGCCTGCTTCAGGCCCAGCGCGATGCGTTTCTCCTGGGCGTTCACGCCCAACACCACCACCTCGACCATCTCCTCGGGCTTCACTACGTCGGCGGCCTTCACGTTCTTCTTGGCCCATGACATTTCGGAGACGTGAATCAGTCCCTCGATGCCCGGCTCGAGTTCCACGAACGCGCCGAAATCGGTGACGCGCGAAACCTTGCCTCGCACCTTCGAGCCCGCGGCGAACCTCTCCGCGACCGCACTCCACGGGTCTGCCGTCAATTGCTTCATGCCCAGCGAGATTTTGCGTTTCTCAGCGCTGATCTTGAGGATCTTGACCTGGACCCGCTCGCCCGCCTTCACCACGTCGGCGGGTTTAATGTTGCGCGCGTAGCTCATGTCGGAGACGTGCAACAGGCCGTCCACGCCGCCCAGGTCCACGAATGCGCCGAAATCGGTAAGCGAGCGGACCGTGCCCTCCACTACCGCGCCTTCCTGCAGGCGCCCGAAGGCCTGTTCTCTGGCCTGGCGTTCGGCTTCTTCGAGGACCACGCGGCGGTCCACCACCACGTCTTCATTGGCCGTGTCGAGCTTGATGATCCGGCACTCGATCTGCTGGCCGATCAGCTTTTCCAGATCCGCCAACTCGCGCACGCCGCTGCGCGAGGCGGGCATGAACGCGCGGACGCCGACGTCGACCCGCAGTCCGCCCTTGATCGCTTCGGCCACCGTCCCCGAGATCGTGCTCTTGTTGGCGAATGCGGCTTCGAGGCCGCTCCAATCGCGCGGGATTTCTACTTTGAGAGTCGAGAGTTGATAGTAGCCTTCCTCGTCGCGGCCGCGCACCGTGACCAGCACCTTAATACCGGGCTTCCACTCCATCTTTGGATCGGGTTTCGGATCGGGCGGCAGGGTGCCTTCCATCTTGCGGCCGATATCGACGATCACGGCGTCGGGCGTTACGCTGACGACGGTGCCTTCGACGGTCTCGCCGCCGGAGCGGTGCGATTGTTCGAATTCAGAAAGAATATCCCCAAAGGAGGAATCGTTCGCCGGCGCATCGGCAGGCTCGGATAGAGACGCCTCGGGGGTCAAAGCGGGATCAGGGTGGGTCATGCGCGAAATTCGAGGATCTTTTATTGTGTCACATTGTGCACGCAGTTTCCTGTTCGGTTACTCTGGAGGCTCCATGCCGCCCGCAGACCCCAGACAAAGGAAGCGCTTCGAGTGGAAATTGCGGGACCGGACACTGTCCCTGGGCGAGCGCACGCTGATCGTGGGCATCCTCAACCTCACTCCGGACTCGTTTTCCGATGGCGGCCGGTACCTGGATCCGGATCGCGCCTTTGCGCGCGCGGTGGAACTCGAAGAGCAAGGCGCCGACATCATCGACGTGGGTGCCGAGTCGACGCGGCCCGGCTCCGCGCGCGTTTCCGAGGCGGAAGAGACGCGGCGGCTGATTCCCGTGCTGAAGCGGCTGCGCAACCGGCTGGGCGTGCCGCTCTCCGTCGATACCTACAAGGCCGCGGTGGCCGAGCACGCCCTGGAGCTGGGCGCGGAGATCGTCAACGATCCGAGCGGCCTCACCTTCGACGCCGAACTGGCCAAGAAAGTGGCCAACGCCAACGCCGGGCTGATCTTGAATCACATGCGCGGGACGCCGGAATCCTGGGCCAAGCTGCCACCGCTCAAGAACGTGATTCAGACTATCGGCAGCGAGCTCGAAGCCAGCGTGCACCGCGCCCTGCGCGGCGGCCTGGACCGCAAGCATCTGGTGATCGACCCGGGCCTGGGCTTCGGCAAGCGCCGCGAACAGAACGCTGAGATTATCGCGCATCTGGAAGGGCTGACGCGCCTGGAACTCCCGGTGCTGGCGGGTCCGTCGCGGAAGCATTTTCTAGCGCGTGAATCGGAGGACGAAACGGAGTTCGCCACCGCCGCCGCGGTCACAGCGTGCGTGCTGCACGGAGCGCATCTGGTGCGGGTGCACGACGTCAAGGCGATGAAGGTGGTAGTGGAAGTGGCCGACGAAATCCTTCGCGCGGCGGGCAGCTGAGGAACTGCGCAAACGTGGGGCAGGTTGTTGTGAACCTGCGGCCGATTGTCAATCGGCCTGGGCGTGGGTCTGCGCATCGACAGGCGGGTGGACAACCCGCCGCAGGATGGCATCCTGCCCCACACTCCCTGAGCCCAACATCTAGCGGCGCTGGCATTGCGGGCAGAAATGCGTGCCGCGTTGCGCTACCAGAATCTTCTTGATGGGCGTGCCACATACTTTGCAGGGTTCGCCTTCGCGTCCGTAGGCTCGATGCTCCACCTGGAACCAGCCCTTCTCACCCATTGCGTCGACGTAATCGGAAATCGACGATCCCCCGCAGGCGATCGCGGCCCGCAGAATCTCTTGTAGCGCACCCAGCAACCGGGCGGCGCGTTCCGGCTTCAGTCGCGCCGCTATCGCCAGCGGATGAATGCCGGCCGCGTACAGACTCTCGTCCGCATAGATGTTGCCCACGCCCGCCAAGAACGCCTGATTCAGCAGCAGCGCTTTCATCCGCGCACGCCGCTTCAAGCGCCGGCGGAAGTCTTCCAAACTGATGTCAAGTGGCTCCGGGCCTAGCCGCGCCACCCGCGGAGAAACCGACGGGGTCCACTCAATTCGGCCGAACTGGCGCGGATCGTTGTACAGCAGTACACCTGGTTCTCTTGTAGGGTCGAGCGTAAAGATTCCATGCGTGTGGGAGCTGGTAAGCGCTGGGGCGTCCGCAGTAGCGGCCACCCGCAAGCTCCCGGTCATCCCCAAGTGAATCGTCAGCACGCCCTGGTCGAGCGCCACCTGAATGAACTTGCCGCGGCGCTGGATGGATTCGATACGCCTTCCTGCTAGCCGCCCGGCCAGCCGCTTGCGGTTGCCGGGGGTCACGAAACGCGAATCGAACCGTGCCTCGACGATGCGGCGTCCGGTGAGGTGCGGGACTAAGGTGCGCACTACGGTTTCGACTTCGGGAAGCTCGGGCATGAGTTGAACCGGCGCTAGGGCACGTCGATGAAAACGTCGCCGCCCTGCATCTTCACCGGAAACATTTCCAGCTTCAAATCGTCCGCGCCCACCCACGCTCCTGTCCGGCAGTTGTACTCCCAGGCGTGCCACGGGCAGACCAGCGTTTCGCCGTGCAAGGCGCCCTGCCCCAGCGGACCCCCAGCGTGCGGGCAGATGCCGTCGAGCGCGTGCACTTCCCCAGCCACGTTGCAAACGGCGTAGCTGCTCGCCCCCACCACCGCTTCCATCAAGGTTCCGGGAGGGAGCGCGGCCAGAGCAGCGACTTTGACGAAGGGCATGCCCTATTCTGACGTGCGGCCGAAAGGGCGCGCAAGGCTACACTTCGACTTCCGGCAAGCTCCCTGCCGGCGGCTTGTGCTTCGGCTTTCGTCCCCGCTTCTTGTCTTTGCCGGCCAGCGCCGGGATCACCTGCCCGGGTTTGACCGGACCCACGCGTTCCCGGGCGATGGCGCGCACTTCCTTGCCCTGGTCGAATCGCAGGGAATTCTTGGGGCCGGCCTTTTTGACCGGTTTGCGGCGTCTTGTCGGCTTCATGTTAAACTCTTATGTAGCAAGGAGGCCCTATGCGTTCAATTGGCTTTCCTGAGCTCGTAGTGATCCTGATCGTCGCGCTGCTGTTGTTCGGCGGCAAGAAGATCCCGGAGATCGCCAAGGGTTTGGGGGAAGGTATCCGCAACTTCAAAGACTCTTTGAAGCCGCCAACACCACCACCCGACGACAAGAAGCAGGCGTAAGGCTTCCCGGCACGCCCGCAGTTTGGGCGGCGCCTTAATCGGTATTTGCTCTCGTTTCCGCAAAAAATGAAAACCCCGCGCACGGCGTTGGAGCCAGGCGCGGGGTTGTTGTCTTTGCGGCGCTAGCCGCCCAGGTTACTGCTTCGCCGCCTACTTCTTTTTGGGCGGAACGATCGCGTCCTTCACGGCCTTCGCCACGCGGAACTTCACGACCTTCTTGGCCGGAATCTTGATGGCTTCGCCGGTCGCCGGATTGCGTCCCATGCGAGCCTTGCGGTCCTGCCGGACCAGACGTCCGATGCCGGGCAGCACGCACATGCCGCTCTTCTTGGTCTCTTTCACGGCCAGATCGGCGTACGCCGTCACCAGCATCTTTGCAGTCTTGGCCGGAACCTCGGCCGCAGCCGCCAACTCCTTCACAAACTGCGATTGCGTCAACTTTGTTGCCATAGTGCTCCTTTGAATCGATTCTCCCGATGTAGCTTCGCGGCCTGTCTGGACGCGACGACTATTGGCATGATAAGGGATCGGCTGCGCGGCTGTAAAGAGAAAACTCACAAAACCGCCGATTTTCCGCGGTTTTTTTGCATTGTTCCGGAGCCGCGCGGGCCGGACGCTCTAAAACACTTGTACCAAAAATTGTTTTACACGGCTCGTGCTATCCTGCAAGCAGCGGCGGCGAATAACAGGCGAATGAGCGAGTTACAAGAGCAGCTCCAGATTCTGCGGGCCCGCATGGCCCGTATCGACAGCAAATATCGCTCGCTCTCGCCCGGTCCGTCGCCCGATCCGCGATCTCCAGGCGATGCCGAATTGCCCGGCCGCACGGCCCAGCGTTATATCGAAGAATGGCTCACCGGCGCGGAAATCGAAACCAGCTTCGGCCGCCACTTTGAAACCGAGAAGCTCTACGAGCGCCATCGCCGTCACGGCAGCGCGGATATCGGCGACATGCAAGATTTACCGCATGATCTGTTGGACGCAGTCTCGGGCGGCACAGTGCCCGCCGCGAGCCCCACCGAATGGGCTTTCCTGGACACCGAGACCACGGGCCTGGCGGGCGGCACCGGCACTTGCGCCTTCCTGGTCGGCGTGGGACGCATCACTGCAGAAGGCTTCCGTGTGCGCCAGTTCTTCATGCGCGACTACGCCGAAGAAGCCAGCCTGCTGGATTCCCTCACCCGCCATCTGGCGGAGTTCCGTGTGCTGATCACATACAATGGACGCACCTTCGACCAGCCGCTGCTTGAAACGCGCTATCGCATGAACCGCGCGCGCCCGCCGTTCGGGCGTATGGAGCACCTCGATTTGCTGCACGGCGCACGCCGTCTGTGGAAGCTGCGCTTTGAAAGCTGCCGCCTGGTGGATCTGGAACAGCAGATTCTGGGGGTCGACCGCGACGGCGATGTACCGGGCGCCTTAATCCCGTACCTGTACTTCGAGTATCTCCGCACGCGCCGCGCCGCCCGGCTGCTGCCGGTGTTCCAGCACAATGCGACCGATATTCTGACGCTGGCGTGCCTGACGGCGATCGTCCCCCAGGCGTTCCGCGATCCTCAACAAAGCTGCCCGGAAAGCCCGTTGCGGCATGGGGCGGAACTGGTGGGTCTGGGCCGCTGGCTGCTGCAGGCCGGCGAACTTGAGCGGGCCCGCACGCTGTTCCGGCGCGCCGTCGACGCAGGTCTTAGCGACGATTTGCTGTTCCGCACGCTGTGGGACGTGGCGGCCATCGAGCGCAAGTTGGACCAGGATGAAACCGCTCTGGCGGTGTGGAGCGATCTGGCGTCCGGGCGTAATCCCTACCGCTTTCGCGCGCTGGAACAGATCGCCAAGCATTGGGAACATCGCGCCAAGGACCCGGCCAAAGCCTTGGAAACGGTGCGCGAGGCCCTGGCCCTTGCCGGCGCAAGCCCCGGGGTGAGCATTGGGGAAGCCAGACCCGCGGAATTGAGCAAGGAAGACGCCGCCGCTTGGCGCCGGCGCGAGGCCCGGCTGATGTCCCGCGTGAGGAACCGGACTGCCGGGAAGCGAACGCTGCGTGGCCCATCACGCAGCACGTCGCGTAGCGCGTCGCAAAACAAGCCGCGCCTGCTATAATCGGCCACGAGCGCACGTGGTGTGCGTTTCAAGAAAGACCCGTGCCGTCCTTCGCCAGACGCCTCTGGAACGCCGTGAAGCCGCCGCCGGCCGTGAGCCAGTGGCATCCTACGCCGCGCCAGAAACGCATGCTCATCTCGGCGGGCTCGGCCCTGGCTGCGATCCTGTTGACCGGCGGCGTCTGGGTCTACATCACCTCCGCCCCCCAACGCGCCCAAACGCAGTTGGAGCAGGGCACCCGCCTGATGATCCCCGGATCCTATCGCGACGCGGTCAAGCGCTTCGACCGGTCCATCCAGATTTGGCCGCACTTGGCGGACGCCTACTACCAGCGCGGCATCGCGCACCACCTGCTGGGCGACGCCGATGCGGCCACTGAGGATCTAACCAGCGCCATCGCGGAGAATCCGCAACTCGGCGCCGCCTACACTGAGCGGGGAACCATCTTTCGCGATCACCGCGATCTGGAGCGGGCGCTGGCGGACTTCACCCGCGCCGTCGAGGTCAACCCCTCACCCAACGGTTTCTACCAGCGCGGCCAGACCTATGCCTCGCTGGGGCAGCCGCAAAAGGCCATCGAGGATTTCGACCGGGCCATCGCGGAGTTGCCCGATGCGCCCGCGATCTACCGGGCTCGGGCGGAGGCTAAACGGAGCCTGGGAGATATGGCGGGATACAAGGCCGACCACGACGTCGCGATCCGAAATGAATATGGAGACGTGCCGCCAGCCTGGGTCGACCGGCCGCTGCCTCCAGACTCGCCCGGCGTGGTATTTGGGGGCCCGGCACCAGAAGCCTCGCAGAAGAAGCCACCGGCGAACAGCAAACCCCGCGCCACCCGCCCCAAAGAATAGCGCTACTGCTTGGAGGACCACGCCATCGTCCTGCGGCGGGATCCCGCGCGATGTTCTTTGGTCAGAGGCTTAGGGCAGCGCCGTGTAGTAGCCGTGCCGGGCCCGAACCTTCACCTCCGGCAGCGCCACCTTCACCACGATTTCGCGGAACTGGCGGTTCTGATCCGCCGGGACATCCGGGCTATAGCGCAAGATGTACTGCGTCGTGATTTCTCCGGCCACGTTGGCGATGGATTTGAAGATGGAACTCGACAGCGCGGAAGCGTAGCCGCCGGTTCCGACCTTCAACGCGTAGTTGCCTTCGTCGGAGGGCGTCGAAAGGTAGCCCGACACGGTGTTCTTGTAGACGTCCTGCAGCGGATACTCGACGCGCCCGCCGGTTTCCTCGGCCAGCTTGATCAGGTCGTTGTCGCCCTCGGCGTCGTAACCGTAGGCCAGCGTGCTGATGCCGTAGATGGTCACCAGGTTGCGCTGGGCCAGTTCCAGAACCTCGGCCAGCGTGTGCTTGCTGGCGTTATCGTGGCCGTCGCCGATGATGACGATCACGCGCCGCGGTTCCACCGGCTCGCCCTGAATCAGCTTGCGCGTGGTGCAGGCGTAGTAAATCGCGTCGTACATCGCCGCGCCGCCGCCGGGCTTGAGCTTGCGAATTTTCTCCACGATCGGGTCGGCGTCCGAAGTGGTGTTGACCATCAACTCGGCCTGATTGCCGTAACCGATCAGGTAGCCCGAGTACTTCTTGTCGCCTGGCAGCAGGTTGAGCACCAGCTCGATGGCCGCGTCCTGGTAATTCTTCCACTGGATGCGGCTGGCGTTGCTCAGATCCAGCAGGAACCCGGCCACCACCGGCTGGCTGCGCTCGCGCGAAAAATAGCTGATGGCCTGCGGCTTGCCTTCATCGAAGATTTGAAAATCCTTCTGGTCCAGGTTGGAAACGAAGCGGCCCTTCTGATCGGTGACGGTGACGGGCACGATGACTTCGTTGACGCTGACGCGAATGGGCTGTTGGGCCCAGGCCCGCGCGGCCGGATACAGCGTCATCCACTGGGCTGCGTTCCGCAAAACGCGCCGCCTCGACCACTGTGCTTTACCAAAGCTGGAGAGGGACATCCTGCACAACCTCACTCGCGATTATAGCCCGGCCAGCCGCCGTCCGGGAAACAGCCTTTTGGCTTGGCTCTCACTTCTCACCGGCGGCCGGAAAAACCGCAGACTCGTGGAACCAGGATCGTGGGGGTTAAAGGGGGGTCAAGAACTGTGAGGGTAGGGGTAGGGTTCTGTCAAACGGAGGTTGCTGAGGGTATCGTCCTGGTTCCGCGAGTCAGCAAAGTCTTCATACGCCCTGTTAGGAGCAATTCTGCCTCCATACCGATCTCCCTGGTCAACTTATTGACAATAAATAAAGACTAGCTGCCGACTGCTTGGTCAGATCCAGCTCGGCAACCGGAAAGAGTTACCGTCCGTGGTGATTTTGGGCCAAGTGGCTGCAAACGGCCAAGCTCGACTGGCCCGCGGGCGGGGTTCGCGACGAAACGCCGTTAGCGCAGAGCGGCGTTGGATTTGGGAGGCGGCAGACCGCCATTGACGTCGGGAATCCGGTCCGGAGCCTTCGAGACGTGGCCGCTGCGGGCTTCGTCGATCTGAATGTTGTTGCGCTGGAGGATCATGCCCACTGCCTGATCCAACAGCACGCGCGATTGTGCGTAAGCCGCCCGGGCGGTGACCAGGGACTGCTGGGCAGTGGCCACGTCGCGCTGGATCAAGATTACGTTGTACGGCGTGGAGGCGCCCAACGCCAGTTTCTTCTGTTCGGCGTCGAGTGTCTGGATTTCCAGGTCCACCCCCTTGAGGGCGGCGGCGTATTGTGCCCGGGACTGCGTTAAGGCAGTGAGGGCGGTCTGCACGTCCACGCGAATCTGGTTAATGGCCTTCTGCAGTCCCAGCTCGGTCTGACGGTATTGCAACTGCGCGGTGGCCATGTCGGCTTGGGCGCTGCGGTTGCGCAGGGGAATGTTCAGCGTCGCGCCCACGGAATAGGTCGGGAAGTTGCGCAGGAAGATTTGACTGAGCACATCGCTGTAACCTCCTACAACAAATGGACTGGGCGGAGTCGTGAATCCGCCCGAGCCGGGGGGCAGCGGCAAGGTATTCACAGTGCCCGCCAGGCCTGCGTTTCGCGCGTCGGCGACCAGGTTCAACTGGGGAAGCATGTTATTGCGCGTTCCGGTTAAATTGATTTTGGCATTTTCCACCTGAACGCGGCTTTGCGCCAAATCGGGCCGATTGTCCAAAGCTTCAGCTACCAAGTCCTGGACCGGAGTCACCGGTTCGACATCCGGAATTTCAATATGGTCCGTAGGGATGATGTGTACATTTGCAATTACAGTACTGGCCACACCATTGCGGCTCAGCAGGTTCTTGATCGCCGTCTCCTGCTGCAGGACGTTAGTCTGCGCGTTCACCAGCGTCTGCTGGTCAGTGGCCATCTGCGCCTCGGCTTGGATGATGGCGATCGGCGCCAGGGTTCCGATTTCGACTTGCTTCTTATTGTCCTCATACAGTTTGGTCGACTGGGCCAAGGACTGGTTCGCCACGTCGACGCTCGAAATGAAGGTGACCAGGTTCCAGTAGGCCTGGATCACTGTATTGACGGTGGAGATCACCTGTTGCTCGAAGGCGTATTCGGTCACCTTCAGGTTGTTCTTGGCGATCCGGATATTGCGGTTATTCACGGACAAACCGAAACCTTGCAGCAGCGGTTGCGTCACGGTCAGATCCAGAAACGAGGTGGTATAGGGGTTGATGGAGTTGCGGGGCGCGTTCTGAAACGTGTTGGTGTTGTTGTAGCTGAAGGTCGCGGTGGCGCCGCTCATGAAACCTTGGCTAACTCCAAAGTTGTATACTTCGTTCCGGCTGATCAGCGCCGTAGTGCCGGTGGTGATGGTGTTGTTTTGCGGCGTGGTAAAGTGACCCCAGTTTATGGTGCCGGTGAGCACCGGGTCCAGGCTAACCAGCGGCCCGGTCAAACTGCCCCCAGTGGTTCCCGCGGTGCCGGCATTGGAGATCGTTCCGGTGGTCCCGGCTACGAATCCCGTGGCCCCATTCGCGACGGCCGTGCTGACGCCCCGAATGGGTGCTCCGCTCTTCGCCCGATACAGGTCCGTATCGGACAGGGGGTATTGGTAGCGAAACACTTCGATATCGATATTGTTCTCCAGCGCCAGCGCGATGGCGTCCGCCAGCGACAGGTACAAGTTGCCGGCCCGCACCAGGGAGTCCAGGCGGGTGGAGTTGGACACGTTGACGGGAGGCGCAATTTTTGGATTGAAAGGATTGGTGAACCGCGAATACCATCGCGGAGCCTCGGATTCCAGGCGCGGCGTGGTGTCGGAGGGTTGGGCGGAATTCTGGCCGGATTCGGCGCTCTGTTGTTGCGCATAGGTCCCGGGCGCGGACACCAACAGGATGCAAAGCAAGGCAATATGGGACTGGACTTTCATAGTGTGTTTGCTTACCTCTAGTAACAACTCGTGGGGCGCAGCGAGTCTTTCTATTTTAACCCGCTTCGTTTCTTGGCGCACCTCTCGCGCGGCCGGCCCCGGGGCGTCGCGAGGCAACATTCGGCCCGGCGCTATTCGTACCACAGCGCCTCGATCGGATCGAGATACGCCGCCTTCCCCGCCGGATAATTGATAGGAGCCTCGCGAATCTGGGCCATCGTCCCCCGGAACGCCTGTCCCGGGTAGGCGTCCACGGTAAAAGATGCCTCCTGGCCTATTTGTACGCGGCCGATATCGGACTCGTCGATATTGGCATCCACATTGGCATCCACCTGCATCTTCGTCAAGTCCTGCGCGATCCAATTGCCCGTGGCCGAGACCACCGATTCGACATCGCCGCGTTCGATGCGCGCTGTCGTGTACTCGATCTTTTTCGCGCTGTTGTAGTGCGAGAACCCGCCCAAAGCCAACAGCGCAACGAGCACGATCAAGCCTAACCGCCAATTGCGCCTTGAAGCCTTCATGATGACGCCTTCATAAATGAATCAAAATCGCTCCTCAGGTACGTTGCACACGACACGGCGGGATCGCCGGGCCTGTGCACTCGTTGGGTATCCCTTTTGGCTATTGGAATGACGACGCCCTACACCCTTCGTGTTACAGGTGTGGCCGCCAAATTGAATTTACGGGCAGGGTCTATGATATAAGACTGTGCCTCCCACCATCATCGAAGTGTTTCGCCAGACTGGCGCGTATCTTAGCGGCCATTTCCGCTTGACCAGTGGTCTCCATTCCGACCAGTACCTACAGTGTGCGCGGGTCTTGCAGTTTCCTGCATTCGCCGAACGGATGGGTCGTGAACTGGCCATTCAGCTTGCGCCTCCGCCGGAACCGGGGGGGGCCGCGTGCAGTCTGGTGGCCGCGCCCGCGCTGGGTGGCTTGATTATTGGACACGAAGTCGCGCGGGCGATCGGCTGCCGCTTCATCTTTACGGAGCGCGACCCCGCTGGAAAAATGGTCCTGCGCCGCGGCTTTTCGGTCGAGCCGGGGGAGACGGCCGTGGTCGTAGAGGACGTGGTCACTACTGGGGGCAGCACGCGTGAGGTGATCGACGTATTGCAAGCCGCGGGCGTGCGCGTTGTGGCCGCCGGCTCGATCATCGACCGCAGTGGAGGCAAGGTGGATCTGGGCGTGCCGCGCAAGGCGCTGGCAGTGCTCGAAACACGCACCTGGCAACCGGAGGAGTGTCCGCTGTGCCGGGACGGTGTCCCGGTGGAGAAGCCCGGTTCACGCCCCACGGCTTGAGGACGGACGTCCTCACATGCGCCGCATCCGCATCACTCTCAGCTACGACGGCACCGAGTACCATGGCTGGCAGGTGCAGCCGGGATTGCCGACGATTCAAGGGACGCTCGAAGGCGTGCTCGAACTGATCGAGGGCGCCGCGGTGAATGTGCACGGCTCGGGCCGCACCGACGCGGGCGTGCACGCACTGGCGCAAGTAGCCGCCTTCGATCTCGCCAATCCCATTCCCGCGGAGAACCTGGTTCGCGCGATCAACCGCCTGCTGCCACGCGACATTCGCGTGCTGGAGGCGATCGAAGCGGCGCCCGACTTTCATCCGCGTTTCCAAGCCACGGCGAAGACGTATGAGTATCGCATCCTGCGGGCGCCGACTTGCCAGCCGTTTGAGCGGCTGTACGTATACCACCATCCATATCCGCTGGACGAAGCGCGCATGATCGAGACGGCCGCAGCCGTGGAAGGCGAGCACGATTTCACCGCGTTTGCGGCGGCGGATGAGAAAGACGCGCTGGGGCTATCGAAGACTCGGAGGATTTACTCCTCGCGTCTGGAGCGCGCCGGGGATCGCTTGATCTATCGCGTGCGCGGCAGCGGCTTCCTGAAGCACATGGTACGCAACTTGGTCGGCGTGTTGATGGAAGTGGGCAAGGGCAACCTTACGCGCGAAGAGTTCGAGACACGCCTGCGGCCGGGCTGCTCGATTGCGCCGGGCCCGTCGGCTCCGGCGCGGGGATTGTTTCTGGTGAGCGTGGAGTATCCATAAGTGGGGGCTCTAAAGCAACGAGCTCAGTTCCGCTTTCAGGCGGTCTAGATCCGATTCGTCGTTGTAGAAATGCGGGGACACGCGCAAACGGCCGTGGCGTGCGGCGACCACCACGCGGCGCCGCTCCAGTTCCTTAGCAATCGGCGAAGGGTCGCGGCCCGGAAACGCAGCGGCCACGATCGGGGAGCTATCATGGCTCACGTCGGCGCCGAGCTGGCGTAAGATCGCGCGTGCGGCGTCGGCCAGTTCGAGCACGCGTTGCTCGACGATTTCCGGGCCGATTTCAAGCATCAACTCCACGGAGGCTTCCATGGCGTAAAGCAGCGGGAGGGCCAGCCCGCCGCCTTCGTACTTCATGGCGGATTCCGCGAATTCCGGCGTGCCGTGATGTAAGCAGTCGACATTGCGCCAGTCCCGATGGCTTTTCCATCCGATCACGTTGGGCGGAAGCTCCGCGCGCAGACGAGGCGACACATACATGAATCCCGCTCCGGGCGGTGACATCATCCACTTGTAGCCGTGCACCGCCAGCACGTCCACAGGAGTGCGCTGGACATCGAAAACCAACGCGCCCGTGCTTTGCGATCCGTCGACGAACAAGGGAATGCCGCGCCTCGCGAGCGACTGCGAGATCTCCTCGATCGGCGGGCGGAAACCGGTGGCATAATTGACTTCGCTGAAGGCCACCAGGCGGGTGTGCGCGTCGATCGACTCCTGGAACTGCTCCCAAGTGACGCGGCGCGCCGCACCGGCGTAGAGATAATTCGGAAATTCGTCGTCCAGCGTGACCAGGTTGTCCGCGGGTGCGAACTTCAACCCGGCGATGATGGTGGCCAGAGCCGAGGCGGCGTTGGGCACGAAGGCAATGTCGTCCGGCGACGCGTTAATCAAGCGCGCGATGGCCGCGCGCAGCCGGTCGGCGTCGTCGAACCAGTCCAGGAAATCGGAGCAAGCCAGTTCATCGCGATGCGCGAAGTGCCGCGCGACGGCGTCCGCCCCACGCCGCGGAACCTGACCGAACGTAGCGGTGTTGAGATAGGTCCAGTTTTGAAGCGCGGGGAACTCCTGCCGGACCACGCTCCAGTTCATGAGCTATTGGACGAGCGAGCCATTGTATTTGTCACGAACAAACACGGCGACATCCGCGATGGCCACGTCCACCGCTACACGCTTCGCCTCCCCCGCGGGCGCGCGGCGATCCACCACTTCGACCAAACCTTGCGGCAGCTTCTTGCCGACCGTGACGCGATAAGGAATGCCGATCAGGTCGGCATCCTTGAATTTCACTCCAGGACGTTCGTCGCGATCGTCGAGCAGTGCGTCAAGACCGGCGGCTTTGAGCGCTTCGTAAATCCTGGAGGCTGCTTCACGCTGCGCGGCGTCGGAGATATTCACTGGCGTCACCACCACGGTGAACGGAGCGATGGGTGGAGGCAGCACCATGCCGTCCTTGTCGTGATACAGCTCGACAGCCGCGCTCAGGATGCGCTCGATGCCGATGCCGTAGCTGCCCATGATGGGCATCACTTCCTCGCCGGCCTCATTGGTGACGCGCAGTCCCATCGACTCGGCGTACTTGTAGCCCAACTTAAAGATGTGCCCGATCTCCACGGTCTTATGGATGCTGAGCGGCGACCCGTCCACCACCGAAGTATCGCCCCAGGCGACCTGACGAATGTCGGCGAACTCGCATGGAAAGTGCTTGCCCGGTGTGACGTGGCGCAGATGGTAATCGTTCTTGTTGGCGCCCGCGATCATGTTGCGGCGTCCGCGCAGGGCCTCGTCGGCGACGATGCGCAAGGACGGGCGCAAGCCAACAGGGCCGAGCGATCCGGCGTCCGCTCCAAACGCCTCGCGGATCTCCTCGGGATGCGCCGGGCGCAGGTCCATGGCCTGCGTCACGGAAGCAAACTTGGTTTCGCTCAAGCTATGGTCGCCCCGCAGCAGCGCCAACACCAGTTTGCCGTCGGCGGCCATCACCAGGCTCTTGATGTGGGAGGTGTCCGGCAGACGATCGAATTCGGCCACCTCGGCGATCGATTTTCTATCCGGCGTGTGAAACTCTTCCGGCGCAAGGTCCGCTTCGGGATCGGGCGCGGCCGGCGGCACGGGAACGCTGACCGCTTTCTCCAGATTGGCCGCGTAATTGTTGCCGTGGACCACGAAGTCCTCACCGGCTTCGGACCGCACCATGAATTCGTGCGACTGGCTGCCGCCCATCGCGCCGGAGTGCGCTTCCACTACCACGTACTCCAACCCGCAGCGCTCGAAGATGCGGCAATAGGCGGCGTGGTGCTTCTTGTAGGAAACGTCCAGCCCGGCGGCGTCCAGGTCGAAGGAGTAGGAGTCCTTCATAATGAACTGGCGCACGCGCAGCAATCCGCTTTTAGGCCGGGGCTCATCGCGAAACTTGGTCTGGATCTGATACCAGATTTGCGGTAGTTGCTTGTAGCTGCGCAGCTCGCCTCGGGCGATGGAGGTCATCACTTCTTCGTGCGTCATGCCCAGGCACAAAGGCCGGCCGAAGCGATCCTTCAGGCGGAACATGTTGTCGCCCATCACGTCCCAGCGGCCGGACTCCTGCCACAGTTCGGCCGGGTTCAGCGCCGGCAGAAAGAACTCCTGCGCGCCCATGGCGTCCATCTCTTCGCGCACGATTTTGGTAATCTTCAGGATCGACCGCTGGGCAAGATACAGATATGAGTAGATGCCGGCGGAGAGTTGGCGGATGTATCCGGCGCGCAGCAGCAGCTTGTGGCTGGCCACTTCAGCCTCTGCCGGGTCGTCGCGCAGAGTGGGGATAAATAGCTTGCTCCAGTGCATGAGGAGTATTTTGTAATCTTAGCGTATGCCAGTTACAGGCGTCGTTGAAGGGGCATGAAGGCCGCGTTGTGGCCTTTATATGGCGCGGCTCTCGGCGGAGCGGGCGCGGCGCTATTTGTCTCCGCGATCCAGTTCCTCCCGGTTGGGCTGGCGGCGCTGGCGGTGGTCCTCTTCTGGGCTTCGGTGTCGCAGGTGGTTCGGGAAGATGTGCTCTTCGGCGCCCCACGCGGCCCGCTATCACCGCTCCAGATCGCTGCGCGCGTGTTGCTGGCCGCGATCTGGGTCACGGCGTTTCTCCATGAAAGCGCCGGGGGAGGTGTTACGCGCACGGGAGTGTTGCGCATGACAGCCGCGGCCATCGCCGCGCAGACGATGTCGCGCGCAGGCGTGGTCGCCATGGCCTGGACCTCCCGCCCCGCAGCCGGAGGTCTGGAACTAACCGCGTGCCTGAGCACCGGCGCAGCGGCGTCGGCGCTGTTGATCGGACTGCTCGCGGCCCTGATCTACGGCCTGCGCATCGGTGCCGCGCTGGTTGTGGGAGCGTATCTGATCCTGCGCACGGCGCGAGGTTGGTTCTATCAGCAACGTGAGGGGATCGATGGAAGCGACATCGCACACGCACGCATGTTGGTAGAAGGTTTCGCCGCGCTGGTAGCCGTCTTCGCGCGCTAAACCCGCGGATGCAGCGGACGTGGCGCACGCACTCGTGCGTGCCGTGTCGGCACTCGTGCCGACACCTTCGCCCGGTCGTAGATGTTCCGCCAGCAAGCGTCGAGACGAGTCTCGACGCGGCACGCACGAGTGCGCGCGCCACCCTTAGCTACCGCAATGCAGCCAACAATCCTCCGGTCTGCCGCAGTACATCGAGCCGCGCCCGTTCCGCATTGTGATGAGCCTGATAAAACGCCAGCCACTTCTCGTTTTCGGTCGCGCGCGATTCTTCCAGTTTCGTTAGCGGCAGGCGGCCCTCGGTATTCTGCGCCAGATCCAGCGCCACCTGCTCGCGCGCCAACTCCAGGTCCGCGCGCGCGACATCGCGAGAGGTGTCGGCGCGCTGCACTTCCTGATATGCGCGGCGCAAGTCGCCGGTGATGCGCGTGCGCGTACGGTTGTACTCGATCTGCAACTTATCGGCGTCCGCTTGGGCCTGGGCCGCATAAGCCCGTGCCGCGCGTCCGGCGACCAGCGGGATCTCGAAGGATGCTCCTAATTGGAAATTGTTGTAGTGGAACTGCGTGAAATAATTCTGATAGAAATACGGCAGGAATAGCGAATACTGCGCCACCAGGTTAGCTTTGGGCAGGCGCTCGGCCCGGTAGCCCTTGATCTCCAACTGCTTCGACTGCAGGTTGGATTGAATCCGCTTCAATTCCTTACTGTTTTCGACAGCCGCTGCGATGGAGCCATCTTCGGAGGCCGGCATCTCGACCGCGGCCCGCTCTTCCGTGGCGGGCTGAACACGATCGTCAGGCCCGAGACCCAGCGCCTCGGCCAGTGCGATCTCGGCATTGATCAAATCTACACTCAGGCTTTCCGCCCGCTGGCGTCCTTGCAGCACCGCCAGGTTGGCTTTCCGAACTTCGATCGGCAACTCGCGGCCCTCGGCCACTCGTGCCTGCGTCAGATCTTGCACGCGCGCCAGATTTTCGTTCTCGCGTTGCGCCGCCGTGAAGCTGAGCTGCGCCTGCTCGGCGTCCAGAAACAAGACAGCAACCCGATACGCCACCTCATCTTCTTTAGAGCCGAAGTCGGCGTCCAAGCCACGCTGGTCCTCCTTCGCCTGCTCGATCCGGTAACTCTGCGGGCGATCGAATAACGCCATCTGCGTGCGCGCCTGAAACACCGAGGGGGCGTTGCCTTCGATGCTATTGGGAAAACCGTGGGTGTAGGCGGCTCCGCTTCCGCCGAACACTTTTGGGAAGAACGGATCCTTGGCGATGGTGACTTGATTGCGCGCCTTGGCCTGATCCAGGCGCGCCAACATCAAGTCCGGGCTCTGCTGGAGCGCGAGATCCAGCGCCTGCCGCAGGGTCATGGTGCGGACTTCAGCGGACGCGCAAACGCAGGCAAACAGAAATAGGGCGAAGCGTTTCATACGCCCAGTGTCGCACTTGAGGGCCGCGCTTGAAGTATGAGTGGGGCAGCGCCGTGCGCTGCCTACTCGCCCGCAACGGGAGCGACCGGCTCCCGCCAGTATGCGGGCAAGCCACGTTTGGTCTCGCGCACGATCTCCAGCACGTTCCGTCGGTCCTCGGCCGACAACTTGGCGAACTTGGGATTTTGATCCTTGCCCGTGAGCACTTCGTACAACCGCCTGTACACGCCCTCGCGGACATAATCCGGCAGTGCGTCGAAGGCCCGGCTGTAAATCATGTAGCTGAGCGGATATTTGAACAGACGGGTTTTCAAATCGAACTCACGCAGCGTCCGGCCCTTGGTGTCCAGGGGGCCGCGCGCCGGGAAGGTCTTGCTGAACGTCGAGACGCCCTGCACCTCGTCGAGCAGCGGAGCGGCTTCCGCAAACAACATGTAGGTCGCAATGGCGTCGATGCCCGCATCGATCTGCGCCCGCGCGGCAGCGTCGGCGTGGTCGTGCTCGGCGATGCGCTCCTGCCAACCCACACGGATAAACAAATTCGTCATGCGGCATTGATGCTCCAGCGTCATCAGGGCCACGATGTCGCTGACCGCCGCCGGATAGCTGGTGGGCTCGAATTTCCGGGCCAGGCTGATCAGATTCTGCGTGCCCGCCGTGTCGAGCACGTCCGGGTGCTGGCGGTCGTGGCCCACGGCGTTGCCGCGATGGCGCTGATCGCCATGCGTGCCGGAAACGTACCAGCCGCCCCAGCGCTCCTCAAAGCGCGTGCGATCGTCGGTGAGCGCTTGCGCGCCGCGGAACGCCGGCATGCCTTCGGCGTCCGGAAACACCGACGCCACCATCAGACCCGGAACGCCGTTCGAGCTGGTGTCGCTGTTGTGGCACTGCATGCACACATCGCGGCGCAGGAACCCGGGCTTCTCCCAGCGCTGGTCGAAGGTGTAGAAAATGGGCCCCTGGCGCGGATCGACCGAGACCCCCTCCAGAACATCGCTGCCGCGGACATAGCCGATGTAATTGTCGTCGTTGAAAAACAGCGCCCGCGGATTCTTGGGCGAAATCAGAGCCGCCTGGAAACTGGTCTTGGAGAACACCATCACCTGCGAGTCGGGGTTGATGTCGAGACTCTTGAGAATACCCAGCAGATACCCCGGAGCCTCCGGCCGCGGTTCCAGCTTGGCCGTTCCGCTCTCCAGTTTCTTGCCCAGCAGCGTGATGGGATCGTTCAACGGCCCCTCGCTGTACTGAATCGCGGGATGATCCGATTGGATGAAGGTCTTGTCCTGGTAGACCTGATCGGCCCAGCCCCAAGCCACGGTGGAGATCAAGAGGACGCCGCATGCCACCAAAAGCAGTTTCCATGATTTAAGAGGCATCATAGATACACCTTTAGCACGCCGGGTTCCACACAGGAAACCGGCATCCGGCCTATCGACCATTGGAAAAATGGGGAGGTCGTTGGCGTTTCCTGGTCGGCCCCTGCCAAATGGCAGGTCGCTATGTCTGGGCGAAATCGCGCTTTGGGATCTTCAGTGCGCGCAATCCCGCTCCGCAGCCCTACTGGCGTTCCAGCCGGTGAATCGACTCTTGAATTACCGTGCCGACGATGTCCAGACTCTGGGCGCTGACTTTGTCCATGGTGTCGCTGTCTTTGTGCCAGGGATCGTACTCGATGTCGATCACGTCCAGCGCCGGCACGCCCAGCATCAGGAACGGGATGTGGTCGTCTTCCTCGTGGACCTGTTGTCCGCTGAAGTACGCCTTGTAGCCCAGGTCGTTCGCGGCATTGAACACCAACTGCCGCAGAAAAGCAGTCGACTCCATTTCCTGGTTGACGTTCAGGTTTTTGTCGCCGATCATGTCGACGTTGATCAGCGCCTTGATCTGGCGCAGCGTTCCGTCTTTGCGCCACGTCTCGGCCAGGTGGCGGCTGCCGTAAAGATTGTCTTCGCCTTCCCACTGTTCGCGGGTGGCCTCTTCGCCGTCCAGGAAAACCACGTAGACGTCGTCCTTGCGGGTCTCCCCTTGCAGCGCGTGCGCCAGCTCCAGCAGCAGCCCGGTCGACGAGCCGCCATCATTGGCGCCCACGAACTTGCGCCCCGGAAACAGTTTCGTGTCGAAGTGCCCGGTGATGACGATGGCGCGTCCGCTGGTGCCTTTGAACTTGCACAGGATGTTGCGCATCGGGAAGTCGCCCTTGGGGGTTTTGGCCAGGAAGGCGTCCTCGCTGAGCTGGCAGCCGCGGGTCTTCAATTCCACGCGAATATAGTCCTGCAACTCGCGGTTGGCCATCGACCCCGGAGGCCGCGGCCCGAAAGCAACCGCACGCTTCGTGTATTCGTAGGCCGAAGCGCCCGAAAAATTCGCCGCGCTGACCGCAACTGCGAAAATCGCGATCAAGATTCCTTGTGTGCGTAACATATATACCCCAGTGTAAAGTTTCGGCGCGTGTCCAAGATATCGAGCAACGGCAGCAATACTCCGGGCACGGCCAGCGGCAGGAACAACACAATTGCAAGCGGCAGCGGCAGAAACTGGATGGCATTCAACAGCCGGCGCCCCACCAGCCGGAAAATACCGCCGACCGGCCGAATGTCGATGCCGCTGAAACCGGCGCGCTGGAGCAGATACTGGAGGCCATAGCGCGTGTACCGGAAATAATCGTGCGGCTGCTGGTGCTCCTCCCACTCTTGGGGAGCGATCAACAGCAAGCGTCCGCCGGGCGCGAGCACGCGAGCCAGTTCGCACACCACGCGTGCCGGCTCGGTCACATGTTCGAGCGTCACAATGTTCAACGCCGCTCCGAAGGACGCGTTTCCGAACGGCAACGCAGCGAGATCGCCCCGCACCTCCAGTCCCGAATAGTTCCAGGCTGCGTCGCCCACCGCCAAGTCAATCCCGCAGTAGCTTTGCTTCGGAAAGAATCGCCGGTACTGACCCTCCCCCGCGCCGGCGTCCAGCACCCGCGCCCCCGCCGGAAGCTGGTGAGCGAAGTCCTCGACCGCAGCTTCAATGGCCGCCTCGAAGTGGAAAATCCACCGCCACAGTGGGGCGGGCAATCCTGCCCGCAACCGGCTTTCAGCCGGCCTCTTGCCCATGACCCCCAAAGCCGCCTGAAAAGGCGGCAGCAGCCACAAATGGCTGCCCCACGTTCTCCAGCTCACGACTTCTTCCGGGCCTCTACCATGATGGTGGAACCGGCCCGGCACGCGGCTTCGAGCAAGGTGAACGGCAGCGCGGCGACCACCACCGCCAGGTACGCCATGTCCTTGAACAAGCGCTGGCGCGATGTCTCCTTCACACCCCGCATGCGCCGCGCCATGGGGTCCAGCCCTGGCGCAAGACTGGTGGCCATGCCCGCGGGATTATCCCGCAGCGAAAAATGCTTGTGCCGCAAAACCTCAAACCCGCACGTCTCCAGCAGCGAATCCAAATCCTTGAGCCGGAAATCGATCAAGTGGCGCGGCACGTCGATGCCGCTCCAGCGCTCGCCCAGCAACAGAAACTGCCAGCAGGCCGCGTTGGGCACCTGCACGATCAGCCGGCCATCGTCCGCCAGTAACTGATGTGCGCCCGCCAGGTAGCTGCCCGGATCGTACAAATGTTCCAGCACGTGAAACATCGTGATCACGGCACAGCTTCCGGGAGCGAAGGGCGCGCGCGAAAGAGACGCGCAAACCGCCGGGACTCCGGCCCGCCGCCACGTTATGTTGGCCGCGTCCAGGGAGAAGTCCAGCCCCGCCAGGCGCCGCCCGCCCCGGCTGGCCCCACGCTCGTCGAGCACTTCCAGAAACAATCCCCCGCCACAGCCGACGTCCAGAATCATGCCCGGCGAACCTTGCTCCAACTCGGCCACCTCGCGGATGGCGCGCTCGATGAAACGCAGATGGTCGCCGAGCACAAAACGGCGGTATCGCTGCTCCAGCCGGTCGGCGGTGGAGGACTGGGGAGCGAACCAGTAGTTGGGGGGGTAGTATTCGTGCAGTTCGCCCGGCGCGGGCTGCGGCGAGAGCCGAATCAGCCGGCAATCGCCACATTCGACCACCTGGAACAGCTTTTCCGTGGTCCCGTAAAAGCGGTCGGTACCGCGGAACAGCGGGTGAATTCGATTCGACCCGCAAGCCGGACAAGGCTCCTCGGCGACCGAGCCGGGGGCCGCCGCTAAGTCCCGTCCTAACTCGCGCTCTCGCTCAACTCCCGCAACCCGATCCGGTGCCGCATCAACAGCTCCCGAATCTGGGCCGGACTCAATCGCCGCAGTTTCCGGAACGCTCTCCGCTTGGTCCACATCGAGGGAATCAGCGGCAACGCCGACACCGTTCCCCACAGCAGCGCCAATCCCGCGCCGGCCTTGCCCGCCGGATTCGGGTAATGGCGCAGCTCCCCCCGATTGCGAAGCGCCGCCCATAGCCCTGCGCCGATTCTTGCCATGAAGTACGCGCCGTTTGCCCATAACAGGTTCCACGGAAACAGCTTCACCACCAGCAGGACGCGGTTACGCTCGATCAATTTCAACCGGCGTGCCGATCCCAATCCCAGCGTCGCTCCCCGGTGATGCCGGACCACCGCGTGCGGCGTGTAGAAGCACTGCCAGCCCGCGATGCGAGCCCTTAGACCCAGTTCGGCATCGTCGGCGTACGCAAAAAAATCCTCGTCGAAGCCGCCGATCTCCATTAGCATCGCACGGCGGTACATAGCCGCGCATCCGTCCGGCCACAGCGTCTCGTCCAGGGTGTCAAATTGACCGTGGTCTAACTGGCCGCTTCCGCGTCCGCGGTTCTGGCCGTCGGGATATATCAGGTGCCCGCATTTGTCGATGCGCCGCGGATCTTCCCATACCAGGATCTTAGACGCGGCCATTCCTACGCTGGCACCGGCATCGTCCCCTGTGGAAATCGCCGCCACCAGCGCATCGAGCCACCCCGGTTCGGCTTCCGCGTCGTTGTTGAGCAGCGCGATGAAGGGACCCTCGGCGCCCTCCATCCCTTGATTATTGGCCGCACAGAACCCCCGGTTGACGATATTGGCGATCAGACGCAGGGGCACCGGAAAGGCGGCGGCCATCTCCCGCACCAGCTCCGGCGATCCATCGGACGACCCGTTATCGACCACCACAACTTCAAAGAATGGGTGAGTTTGCCGCGCCAGCGACTCCAGGCACGCCCGCAGCAGTTCCCGGCGGTTCCAGTTCACCACGATTACCCGGACTTGGGGAGGCCGGATTTGGGGCACGAGGGGGCCTTCCGCGGCGGCCGAAAATAGTGCCTGAATCGGATGGGACAAGTTGACTTGGTTGTTGTATTATAGTACCTCCGGTTGGGAACACCCGGTTCGTCAAAATAAGGCTTACTATTTATGGAGTCCGTAGGATCTCTACTGCGGGGTGAACGTACGCGCCAAGGTCGGGACATCGCCGAGATTGCCGCGACGCTGTGCATCACGCAGGCTTACTTACACGCCATCGAGGCCGACGATCTAACGCCGCTGCCCGGCATCTTCTTCTACAAGAGCTTCGTCAAGCAATACGCCCGGCTGTTGGGCGTCCCGGACAGCAGTATCCAACCCGGTATCGCGGCCCTGACGGCTCCGGCGCCGGAACCTCCCTTGCCCTGGCAGGACCAGCGTTACAGCCCGTCGGAGTCCGCGTTCCCGGGCGACTGGGCCGGCGAACTCAGGAAGCTCCTGCATGGTTTCGACTCGAGCCACGCGCCGGCTCCCCAGGACGCATCCCGTCAGGACTCGCCCATGGGCGTGCTCGATCCCGTGGTAGAGTCTACCAACCGCTCTTTCTCGGGACATCGATTGGGCGCCTCCGTGACTGGACTAGTGGCCGTGCTGTTGTTCTGCTCGGGATTCTACGCGTGGTGGAATCGCGCGCCCCGAACAGAACCGGTTCAGGCCACGACGGCGGGGGGACCGGCTCGCGCAACGCCGGTGCAAACGGTCTCCGCCGGCTCGCCGGGCGCTGCCTCCTCGACACCTTCCATCAGTGTGACCACGTCGCAAACTGCCGATGGCCACGCCGTGCTGAACCTTTCCGCGATCGATGAGGTGTGGATCTCGGTGACGGCCAACGGCAAGGAAGTGTTTTCAGGAGTGCTGAAACCCAGCCAGACCAAGACGCTAACGGGCATCGAAGCGGCGCAGATGAAGGTAGGCAACGCCGGGGGCCTGGACGTAAGCTGGAACGGCAAGCCCATTGGTCCCATCGGCCCGCGCGGCCAAGTGCGCACGGTAGTGCTCACGCCGGAAAGCTTCGAAGTCCTCCCGCCCAAGCCCGTCCTAGACGACACCCTGTAGGCCTGAACTTAGAGTGTGCCGGGGGAGTCCCTCGTCCCCGCGGGCGGACGTCTTACGTCCACTGGGTCAGCGCACTGGCGAGTCTTAGTTGCCGTAGCTCTTGCTCTTCAACTGATCCAGCCCGCTGTAAGGAAACGAGGTCGTGATGCTGCGCGTGTCCATGGGACGGCTCATCACCTTCCCCTTACAGCGTTGGCGGATGCAACCACTGAATAGAAGTCCCTAAGCTCTGAAGCTGCTCCATCGAACGAGGCTACGAGGCCCGACTTGGACGCGAAGCACGCAGATTCCAAGATGCTGGGTCTGATTTCGCTTGTGGATTTGAGGCACTGAACATTTCCAGCGGGGGAACTGAACGCGCGTGTCGCCGGATTGGAGAACCCTCTCTCCCTGAAAATCAGCTGGGCTCGCGCTAGCCAGGCGTCTTCCTTCCCTACTAGGGTCTCCTCTACCCGGATCTCCATTGACGAACGAGGCGACGAGCAGAAGAGGGTCAGACGGGGTGTCCAGGCCTGAACTCCGGAACCCTTCTCCACTGCTATCCAAAGGCGAGGGACAACAGTCTCTACCTGGTCGGTCCGAACTAGGCTCCTACGAGCCGCTGACGACGCAGCCCATTGGATAGCTGGCCAAAAGACAACGGACAAAAGAAGCAATGTCAGAAGCACCAGAGCTTTAAGTTGTTCGCGCGTTGCTCTAAAAAACGGACCCGACTTCCCCATTCCACAACTCGCGTGCCGGCCCCCCTGCTCCGGCTTAGGCTCCTACCGTTCCGCCCGCTTCCCCGGAGCCTCGACCATCCTCCGTACCCGATCCAGTTCCCGCCGAAGCTTCCTCTCCCGCATGACAATCGTGACCACGTAGACTACAACGATGATCCACGCAGCCATGAATCCAAGCATCACAAACTGAAATTCGCGATTGTCCATGAAAACGATCCCCGGTTGCTCAGAACGCGTGCGCCTCTCGCCGCAGCGAATCGATCTCTCGCGAGACTTGCTCTTGCCGCATCCGGATCATGATCAGCACGGTAGCCAGACACGCCAGGGCCAGCCAGTTCCAATAAATGGGCGCTTCCATGCCCGGTCCCATGCCGCCGCCGTTGCGAATGCTCAGCACGGGCGAGGGGTGCTGCGTGCGGTACCACTCAATCGACTTGTACACGAACGCCACGTTAACGCATCCGAAGATAGACAACACCGCCGATAGTCGCGCCCGCTGCGTAGGCTCCTCAATGGCCCGCCGCAACATCATATAGCCCGCATACATCAGCCAGCACGTGAGCATGGAGGTGAGCCGCGCATCCCAAGTCCACCAGATACCCCACGCGAAGCGGCCCCAGATGGACCCGGTCACCAGGTTGACGGTCGCAAACGCCAGTGCGACCTCGGTCACGCCCGCGGCGAACGCGTCGTATTTGAGATTGCCGGTGGCCAGAAACAGCGCGCTGGCGCCCAGAGCCACAAAAAATCCGCAGAACGCGGTGATCGCCGCGGGAACGTGGAAGTACACGATCTTGTAAGCCGCCACGTTGGCTTCCGCCGGCAGCACCATGAAGATCTTGTAGATGTTCCAGGTGAGCAGCACCGCCGCTACCGCGGCCAAGAGATACAGGAGTTTGTCACGCATCGTATCACCCCACGAGAACCACATCTATGAATACCACGGCCAGCGCCGTAAACACGAAATCGAACGCTACTAAGACGCGCACCCAAATCGAATCATTCCCCCAAATCGACATACCCGCCATCAAATCGGTGGTCAGCAACATGGCCGCCATCAGCGCCGGGATCATAAACGGATAAACCAGAATCGGCAGCATCAGCTCGCGCAGGCGCAGATTCACGGTCAAAGCGCTGAACATAGTCCCAATCACCGTCATGGCCCAAGTAGCCAGCGCCGTTACCATCAGAATCAGCCAGAACTGATGCGCGCCAATCCGGACGTCGTAGAACAGAGCGAACGCGGCCAGCGATACCAGTTCCACCGCCAATAGCAGCGCGCAGTTGGCCAGCGCCTTGCCCAGGAACAGCGCGCCCGGCGGGGCCGGCGAGGCGATCAGCGCGTCCAAGCAATCGTTGTCCTTTTCGCGCGCGAAGCTGCGGTTCAGCACCAGCGCTCCGGCGAACGAATACACCAGCCACAACAGGCCGCCCGAGAACTCCATGATAGTCTCCGACCCCGGGTCGAAAGCGAAGCTGAACAGCACCAGAATGACGATCGAAAACGCCAGCGAGGCGTTCAGCGCCTCCTTGGTGCGCAACTCCGAGCGGAGGTCTTTGGCGGCGATGGTCAGGGCCTGGCGCAACAGCACTAGTTCTCTCCACCCAGCGTTCCCCCGGAACGCGTTTCGTCTCCATAGGTCCGGTAGAGCCACCCCGTGTCGTCGACCATTTCCTGGCTGCGCTCGCCCGCAAATGCAATCTCCCCCTTCTTGAGCAGGGCGACGTGCGTCGCGAGTTCCAGCGCCTCCCGCAACTGGTGCGTCGACATGACGATGGTCGCGCCCTTGGCCCGCATTTCGGCGAGCATCGATTGCAGCACGGCGATAGCGCGATCGTCCAGCGCCGTGAAGGGTTCGTCCAGCAAAAGCAGCTGCGGATCGTGCAGAAACGCGCGCGCCACAGCCAAGCGTTGCCGCATCCCCCGCGAGAACTCGCGTACGAGCCCGTCGCGCACACGGTCGAGCCCGGTGCGCTCCAGCATTTCATCCGACCGCCGCCGCGGATCGGGAAGGTTGTACAGCCGCCCGAATAACTCCAAGTTCTCAGCCGCCGAAAGTTCGTCGTACAGCGAGATGCCGTGTCCCAGAACGCCGATGCGCCGGCGCGTGGACTCCTTGCGAGTTTCCTCCCCCAGAACGCGCACCGAGCCTCGCGAAGGTTTAGAGAGTCCGGCGAGAATTCGCAGCAGCGTAGTCTTGCCCGCGCCATTGCGCCCCAGCAGCGCCACCACCGACCCAGCCGAGACGCGGAATCCCACGTCGCGCAGCGCCGGAAAATCCCCGAAATATTTCCAGACGCCCTCGATCTCCAGCGCGTTCATGTGGAGCACGCACTCGTGCGTGCCACGTCGGCACTAATGCCGACGCATGTGCCACTGCCAGCCGCCGCCCCACCGCCAAACGTCGAGACGAGTCTCGACGTGGCACGCACAAGTGCGTGCTCCACAAGCCCGAAGGTCATGCCTCCCCTCGGCGGTACAGCAAAACGCCGCCCAGCCCCAGAATCCCTAGCGTGAGCCCCAGCACCCAATACAAGCGCGTGTACACGCGGGCGTTGATCTCTTCCACCTTCGGCTGCCCCGTGTCTTCCTGGGCGCCGCCGCCACTGTCGTCCTGGCGAAACGCCCCCGTGCCGGTGATCTTGACCTCATAGGACGGCGCGGCGATTTCGTAAATATGCGCTTGGGTCTGCGGCTCCTGCCCCAGGCTGGTCAGGCCGTCTCCGGAAAGCGTCACGCCACTGGGCGTCACCAGCCGCGTGGGAAAATCCGTGCGCGCCCGTTGGCTCGTGAACGTCTCGGTGGCGCTCAGGTTATAACGCACATCGAAACCGGTCTTACCCGGCTTCAGCGGGTAGTTCACTTTGTACACCCCGGCCTGCCCGGTCTTCTCCGCCGGACGCTGGATGGGCATGCCATCGGGCGCCTGCACCGTCACCGAGGTGCCGCCATCGGCGCCGCTGGGCAGGTAGAATTGCAGGGATCCCTTGCCGCTGTCTTCGAAGGTGGACTGCGTATCGTTCTGCAGTTCGAACCGCTCGCTGACGCGCAACGCGTCCGCGCCAGGCTCCAGAATCACCATGTCCATCGCGAGCCTATTGGCAGCCGGGTCGCTGGTCGCCTCGTACACATTCAATTTCAATCCGGTCGAGGGCGATCCCGGCGGAATGATCAGGTTGTAGGTCGACCCCTTATACATCGCTTGCAGCAATGCGGGCGGCGACGGAACGTCCTGGTCGATGCGAAAGCCTCCATTCGGCCCCGACTTCACCGATCCCAGTACCTGCATGCCGCCGGCCCCCGGATGCAGAAGACTGACGGCAACACCAGCCTCCGGCCGGCCGGTAGTCGAGTTGATCACCGTGCCATCGATAGCCGCCAGCGCCGGCAGAGCAGCGACGGCAATCACGAATGTCGCTGTCAATATCGATGTGGGGCAGGCAATTCCGCCCGCAGCCGGCCTTCCGTCCGGCCTCCTGGTTCCGCAGACCCGCTGGAAAGCGGGTCCGTATTCAAAGCCTCGCCGAAAAGCGAGTTCATTTCCAAAGACCCGCTGGAGAGCGGGTCCGCAGATTGAAAGCCCGCCCCACCTTCCACGTCTCATACCATCGCCTTTCCGCACTCCCCGCAAAACTTCATGGCCTTAGGAAAACTCGCCCCGCAGTGCGGACAAACCTTCGCAGCCGTCCCCGGCGCGGGATCGGTCACAACGGCCGCCGCGGGCTTGGGCGCGACCGCCGCCCGAGCCGCAACCTTAGGCGCGCCTCCTACCGTCTTATCGATCTCCGCCAGCACCCCCGCCAACTCCTTCTGCAATCCCAGCTTGGTCTGCTGATAGTCCTCATCGGACAATTTCCCCACGCGAAACTCGAACTGCAAATCGCGCAGATTTTCGTAGATCGCGGCCTTGCGTTCCTCCAGATGCCGCGTCGGCGACACCGGGTCCGGTGGAGGCACGTCCTTCGTGCGAATCGACAGGGTAAACAGGATCGTCACTGCGATCAGCAGGACTACGGAAGCAATCAGCATTCTTGTTATTCGCACGCGACGGACCGGGCAGCCAGCTGTCAGTCGAGCTTTTCTAAGTCCTTCTCGATCTGATCATGGTAGCGCTCCAGCAGCTTCGCGTCAGCCGCCGGAGTTGTGGTGGCCACCGCAGGCCGCAGGAATCGCCGCAACGCCAGATACACCGCGCCCAGCCCGAACACCAGCGCGACGAAGGGCATCCACCACGCCAGCAGGTTGAAGCCTTGCGTGGGCGGCGCGGCCAGCGCCTCGTTCCCGCGCTCGGTCACGATGGCGTTGACGATCGAATCGTCGTCCTTGCCCTGGCGCTGCTGGGCCATGATTTTCTGGCGCAGCGGCGAGGAGTACCCGCATTCCAGCATCTGGCACTCCGCCACCGTCTGCTTGCATCCGCACAGACACGCCAAGCGGCCCGCCACGCGGCGGCACTCCTGCGTCATGATGCCGGACGAGGTTTGCGCCAGCGCGACGGCGGCAAAGATCACAGCCGCGGCCAGCGCGCCGAAGCTAATTTTCCACCGTGTCATGTTTTACTTCTTCCGGTGTGGGAATGTCATGCTTGGCGATTCCCACCACTTCGGTGCGCGGGAACACCAGCTTGGTCTTGCTGGGGATCATGCAGATCAGCGTGCCGATCAGCACCACCCAGTATCCGATCCACACCCAGCTCACCAGCGGATTGACAAAGGTCTGAATCACGGCCTTGGTCCCGTCATCGGAAGGCCCGGCGTAATTGACGTACAGATCCTGATCGAGCCTTCGCCGGATCGCTACTTCTGAAGTCGGTTGCTTCGACGCCACGTAAAACCGCCGTTCGGGTGACATCGTGCCCAAGTCCTGGCCGTCCTTACTCACCGCCAGCGTCAAACGGCTCCACTGATAATTGCCGTTTTGCCCGGACTCCATCCCCACCGACCGCATGGTGAAATGCCCCAGCTGCAGCGTCTGGCCGGTCCCGAGTTCCACGGTAGCGTTCAGATCGAACGCCTTGCCGGTGAAGCCGACGAACAATACCACGATGCCCAGGTGCACCAAATACCCGCCATAGCGGCGCGTATTGCGATGCGTCAACTCCATCATGCCCATCAGCAAGTTCTGTCCGCTCTTGGAGCCGATCGCCTTGGCGCCCTTGTAAAACTCGATGATTACCGTCACCGCCACAAACGTACACAGCATGAAGGAGACCAGCGCGTAGAAATGATGCACGCCCGCCGCGAACAGCCCGAGCGCGACCCCCACGCCCGACGCCGCCGGCCAAAAGAACGCGCGCTTCAGACTCTCAAACGAGCTGCGCCGCCACGCGATCAACGGCCCCACCCCCGTGAGCAGCATCAGAAACAGCCCGATGGGAATGTTCACGCGATTGAAGAACGGGGCATCGACGCTGATCTTCTCGCCCGTCACGGCTTCCGAAATCACCGGGAACAAGGTGCCCCACAGAATCGCAAAACAACTGGCCAAAAGTATCAGATTGTTAAACAGGAAACTGGATTCGCGCGACAGCACGCTCTCCAGTTGCGACTCGCTCTTCAGATACTCGAGGCGATTCAAAATCAGGTACGCCGTTCCCGCAATGCCGATGGCCAGGAAGGTCACGAAGTACGGCCCGATGGTCCCCGACGCAAACGCGTGCACCGAACTCACCACGCCGCTGCGCGTCAGGAACGTGCCGAAGATGCACAGGAAGAAGGTCGATGCCACCAGCACCATGTTCCAGACCTTCATCATGCCCTTCTTTTCCTGCATCATGACCGAGTGCAAGAACGCGGTTGCGGTGATCCACGGCAGCAGCGAGGCGTTCTCCACAGGGTCCCAGCCCCAGTAGCCGCCCCACCCCAGCACCGCGTAAGCCCAGCCCGCTCCCAGCAGAATCCCGGTGGTTTGAAACATCCAGGTGACCAGCGTCCAGCGGCGGGTCGTGTGAATCCAGGAATCCCCCGGCTGCTTGGTCATCAGCGACGCAATCGCGAACGCGAACGGCACCGCGAACCCCACGTAGCCCAGATACAGCATCGGCGGATGGATCACCATGGTCCAGTACTGCAACAGCGGATTCAGACCTTGACCATCCCCCACGTCGACGATCCCTTTGCCCTGCGCCAGCACTTTGAAGGGGCTCGCCACGAACGCAATCAGCATCACGAAGAAACCTTCGGTGGTCATCAAAACCGCGGTGACCCAGGGCATCATGTCGCGGAACTTGCGCCGGTTCTGCCACACCACCACAGCCGAATAGGTGGAGAGCAGCCAGGCCCACAGCAGCAGTGATCCGCCCATGCCGCCCCACCACGCCGTGAACTTGTACACCGAGGGCATGTCGCGATTGCTGGTTTCGGCCACGTAGGCCATGCGGAAGTCGCCCTGGATCAGCGAAGTCACCAGGACGGCCGCGGCGATGGTCAGCAGCACCCACACCGTGTAGACCGCGCGGCGGGCGCTGATCGCCAGGAACGTACGTTTCGCTAAGGCGCCGACCACCGAACCGATGATGGCGTAAACGGCAAAACAGAATGCTAGTAGAACCGCAAGCGCGCCGACATTTTCCATGGTTTGACCTTGCTCTAGACTGAAGCTAGCGAACGACTTCTAGATGCCCGTATGCGAGGCGGCCGCATTCCCCTGCGGCACCTGAGCTTCGTACTTGGAGGCGCACTTGGCCTGGATCTTAGTGGCGTGAAACACGCCGTTCGCGTCCAGTTTCCCTTCAGCCACGGCCTGCGCATGATCTTTGAACGTGTCCGGCAGCGGATCGATCCCGCTATACACCACCGCCATATGGTCGTTTCCACCGGCTTCGGCGTCGACCATCATGAATTGCACATTGCCGCCCTGATGGCTAATGGAGCCGGGCTTGACCCAACCGGTGACGCGCAGACGTTTGACTTGCGCCTGATCGCCCATCACCCGGACCTCCGGAATGGTTTTGAAGTAAGTCTGCGTTTCCTTGACGCCGCCGACCGCCAGCCAAGCCAGCACGCCCAAAATCGCCACCGTCAGAGTCCCGAACTTCCAATAGTTATTCATAGAGCCAGGCACCTTTCGCCGTCCGATTCCAGTATACTCCCGCCGCCAGTCCGTGGAGCACGCACTCCTGCGTGCCATGTCGAGACTCGTCTCGACACCTACCGCTCCCGCAGCACGGCCTTGATATTCGCTTCCACATCGCCCCGATCCACCAATCCCATGTACTTCGCCGCAACGCGCCCCTTCCGGTCGATGATGAAGGTATCGGGCATAGCGTCGATCGAATACTTCTTGGCCGTCGGTGGGTCCCCCAGCAACACCCGGTAAGGAACCTTGGCGCCCTCCAGGAACGGCTTCACCACCGCCCAACCGTCGTCGTCGAGCGAGACTCCCACCACGGCCAAGCCCTGGGACCGGTACTCCCGCTCAAACTCCGCAAACCACGGGATCTCTTCTTTACACCCATGGCACCAAGTCGCCCAAAAATCGAGCAGCACGATCCTCCCGCGGAACTGGGAGAGATTCACCGTTTTGCCCGACGCGTCTCTCAGCGAAAAGTTGGGAGCAGCCTTGCGGTCCTTGGCCGTCGCGAGAGTCGCACGAACGGTCTGGGGCGCGTCCCCGGCCGCCGCGGAAGCCGTTGCTGCGGCGGCCACCAGCAGCGGCAACGCCGTCAGCCAACCCCATCGACGCCTGGAAGAATTCATACCGCTGTTCTCAGAACTCCACTGATCCAACGTGTGCTAGATCGACCCTCTCCGGACGGCCGGATCGATCCACAAAGTAGAGCACCCGGAAATCGTGCAGCAGAGACCAGCGCCTCTCGGAGCCGTCGCGCATGACAAACAACGCGCTGTGTTCGGTAGTGTCCCGGATGGCAGCAATGGTGTCGATCCACACGCTCTCCTCTTCGTGCCCCGCAGCGTCGCCCTTAATCGCGACGCGGGAGCACATAGCGGCCGGGCATCCCACGCCCTGAAGCGTGACGCTCCGGCTGGTCCCGCCGGGCAAAGTGATCTTGGCCATCAGATTCGACCCGTGCCCGTCAACCTTGGCCGGCAGCCGTTCGAGCGCCGCCGGTAGCGCCGGGAAGCGGCCGATGACCCCGCCCGCAGCCGCGAAAAGTAGAACTCGTCTCGAACTCAGAAATCGATTCATCTCAACGCCCCTTTCTGGCAAAGCCCTACGACGCATGACACAGCAAACAAGCCACCCGGGCATCCTCCGGGTTGACACATAAAAGCGTGTACACCTGCCCGTGCATCACCCAGGTGATCTTGCCGTCGTTATTGACGGTCCTCAGATCCGCATGCCGGGCGCCGGCCGAACCCGAACTCCTCGCCACCAGCAAAGTAGCCTCGTGGCTGCCAACCCGGTAGGACACTTCCACGGCCGGCACGGCGGGGTTCACAACCCTCGCGCCCATCAAATGGATGGATGGATCGAGCACCGCGGGCAGCGCCAGATCCAAGCCCGTGCTGCTTCTGACCCACCCGCGGATCTGAACCGGATTGCCGGACAGAAACTCCGCTCCTCCCGCGCGTTCCGCCACGGCCGCTCCCGCCGCGTGCGATTCGTGCGCGCGCAGCCCCAACACTCCAGCCACCACGAACACCACCGCCGCGATCGCCCATGCCAGCGGCCTGGAACCGGTCTCCCGGCCCACGACAGCCGGCCTTTGAACCCGCTCCCACAGTTCCGCGGGAGCCTCGACTTTACTCAAGTCCCGGCGCAGCGCCGGTTCCAACCAATCCGACTCGTTCTTGTGCATGTCCATCGCTTTCTCGACCCCGCCTTATTGACCCCGCTTGATTAACCCCGCCCTGCTTCCGTGCCCTGCTTCGCCGCCCTGCTTCCTTAAATGCCCCAACCGACGCTCCAGCGTCTTATGCGCCCGGCTCAACCGCGACGCCACCGTGCCCGCCGAACATCCCACCACGGCCCCGATCTCCTCATACGACAGCCCCTCGGTGTACCGCAGCACCACCACGATCCGCTGCTGCGGCGGCAGCGCCGCAATTCCCTGCTGGACGGTTTCGCAAACTTCCGAGTGCACCAAACGGTGCAGCACCGTGTCCGGCCCCGCGCGCAGCGCATCCAGCATCCCGGCCGCGAACGGCAGAGCCCGCCGCAGCCCGCGCCGGTAATCCAAGCAGCTGTTCACCACCACCCGGAACAGCCAGGTCTCAAAGCGCGCTTTCCCCCGAAACTCCTGGATGCGCGACAGCAGCTTCAGAAACGAGTCCTGCGCGATATCCATGGCCGCTGTACGATTGCCCGAATAGCGCAGCGCAATCGAATACACCCGGTCCTTATGAGCTTCAAACAGCGCAGCGAAGGCTTCCCGCTCTCCGCGCTGGCAAGCCTCGATCACTTCAGGGCCGGTTCCACGCACAGGCGGAAGTCCGTTGTGCGTGAGTGAGAGGTCGTCCATCAGGTCGTACATCAATATGTCGCGACTCATTAGACGATGGTCTCCGTCAAAACTTCCACACTTTTTGAGGGAGCCGGCCCCGCGGGTCGATATAGTCCGGAGCCATCTTCGGTTCAATACAAGGTCAGCGGCACGCGGACCTTATTTTCCTCATCCAGCGCCTGCGCGTCCACGAAGCCTCGGGTGTGGCACGCCATCATGGTGCCGAAGCTCGGCACGGCGCCGGCCGCCGCGAACGCCACCGGGTCCCACAGATTGGCCCTCACCAGCGCCCGGCTGCAATGCACGTAAGCCTCGCGTACGTGAACCACCACCACGGTATTCGGTGCTTTCCCTTGGACAATGAACCGCTCGATCAGCGCCGGATCGCGGCTGATCTCGGCCAGCCCGTTCACTCGGAAACTCTCCGGAATTCCCGGCACCACGAACAGCAGCCCGACCTTCGGATTCCTGACAATGTTCTGCAGTGTGTCCAGACGGTTGTTTCCGCGCCGGTCGGGAATCAGCAGGGTCCGCTCGTCGGCCACCTGAACGAAGCCCGGGACGTCCCCCCGCGGCGAGTTGTCCGCCATGCCATCAGCCCCCGGGCCTTGCGTGGAAATCACCACCAAGGGCGAAGCCGCGATGAACGCCCGGCTGAGCTCGTCGAGGTGATCCATCTGCTTGCGGACCGAGCGCTCCAGCGGCTGGCTGTACAGCGCCCGCAACTCCGCAGTGTCCCGCACCACGTACTGGGGATCGAGTTCCATACCGCCAGTGTAGCCCGTGGAACGCGGGTACCGGTCAACTTGAAATCCCCGGCCTTGACTTGGTATCCCGCTTGCCCCACGCTTAAACCATGCCGAAACGCTCAAATAACCGAGGGCTTCAGCCATGGCAGCGAAGATAGTCCTTCCGGCCTTCTTGCTGTTTTTGGGTTTTGAAGGTCTAGGTGCACAGCCGGCTCCGACCGGCCAAAATCTCCCCAAGTTCATGGGACGCGAAGTAACTATCATCGAACCTGAACTTGAAGCGGATGGTTTCTTTCCGAAGGGTCCGGCGTCTGTTTGCGTCCAAGGGCGACCGCAACGGCAGTGCTATACGGCACCCAAAGAATTTGGGAAAAGCCCTAAAGTCGACGTGGTCCAATTGGACAAAGACACACCTGCCATCCTCTTCTCGGCGGAGAGCGGAGGAGTCAGTGGCTCCCAAATCCATTTGGCGCTCCTTCGCCCTGGAGCGGGAAAGGACTTGGAGAATACTTTCCTTTCGGATCCATCGGTTTCAAATCAAAGCCAGTACGCGTTTTGGAATGATGCCGCAATCTCTGACGCACAGATATTTGTGACAGCCGATTTCGTATGGGGTCCCGATGAAGCGCACTATAGCGACCATCGCTACATCGTGTCTGCATACGTCCGGCGGCGATCGTTCCTCGTCGACGGACTTTTCTACTACCTCGATGATCGATACATGACCATCCGCACCTACGCTCTTGGGACGAACATTTTGGCGTCGGAGAAACAGGAGATCCTCGCCCGCCTCAAGCGAATAAAGGCAGAGACCGAACTCCAGCGCAAAACACCCCGGTAGCCTCTCCTCCTGGCGGGCCAAGTCAAGCGCCGTTAAACTGATCGACTACCACTAGGAGAGAAACTGCCATGTCCATGAAAAACCCCGTGCATCCCGGACGCATTGTGAAGAGCGCTTGCCTTGAGCCTTTGGGGGTCGTCGATTGCCGAAGGGGCCAAGATTCTCGGCGTCACCCGCCAGGCGCTCAACAACGTCGTCACCGGCAAATCCGGCATCAGCCCGGAGATGGCGATCCGGCTAACCAAGGCCTTCGGCAGCACGGAAGAAACGTGGTTGCGCATGCAACTCGCCTACGACCTCGCCGCAGCCCGCAAGAACGAGAGCAAAATCAAGGCCCGCCGTCAGCACGTCGAAGAACTGCAGGCGAGGTGACCGGTTCCATACTCCGGCTGCCCGGTTTCGGCTGCCAATTCGCGACGACGGGACAACCCCTCAGCTGTTCTGCGCGGTAAACATCACCGCCAGAATCATCACCACCACCGAGGCGATCGCCAGGAAAGCCAGCGTCAGCGCAATTTTCCGCATCCTCTGAAGTCTCCGCAGCCGCGCCCGCGAGGGCCCGGCGCCCGAAGAGTCGAGCTCCCAACGCACAACGATGCGCTCTCCCACGGCAGGTTACTTCTTCTGCGTCCAGGAGTCGCTGACGTGCCCTTCGGTGATCTCTTTGTTGTTCTCGTCGCAGGAGTATTCCAAAATCTCCTGCCCCGGCTTCATCAGCACGAACACGCGCGTGTTGGTCCACGGCTTGGTGTAATACACCGGGTCGTCCACCGTGACGATATAGCTCAGGTGGTTGTAGTCCGGCCGCGAGATGCGCTCCACCACGTGCAGCTTGTTGCTGGTCAGCCGTTCCTTGTTGGTGTCGAGCCAGGTCCGCCCATTGAAACCGATGGTGTCGATCACCAGCACGTCGCCTTCCCAATGCCCGACCGAATCCCCGAGCCAGTTATCGTCCAGATTCTTGTTATGGCCGCGCCCGTCCGTGGGGACGACGTGGAACATATTATTCTGCTCGAACAGAATCGCCAGCCGGTTATCTTTCTGGATCAGTTCCTGCGGATAGGGCGTACCCCAGGAGCGCACATAACCCCACGGCAGACAGTGCACGCCGTAATCGAACTTCTCCTTGGCGTTTTCCGCTTTTCCGAACGGTGTCAGGAAGGAATCCAGGTCGTGCTGCCCGATGCTGCTGCACCCGGGCGTCCCGCCCGCGCACGGGCCTCGCGAATCCGCTGCCACGTCGCCTACGCGGGGATGATCCCACACGCCGCTCAAGTCGGGCTTGCCATTGGGCAACTTGGGAACCGGCTGCGCACCAGCCAACCCAACCGAAACCCACACCGCCGCGGCGATCGCAACCGCGCTCATCGTCGATCTCAGACGAAGCGAACTCAGACCACACATTCTCACTGGGGTACCTCCTAATTCGAGTCAATCAACGGAAGCTTAGCACAAAGTTTCGACTGCGGCGCGGGCCACCGCTCGGCCCGCTCCGATCATCATCGACGGAAAAACCGCGCAACAGCCCAACCCACGACCCTAAAACCGCCCTCGAAGTCCGCGAACGTCCGCCGGCCCACACGCGACGTGTGCCGATAAAGGATAGAATATGTCCCTGAAGGAGCAAATATGACCAAATCTCTAACCGCCCTGTGCGCCGGCACAGCACTCTCCATCGCCGGGTACGCCCAGGCCCAAACTAAGCAGCTCCCCGCAGGCAATGCCAAAGCCCTGATCGAGAAATCGTGCACCACCTGCCACGCACTCAACATGATCACCAGCGCGGGACACACTCCCGAAGACTGGAAGCTGCTAGTCGAGCGCATGGTCTCGGCGGGCGCCGAGATTCAGCCCACCCAGATGGCCATGGTGACCGACTACCTGGCGAAAAGTTTCCCCGAAGGCAACGTCCCCAAGGCCGTCATCATTCCCGGCCCCGTCAAAATCACCTTCAAGGAATGGAAAGTGCCCACAGTAGGCTCGCGCCCGCACGATCCGCTAGCCACGCGCGACGGCATGATCTGGTACACCGGCCAATACGCCAACGTGCTAGGCCGCATCGATCCCAAGACCGGCGAGATCAAGGAATTCCGCCCCAAGGTTCCAGGCTCCGGCCCGCACGGACTAGTCGAGGATAAGGACGGCAACATCTGGTTCACCGCGAACTCCAAAGGCTACATCGGCGAGCTCTTCCCGAAGACCGCCGAGTTCAAGGAATACAAGCTCCCGCCCGACGCCAAAGATCCGCACACGCCCATGTTCGATCCCAAGGGCATCCTGTGGTTCACGATTCAAAACTCGCAGAAGGTCGGCCGCCTGAATCCCGCCACCGGCGACATCAAGGTGGTCGACTCGCCCACCAAACCCTCCAACCCCTACGGCATGGTGATCGATTCCAAAGGCGCGCCCTACTACTGCGAATTCTCCGCGCCCAAGCTAGCCCGCATCGATCCCGAAACCATGAAGATCACCGAGTGGACCCTGCCGCGCCCCGACTCGCGCCCCCGCCGCATCGCCATCACCGACAAGGACGAGATCTACTATTCCGACTACGCCAAAGGCTATCTGGGCCGCCTGGATCTCAAGACCGGCCAGATCAAAGAGTGGCCCTCGCCCAGCGGCCCCGACTCGCAGCCCTACGGCATCACGTTCCTGAACGGCATCATCTGGTACAGCGAATCCAACGTGAAGCCCAACACGATGGTGCGCTTCGACCCCAAGACCGAGAAGTTCCAAACCTGGGCCATCCCCGCCGGCGGCGGCGTAGTGCGCAACATGATGACCACGCGCGACGGCAACATAGTGATCGCCGAAAGCGCCTTGAACATCGTGGGACTGGTCACCATCGCGAAGTAGCGCGCATGCTCGGCGGTAAGGTCCTGTCGATCGGAAGACTTCTTGCGGCGTGCGGCATCGCCCTGCTGGAGCTTAATAGTCCAGCGCGTGCGCAGCAGCCGCGTCTCCAGATTCAATCCTTTTCCGTCGGTCCGGACACCGCCCTGACGTATCCCAACAATCCAGCCGATCCCGGCCACCTCAACTATCTCCCCGACGAGCATACGACCTTCATTCCGCCGGCTCCTGGTTCGTCAACCTATCTGGTTTTCGGCGCTGCCCAGATCGCCGGAGGCAACTTCGGAGCGACGGTTCTTGAGACCACGGATTTGAAGACCTTCGATTTCGCTACCGGATACAACCACCAGGTACTGACCTCGCCGCTCATCATCGGCAAATGTAATCCGACCGACAACACCGAGTTCGACCTGAACTACGCGGCCCCCAGCTCTGTTCTGCAGGATCCGACTTTGCCCGCGGGGAACCTGATCATGCTCTACGAGGCCGAGAACCATTGCCCGGGAGGAGTGACGCAAGGGCCGTTCTACGCCACCGTGGGCTTCGCCCGATCCTCGGACAATGGGAAAACCTGGCCTGCCCCGGTGACCGGCGCGTTAGGCGGACCGAGCCGTCATCCGATTCTACAGACTTCCGATCCCCCACCCACAGCCGCACATTCGTACCTGGGTGACGCGATTCCCACCGGCTTTATCGACAAGAACACGAATGGCGACTACTACCTGTACGTCAGCTATGGTCACTACTCGACCGAGGCCGGCAACCCTCCGAGAATCGGGCTCGCGCGCGCCAAGCTCGGCGCCGACCCGCTCACTTTCCTGAAGTGGTACAACGGAGCGTTCAGCCAACCGGGCATCGGCGGTGTGGATAGCGACATCGTGCCCGCCGTGGCCGGCGGGGCGTGCACTGGAAGACCGCAGTACCATCCCGAGATCAGTTACAACGACGATCTGGGATTGTACCTGCTGATCTATTGGTGTGGCAGCGGCGCCAACGGCGCTAATGTCACGTGGTATTACTCCACTGCGACCAGCCTCGATCTTCAGGATTGGACGGCGCCGCAGATGATCCAGAATTCCGCGGTTGCGACCACTACGCCTTGCACGGACGGAACCAATGGGCAACAGTTTGACGGCTGGTATCCGTCGTCGACATCGCCCGGAGCAGCGGCGGGGCACACCAAGCTGACGGGGTACTTCTTTTCCCTGAGCGGATGTATACCAACAACTCCAACGTCGGTCCCGCCTGACCGCCAATTCTCGTCCCGAACATTTACCATCACCACTCAGGCCCAAGTGACGCCCACCCTGACTTCGGGCAGCCTGGCCAATGGAGCCACGTATCTCGCCGGGGGATTGGTGCCGGGATCCTGGGCGCAGGTCAAGGGCGCGAACCTCAGCAACGTGACTCGCATCTGGGGCGACTCCGACTTCACCGGCTTGGGCAACAAGCTACCCACGATTCTGAGCGGCGTCCAGGTGATGGTGAACAACCTCCCCGCTGCCGTCTACTACGTCGACGCAGGCCAGGTGAGCTTCCAAGTGCCGGCCGGAGTCACGGGAACCGCCTCTGTGCAAGTCATCGACAACGGCGTCGCGAGCAATACCCTGACCGCAACGGCCACCAGCAGCGCTCCGGGCATCTTTCCCGTCATCGTGAACGGGACCAACTATCCGGCGGGTGTGTTCCCGGATGGCACCTACGTCGGCGATCCGAAAATCAGCTCCGCATTTCGCAATGCCAAGCCGGGCGACGCGATCCAGCTTTATGCCACCGGCCTGGTTCCCACGCCCGCGGGCGTGCTGCCCACTGCCCAAACCGTCGGCGGCGTGACGGTGACCATCGGCAGCGTCACCGTCCCCGCCGATTTCGCGGGCCTGGTTGCGGTGGGCGAGTTCCCGATCAATTTCACCGTGCCGCAACAGTTCTCGAGCCTCCAGCCAGGCGCCTATCCGATCTCGATCCAGGTGGGTGGGGTCTCGTCTCCGGCGACGATCAACTCCAACCCTCCCGGTCCACTGGTTTTGCCTATTCAACACTAGCGCAATGCGATCAGCGATCAGCGCCACGTTTCGGCAATCCCGCGGATGTGCTTGGAATGCGTCTCTGCAAATGATCCTTCCGATCCGGCTTAAGCGGCGCTGAAGTATAATCAGGTCACAAAACGATGCTCATTCGCTCTACGATCCTGCTCCTGGCCACCGCCGCTGTCGTGTTGGCCGATACGTCCGCCGGCTGCTCCGCGTCCGCTCCGCCCCCCAGCACGGCCAACTGGAACGGCTGGTCCGACGCCGCCAACACCCGCTTCCAACCCGCGCGCGCGGCTGGACTGACGCCGCAGTCGACACCGCGCTTGAAACTCAAGTGGGCCTTTGGATTCCCGGGCGTCGCCACGGCCCAAGGAACACCCACCGTATTCGGAGGCCGCATCTTCGTGGGAGCCGCCGACGGGACCGTCTACGCGCTCGACGCCCGCACCGGATGCACCTACTGGACCTACAAAGCCGCAGCTGGCGTGCGCGGCTCGCCCGTAGTCGGCGAGGGCGGGACCGCCGCTTACGTCGGCGATTTGAAAGCCAACGTCTACGCGCTCGATGTAGCGGCCGGAAAACTGCTGTGGAAGACCCGCGCCGAGGATCACCCTATGGCGGTGATCACTGGGTCGATGAAGCTCGACCGCGGCAAGCTCTACGTGCCCATCTCCGGGCGCGACGAATCCATGGCAGCGACCAATCCCGAGTACGAATGCTGCACGTTCCGCGGCAGTGTGGTGGCGATCGATGTCGCGACAGGCAAACGAGCCTGGACCGCTTACACGGTCGACGTCGCCAAAGCCACCGGCAAGAATGCCAAGGGCACGAAAACCTGGGGACCATCCGGTGCCGTTCCGTGGTCCTCGCCGACGCTCGATGTGCAGAAGCGCGTGCTCTACATCGGCACCGGCGTGAACTACTCGCAACCGGCCACCGATACGAGCGACGCGGTGCTGGCGTTCGACATGGATTCCGGACATTTGTTGTGGTCGCGCCAACTCACCGCCGCCGACGCCTACAACTTCGCTTGCACCGGCCAGGACAAAACCAATTGCCCCACCGACCCCTTTATCGACGTGGATTTCGGCAACTCCGGAATTTTGCGCACACTCGCGGGCGGCAAGCGCGTGCTGGTGATCGCCGACAAAGGCGGCACGGTGTACGGCGTCGATCCGGATCAGGAAGGCAAGCTGCTGTGGAAGCAGAAAGTCGCGAACGGCGGAGTGAACGGAGGATTCATGTGGGGCGGCGCCGGCGACGAACAAGGCGTGGCGTACTTCGGCATTTCGGATTTCAACGCCCCGAAACCGGAAGCGGGCGGCGGACTGATCGCGCTGCAAATGTCGACCGGCGAGAAACTGTGGCTGACTCCCGCGCCCAAGCCCGCGTGCCTGGGCAAGAAAGGATGCGCCGCCGCTCAACCGGCGCCGGTCACGGCGATTCCGGGAGTGGTGTTCCTAGGCTCGTGGGACGGCCATCTGCGCGCGTACGAGACCGGATCTGGATCAAGAAAGCTCGGCGCGATCATGTGGGACGTCGACACTGCTCAGGACTTCAAAACCGTGAACGGAGTGGAAGCCCACGGCGGCTCGATCAACAGCATGGGCCCGGTGGCCGCGGGCGGGATGTTGTACATCACGTCCGGATACGGCGGGAACGGGATGCCCGGCAACGTGCTGTTGGCGTTTTCGGTGGATGGCAAGTAGGGTTCAGGCGGCTTGATGGACGGGCTCGTGGTGGAGCCGCATGAGTTGGTCGGCCTTTAAAGACGCCATAGCGTAAGTCCGGCCGTCGTCATCGCAAAACTCAACCTCGTAGACACCTGGCGCCAAGTTTTCAACGACGGTGCCGACTTGGCCGCGAACTAGGCCGTGCTCGGGCAAGTCTTGTAGCAACGCGACCACCGACAGCAACTCGATGCCGTTCATATCAAAACCTTCTTTTCATAATACATAACATGTCGCTAGCCGCGGCACATCCTCTCCAGTCAGAACGATCCAAATGCCGCGAATTCTCACATTCCTTTGGTGAGCCAGTTCGAAATCGACCACGTAGCGTTGCCCGTAAACGTTCAAGACACCGAGCTTCGCCTCCGCATCGTTGGCAGCTCGCAGCAAGGCGCTCCGCAGTTCTTCACCGTCGGCTTCGCGGATTCCAACCGATGCAAACACGCGGGCTTTGTTGCGTCCGCGAGGGTGGTGCGGGTCTAGGCAGTAGGCACGCAGTTTCCGAATGTCCACGACCGCCAGTGCACCGTTGGGTAGCTTCATGAGGGCTCCCCGCGATCGGCTATCATAGCGGGAATGAATCAGGTTCTATTTCCACGCTGAGTACACCGGCTTGCCGACCATGAACGCCGGGTTCGCGCCCGGCTTGGGTTTGAACTTCTGCACGCGGCCGCTGTCTACCTCGGCCGTGTAGAAGTTGCCTTCCTGGTCCACGCTGAAGCCGTGCACGCCCCAGAAGCCGCCGGGGAAATCGCCCCAGGTGCCCCAGGCGTACAGGAAGTGGCCGTCCAGATCGTACTTCAGCATCTTCGAGGTGCCGCGGTCGGCCGCCCACAGCGTGCGGTCCGCGCCGATGTAGATCAGGTGGATGTCGGACGGGTCCTCGCCCATGCTCCACTCGTTGAGATACTTGCCGTTCTCGTCGAAGACTTGGACGCGCTTGTTGCCGCGGTCGTTCACGAACACGCGCCGCGTCTGCGGGTCGACGGCGATGCCGTGGACATTGTTGAAGTAGCCGGGGCGCTTGTCGGGAGGCGTGCCCTTCTTCCCCCAATCGAGTAGAAACTTGCCGTTCTTGTCGAACTTGGCGACGCGCGTTCCGTTGTAGCCGTCGGCGACGAACATGGTGCTGTCGGGAAGCCAGGCCAGATACGTGGGACGGTCGAAGTGCGAGCCGTCGGCGCCGCTCTTGCGGGGCGTGCCGATGGTCTGCTCCAGTTGCTTGCCGTCGTGCGAGAACTTGTAGATCGACTGCATGTGGTCGTCGACGATCCACACGTGCTTGTCGGGATCGTAGGGGTTGATGGCCACGAAATGCGGGCGCTGCAGGATCTTGTCCCACTGGGTCCAGCGCTCGATGATGTTGCCGTTGGCGTCGGCGACGACGATGCAGTTTTCCCAGTTCGCGTCGACGCCCAGCTTGCCGTTCCAACCGGTGGTGAGATCGGGCGGCGCGGGCGTGCCTCCGGCTCCGCCGCCGGGAGGCGAGGCCACGGTGGCATCGCGCCAGGGCAGGCGGCCGATGGGGAATTGCAGGCTGGGACCCATCTCGGGGAGTTGTTGGGTCCGCGGCCGGCGCATGACGGGCAACTCGCCGCGGTAGAGCGCGAAGACGCGGTTGGGGCTTTCGGCGTACACGCTTTCCGCCGAGCCGTAGGTCCATTTTTCGTTGCCCGGGACGGTGCTGAGGTCCTTGGGCCAACCTTTGACGATGTCGTAGGGGCCGAAGGTGTCCTGGCCGCCCTTGGTTCCGGGGATCGAGGCAAAGCCTGCGCCGGGCTGGGCGTGCATCACGGGGAGGCTCGCCAGGGCGAGGCTGAAAGAGATTAGAAGCGTTCGCATGGAGGTGAGGATACTATTGCTGGGCCTCGCTGGCAAGGCGCAAGCGCCTTCGACCGTGCCAGAGCCGGGTGGGAGCCGCACGACCAAGCCTCATCCGATGGGTAGGTACTCGATCTTTCCTCGCCACTCTTCGTGAGATGTGGCTTTGGCGATCAATTCCAGATCGCGGACCATCTGACCGATTGTGATCTGAAGCTGGTGCGCGTAGATGATGCCCGAAAATTCCTCGTGCTCGTCGAGTCTTCGTACGCCCTCGCGCAACAGATCCGCGTCTTGCGATACGATGACGCGCCCGAGCTCAGTCGCCCTTTGCAATAAGCGGCTATCGTCTAATTGCGACGCTCCGTCTTCCTGCGCTGTCAGCACGTCTACCGAACGCAAGCGCAAAGCTGTGGTGATCGCGCGCGGAACGTGCACATCCATGTACAGAGCAAGACTCAAAGGGAACGCTTCAGATCGATCAACCTGCGCCGGAACCCAGCGTCAGAAGCGTGAAGGGCAAGCTTGCCGGCTTCTTCCAGCCCTTGTTCGATCTGGTTGTCGAGGCGGTCCTGGTTTTCGTAATAGTAGGTTAACGCGCCGTGAATTTGAGCCAAGGAAAGGCTCGGATGTTGGAAATGGGTCTCTTCCGGGCTCCATCCGTAGGCGAGCTTGTCCAGAACGATCTCGGTGACCTTCACCTTCGCGCCGGCAACCCAGGCCACACCCCGCTCGTCGAGTTCAATCTGTGTGTTGAAGACGGCGTTCAATCGCTCTCTCCTGCGTTCAGTATAGCTGCTGGCGCAGGTCCGGCAGCTGTTCAGAACTACCATTGCGGGCGTGTGTGTGATGTGGTCCGCTAAAGCCATGACCGAAATAGCAAGGGATGCGCTCCGTGCGCTCGTCGGGAAGGCAACGTCTACGGCGATCGCCAATGGTCAACCGGTCCATGAGCTCCAGGGTGTAGCGTTCTATGACACCGAACGCGACGCAACAGTCAGATCACTCGCTTCGTTCGATACCGCAATACAGGCGGTTACTGACATCCCTGATTTCGTTACTCACTTCGGAACCGATGCAGCCGAAAGGGTTGTTCTACAGTTCGTCTATGAATACTTCACGCGCGTCGACGAACTGAGATACGACGAAGCTATGTTTGATGCCTTATGGCTCGATCTCCAAACAGAAACGCGCCATCCGGAGTGGGTCACTCGAGGGGTCGCGAACGTTCGACACTTTAGGAGCGAGGATTTGGCCATCGACCTTGGCGACGGTATTTCGGTCAGAGGTCGAAATTCCCGTGCGCTTGCCTCCCTTGGTTTTGGCCCTCCCTTTTGGGAACTGCTATCTAGGGACTGGGCCGGTCCCGGAGCGAGCTCATTCGTCATCGTGGCAGAGCACACCTTGGCCAAACGGCCAGAGAACCTGGTGCGGACCGAGTCGGGATCGGTGTGGATAAAGGCGATCCGCGCGATCGGAGCATTACGCCTAGCGGCAGCCGGCGATGTGAGTATCGGTCCGATGTGGTTCGTCCGTCCCGCTCACTTCAACGTCGGAATCGGCGGTATTCAAGGCACCTACGCTTCCGTTCCTGCATTCGGCGGTTCCGAGTACGTTTGGACGGAGCTTATAGCTCGCGCGTACCCGCGTCTATATGACGAGCTAGCCCAACTGGAGAGAGATGGATACGGAAAGTCGCCAGGGAACCTGAGCATCGCGTTGCGTTCGTTCATGGCAACCTGTGACCGTTGGCCGCCTGGGCCGGATTCGAAGCTGCTTGACGCCACAACGGCCTTGGAAGCGCTTTTGGGGGCTGATACCGAGATCGCATTCAAGCTGGCGTTCCGCGTGGCCGGCCTGGTCGCGGGTAGCGATGACGAGCGAAGCGCCATATTCAAGCTCATGAAGGACTTCTATGACACGCGAAGTAGGCTTGTGCACGGAGGGCACCTAAAGAAGAAGCACGAGATGCGGCTTGCGAAGGTCGATGAGCTTCGATCGCTTGTGAGGCGTGTGCTCAGAGCATTCGTTGCGTTCGCGACAAACCCTCCGAGCGTGTATCGCAGGTCTTTCTTCGAAACAGAACTTGATGCTGCGCTGGTAAACACGGCGGAGCGAGAGAAACTTCGCGTAGCGCTTGGCCTAGATCGCAATTGATATGCTGCAAAATCCGGCCCAGGGCGTGCCACGCGAAGCGGCTATTGCAAGTTTCCCACCTCCGCTACTCGGGGTTGTGGCCAACCGCCACTGCATCCATGGCCCGATGCGTCGTTGTACGCGGAGTGAGTGAGAAGGTCGCCTTGCTTCAAGGCCGCAGGCTGAAGCCTGTGCTACCTTGCTACAATTCACAGGAACGGGAGCCTTTGGAGAATGAAGAAGCAGTTTACGTGGTGGCCGCGGACGCTTGCGGGCGTGGTGTTGATCTCCACATTTGCCTCGGCGGCCTTCGGTCAAGGCGCTTACAATGCGCCTCGGACTTGGGACAATCAGCCCGACTTGCAAGGGATCTGGCAGGCCATCGGACCGGCGAGCCTGAACATTGAGCCGCACACCGCCTCTACCGGCGTCCCCGGAGGCTTGGGCATCGTGTCCGATCCGGCCGATGGCAACATCCCTTACCTGCCCGCGGCGCTGGCCAAGCGGCAGGAGAACGCTCGCAATCCGGTGAACGATCCGGTCAACCGCTGTTTCATGCCGGGCGTTCCGCGCTTCGTCTACATGCCGTATCCGTTTCAGATTTTTCAGACCGCCAAGCAGGTCACGCTGACTTCGGAGTACGTGCATGGCACGCGCAACGTCTTCCTCGGCGGCGAGCACCTGGACGGCGTCGATTTCTACAATGGCGATTCGCGCGGGCATTGGGAGGGCGACACTCTGGTGGTGGATGTGGCGGATTTCAACGACCAGACGTGGTTCGATCGCGCCGGAAACTATCATAGCGATGCGCTGCATGTGACGGAACGATTCACGCGCGTCTCTCCGGACGTTTTGAATTACGAAGCCACCATCCAAGATCCGAAAGTATTCAGCAAGCCGTGGAAAATTGCGATGCCGCTGTACCGGCATCAGGAGAAGAATTTCCGGATCCTGGAGTATGAATGCCGCGCTTATATTGAAGACGCGGGCAAGGCGGGTAAGGAGTAGGCTCATGAATCTGGGATGCAAGCATTATTTGAGTGTCGCCGCAGCGCTGGCGATCAGTGCTGGAACGGCCTTCGGGCAGGGCGAATTCGGGCCGTACTGGCAGCCTCCGGTGGTGAAGGGCGGGCCCATGCCGCGCACGCCCGACGGCCATCCCAACCTGAACGGCTACTGGGCGGCGCGCTTCAACCGGGCCATCTTCGACATCGAGGACCAGCCTGGCGCTCGCCCTGGCGCGCCCCCGAGCAAGGGCGGGATCGTCGATCCGGCGAACGGCAAGATCCCTTACAAGCCCGAAGCCGCGGAGCGCCGGACGGACCTGGCCACCAATCACATTTTCGAAGAGCCGGAAGCGCACTGCTTTATGTCGGGCGTGCCGCACTCGGCCTACCAACAGTTCGGATTTCAGATCATCCAGACCAAGGATCACTTCGTGTTCAGCTATGAATACGCGCACTCGCACCGCATCGTGCCGCTGGATGGCCGGCCGCATATTTCGCCCGACATCCACCTGTTCATGGGCGATTCGGTGGGCCATTGGGAAGGCGATACGCTGGTGATCGACACCACCAATCAGAACGGCAAAACGTGGTTCGACATGGTGGGCAATTTCACCACGCCCAACATGCACGTGGTGGAGCGCATCACGCCCGTGGATCAAAACACGGTCAACTACGAAGCCACCGTCACCGACGCCACGATTTACACCCAACCGTGGAAAGTCGGCGGCAACTGGGGCCGCAATCTGGTGAAGGGCTATCAGCAGATGGAGTTCGGCTGCGACGAGGGCAATCAGGATTTGGAGCACTACGTCGAAGGCGCTGGCGGCTCTAAGAGCCAGGTGCGCGGCAAATAAGTCCGGTCAGCCGGAGACGGACGGGAGCATCCGGCGCGGGCAGCGATGCTTCGCCCGCGCGCAATCGCGAAACCGCTTCCTAGTACTCTCACTGAGCGATTGGATTCCCCGGACTGTCAGGGCGGGACAAGGGAACTCTTTCCTGCGGCCAAAGACATGGGCCGTCGCACTGATCCAGAAGAGTCCGCATACCTGCGCTAGAAAGCAGAGCTCGATTTTTTCCACAGCAAAGACCTGCGGGCGCTGGCCTTCCGCGCGGCGTGGGATCACGCGATGTGCCGGTAAAAAATGGACGGTAAAAAGTGGACGGTAAAAGTGGACGCTAGTACCAGTAAGGCTTACAAGTTTAGCCCGTCGCCAGTCTCCTGAAACACCGCGGCGAGCCTGCCAAGTGGTTGTCGTAAATAGAACTCGCGTGTTGGCACTCCGATTGCTTTCGTGTGGAACTCACCCGATGCCTTGGAGTTTTACGCGACGCTCGCGCGCGAGTTCCCATCCGAGCCGAAGAAAGTCGCCGATCGACTCTCGCGGTGCGAGAATTAACTCCCCCGCTCGGCACCAAATTAGTGCTGAGCCGCCGGATGTGAGCAACGCCAAAACCGATGTGATGAGGCCGGGCACAAACGTGTCCGGGGTCCAGACAGGAACGTGTGCAGAAGATTGGAGAATCAAAATCACTCCGAAGATAATTCGTGGAAACACCAGGCCCATGATGAGCGGATAGAAAAGCCAGAAGGACCGGATCGTCAATGAGCCAGCGTAGCCGCTAGGCCACGACTGGGCTGGCGTGCAGGTTTCCCGCGACAAGGGGACCTCCGCCAGGTACGGAGCCCGTGTGATTGCCCCTCAACGGGGCCACGCGATTAGAACACTCGAACAGGCTACACGGCCGACGGGGGTCTTGGTTTGTCGCGGCGTCTTGCTTCGGCGCCCGAATTCCTTCAAACCACGACCGCTGTAATTCACTTCTAACTACGTCCGGGAGAGGCGCAAATCGGCGCTGCGGGGAGATTTCTGTCCATTGCGGACTGGCACGATTTCCGTCTGCGCAGCACGTTGCGCAGCACGGATGCGCTGATTCGACCCTGACGAAGGCGTCCGAATTTTTGACGTGGAGTTAACGATGTACAGTACCACTGCTCTTTTAAGATCTGTCTTTGGCACCGTCGGCCGCCATAGACGTACGGTGATTTCCCTCACCCTATCGGCGGCGCTTTGTCGCGGTCAATCCGTCGCGATTGGGCTTTCGTCCGGCGCCGCGGCCGCCGGAGGTTCGGTCACCCTGAACCTCAGCTTGAACACTGCCAGTTCCCTTCCCGCGGCGCTCGAATGGACGCTGGCTTACTCCGCTCTGGACTTCGGTGCAGCCACCATCGCAGCCGGACCAGCCGCAACAGGGGCGAACAAGCAACTCTCTTGTAGCAACAGCGCGGGATCGGCGACCTGCATCCTGTGGGGCCTGAACGACACCACCGTTTCGACCGGCGTTCTGGCAACGGTGACCCTTCCGATCAATCACACCACGGATTCTTCTTCCCAGTTGCAGCTTACGGGTAACGCCGCCGCCGACCCATCGGGCTCGACGCTGGCAACTTCCGCCACGGGAGGAACGGTAACCATCCAACCTGGAATGAACGGGTTCACCTGCACTCCGGTTGCTTTCGCCGCACCGGCAACCACTTCTTGCACCATCACGCTAACGTCTGCTGCGCCGGTGGGAGGAACAACGATCGCCTTAACGGCGAGTCCCGCGTCTGCCATGACGCTGCCGGCATCGGTTACGATTCCGCAGGGTTCCCCGTCGGGTGCGTTCAGCGTAACCGCTGGCGTTGTGACGGTCTCGACGTCTGTGATGCTGACTGCGTCTGATCTGGGCGTCAATCAGGGCTTTGGCGTAACTGTGAATCCTCCACCAGCGCCGCAGATCACCAGCCTGAGTCCCACCTCCGCCACGGTGGGAACTCCGGTGACGATCACCGGTACAAACTTCGGAGCCACGCAGGGGGCGAGTACGGTTACGTTCAACGGGGCTTCAGCCACGCCCAGCAGTTGGAGCGCGACCAGCATCGTCGCGCCTGTGCCAGCGGGAGCCACCAGCGGGAACGTGCTGGTCACCGTCGGAGGAGTGGGGAGCAACGGCGCAAACTTCACGGTGGTCACGATCCCCGCCGCACCCCCCCCCGCGGTTAGCAGCCTGAATCCCGCCGCAGGCCCGGCGGGAACTGCGGTGACGATCACTGGAACCAATTTCGGAACCACGCAGGGCGTCAGCACTGTAACCTTCGATGGAACTGCAGCCACACCCACCAGTTGGAGCGCGACCAGTATCGTCGTGCCCGTGCCGGCGGGGGCCGCCAGCGGCAACGTAGTCGTGAAGGTCGGTGGAGCGACCAGCAACGGTGAAGCGTTCACCGTGTTGCAAGCGCCCCAGATCAGCAGCCTGAGTCCCGCCTCCGCAACGGTGGGAACTCCGGTAACGATCACGGGGACGAACTTCGGAGCCACGCGGGGCGCTAGCACGGTGACGTTCAACGGGGTTGCCGCGACGCCCAGCAGTTGGAGCGCGACCAGCATAGTAGTTCCCGTGCCCGCGGCAGCAACGAGCGGCAATGTGGTAGTGACCGTGGGCGGAGTCGCCAGCAACGGTGTGGCGTTTGCAATGCTGCAGACGACAGTTACCTTGGTGGGCCTTTCGATCAAACCGTCAACCCTCTTGGGCGGTCAACTAGCCGTCGGTACGCTCACGCTTAGCGCGCCTGCCAGCGCGGTCGTCACCGTGGCGCTCTCCGCCTCAGGACACTATGGCGTGGTCAGTGTTCCGGTCCTCGTGAAGATCCCGATCGGCGCGACTTCGGCCATCTTCACCATCTTGACTCAAAACGTGAAGAAGACGACCACGTTCACAGTGACCGCCACTTACGGCGGCGCAGTCTTGAAAGCTTCCCTGTCGATCCAGCCGGCTCCTTGAAGGTGCGCTGTGCTTGACTTCGGCGCCAAAGCCCAATTCCGGCGCGGTTTGCAGTAAGTGGTCGAGCTGGATCGACGAGGTGAACAACACTTCGTCGGTCTCAAAGCGGGCCAAGAGGCGCGCGTTTTCGCGCGAGTGCTCGAGATCTTCGGGCAATGCCCAACGGTAGAGAGCGTTGGGGTCCGTGTCGCATGCCGACCACCCCACGCTCGGCGTTATATTGCGGCACGCCGCGACGGTCTGAACCCGGCCATCTTTGCATCCCATTCACGTCCATGCGTGTCCATCTGTGGCCCTTGCATGCGGAGCGTTGACCCACTCATTAACTCCCTACCGGAAAGAGGTACGTTGAAACCAACGCAAAAGATCGCACTCAGTTTGTTGCTGGTCTCCAGTGCGATCTTCGCCGAGACCCCCGCGTTCGAGGTCGCATCGATTCGGCCCGCCCTCGCCGCGCAGAGACGACCGAGCGAAGGCTTCTTTTGCCCCTTCGGCTGCTTCGGCCCCATCATGGGAACCATGACCATCGAGGGCTCGCACGTCGACATCGACTTCATGGGCTTGGATCAATTAATCCTCACGGCCTACGGCATCAAACCATACCAACTCGCCGGACCGGCTTGGATGCCGAGCCAGAAATTTGTCATCCAGGCGAAATTCCCCGCAGGTATCTCCATGAAGCAGGTCCCTGAAATGCTTCAAGCCCTGCTGGCCGAGCGATTCAAATTGACCCTCCACCGCGACAGTAAAGAACAGCCCGTTCACGCACTGGTTGGCAAGAGTGCTAAGAACGGTTCAAGGCTCCAGAAGTCCACGCTAGAGTCCGCTCCGGAGACCCCCGGCGGCCGCACCTTGATCTCGCCCCAGGGCCTGGTGCGCATGGGAGACGACGAGGTGGTCACCGGCGCGCCGCAAGGTCCGATGCGGATTAGCCTGGGCCCGGATGGGACGCCTCAGCAGGAACTGCTGCAGGTGACCATGCCGGGCTTGGCGGAAGCTCTGTCGCAGTTCATGGATCGTCCCGTGGTCGACATGACCAGGCTGACCGGCAGCTATCACGTGGTCCTGAAGTCCTCCGACATAGACTTCTACGTGAGAGCCAAGATCGCCGCCACGGGCGCTCGCCTGCCGCGCGACGGCGCACCCGACCCCGGCAACGGCCCCGCCGCTGCCTCCGATCCCTCCGGCGGCTCGATATTCAAAACCATCGAAAAGCTCGGCCTGAAACTGGAACGCCGCAAAGCTCCCGTCCCCATGCTTGTAGTCGATCACATCGAGAAGACGCCGACCGCTAATTGATACGCCGGCGAAGATTCGGCGAAAAATGTGCCATGGTACCCGTGCGGTGTGGCTAAGCCACACAGATACACTGTGCCAGCGCCCGCGCCCCTCGAGCCAGCCCAAGATCCATGTACAAACGATTGATTCAGCGTAACGTTCTGCGACCGACAAAACGAACCCGAGCCCGGCGCGTCTCCCCTCGATTTACAGAACGAACCCGCGACATAGCCATCCGGGGACGGCTACCTCCGCCCCCCGCTAATTTACAGAACGAACCCGCCGCACGGCCTCCCGCCTTTGCGCTCCGTGTTAGCATCTGGACGGGAAGCTGGCAGCCAGGCCGACGTTATAATCAAGTTTCGCCATGATCATCGATTGCCACGGACACTACACGACCGCCCCCAAGGAACTGGAAACTTTCCGCAAGAAACAGATCGACGCGCTGAAGGACCCCGCGCAGAACCCGTCGCGCGAATCGCTCAAAATCAGCGACGACCAGATTCGCGAGAGCCTGGAAAAAGCCCAGCTCAAGTTCCAGCGCGAGCGCGGCACCGACATCACCATTTTTTCCCCCCGCGCCTCCGCCATGGCGCACCATATCGGCACCGAGCAGACCAGCATCGAGTGGTCGCGTATCTGCAACGATCTGATCCACCGGGTGTGCTCGCTGTATCCCGAGAATTTTATCGGTGTGTGCCAGTTGCCGCAGTCGCCGGGCGTCCCTCCGGCCAACAGCATCGCGGAGCTGGAGCGGTGCGTGAATGAACTGGGCTTCGTCGGCTGCAACTTGAACCCGGACCCATCGGGCGGGCATTGGACGTCGCCGCCCCTTACCGACCGGCACTGGTATCCGTTGTATGAAAAGATGTGCGAGTTGGATGTGCCGGCGATGGTGCACGTGAGCAGCTCCTGTAATCCGGTGTTCCACGCCACGGGAGCGCACTACATCAACGCCGACACCACGGCGTTCATGCAATTCATCTCGGCGGATCTGTTCAAGGATTTCCCCACGCTGAAGTTCGTCATTCCGCACGGCGGTGGAGCGGTGCCGTTCCACTGGGGCCGGTATCGCGGACTGGCTCAGGACATGGGCCGGCCGCCGCTGACGGAGTCGGTACTGAAAAACGTGTACTTCGACACCTGCGTGTACCACCTGCCGGGCATCGAGCTGTTGCTGAAGGTGGTCCCGCTCGACAACATTTTGTTCGCGTCCGAGATGGTGGGGGCGGTGAAAGGCATCGATCCGCAGACGGGCCATCACTACGATGACACCAAGCGTTATTTGGATGCTCTACCGCTGAGCGCAGCCGACCGCCACAAGCTGTTCGAAGGCAACGTGCGCAAGGTTTATCCGCGATTGACCAAGCAAATTGAGAAGCAAGTGGGGCAGCGCCATGCGCTGCCATCCAAGGCCTGAAATATGCGTGCCCGATCGTCACGCCGCCGGTTCATTCGCGGAGCTGTCGGTGTAGCCGCCGCGGGCGGCTCAGCAATGGCTCAAAGTCCATCTCCGAATCCGGGCCGTGTGCGCGGCTTCGACCATGCCGCTCTGCCGATGTAGAACGTCACTGCCATGCTGGCGTTCTATCGCGGCCTAGGCTTCGACGTCAACGAAGGCGCGACCGCGTGCTCGGTATACGTCGGTGAGCAAATGATCAACTTCCACCGCCCGGAGACGTGGCAGCGCGAATCGTTTACGCTGCGCGCGCCGGCCGCGCGCCCTCCCTGCGGCGATCTGTGTTTTGTGTGGGAGGGCGCTGCCACGGACCTAAAAGCGTGGCTCGACCGCGCCGGAGCCAAGATCATCGAAGGCCCGGTAGGGCGGCAGGGCGGGCGGCGCAAAGCCGCGTCCAGCGTGTACGTGCGCGACCCCGACGGAAACCTGCTAGAGTTCATGCTCTACGCGTGATGTGGAGCACGCACTCTTGCGTGCCACGTCGGCACTCGTGCCGACGCTAGGCGTTTTTGTGCTAGATCCGCCGTGCGTCGCGAGTAGTCGCGACGTGGCTCGCACGAGTGCGCGCTCAACAGCGCTTCACACCACGTTGAACAGCAGTTTAAATCCGTAGTCCATGTGAAACTGCTGATGGCAGTGGAACAGCGTCAGGCCATCCATGGCGGGCGTCACGTCGACTTCGATCTTGCGGAATCCCTTCACCAGCACGACGTCCTTCATCACGCCGGACGCCGCTTTGCCGTGAACATTGACGAGTTCGAAGCTGTTGCGGTGCAGATGAACCGGATGCGCGTCGTCGGTCTGATTGTCGAACACCAGGCGGTACCGCTTGCCCTTGGTCAGATTCCTGGGCGCGGCGTTCGGATCGTAGGACTTGCCGTTGACGGTCCAGCGGTTGAATCCACCGGTTCCACCGTTGATCTTTCCGAACACCAACGGGATGGTTTCTTCGGGCTGCACGGTTGCCCCGTCCTTGCCCAACATGGTGTAATCCCAGCGAGCTTTCGGAGGTTTCGTCCAGCGCGGCGCGCCCGTCTTGCCGGCGTACTCGACGACGACACCCAATCCGTTCATGCGGTCGTCGTCCTTGGGCGTGCCGAGAATCCACACGCCGGGGTTGTTCATTTCGACCACCGCATCGAGGCGCTCAGCCGTGCCGAGTTCCAGCACGTCGACCATCTGCGGATGCGGCACAGGGTTGCCATCCAGGCCGGTGACCAGAAAGCGATGGCCGGGCAGCGCCAGCTGGATGTTTTCGGTGGCGCTGCCGTTTAGGATATGAAACAGAACCCGCTGGCCTTGTTTTACGCGAATCGGGTCACCGAAGCCGAGGCACTTGCCATTGATGGTGAACCGCTGGTAGCCGATCTCCCAGCCGTTCGGCGTCTCGTCCTTCTTGTAGCCGGGCGGAGGTTGTGGCGCGTCGTCTTCGTCCTCTTCTTCAGTGGTGAAGAACGGCTCCCACTCGTGCGTCGCCAGGAAGATTTCCTGGTCGTACTGGCCGGGGTTATTCTTGGGCTCGACGTACACCAGCGCCAACTGGCCGCTATAAGTGCCCCGGCTCAGATCCGCCATGGGCATGACGTGAGTGTGCACGAAGCGCGTTCCGGCGGGCTGCGGCGTCAGGCGATAACGCAAGTTGCCGTGTGCAGGAACAGCCAGGCTTTTTTCTTCCTCCGCACCGTCGATGCGCGCGGGCACAGCCAGCCCGTGCCAGTGAACCAGCTCGGGTGTGTCGAGGTCGTTGAAGATGTCGACGTTCACCGGCACGCCTTCCTTCAGCCGGATCAGACTGGTTGCCGCGCCGTTGTAACCGAGCGTCGAAATGGTGTGGTCCTTGGCGATGTTGGCCAGCACCGGCCCGATGCGGAGGGTGACATCGGCCGGACCGGTGGGGCTTTCACCTCCGTCCGGCGCGACGCGGCTGCACGCGGAGAGCGCGAGTCCGGAGCCGAGGCCCGCAAAGAGTTCGCGGCGTGTCAGGGGATTCATACAGTCATCATACGCGCTGCGGCAGTGGTAGCCTGAGACTCGGTGCGACTCCATTGCGCCATGCTTTTTTTGAAAGATCTCCGCCGGATGGCTGAATTCTACGGCGATGTTCGCGGGCTCAAACCGATAGAAGAAATCGGTCCGATACGTGGCTAGAATTCGATGCCGGAAGCGCGCGCTTCGCGCTGCACGCGATTCCGGCCGAGATCGCTTCCTGTCTCTTCTCTTCCCCGGGGCCGCGTTACAATTCAATCACCATGCAAGGAAAACCCAAAGTAGTAGCCGAATTGAATGCCGCGCTGAAGGAAGAACTGACCGCTATCAGCCAGTATTTCCTGCACGCGGAGATGTGCGAGAACTGGAAGTACGACAAACTCGGCAGCTTCATCAAGAAGCAATCCATCGACGAAATGAAGCACGCCGAGATTCTAATCGAGCGCATCCTATTCCTAGACGGAATTCCCAATTTGAGCGACCCACTGCGGCTGGATATCGGTCAAACCGTGCGGGAGCAGCTTACCAAAGATCTGAAGCTGGAGGTCGAGGCGGTGGCCATGTACAACCACGCCGTGCAGGTGGCGCGGGAGGAAGGCGACAACGCGTCGCGGGAGCTGTTCGAGCGCCTGCTCAAGGACGAAGAGATGCACGTGGATTGGCTGGAAGCCCAGTTGCATCAGATCAAAGAGATCGGATACGAGCGGTACTTGAGCCAGCAGATGGCGTAACCTATTTTTCGCCCACCGCGAGCAGCGTTTCAAAGTGCGGGGCTTCTTCTTCGCGGTGCACGATGGAGGTTTCGACGCGTTTGAATTTGGCGTCGCGCAGGAAGCGGCCCAGGTCGACTTCGCTGAACCCTAGCCACCTGTCGGCGTACATCTCGCGGGCTTCTTCGTGTTGGTGACGCAGCAGGTCCAGCACCACGATGCGGCCGCCGGGTTTGAGAATCCGCCAAGCCTCGGCGACGGCCCGCTCGGGATGCTGGGCGTGGTGCAGGGCCTGGCTGAAGAAGGCCAGGTCCACGGCGCCGTCGCGAATGGGGACGGCCTCAATGTCTCCCTTGCGATACTGCAGGTTCTTGACGCCATGCTTGCGCGCTAATTCCGCACCGTACTCGACCATCTTTTCGGAGTTGTCCACGGCGATCACCTTCTTGGCCCGCTGGGCCAACAACTGCGAGAAGGTTCCCTCGCCCGCGCCGAGGTCTGCGATCACCATGGGCGGCAGCAAACGGAGCAGCGTTTCGGCCAGCCCTTCCCAGCTTCGTCCGGGCACGTAATGCTTGCCGAACTTGCCGGCCAGTTCGTCGAAGTAGGCGCGCATGCGGTCCTGGCGGCGGGCCAGCACCAGGCGCAGCGCAGCGGCATCGTGCGCGGCTTCGGGAATCTCGCCGGCGGCCTGGCGCAGCACGGCCAACAACTGGCGGAAAGCGGCCTGGTCGCCCGCGCGTTGGATTTTCAGGCGGTAGAAACTGCTCTTGCCGGTGCGGCGATCCTCCACCAGTCCGGCGTGCTTTAATTGAGCCAGGTGCGTGGAGATCCGGCTTTGCCCCATGCCAAGAATGTCCTGGAGTTCGGCGACGCTCAACTCTTCGCGTTCCACCAGCAGCAGGATGCGCAGCCGGCTGGGATCGCTGAGGAGGCGGAGGTTTTTGAGGATTGACGCCATGGCGACTTCCGTACTATCATATCAACATATCTGGATTCGTAGATATAACGGAGCCTAACGAATGAGCACTGTAGCGCACACGGATTTTAAAATCGCCGACTTCAAAGTCGCCGACATGGGTCTGGCCGATTGGGGCCGCAAGGAAATCTCCGTCGCCGAGTTCGAAATGCCCGGTTTGATGGCCATCCGCAAGAAATACGCCGCCGCGAAGCCGCTCAAGGGCGTGCGCATCACCGGGTCGCTGCACATGACCATCCAGACGGCCGTGCTGATCGAGACGCTGGTGGAACTGGGCGCGACGGTGCGCTGGGCGAGCTGCAATATCTTTTCGACGCAGGATCACGCCGCCGCCGCCATTGCCGCCACGGGCATTCCGGTGTTCGCGTGGAAGGGCGAGTCGCTCGAAGAATACTGGGAGTGCACTTACGCGGCCGTCAACCATCCTCACGGCAAGGGTCCGGAACTGGTGGTGGACGACGGCGGCGACGTGACGCTGCTGATCCACAAGGGCTATCAACTCGAAGAAGGCGACGGGTGGGTGAACACGCCTTCGGAGAGCCACGAAGAGAAGGTGATCAAGGCTCTGCTCAAGAAGGTTCACGCGGAGACGCCGCATCGCTGGCACGATCTGGTGAAGGACTGGCGTGGGGTTTCCGAAGAGACCACCACGGGCGTGCACCGGCTGTACAAGATGCAGGAACAGGGCAAGCTGCTGGTGCCGGCGATCAACGTGAACGATTCGGTGACCAAGTCGAAGTTCGACAACTTGTACGGCTGCCGCGAGTCGCTGGCCGATGGCATCAAGCGCGCTACCGATGTGATGGTGGCGGGTAAGGTGGCCGTCATCTGCGGTTACGGCGACGTGGGCAAGGGCTCGGCGCACTCGCTGCGGGGCATGGGCGCGCGCGTGGTGGTGACGGAGATCGATCCCATCAACGCTCTGCAGGCGGCGATGGAAGGGTTCGAAGTGACCACGTTGGAAGACACCCTCGGGCGCGGCGATATCTATGTGACCTGCACGGGCAACCTGGACATCATCACCTACGACCACATGGCGCACATGAAGGACCAGGCCATCGTCTGCAACATCGGGCACTTCGACAATGAGATTCAAGTGGAGCGCCTGAACACGACCAAGGGCGTGAAGCGGACCAACATCAAGCCGCAGGTGGACATGTATACGTTCGCCGACGGCCACAGCATCTTCATGCTGGCCGAAGGCCGGCTGGTGAACCTGGGCTGCGCAACCGGGCACCCGAGCTTCGTAATGAGCAACAGTTTCTCCAACCAGACGCTGGCACAGCTAGACCTGTGGAAGAATCGCGACACCTACAAAGTCGGCGTGTACACGCTGCCCAAGCACCTGGACGAGGAAGTGGCCCGGCTGCACTTGGAAAAGATTGGCGTGAAGTTGACCACCCTGAGCAAGAAACAGGCGGAGTATCTGGGGGTGCCGGTAGAGGGGCCGTACAAGCCGGATCATTATCGATACTAACGGGCAGAATACAGAAGTCAGAATGGGCCGGCCCTTCCAACAGGGCCGGCTCTTTTCACAAGCAGCTGGGTCGCACCTTTAAAGGTGCTATATTGAGAGTCGCCTTATGCTCGATATCAAGCAGGACATCCAGCCGCTCACTACCTTTCGCCGCCGTTCCGCTGAATTCCTCCGGCAACTGAAGAAGAGTAAGCGTCCCGTGATCCTTACCGTGAACGGCAGGGCGGCAGCGATCGTGCAGGATGCCGAAGCCTACCAGCGGCTTCTCGACATCGCCGCGCGCGCCGACGCCAGCGAAGGTATTCGCCAGGGAACCGAGGATCTGAAGCGCGGCCGGCACAAACCCGCGCGAGAAGCCCTGGAGGAATTCCGGGCGAAGCATGGCATACCTCGTTAGACTGATGGATCGTGCTCTGCGGGACTTAGGGTACATTTACAGGGAAATCGAGGCGGAGAACAGAGCGACGGCTCACCGCTGGTTCAACGGGTTGGCTGACGCGATCCAGGGCCTGGAGAACCAGCCGCTCCGCGGCCACGTAACCAGCGAGAGTGAGCAGCACCGCCAGTTGCTGTACGGCAGAGGGCGCAACGCCTACCGGATCATCTATCAGACCGTCGTCCGGCACAGAGTGGTGAACGTGGTCCATATTCGCCACGGCGCGCGCAAGAAATTCGATCCCGATCAAGAGGACTAGAGGCTTTGCTTCTTCATTCATCCCGAAGAAGCTTGTACAATCGTCCGGGGAGGTTATGCGATGCGCAACAAGTCTTTGACGAAGGTGACGCTGGGAATCCTGCTAGGTGCGATCCTGCTGCCGGCGCAGGTTCAGCCGCCGCCGGCTCCTTGGCGAGGGGCGGGGCCGGCTCCGTGCGTGGGCTCGGACGGCGGCATCCTGAAGTGTCCGCCGCCTGCTCAGACGATCGCAGTGCGCGCGGGGCGCTTGTTTGACAGCAAGTCCGGCACGATGTTGACGAAGCAAGTGGTGATTCTATCGGGCGAGCGCATCACCGAGACCGGACCCGAGGGCACTGTCAAGATTCCGGCGGGAGCACAAGTCATCGACCTGCGCCAAGCCACGGTGCTGCCGGGTTTGATCGATGCGCACACCCACATGTTCAACAACCGCGGGCCGAAGGGGACGACCGAAGCGTCCATGCTGATCGCGGTGCAGAACGTGCAGAACGATCTGCGCGCGGGCTTCACCGCGGCGCGCGATATGAGCTCGCACGGCAACGGATACGGCGACGTGGCGATGCGCGACGCGATCAACGAGGGCCGCCTCGACGGACCACGCTACCAGGTGTCGGGGCGAGGCATTGCATGGAGCGGAAATTCGCAGGCGCCGGTGAATCCGTTGGGTAACTATATTGTGCGGTCGGTCGAAGACGCGCGCGCGGCGGTGCGCGAGCACGTCGATCACAACGTGGATTGGATCAAGCTGTTTCCCACCGGAGCGTACTCGTTCACTCCCAGCGGGGAGGCTCAGTACGTGCTGATGTATCCGATGCCGGTGCTGCAGGCGCTGATCGATGAATCGCATCGTCTGGGTAAGAAGACCGCGTGCCACGTGTATGGCGGCGAGGGGCAGAAGAACGCGATCCTGGCGGGCTGCGACACCATCGAGCACGCTTTCGGCCTGGATCAGGAGCAGGCCAACATGATGGTTCAGAAGAAGCTGTTCTACGATCCCACGCTACAGCGCTACATCGAGCCGTACATGGACGATAACGACGAAAAAAGCACCGGCGGCAAGTATCGGATGATCCCCATCTTCGAACACGCCGTGAGTCTGGCCGCGGGCACTAAAGGGATGAAGATCATGGTGGGCAGCGGAGCCGATGGGTCGACCTACGCGCACGGCACGCAGGCGCTGGATTTCGAAAAGCTGGTGAAGCGTGCGGGCTTGACCCCGGTGCGTGCATTGCAGGGCGGCACGATCATCAACGCCGAAGCGCTGGGCTGGCAGGATCAGATCGGCTCCATCGAGAAAGGTAAGTTCGCCGATCTGATCGCGGTGAGCGGCGATCCTCTGGCCGACATCACCGAACTGCAGCGCGTGAAGTTCGTGATGAAGGGCGGGAAGACGATCAAGAACGACGTCGCAACACAAGTTCAGCGCTGAACGGCTTGGCTGAAATCGGCCACCTGGCGCGCCGGTCCGGTGAGCGATAGGATGTGCATACCGGTGTTGGCGCGATCGACGATATAGATATAACCGCGGTCGTCGACTTCGACGTTGTTGGTCTGAATCGCGACCTTGCATTTCTGATCGGCGCCTTGGCCGACGCAGCGCTTGTCGGTCTTATCGGTGATGGCCGGGATGTAATAACCGATTTCCTTGGGATGGAACGGGTCGCGGACGTCGACGGCGCGCACGCCGGCGTTGAAGTGCGCGACGAACAGGACGCGGTTATAGTAAACTGGCGGGAAATTTTCGTTCGTGGAATGCGCGCCAAAGCGCCCGCCGGCGGTGCAGAAGTTGCCGCCGTCTTCGGGAACCGTCCAGGTCGAGACGGGGGTGGGTTTCGATTCCTCGCTGACATCGACCATGCGCATGGTTTGCCGGAACTCCTGACACTCATTCGCAACGGTTTCGCCGATCACCGCGACAAAATCCTTGACTCCGCCTTTCCTCTGCTTGGCGAACTCGGAGAGTTGCATGTGCAGCAAGGGGACTATGTTGTGCGCGCCCACGTCTTCCGGAAAATCGAGCCTTGAGACGATCGGGTAACGCAGGTTGTCGTCGGTAGGTTCCTTGGGGCCGTTCAACAACTTTTCGCGATCGACGATTTCGAGCACGCCGTCGCGCGAATTGCCGTAAGCGAAGTACACGCGGTTGCCCTTCGGTCCGTTGGAGATCGGTCCGTGCATGCTCTCGGGCGTGGGGCCGCGCGCACCCGGCTGCTGACCGGGCAGGCCGAAATAGCGGATGAACTTGGGGCTGGCCGGGTCGCTCAGATCGTAGATCATGGACATCCGGGGCGTGCGCCATCCCACCACGCCGCCTACCAGGTAGGCGATGCCGGTGTCGCATTCCCACCAGCTCTTGTGCGTGTCGCGGAGGCCGCCGACGATGACGTTCAGGCGGCTGGGTTTGGCGGGATCGGTGACGTCCCACATTTCGTGGGCGCTGGCGCCGTAGGCGCGCAGCATGTAGAACTTGCTTTTGTCGGCGCGCGGCAGGTCGCCGCCGCTGCACACGCGCACCATCTGCGCACCGCCTCCGCCGCCCTCACCGGGGCCTTTGCTGGATTCGCCGGGGATGTGAGCCAAGTACCGCGGCCGCGCGGGATCGGTTACGTCGACAACGGAAGTCCCGTTCTCCTCCTGCTGCCCGGTCAGCGGATTGAGCTGAACTCCGGCGTGATGCCCAATGTAGGCGATCCAGCGATTGCCCTGCTTTTGAATCACCGGCTGATACGCGCTGCGATTCTGCAGGTCGTTGTAACCGGTCAGTGCCATGTTGCTCTGCCGTGCGGACTGCTGCGCCGCAGTGGGCTGCTGCGCCGCGGCAGATGTGGTGAGGAGCACGGCCAAGGCCGGCGTCAGGACGCGCATGTTGGTCATCATTTAATTGATCGCCTCGCAGCAAAAGGAGTATCACGAATGGATTTGCCGTGTCAAAGGCTGGGTGGTGAGAGATGTGCGGTGAAGTACCAGTTCAGCTTGCGGTCCACGGCAACCCGCTTGAACTCCACCGGCTGGCTGGCCGCCGGCTGCGCCAACGTACAGCTTGCGGCGAGCGACAGCGAAAAGGACACGACTGCGCCGAATAACCGCACTGTGGTGATCGTAGCACTGGTATTCACTCTGCGGATTCACCCTGGGGCTCGGACGCCTATATTTTGATGCGCCGCAACATCTTCAAACCTGCACGCCAACGGCCCCGGATCTGCTGCTATACTGAGTAAGTCTTTGCCGCATCCGTTGATCACGAGTGCTCTGCCGTCGTGCCTTGGCCGCCACTTGGGAGCCGAGCTTGCCAGCCGAAGACAAGTTAAGCGAAGGGAAAGGAACACTCGAATGACCAATATTTTCGTCGGCAACCTGTCCTACCAGGCCACCGAGGATGAATTGCACCAGGCGTTCGCTCAGTATGGCTCGGTGGAGCGGGTCAATATCGTTACGGATCGGGCGACCGGACAGCCGCGCGGATTCGCTTTCGTGGAAATGACCAATCGCGCGGAAGCCGAAGCCGCGATCGCGGCCCTGAACGGCGCGGAAATGCACGGCCGGGCGATGAACGTGAACGAAGCGCAGCCCAAGCCGGCCGGTGGCGGCGGGTTTGGCGGAGGACGGGGACGTCCGGGTGGCGGCGGCGGTGGCGGACGGGGCCGTGGCGGCAGCGGCGGTGGTGGCGGCGGACGCGGACGCTGGTAACCGATTCTTACCGGCGAGCCGGGGAGCCTGCCAACGTTTTGCGCCGGCCGCTTGGCGGCAGCGTCGTGGCTTCCGAATAGAAGGAGCCGTTTCTCGCTCCTGGCCGTATCCTGCCGCGCGCTTTATGGGCTTTGGGGATCGATCAAGTCAAGGAGGGTGAGTTCGAAGTGCCTGTGGAATTCGTTTTGACCGGTTTTAGCCAGGAAAACAATATCCGAAGGTACACATTCCAAGCTTTGCCCGCGGGCAATCACAAGCCCGCCGGGACTATCAAAAAAGAGTGGACGGTGAGCGCGGATTTGAGCCTGATGCGGAAGCACAAAATTCCGCTCCAGGAGCTACCGCTGTTGTGCAAGCGCTTGGTCGAGGCTCAGGCCGGAGACGCCAAGCCCGCCGACGCCAAACATGGAGACGCCAAGCATGGAGAATCCAAGCACGGAGAAACCAAAGATGACGCGCTCATGTTTACCGAACGCGACATGCTGGGCTATGCCAGCAATCGCTCGGCGGCGGAACTGGCGGCGGAACTGAAGAAGAGGGCGCGCCGCATGCCGTCTTCGAACCGTGTCGGGATGGCGTGGCGCACTGCGCCGCACCGGTAGTCTTTTGGAACAGCCCCGCTCGGAAGGGCGGGGATTTTTTGGGGGTGCCTGTTGGCTGAGATTCATCTGCAAGATGGCGAGACCATCGAAAGCGCGCTGCGGCGCTTCAAGCGTAAGGTCCTGCAGGAGGACATCATCAAGGACACGAAGCGCCATTCGTTCTACCTGAAGCCGGGCGAGAAGAAGCGCGTGAAGTCCGCACTAGCCCGCAAGCGCAACCGCAAAAAGCGCATTCGCGAGGCCGCGCCGGCCCAAGCCCGGTAGCGCCGCCAACTTGATGGGCCGCGCCAGCCTCGTTGGCCGCGCAAACTTAGTCGGCTGCGCCGGCTCTGGTTCCGGCAGATGCGGCCCCGATTTTCGCATCGCATGAAGGCGCCCATTCCGCCGGCATCTCCGCCCCCCTCCGCCAGCGCGCGACTTTCCAAAAAGCGGCTGGCCCAAAAGGGCATGGAAAAGAAGCGCGCGGAAAAGAAGCGGTTGGACCAGCTTCTCTTCGACCGCGGCCTGGCCGAATCCCGTGAAAAAGCCCACGCTCTGATCCTCGCCGGCCAAGTCCTTGTGGATGGTCAACGCAGCGACAAACCCGGCCGCAGCGTCCTGGAATCGGCGCGCATCGAAGTGGGCCAGCGCATGCCCTACGTGAGCCGCGGCGGATTCAAGCTGGCGGCGGCGCTGGATCGCTTTAAGATCGATCCCACCGGCCTGGAATGCCTGGACGTGGGAGCCTCCACTGGAGGCTTCACCGACTGCCTGCTGCAGCGCGGCGCGGCCCACGTGTGGGCCCTCGATGTGGGCCACGGCCAGCTCGATTGGAACCTGCGCAACGATCCGCGAGTCGTCGTGCGCGAGGGCGTCAACGCGCGCCATCTCCAGCCCGCCGATTTTCCGCGGCCGTTCGATCTCGCGGTGTGCGACGCCAGCTTCATCTCCGCCACCATGCTGGTTCCCGCCATCGCGCCGCTGCTCGCCCCCGTGGGCGTTATGATCGTTCTGGTGAAGCCGCAATTCGAGGCCGGGAAGGGGCAAGTCGGCAAGGGCGGAATCGTGCGCGATCCCCAAATGCATCAGGCCGCGTGCGACCGCGTGCGCGCCGCCGTGGAGGCGCTCGGATTTTCCGCCGATATCATGGCGAGCCCCATTGAAGGCGCGGAAGGAAACCGCGAGTTCCTCTTATATGCCCGACCCGTCGCCAAAATCTGAAGATAGGCCTGAAGTCCGCGTCGTAGGCATCGTAGCCAAGCCGCGCAGCAGCCGCGCCGCCGATGTGTTGCCCGCGCTCCACCATTGGCTTTCCGAGCGCGGAATCAAGGTGCTGCTGGACGAAGAAGCCGCCGCCTACTTGAAAATCCCGCAGGGCCTCTCCCGCGCTGAGGTGGCCGCCTGCGCGCAATTAGTGATCGTGCTGGGAGGCGACGGCACGCTCCTCTCTACGGCCCGCGCGGCCGCCGGGCGCGACGTTCCCCTGTTCGCCGTGAATCTCGGCGGCCTCGGATTCCTAACCGCGATCAAAGTCGATGAGCTATACCTGCAGCTCGAACGCGCCCTCAAAGGCGACTTTCTCCTGGAACGCCGTCGCCTGCTCAGCACCGAGCTGTGGCGCGGCGACCAACGCTTCAACGTCAACCAGGCGCTGAACGACATGGTGCTCTCGAAAACCGACATCGCACGCATGATCGACCTCGACGTGCGTGTCGACGGCAGCTTCCTGTGCACCTACCGCGCCGACGGTTTGATTGTCGCCACGCCCACCGGCTCCACGGCGTATTCGCTGTCGGCCGGCGGACCCATCGTGTACCCCACCGTCGCCGCCATCGCCATTACACCTATTTGTCCCCACACGCTCACCAACCGTCCCGTGATCGTGCCCGATGAAAGCGTCATTGAAGTAACCATCCCGGCGGACGTTCCATCGGCCTACATGACCATCGACGGCCAAGTCGGCGAGACCGTGCTGCAAGGCGATCGCATCGTGTGCAGGCGTTCGGAACAATCCATCAGCCTGGTGCATCCACCCGAGATGGTATTCTTCGATGTGCTCAGAGAAAAGTTGAAATGGGGAGGCCGCTGAAACCGTTTGTGGAGCGAACTTTAGTTTGCCACGCCGGCACTCGTGCCGGCGCATGGCCGACCGCGTCAGTAACCAATCGAGAGACACTTCACTAGCGCATGAAACAACAATCGAAAAGGTCCTCCCTAACCGTCTGGATTCTGATAGCGCTGGTAGCCGGCATCGCCTTCGGTGCTCTTCTCCCCGGCCCTGGCAAGGCTCTCGGCGTCCTCGGCACCGTGTTCCTGCGCCTGATCAAATCCATCATTGCGCCGCTGCTGTTCGGCACCTTGGTCTGCGGCATCGCCGGGACCGGCAACGTCAAGACCATGGGCCGCATCGGCGGCAAAGCGATTCTGTATTTCGAAATCGTCACCACCATCGCGTTATTCGTCGGCCTGGCCGCGGTGAATCTGGTCCAGCCCGGCGTCGGCGTGCAACTCGTTAAGGGAGCCGCCCCCGGAGTCGAGCAGGTCAGCACCAGCTTCACGGAAATCCTCGAACACACCTTCCCCACCAGCATTGTCGACGCCATGGCGCGCGGCGAGGTTCTGCAAATCGTGGTGTTCTCGTTCCTCTTCGGAACCGCCTGCGCGGCCATCGGAGCCAAAGCCCGGCCGGTGGTCGAATTCTGCGAGTCGCTGTCCGAAGTGATGTTCCGCTATACCAATTTCGTGATGCTCGCCGCGCCTTTCGGAGTCTTCGGAGCGATGGCGGCCACGGTGGGGGACCGCGGATTGAAGGTCTTGGTCAACCTGGGCAAGCTGGTGCTGACGCTTTACGCGACGGAAGCCTTCTTCGTCATCGTCGTGCTCGGCTCGGTCATCGCCATCGTGGGCATTCCTTTGAAGCGCTTCGTCCGCTACGCGCGCGAGCCCTTCCTGATCGCCTACTCCACTGCGTCCAGCGAAGCCGCCCTTCCGCTGGCGCTCGAAAACATGGAGAAACTGGGCGTACCTAAACATATTGTGGCGTTCGTGTTACCCACCGGCTACAGCTTCAACCTGGACGGTTCCACGCTCTATTTATCGCTAGCCGCGATGTTCATAGCCCAAGCCGCGGGAGTGCATCTGCCGCTCGGCACACAAATCGTCATGATGCTGACCCTGATGCTGACCAGCAAAGGCGTCGCCGGCGTGCCCCGAGCATCGCTGGTGATCCTGGCCGGAACGCTGGCGACATTCAATCTGCCACTCGAGGGCATCGCCGTGATCCTGGGCGTGGACACGCTGATGGACATGTGCCGCACCTCGGTGAACCTGCTAGGCAACTGCCTGGCGACCGCCGTCGTGGCCCGCTGGGAAGGCGTCAAGATCCCGGCCGAAGATCCGGAGCCCGAATTCGCCGTCGAGGCCGCTGAACCGGCCTGAGCCTTAATCCGCCGCGCAACGGAACCCCATATCGCGATGCCGCGTGTCCGGAGCGGCCCACAACCGGTTCGAAACTCGCACGTCCCGCGCGATATTGAAAAACGCCGCGCCTTTAAGGACCTTCGCCCCTTCCCTGCCCCACGCGTCTTCCACCCACTCCCATACGTTGCCGAGCATGTCATAAAGTCCGAATCCATTGGGCAACTTTTGACCGACGTCGTGAGTTTGATCGTCGCTATTGGCGTCATACCATGCGATTCGTTCCAACTCTCCGAAGCGCGATGCCACGCTGCCCCCGCGCGCCGCGAACTCCCACTCAGCTTCGGTCGGCAAACGCATGCCGGTCTCTGCGCAATATTGCCCCGAGTCCGTCGACCCGACTTGATCCACTGGCCGCCGGGCTCCCCGGTAGCGGCTCGGATTCGTGCCGGTCACCCGTTCGTACGCCGCTTGGGTTACCTCGGTCTCTCCAATCCAAAATCCCTTGGAGATCTGGACCTCGCGCCTGGGTTGCTCCCAACCGAAGCATTCGGCGTCTCCGCGAGAACACCCCGTCTGGAAGACGCCCGCTGGAATCCAAACGTAGGTGAGGCCGTCTTGCGGATTGGTCTTGACGTGGGGATGTTGTCCGTTCAGGGCTACAACGAACACCAGCGCGCCCATCGCGAGACCACGCAGCATCACAGCAGTCGGAAGTTCACTTCGATGACGGCCGCGACCCGCACGGGCTTGCCATTCAGAGTCCCCGGTTCGAAGTGCCACTGCTTCACCGCCAAAACGGCCTTCGCGTCGAGCCCTTTGTTCAGCGACTTTTTTACCTGGACCTTTTCCGCTAGCCCTTTTTCATTGACCACCAACGACAGCACGGTGGTCCCCTGAATTTTGGCTGCGCGAGCTTCTTCCGTATACTGCGGGTCCGTTTTCGATGCCAGCTTGGGCGGCGTCAGCCCCGGTTCCCCCACGCGATGCGTCTTGGCGGCTTCGAGAACACTCACCGGAACCAACACCAGCGCAGCGGCCAGCACCACCGCGAGCCGCGCGCGGACGCCAGCGCGACCGCGGTTCCGGCCACGGCTCAAGATCGCTGCGATGCGAGCCTCCAGCGTGCTCGGCCGCACCATCGCGACGGCAGCCAATGGCGTTTCGCCTCGCAAGCGCCGTGCGGCCCGCGCCACGTCGACCAGTTGGGCTGCGTAGGCGGAGGCATCCGAACCCTCGCGCAACACGGCATCGTCGGCCGCCAACTCCGACTCACGCCGCAGTTGGTACGCCGCCAGCCACACCAGGGGATGGAACCAGCACGCCGCCGTGGCCAGCTGCGCGAACAGTTGCCATGGCCAGTCCCTTCGCTCAATATGCGCGCGTTCATGACGCAACGCGCGAGCGCGTTCCTCCGCGGGCCATGCTAGCGCCGCCGCGGGCAGCAGGATCACCGGACGCAGCACGCCCCAAGTCATCGGAGTGGCCGCCGCGTCGCTGACCCGAATGTTCGCCTCCAGCGGCCGCGCCGCGCGCGTCAGCCGAGCCAGACGGATAAGCCCCACGGCCCATCGCGCCAGCAGCAACGCCGCACCCGCCGCCCACACCCACACGAGCCAAGACGACCCCGGCACACGAGCGAATCCGCCCGCCGCGTCGCCCAATCCCGCGCTGACCGAAATGCGCACAGCCTCCGGCGGAGGCCAGGGAAGCCACACCAGCGCCAACGCCGCCAGCGCCGCGCGCCAGATCCGGCTGCGCAAATCCGCGGAAGCTCCGCGCGCCAGCGCCGCCGCAATCCAGGCGGCGCCCACGATGTATGTCGATCCCACTAAGAAGTTCATCCCTTGGTCTCCTTCCGCGCAGTTTCTGTCCGCGTGCGGGCGATCAGCGCTTCCAGGCGATCCAGCTCTTCCGGCCGCAGCCGCGCGGCCGACCCGTTCACCAGCGCCGCCGCGGCGTCCGCGGCCGAGCCCTCGAAAAACGTCTGCAACAAATGCTTGAGCGCCGCCACCCGAGCTTTTTCCCGGCCCACGCGCGGAACGAACACATACCGCCCGCCCACTTCGGTATGGCGCGCGTGGCCCTTGTCTTCCAGCACCCGCAGCAGCGCCCGCGCGGCCGAATAACTCGGCGGATCGGGCAGCGCGGCCTGAATTTCGGCGGCGGTGGCGCGGCCTCGCGCATAAAGAATGTCCAGGATTTGGCGCTCGCGGCGGCTTAGCTCATGCATGCTAAATTCTTAGCACCTCGTGATGCTAAATATTTAGCATACGTGCTCCGTACGTGTCAATAGATTTCTTTCCGTCAGTTTAAGCGGAAACCGCGACCAGTGCGAATGCGTACCGCTCCTCGACAGTCGCAACTCGGGGCCGCCTGTCGAGAAAGTAACTGTCGAGCAATGGGCGGTCGAGAGCGTGCGCCCGGCACGGAGCCGCACCGGTTACGGATCGGCACTAAATCTCCGAACTTACTTACAGATCGCAGTTAGTGCGTCTTGGGATCTTCGCCCACTTCGCCGCCGGCGCTGTGATTCTTCAGGAACTCCTCGTCGATCGGCTTGCGCCCGCGGAAGCCCTCCTCCGCGCCGTGCCAGAACCGGATAGCGTCCTCGCCCATCCTCCAGCACAGGCACACCTCTTCGCCGTGGTACAGCGTCATGAAGTCCACCAGCCCGATGTCCAGATCCTTCACGTGCGCGCCCGCCTCTTCGATACCGTCCATGGCGGTCTTCATGGCCTGCGCGCTCGCATCCCGCCGCGCCCGCAACGCCAGCATGTCGCTCGGATTCACGCGCATTCCGCCGGACATGCGGATCTTCTGCTGGCTGTCGTCCCATTGCTCGCGCGCGCGCTCAAACTCGGCCCGGTGAAACAGGGCGTCGCGCAGATGCCGCTCGACTTCCGGAAGAGCATCCTCGGCCTGCCGCAGCGTAAAGTACCGGCTCATGCCTCCAGTGTAGGCGCTAGGCGCGGTTGTCGCCCCCGCCGCAACCCTTCTAAGGCAAATCATCCCGAGGATGAAGGTAGAAATGGACTCCGCAATCTGTGGTCTTCCGCAACGGGTTCGCCGTGGCCCTCACGGCTTTCCGCAGTCCGGGGATCCCACCGTGGAAGCCAGATGGAAGCCGGCGGGAGTCAGCTCGACCACCCGCGCGCGGCCCTCCGGACCCAACGGGCCTAGCGGCTTCCCGTCCAAGGCCATCTCCACTGCGGCGGCATTCCCCACTAGAACCGTAGCCTGGCGGGAAAACTCGATTTCCAGCGTGTTTCCGCCCGGTAGGACTCTGCCTGCCAGGGCCTTACCGTCTGCGCACGCCCAAATCCAACTTGCCGCCGATGTGCGGACCGTGCTGGAATGCGCGCGCGCGCCAGGCGAAGCCGCCGACACGTCTTGCACCAGCCCGGGTGACGAGGTGGCTGGCGAGGTGGCGGGGGCGGTGGGTGCCGGCGCGCGTGCCGGTGCGGGTGAGGGCGTAGTCGCCGGCGTCGCTGAAACGACCACCGGCGCCGAGGCGGTTGGCGCGGCCGGAGCCGCCGCTGGCGCTTGCTTCGGCTTCCCGCCGCCAGGCTTTTGCGCCGCTGGGGCCGCCCGGCTCACCAGATCCCTGGGATTCCCTGCTGGCACCTGCTGATTCACCGGATTGCTCCCGGCGCTCTGATTAGTGGCGGAAGCGAACGGCAAATTCAATGTTGCCCAATTGTGCATGGGCTCGGCCAGCGCCACCAAGGCCAAAGCCGCAAGCACACCCGCCGCTATTGCTGCCGGAAGGGTTCGCGAGTAGCTGCCCGCCAAGGACGACTTGTAGCGCGAGTAGAGGTACGAAACGCCCAGCAGCAGGCCACCCAGCGCTAGAAACGCGGCGATGCGGAATACCAAGTCCAGTTGCCACACGTCCATCAGGTACAACTTGGCCACCACGAACGTCACCACTCCCAATCCCAAAATCCTGTTGATCGCCGTGCGCGTCAGTATGCCCACGGTTACCAGCCCGGCGGCGTACAAGGTCAACAGCAGGGCAACCGCGACGGCCAGCACATTGGTCTGATCGGCTTCTGCCACGGAGCGGTGCACCCAGCCCGCGATTTCCAGACTCAACCCGAACAGCAACACGACATGTGCCGCGGCGTAGGCGCCTACAGCCGCCTCGGCCAGGACCGGGCCGGTGAATTCTGCGGCCAGCCACAACGCGCACACCGAGACCGCGAACACCAGGAGCCGCGCGTTGAAGATGAGGCTGTAGTCCGAAGCGTTGGAATAGGTCCAAGCATCGATCAGCACCAGCCGGCTCAGCACCAGGACAAAGAGAACACCTGCGCCCCACCGCATCGCGAGATTGCCGAAACGAGCGGCGAGCCACGCAGCGCCCGCCGCCTCCAGCGCCCAGCCCGCGGTGATCGCAAGGCCGTTGAATTGAATCGGAACCGCTAGCGCGGCGAACGCCAGCGCCACCCCCAATACCAGCCGAGTGTCGGCGCCTTTGAGCAGGCGCACCAGCAGAAGATGCAACAAACCTAGGCCCACGGCAAACAAACCCATGTATGCGTGATAGTAGGGGTTGAGTTCGTAATATGCCAGAGCGAAGTACGCAGCCGCGTTCGCCGCGATGAGCCATAAATCCGGCGCCCGCACCTCGCGTTTGCGCACCAGTTTCCAGAATGGCGTCCACAGGAAAAACAGTACGAAGCCGGCGCTCAAAACGTTGGCGGCCACATTCGCGTCGCCGAGGCTGTGGTGGGCTGCCAGCCACAGCCAGACCGGGACAAGACAGCTGGCCAGCGTCCAGAGGGGCGCCATGTTCCAGCGCCGCACCTCCGCTACCGCCAATCCTCCCGCGGCAAACGCCAAGTTCCAAGGCAGTCCCTCCGGCCCGCGCACTAACCCCAGGGCCAGCGGCGCGAGAATCTGAATCGCTGTCCACACGGCTACCTCGCGCGTGACGCTAAACTGCGCGTAGAACGCCATGGCGAAGACCGCGACTACCGGGCCGGTCGACTCGTCCAGAAAAATAAGCGACCAGCCGGCACAAGCCAGCACCGTAGCGGCCAATGCCAGCGGCTCTAACACGCGCCAGCGGCGCAGTCTCACCAGCGCCAGCGCACCGAGATTCACCAGGAACACATAGCTGAACAGAATCCGGGGATGACCGCCCTGGCTTGGGACAGCGGTTGAGAACGCCACATGGGTTGGGATCGCCACCGCCACCGGCGTGAGGTAGCCGCCCAGTATCGCCAGAATCGCGATGGCCTCCGATTCGTACAACAGCGACAGGCGAACGGCTTCCGCGGTCATCCCGCACATCAATAGAAAAGCCGCGTAGTTGGGGATCAGGTCGTACAGCTTTCCGGCGGCCCAAAAAGTCAGGTAGCCCGAAGCGATTCCGAGCCCCGTGATCCACTGCGCAAACACCTTCTGGTCTTTGCGCCGCAGGCGATGCCCCGCGCCCAACAAGGCCGCCGCTGCGATGGCCGCCAAACCCACGCGGGCGACCGGCCCGAACCAGTTGTTGTCCACGCCATATTTGAAAAGGAACCCTGCCCCTAGCAGCAGGGTGATCACCGCGACCAGATTGACCCACGTCAGCACCAGCTGGGTCTCGAAATTCTGCGCGCGTGCGGCCTTCCCCGTAGGGGAATACCGTGTTTGGCCGAACGGCACTCGCAGCGGTAACGGGGTGGACGGCCGCGGAGGCGCAGGCGGCTCCACGGGTCCCTGTGGTTGCCGCGCACCTGCAGCCTGCGGCGCCTCAGACGCGCGGCGTGCCGCTAACTGATCCTGTTGGCGCACAGCTGCCTGATCCTGTTGGCGCGCAGATTGTTTCAAAGACTCCAACAGACCTTGCAGCCGTTTATCGCCGGGCGAAGCCACCAACAATCAGATTACACTAAAAAGTATGAGCGAGCAGGATTTCCCACTTCCTCCTCCAACCTTCGAATTTCTGGTGTTTTCTCTGAAGACTCAGGCCGAATTGCGGCTCGGCATTCTCGCTTACGGCGACAAGCCCGAGCAGCCCGACCTCCCGGCGTCGCGCCATGCCATCGATCTTCTCGCCATGATGGCGGAAAAGACCCGCGGTAATCTGTCCATCGAGGAACAACGCCTGATCGAGAACGCGCTTACCGAGTTGCGCTTCCGCTACGTGCAGGTCAGCGAGGAGGTAGCCAAAGCCTCCGCCGCCCCGCGGTCCAGCGACGCCCCTCGATCCAGCGACGCACCGGGCGGCGCCCCAACAGACACCGCCGCCCAAGGCGAGGAACCATCCCAGCCGTAATGGCCAAGCTAGGCCAGCCTGCGCCCGCCCTGCGCGCACCCGCCCCACCCACGCCGGCCATTCAAATCACGGTCCTCGGCTCCGGCACCAGTTCCGGCGTTCCCACCATCGGCTGCCGTTGCGAGGTGTGCCTTTCCGCCGACCCGCGCGATAAGCGCCTGCGCCCGTCGATCCTGCTCCGCTACAGCGGCCGCAACGTGGTGATCGACACCACCCCCGACTTCCGCGCGCAAATCCTGCGTGCCGGCATCGAGCGTCTTGACGCGATCGTTTACACCCACGCCCACGCCGACCACATCCTCGGCCTGGACGACGTCCGTCCCTTCAACTTCCGCCAGCGCGAGCCCATTCCGGTCTACGCCACCACGGCCACGCTCGAAGTCCTGCAGCGCGTCTTCAAATACGCCTTCGACCCCGAGCCGCAATCCATGGTTCCCAAGCTCGACCTGCGCGTCCTCAACAGCGAGCCCTTCGACCTGTTCGGCCTGTCCTTCGAGCCCATCCGCCTGGACCATGGCCACTCCGAGGTGTTCGGCTTCCGCTTCGGGACGGCGGCCTATCTCACCGATCACAGTTCCATCCCCGAGGAGTCCAAGGCCAAACTGCACGGCCTCGAGGTCCTGTTCCTCGACGCCCTGCGCAACCGCCCGCACCCCACCCACACCACGGTTGCCGACGCGCTGAAGCTGGTCGACGAACTCCAGCCGCACCGCGTCTTCTTCACCCACATGTGCCACGATCTGGGCCACGCCAAGACCGAGGAGTCGCTGCCCGGGCAGGTCCGCCTGGCGTACGACGGCCTTGAAATTCAGGTGGCTCCCGCCATCGCCCGCGATTTGAGCCAATGCGCCGCGATCGGTCCCTGCGCGCTCACCATCGGAATCTTCGACGGCGTCCACGCCGGGCATCGCGAGCTGTTGCATCGCACCGTAGCCACCGCGCGCCAACGCGGCCTGAGCGCCGTGGCGATGACCTTTCATCCGCATCCGGCCGCGGTGTTGGCGCCCGGCCGCGAGCCTCCCATGCTGATGACGCTCGACCAGCGCTGCGCAGCCATCCTGGCTGAAGGCATCGATCACGTCTTCGTCCTGGAATTCACCACGGCCCTGGCGCACTTGACGCCCGAGGAATTCGTAGCCCAATACCTCCGCGACGGCTTGCAAGCCCGAGCCGTTCTGGTGGGCGAAAAGTTCTGCTTCGGCCGCGCCCGCTCCGGCGACACCGCCACGCTGGAGCGCCTAGGCCGCGAGTCCGGCTTCACCACCGAATTCCTGCACCGCGTCGAGCGTCGCGGCCGCATCGTCTCATCCACGGAAATCCGCCGAGCCATACGAAGCGGAGAAGTCGCGCTCGCGGGCCGCCTGCTCGGACGCCCCTACGCGCTGGCCGGTGAAGTAGTGCCGGGCCAAGGCGTAGGCTCCAAGCAAACGGTGCCAACGTTGAACCTCAACCCGGCGAATCTCACCGCCGGCGCGGAAGTCCTGCCCGCCACCGGCGTCTACATCACCAGAACCACCGAGGCCGCCACGTCACGCCGTTGGAACTCCATCACCAACGTGGGAAATCGCCCCACCTTCGGCGGAGAATCCCTGACCATCGAGACCTACCTGCTCGAGCCCCTGGACCCCCCCGCGCCCGCGAACATCCAAGTGGAATTCCTCCACCGCCTCCGCGACGAACGCAAATTCGAATCTCCCGAAGCTCTAAAGGCCCAGATCCTCAAGGATGTCTCCCTCGCCTTGACGTTTTTCCGCCGCGAAACCCGCTGGGTGGGGCGTAGATAGCGACAGCCGGGCCCTGGGACTGAGGCTAAGGTTTTCATTTGGTGAGGCTTAGGTGTGGCTCGGGTTCGTTTGGTAAAGTTGAACGGGTGGTGGGCAGAAGCCGGGCCCGGGAGGCACGGCGCGGACCTGGAGGTCGGCCCTACGAACAGAAATGCTGTGAGAATGGACTTGATCTGGTGGGCTGTTTAGGGACACTTCTGGTGAGGCAGGGGGACCTTCCGGAGTTGAAGGCCGGGCTGAAACGCGGAACAATTTATACTCGGCTGCCGAAAAACCTCGCGGCCGCGCCCCAGCGGCGCTCGATTTCCCGGCAGTCTTTTTTTACCGCGCACAACGGACTTGCGCCTGTGCGCGCGGTTTGCAACCTTCGCGATTACGGGCTTGGCACCCGCTTGCGCTCGAGTTTGGAGAGCTCTCATGCCAGCGCCTTGCCTTCCCTGGCTAGTACTTACTTGCAGAAATAACAGTTAAGATGTAGAATCGGGCATGGCCCGATCATTGAACGCCGGGATACGACTGACGGAGCAGGAAGAGGCGGTGTTGCGAAGTTGGACACGCAAGAGCAGTTCCCAGCAGCGCCT
>DATNJC010000177.1:0-47530 GCA_035604115.1 Bryobacteraceae bacterium | reverse complement strand
CTAACTCTTCCAGGCTCTCTTCCCCCTGCGGATGCGCCTCCAACAACTTCCGTCGTAGATCGTCAGAATAGGCCTTCGCCATCTCTTGCTTGCAGCCGGATCGCCAGAGCTGGTCTATATTATCTCAGAAAATGGTCTAACATTTTGATCTGCTGATATTCTGAAGCCTATGAGGACACTGATCGCTCTGTTGCTCGCGGCCACCGCGGGCTCCCTGCTCGCGCCGGCCCAGCAGAAAGTTCCGTTCGACCCCCGCTTCAACATCCCGGTGCCGCCCGAAGGCCTGGCGCATCGCAAGCTCCCGGACCTGCCGCTGGAGTTCGACACCGCGGAAGGCCAGCGCATCCGCGTAGTCGCCGTCACTCGCGCGCTCGAATATCCGTGGAGCCTGGCGTTTCTCCCCGATGGCACCATGCTGGTGACTGAGCGCGCGGGCCGCCTGCGCATCCTCCGCAACGGAGTCCTCGATCCCCAGCCCGTAGCGGGAGCGCCGGCCTCCTACTGGGCCGTCGAATCCGGACTGCCCGGTGCGGTGCACGGCTACATGGACGTAGCGCTCCATCCCCGTTTCGCCGAGAACCATCTGATCTACCTCACCTACACCAAGCCCATCGATGCAAACAAGCGGGTAGTCGCCATCGCGCGAGGCCGCCTGGATGGCTCGACGCTCACCCCAACACTAAGCGACGTCCGCGACATCTTCGTGTCCGATCAAGGCGGCACCTCCCGCATCGCCTTCGGACGCGACGGCACGCTGTTCATGACCACCACGGGCAACAATCCCCAGGACCCCAACACGCTGGGCGGCAAAGTGCTCCGCTTTCGCGACGACGGTAGCATCCCTCCCGACAATCCGTTCGTCGGACAGGCCGGGCACCGGCCCGAAGTGTACTCGCTCGGTCACCGCAGCGCGCTGGGGCTCGCCATGCACCCCGGAACCGGCGAGATGTGGGAGAACGAGAACGGCCCCAACGGCGGCGACGAGATCAACATCCTGAAGCCCGGCCGCAACTACGGCTGGCCCATCGTGAGCTACGGCCGCACCTACCAGGGCCCCTGGCAAGGCGAGCGTTCCGGCCATGCGGGCTTCGAGCCGCCGGTAGTCATCTGGGTGCCGGCCATCGCCGTCTCGGGCATGGCGTTCTACACCGGCGACCGTTTCCCCAAGTGGAAAGGCGACGTCTTCGTAGGCTCGCTGCGCACCGGCGAGATCCCCGGCACGGGCCACCTCGAACGCATTCTCTTTAACGAAAAAATGGAGGAACTGCGCCGCGAATCGATGCTAACGGAATTGCGCCAGCGCATCCGCGAAGTCCGCCAGGGTCCGGACGGCCTGCTCTACCTGCTCACCGACGAAAAGGAAGGCGCGATGCTGCGGATCGAACCGGCGAAGTAGACGTTATGACTGCCGCCGGCTTCGGGAAGTTGGCTCTGATTGGTTTTTGGAAGCAAGCTGTTCAGGGAGGAGTGCCATGTTAATCTGCGTGGACGGGACCGGAACCGGTGAGGGGACCGTTCCGGACTTTTTGTATGACACGAAGTTCCGGTCCGGAAACTACGCCGAAGAGAAGGCAGGAAGTTTTGTCGGCCAGATCTACTATGGATCGCATTTACAAAACCGTAGGTACTACCAGGGGCCGGATTTGACCGGAACCGGCCCCAACTTCATCTGGCCTTACAACTTGTGTCAGCAAATTATAGAATTTTGGCGCCAGGGGGATCACCAGATCTTCCTTACCGGCTGGAGCCGCGGAGCCGCCATCGTAATCGCCACAGCGGCGATCCTGGCCGATTTGCAACCAATGCCCGACGGGCAAATCGCAACCATCGAGGCGATGTTCCTGTTCGATGCTGTCGCTCGAAGTGTGGAACTGAGTCGAGCAAAATCCATCCCGTCCAATGTCGTGTACTGTTATCACGCCATGCGGGACCCGGCCACGAACAGCAGGCGGAGTTTCGGCAATTGCGGTGATATCGCCAATGTGGGATGGGACTTGAAAGGAGTCACCTACTATGTGCCGCGAAAATTTTATACCACCCATGGCGGAATGGGGGGCGGCCCCTGGGGAGCAAAAAGGGGGCTTCCCGACTACACCAGCGACAAGTTATCTCCGAGCGACGCAGCCGCCCGCGCCCAGCGTATCGACGCACGCTACTTCAGTGGCGGGCCGAAACTGGATGGCAGTGATTTGAACAGTTGGGTTCTCTCCAACGAGTTCATTTACGAAGGCACTATCGATGGCATAACCAACGTGACGGTGGCGCAGGAAAAGGCGGGAAGCCAAGCGGTGCATGATTGGATGTGGCCCTTCCTCAAGAAGCATCATGTGCTGTTGCCGGCCAAGTAGACATTATGACCGCCTCCGGGTTCCGCAAGCTAGCCCTAAGCCTGCCCGACACGTCGGAGTCGTCGCACTTCAACGTCCCCGACTTTCGCGTCGGAGGGAAAATCTTCGCCACGCTGGGGTACGAGAAGGACGGTTGCGGCGTGCTGTTGCTCACACCGGAACAGCAAGCCGGGATGATCGCGGACGCCCCGGAGATCTTCACCCCAGTGCCCGGCGGATGGGGCCGCAAGGGGTCCACGCTGGTGCGCCTCTCCAAAGTAAAGCCAGACATCCTCGCAGCCGCGTTACGCACGGCGTGGACGAATCGCCAGCGTCCGCCCCGCAAGAGAATCCGCACCGGCCCGCGACCGTGAGGCAAGGTGCCTGCACGACCCGATCCTTCGAAAAACACCAACAGAAAGGCCCTGCGAGTACAACAGTTTAAGCGTTTCGTCCTTCGTCCCATCCATTCATGCTGATTCACGTCCATTCATGGCCAAGAAGCAGCCTTCCACAAAAACCGCTCGAATCTTTTTCATACCCCGTTGTGGCCGAAGGCCGTGGAGCATTCACAGCCCAAAGTTCGACAACATTTCCCAACGTTTGTGCAACATACCGCCTCCGCCCGCCCGAATTCCTTGGATCGCCCCCGTAAACTTGGAATCGAGAGAGGTCAATCATTCGGCCATCTGAATAACTTGATCCACCGCGCGCGGTACTTATCCTAGGTAACGAGGCGTGCAACGTAAAAGTAAGATGGATTCCCGCCGGTTGTTACGAACCGGTCGTTGATACGCGGACGTTGATACACAGGCGTCTTCCTGCCGGTGGAAGTAAAACCTCGGCACGGGAGCTCCCGACTTTATTGCTCTTTGAAGCACAAGGTATGACAGCGCCTCACTCGCAGTGTCTTTGAAAGCGAGTGGGGCAGCGCCATGCGCTGCCAAAGCGGCATCGTCTCCGCTGCCGCCCCAGGCAAGTCCACCCGTCTTAGAACGAGAACCGCGCGATCAGCGTGCCCGTGCGCGGGAGCTGATACAACTGCCCCACCACCGCGTTCATCGTGTAACCCGGGGCCACGTTGGGGCCCGAGACCGTGAGATTGATGGTGCCGAAGCCGCCGCTATACTGGCCCAAATTGTTCTTGCTGGCCGGCGCCGCCGGGGCCGACGTGCTGGGGTTGCCGATCTGCGTGCGGTTGAAGATGTTCACGAACTCGGCGCGGATCGAGAAGGCGAACCGGTTCTCGTGGAACCGGAACGTCCGGCCGAAGTTGAAGTTCTCCTGCGGACGCCGCGCCGAACGGAAGTCCGCATACGTGGTTCCCGTGGCTGGGCCGAACGTTCCGTTAGCCGGATTCTGCCAGGCCGCGGGATTCAGAACGATGTCGGTGTAAGGATTGATGCAGCCGCAATTCAGGTTCTTGGTGTACAGCGGCACGCCCGGAACCCGGAACTGCTCGCTGCCGCCGATGTAGTTGGTGTTGGTCGCCGCCGGCGGAGTTAGCGGCAAACCGCTGCCGTATTGCAGGAATGCGCCGAAGGCCCAATCCCGGATTCCCTGCGACAGGATCCGGTTGCTGAACCACTTCTGCGTCGTGTACAGAATGTTGGCGTTGAACAGGAAGGGCTGGTCGGTGGGCTGAATCGACTTGACGGATTCCACGAACAGGTTGGGCCGGACGGTCACCAGGGCTCTGGACCAGGTGAACGTGCCATTCACTTGTAGCCCATGCGAAGTCCGCTTGGTCCCCTTCATTTGCAGCGAGTCGTACCAGGTGTTGCCAGTGGGGGAATTCTGGATCGCGATGGTGCTGAACTGCGGGTACGGGCGCAGGGCGTTGATCAAAGTATTGCCGCTGGAGTAGCCCGAGTACGGCGTGATCGTTCCCAAGCGGCTGGTGACCGCGGCGCTGCTCAAGGCGCTACCCAGCAGCAGGTTGTCGGCGGCGTTGGTGTACGGGTTCAAGCCCATCGCGGAAAACTGCGCGGGCGAAACTTGGTTCAGGTAACCGTACAGCGGCAAGGTGGCCGTCCCGGTCTGCCACCACGCGCCGCGGTTGCCGACGTAGGCGGCCTCAATCACCGTGTCCTTTGTGATCTCGCGCTGCAGGCCCACGCTCCACTGGTTCTGGCGCGGGGGCCGGCCGGCGTTACGATCAAGAGCGCCCAAGAAGCCGCTGGTGATCGCGCCCGGCAGAGGAGTTTGTCCCACGTTGAAATTGGGCCACACCGGTTGCGGGATCGTGCCCGGAACGTTCAGCGGAAGGTACGCGTTCACGCCGGTGGCCGTGTTGGTCGAATCGGCCGTGTTTTGGATGCTGATGTCCGCCGGGAATCCGTAGGCGAAGCCCCATCCGCCGCGGAATACGGTCTTGGGGGTGATCTGATACGCGACGCCCAGGCGGGGCGCGATCGCGTAGGGATAATTGGAGACGAAGGTGCATCCGCAGGTGGCCTCGAAGATCGGCGCGCCGATGCGCCCGCCCGCGGCCGGATTGGGGATCAAGCCCAGGTTGGCGGACCGGCCGTGTTCTTCCTGCGCGGCCGTGGCATAATCCCAGCGCACCCCGTAATCCACCGTCAACTTGCGCGTGACCTTCCAAGAGTCCTGCAGGAACAGGGCCCACTGCACCTTGTACATGCGAGCGTCCACGGGTGCGTATTGCGTCGCCGCGGTCGCGTCGCCCAAAAGGAAGTTTGCGTAGGGGAATCCAGCGGTATAAGCGCCCGTCACCAGCGACGCCGGCACTCCGGTTGCTCCCGAACCCGTCACCGATCCGTTCGAAGTCGTCGAAAGCGTCGCAAAGGTCAGGCCGACACCCGTGGGTGGCGCCGTAATCTGCGCTTGGGTCCACACTTCCGCCCCACCCTTGAACGTGTGGTTGCCTCGAATCCAGGTCATGTTCGCGTTGGCGGAAGGCCGCTCCGTGTGCGTGGCCGTGTGCAACAGGGCATTGCCGAGCTGCTGCATGCCGCCCAGATTCTGCGGGCTGGTCACGTTGCCGGCAATGATAGTGGGGAAGTTGTAGTTGCCCTCGCAACCCGTGAGCTGGAGCATGCTCTGGCAGTTCACGGTTTGGCCGCCCTTGACGTACGGACCGAAATCGTAAAAGTAGATCATCGAGTATCCCGCGCCGACGTGCGCGAGCAATGTGGGCGTGATCGTGTAGTCGTAGTTGACCCGCCACGTGGGGCCGCCGATGGGAATGGAGCCGCGTGCGCCCGTGATCAAATTGGGCAGTCCGTCCGCGTTGCCGTTAGGCGTGGTGAACTGGGCTTGCGTGTCGGTGTGCTGCCAATAGAAGGCCAGCTTGCTCTTCGCTCCAATGACCTGATCGATTTTGAGGGAGGGGATTTTGGTGATGCGTTGACCCAGATTGTAGCCGTTGTAGTTGTTATACAGCGCGCCGTTCGACAGCGCCGGCAGCACGCCTTGAATGGCCGCCGACACCGGGCTGAACCGCGCCAAAGGAATCATGTTGTTCGGGAACGGACTCGCGATTCCCGCGCCATTGGCCGCGGTGGTGCGGGACAAAGGATCGAAAATCTCGTTGGCGAAGACCGCGTGGCCCGCGGCGTCGGTGGCAATGGGAGTGGCCGGAATCCCCAACCCCGCGTTGAACCCAGCCCCGCCGTTGGGCGAAATCGCCGAGAAGTTGCCGGCCTGATACTGCGCATTGGGCAGCGTGTCTGTGAAGGTGAGGGCTTGGTCTTCCTTGTAATACTCGTAAGAATAGAAAAAGAAGGTCTTGTTTCTCCCGTCGTAGACTTTGGGAATCCACACCGGGCCGCCGAAGGTTCCGCCGTAGTCGTTGCGGCGGTTGGTCGGCCGGAACTTGCCGCCGTGCCCATTGGAGGAGAAGGGATCGCCGGCGTTCAGAAACTCGTTCACGAAGTACTCGAAGCCGGTGCCATGAAATTGGTTGGTGCCGGACTTCATGGTGATGTTGAACAGACCGCCGCCCGCCTGTCCGAATTCCGGAGCGTAATTGCTGGTCTGAATCGCCATTTCCTGAATCGCGTCCGCGTTGGGCATGTTCATCATGATGGCGAAGGCCACCGTGTGGTTGGTGTCGTCCATGCCTTCGATGCGGTACGCCGCGGTGTTGGTGGGCGCTCCATTCACGATCATGGCGAAGTTCGCGAAGTAGCTCACGCCCGGAAGGAACACGGCGGAGTTATACGGATTGCGGATGCCATTGCTTCCCGCGTTGGCGCCGCCGATGCCCAGGATGGGCAGGTCGTCGAGCTGCTGCAGCGTGATGTTGTGCGCCACGTCGCCGCTTTCGGTCTTGAGCAGCGTGCCTTCCGCCGTCACCGTCACCGATTCGCTGGCCGCGCCGACTTCCAGCTTCAAATCCAGTGGCAGCGTCTGTCCGGCGTCCACCGCCAGCCCGCTCCGCGTCAGCTTCTTGAATCCCGGGGCCGTGACCGAGACGCTGTATGGACCAGGGGGCAAGCGGAGCACGGTATACGAGCCAGTGTCCGTGGTTACCGTCGGGTAGGGGACGTTGGTGTCGGTGTTTCGGACTTCCACCGGTGCGTTGGCGATGGAGGCTCCGGCCGGGTCCGTGACCGTTCCCGTGATAGTGCCGGTTCCCGCCTGGCCGAACGCCGCCACGGACAACAGGACCAGACATACTGTGATCGTAACTGCGCGCATACACCCTCTTCTAGCGATCACAGCCTCGCGCCGTCTTCGCGCAACGAACCGATCTTCAAAAGCTGTTGTTACCTAACGTGAAGCCTGCGAGACACCCGCGAGACAAGACCGCTTGAATGAGTATACAGGTTATCAGCCCCGCGAGTGGGCCCTCCCTCTCTCCACGGTTGGGAAAGCCGTTGCGCTTGGCCCAGGGTGATCCACATGAATTTTTTATGAAGGGCATCACGCCTTTCGATTGCTCAACGCAGACTCTGGCCCGTACACTCAATCATGCCTTCCCGTTCGGGACCGAGCGGGATTTGGAGAGTGCATGGCCGAAAGCAGGAACGTCAGAATTGGTGCTCTGCCCGTCCTGTGGGCTCTCGCTCTGTGCACTGTGGCTTCATCGTTTGCGCAGACTGCCGCACCTGCGACTCCTGCGCCGGAACCTCCCGCCGCCGATCGCAATCCAGCTGCGCAGCGGTTCCTGGATGACCGGCTGGCGGTCTGGCGCCAGCGCCTCAAGCTGGAGGATTGGCAAATCTCGGTGGTGATGACCCGCGATCTGCCGCTCAAAACGCTGGGCGGTATCAAGTGGGACAAGACCAAGAAGACCGCCGTGATCTGGGCGCTGGATCCTTCCGCTTACCGGCTGCCGTTCCGCGCGATCCTGGACGATCTGGAGTTGACGCTGGTCCACGAGTTGGTACACCTGGACCTCTCGTCGCTACCGCGCGGCCAAGCTAGCCGCAGCAGCGAGGAGCGCGCCGTCGACGGAATCGCGGCAGCCTTACTGGGGCTGGATCACAAGAACCAGTAGCCCCGAGTCGTTGCCGGCGTGCTTATCCGCGTCGTCTCCGCGCCGTCACTTACGAAACGCGATATCGCCCGCATTGGAACGCACGACGCCGGATTGATCCCTTAGCGCCGCACTGTCTTCGGCAGTTTGTGACCGGAATGCGTTGGCGCGAACCTCGCTCCGCGACACGCCCCCGCCGCCTTTTTCCTGCAACACGGCCGGCGCGACGTCGGTCTGGTCCGGAATCCCATTCTTGTGTATCCTGGGCTGGCTCCCGGCGAAACTGACCAACGAACTCGCCAGTACCAAGGCCGGCCACGTGGCAACCCTGATAAATCGTAACTTCATACAAACCTCCTACGCTTTCGATGGTAAATTTCGGGCCTTTAAAAAGGCATAAACAAGGAAGTCGCGAGAGTTAAAAAGTCATGAAGAAAGTATGCTTTTTTTCGCCCACGCGCTCGGCCGCGAGCCGGCTCAGGCTGGTCGATACGAATCACTGTGGTGGTTTTGAGCCACCTTACAGCGGGTCGGCTTCCGCTGTAACTAGCTTCGTATCACATGGTTATCGTTTGGCCCCGCAATTGCCTTCTGGAGTGGCGGAAGGAGACGGCCATGAAACGCACACGATTCGCGCTGATCGCAATGGTGGCGGGGTTGGTCGGCTGGGCGCAGGCTGTCCCTCCACCGCAAGCGGGGGCTCCGCAAGACGGTGGCGCCGAGGAAGCCGAGCACGGAGTAGCTCGCATCAGTGTGATGCAGGGCGAAGTCTCGGTGCGGCACGGCGATGCGGGCGAATTGTCGGCGGCGGCGTTGAACGCTCCTCTGGTGGCTACCGACCGGGTGGCTACGGGAGCGAATTCGCGGGCCGAAGTCCAGTTTGACGCTTCCAATATGATCCGCCTGGCCGCTTCGAGCGAAGTGCGCCTGGGCGACCTCCAATATAAACGGTATCTGGTGCAGATTGCACAAGGAATCACGAGTTTTCGCGTGCTGCGGCCCAACGATGGCCAAATCGAAATCAGCACGCCCAGCGTCTCGGTGCGGCCTCTGGGGCAGGGAACTTACCGCGTCGCGGTGAATCCGGACGGCACTTCCGAAATCACCGTGCGGAGCGGGGAAGTGGAAGTGTTCTCTCCGAAGGGCACCGAACGGCTGCGCTCCGGGCAGACCATGATGGCTCGCGGCGACCCGTCCGACCCCGAGTTTCAGGTGAACGCCGCGGCGCCGCTGGACGATTGGGACCAGTGGAATTCGCAGCGCGACGGCGAACTCGCGCGCTATACCAATGCTCCTAGCTCGCGCAACGTCAGCCCGGACATCTATGGGACTGAGGAGTTGGACCAGAACGGCCACTGGGTCTACGATCCGGCTTACGGCCAAGTGTGGGTTCCGAACGTGGCGCCGGATTGGGCCCCGTACCGCGTGGGCCGCTGGGTGTGGGAAGACTACTACGGCTGGACCTGGTTGAGCGGCGATCCGTGGGGCTGGGCTCCGTATCACTGGGGCCGCTGGTATCAGGGTTCATTCGGTTGGGCCTGGTGGCCGGGAGCCTTTGGGCCGCGCTATTACTGGCGTCCGGCGCTGGTCGGATTCTTCGGCTGGGGCGGCGGCGTGGGTTTCGGTGTGGGCTTCGGATTCGGCCACGTGGGCTGGGTGCCGCTGGCTCCGTTTGAGACCTTCCGGCCGTGGTATGGCCGCGGGTTCGGGGGTGCGGGCATCGTCAACAACGTGAACATCGTGAACAACTACCGCAATGCGCGCTTCGTCAACGGCGTGAACGGCGTGACCAGCATGCGGGCGGGTGAGTTCGGCCGCGGGGCGGTGAACTCCAGCAATTTCGTGCGGGCTTCGGCCGGCGATCTGCGCGGCGCGGGATCGATCCAAGGGCGGATGCCGCTGACGCCGGCGCGCGAGAGCATGCGCATGTCGGAGCGGCCCGTGAATACAGCCGGAATGCCGGCGGCGAATTCCGCTCAGCGCTTTGCCGGACGCAGCAGCTTCGGGCCTTCGACAGCCGGAGCGAATGGCGCAGGCGGGCGGACGGTTGCCGGTTCTACGGGCGCCCCCGGAGGGTCTAACGGTGGTTGGACCCGAATGAGTCCGCGTGGAGCCGTCACCGGTGGGCAGAGCCCGGCTGGACAGGGTTCAGTTGGACAGGGCGCGGTGGCGAACCGCGGCAGTGCGGGAGTCGCAGGCGGCGGCAACAACGCGTGGCGTGGTTTCAATCCCGGCTCGGGCGGGAATGGTTCTGGCGCGACCGGCGGGAGTGTGGCTCCAAGGAACGTTCCGGGGAATGCGTCGGGCAACTCCGGCGGTGGCGCTCCCGCGGCGGGCGGCGTCCCAAGTTATCGCGGCGGCGCTCCGAATAACGCGTCCTCGGCCTCACAACCGACCAGAGGGTTTACCCCGCAGCAGCCCGTGCGGATCAGCCCCCCGATCGTCAGTAATCGGGGGGCGTCCGGCGGAGCAGCTCGGCCGGATGTCCATAGCGGGTTCGGCGGAGCGCATTCGTCGGGCGGCGGCGGCAACCGTGGCGGCGGAGGCGGCAACCGCGGGGGTGGCGGTGGAGGCGGTCACCGCGGGCGCTAACCAAGTTTTTCTTCATTGAGTTCGATCTTCCCTCAGCCCGGTGGGGCGCTCGGAGCCTCATCGGGCTATTTTTGTGCCTGAAGTATACTGCCGATAACAGTTATTATGTAAAATTGTGGACATCAGTACCCGACCAAAGTTGTCCCTGAATTGTAAACTCTGCGGTACCTCCCCTATTCCCTCTATTGACCACCCCGCCCGGCATAGGTTACACTCCTTACAGGTTTGGGGTTTCTCTTTTCATTCGTTAGTTATTTCGGATTCGAATTTGAATTCTGCTTCAGTTTCAAGGGGGTCCTATGCGTACTCTGTTCGTCGCAACATGCCTGTTGGCTTTGGCTTCGACGTTACTTGGCCAAGCCGGTACCGGCACAATTACTGGGACGGTAACCGATCCAGCCGGCGCGGTGGTATCCGGCGCCTCGGTTGAGGTTACCAACACACAAACCGGCGTGGTTTATCCGGCTGTCACGACCGCGACCGGACTTTACACCGTGATCGATCTGCCGCCGGGCACCTACTCGGTTTCGGTGACGGTGGCGGGCTTTAAGAGATTCACTCGCGCCAACGTGGGTCTGGCCGCAGCCCAAGTGCTGGGCATTCCAGTGCCGCTCGAAGTTGGCGCCGCCAGCGAATCGGTGACCGTGAGCGCCGAGGCTTCGCTGCTCAAAACCGAAAGCGGCGACGTGGCGCACAACATCACTCTTTCGCAGTTGGACGAACTGCCAGTGCTCGGCATCGGCGGCACCAATGCGGGGAGCTCGGGCGTCCGCAATCCGTTTAACTCCCTGGTGTTCCTCCCGGGTGTGGTCTATACGCCGAACTTCGTCTCGATCATCAACGGCTCTCCGAACCAGGCGTCTTCCTACCGCATCGAGGGGATGGACAATACCAATCACACGGTAAGCTACGCGGTCCAGGAAAATCAGCCCAGCGCGGACGCGATCCAGGAAATGGCGATCCAGACCAGCAACTACGCTCCCGAATTCGGCACCACCAGCGGCGGCGTGTTCAACATCGTGATGAAGTCGGGCACCAACGCGTTCCACGGCAGCGGATACGAATACTTCGTCAACGAAGATCTGAACGCCGCGTATCCGTTTTCCTATAACGACCCCGGATTCACGGGCGGAAAGTTCCTGCCCCGCAACCGCCGCAACGACTTCGGCGGAACCCTGGGCGGCCCGGTGTGGATTCCCAAAATCTACAACGGCAAGAACAAGACCTTCTTCTTCTACAGTTACGAGTACTACAAAGAGGCCCAGGGGTTGACCTTCACCGACACCCTCCCCGCCGCAGCTTACCAAGCCGGTAATTTCAGCGCGATCTCGCCCAACGGCGGCGCCGGATTCAACCCGGGCTTGGGTGTTCCTACCGCGCCCATCGCCACCGATGGGGCCGGCCACGCGGTCTTCGCCAATGAGATCTTCGATCCGCTGACGCGCACCACGGTCAACGGCGCCGGCGTCGCCACCCCGTTCCCGAACAACACCATTCCGTTATCGCGGCTGGACCCCACGGCGGTCGCCATCCAGAAACTCCTGCCGACGACTACCGGCGCACTGTACAACAATTACACCGGCTTCAATGCGGGTAACCGCGTTACGACCATCCCTTCGGTGAAATTCGACCAAGTGCTGGGAGACAAGGCTAAGTTGTCGTTCTACTTCGGACACACGCTCACGGACAGCCAGTTCTCGGTGCCCAACGGCAGCGATAACGGACTGCAGCCCACTTTGCTGTCGACCGCTCGTGGAACCTTCATCGGCTCCCAGGTGTCGCGCCTCAACTTCGACTACACCCTGACACCCACCTTGCTGGCGCACGCCGGCATCGGCTATTCGCAAATCAGCTTCTTCGACGATAGCCCCTTTACAACCCAAGGCGGTACGTTCAACTGCTCGGCGATCGCTCTGAACGGCTGCGAGGGGGCCTTCAACTTCCCCACCATCATCGTTAACCCCGCGGCTGGCTCGCTGGTGGCGACGGCGGCCAACGGCGCCACTCAGCTCGGCGGCATGACGCAGCTCGGCGACGCGCTGGCGCACACCCACACCCGCACGGAGCGGCCCTCCGCCAACGGAAACCTGACCTGGGTTCACGGCAACCATACTTATAAAGCCGGCATGGAGATCTGGATGCAAGCCCAAATCACCGCGCCGCCGACCGGGGTTGGTTTAACTTACGGTACCTCTGTCCCGGCCGATCAAGGCGCCAGCGGCGTTCCCGCGTCGCTGGTTACCGGCGCGTACGTCGCGGGCTTCCCTTACGCGAACTTCCTGCTGGGCGATATCACCACCGCCACGCAGTACGCTCCGGTCGACGGACGCATGTTCAAGGAGCAGTGGGCGTTCTTCCTTCAGGATTCCTGGAAAGTGACCCGCAAACTGACTCTCGATTACGGCCTGCGTTGGGATTACGCGACGGCCGCCCAGGAAGAGTTCGGCCGCTCCGCCAATCTGGGCACCACCATCGCCGATCCGGCAGCCGGCGGACGTTTGGGCGCGCCGATTTTTCAAGCCACCTGCAACTGCACCTTTGTCAAGAATTATCCGTATGCCCTGGGTCCCCGGGTGGGCGTCGCGTATCAAGTCACTCCCAAGACGGTGATCCGCGGCGGATGGGGCGTGGTTTACGGATTCCCAGCGGACATCAGCCTGCAGAACACGGCGGATCTCGCCAGCTCTCCGGCCGGCGTCAATGCGTTCGCCAACATTCAGACTCCCGGAACCATTCCGCAACCGTCGTGGCCGAACTTCAACCCCGGCCAGAGTCCCCTTCCCGGCCAGATCACCGGCTTTACGGGCTTCGGCTCTCTCGATCGGAATGCTGCCCGTCCGGGACGCCAGAACCAGTGGAGCCTCGGCGTGCAGCGCGAGATCACGCCCAGCACTGTGATCGAAGCCACTTACATCGGCAACCGCGGGGCGTGGTGGCCCAGCGGCGCGCCCCTCGGAGTAACTGGCGGCCCGTACGGGTATTTAAATCAGATCTCGCCGTCGGCCGCCGCGGCCTACGGCCTGTCGCCTTACACCAACCCGGCGGACAATCTGCTGCTCGGCCAGTCGCTGAGCAACTCGGCGGTGGTCTCCAGACTCGGGAACATCACGCCGTATTCCGGCTACTCCACCGCTAACACGCTGATCAACGCCATCCGTCCGTACCCCCAGTTCAGCACCATCAACGACGTCAACTCAGCCACCGGCGGAACCTGGTACGAAGCGTTGCAAATGAAGGGAACCAAGCGGATGTCGCACGGTTTGCAGGTGAACGGCACGTTCACCTGGTCGAAGTCTTTGTGGGAGATCCGCCCGAATCTGTTCGTGGAATCCAACAAGTCGCTACAGCCCTTTGACCAGCCGTTCCTGTTCAACGCCAACATCCTGTACACGACGCAGAAATGGTTCAGCAACCGGATCGTGTCTACGGTGATCAAGGACTGGTCCTTCGGCGCATTCCTGCAGTACGGAAGCGGATTCCCCCTGGCGCCTCCCGCCTCCACGTCAACCAACTACATCGGCGGCAGCGAGCAGTTCCGCGTTTCCGGCCAGCCGCTCTTCACCAAGAGCCTGAACTGCCGCTGCATCAATCCCTACAACGACGTGGTGCTCAATCCGGCGGCCTGGCAGAATCCCGCCAACGGAGCCTTCGGCCCGGCCACCGGAACCTTATACGGCGACTTCCGCACGTCCCGGTATCCGCAAGAGAACTTTAACATCGGCCGCAATTTCCGGGTGGGCAAGGAAGGTAGATACAATCTGCAGATCCGTGCCGAGTTCGTGAATATCTTCAATCGCTTGGAACTCGGCGCCCCCAGCACGACGGCCCCGGCGGCCCCGGTCACCCACAATGGGTTCGGCCAGAACAGCGGCGGCTTCGGCGTCATCAACGAGACCGTCGCCGGTGTTCAAACCGCCCCCTCGGTCACCTCGAACCCCGGCACGGGCGCAACCACGGGCCAGCTGTTTCAGAATCCGCGCACGGGTACTCTGATCGCACGGTTCACGTTCTAAACGCAGTCGAAGCAAAAACCACCGGCGGCCGGAGTGCATCGCTCCGGCCGCCGGTTCTGTCTTGTGCCAGAATAAATGCAAGCGGAGCCTACTTCACTTTGGTGACCAACGAACAACTTTACCTGGTGATCGGCGTGCCGCTTCTTTTCAACGCCACCCTCATCGGCATCCTGATGGCGTGGGTGAATGCAAAGTTCGAGGCGATCGACGCAAAGTTTACGGCGAAATTCGAGGGCGTTGACACGAAGTTCCAGTCCATCGACGCCCGCTTCAACGCCATCGACAAGCGTCTCGACGATCTGAAGGACCTCTGGCGCGCCGAACTCCATCGCGTCGAAGAAATCCTGGACGCCCGCCTGAAACACATCGAAGAGCGCCACTAATCGGCCCCGCGCCCGGCGCGTGATACAATCCCTACAGAATCGCTTCCTCCCTGGAGGTTCATCATGAAAAAATTCAGTTATACCCTAGCCGCCGCGGGCATCGGTCTGGCCACCGGGTGGCTGCTCGAAGCGGCCACTAAAATTGACGCCAAGGCGCTGGTGCAAGGCCCCAACGTGTTCGTGGATTCGGCGGATCTGAAGCCAGGCACCTTCCGCAAGATCACCGTCGCCGACCTGCCCAAACCTTACGCCACCAAGTCCTCGGCCAATTTTGGGGCGCCGATTCCCCGCCCCGCGGGCGCGATGCCCAAGGTGCTGCCTGGCTTCAAAGTCGAGCTGTACACCAGCGACGTGAAGGCTCCGCGGCAGATCCGCATGGCTCCCAACGGCGACTTTTTCATCGCCGAAAGCAACGGCGGCGTGATCAAGGTAATCCGCCCCGGCAAGGACGGCAAGCCGGAGCAAGTTTCCGAGTTCGCCAAAGGCCTGACGCGGCCCTATGGGATCAACTTCTATCCCGCGGGAGCGAATCCGCAATGGGTGTATGTGGGCAACACCGGATCGGTGATGCGCTTCGCTTATAAGAACGGCGATCTGAAAGCCTCCAGCGCGCCGGAGACTCTGGTCAACGATCTGCAACCCGGCGGCAACCACTGGACGCGCGACGTGGTGTTTTCAAAAGACGGCAAGCGCATGTTCGTGGCGGTGGGCTCGACCGACAACATCGGCCAGACCGGCAACAACGAGAAGCGCGCCAACATTCTGGAGTTCACCCCCGAGGGCAAGTACGTGGGCATTTACGCTTCCGGGATTCGCAATCCCGCAGGGTTGGGCGTGAACCCGGAGACGGGCGAAGTGTGGTGCTCGGTGAATGAGCGCGATGAGCTGGGCGACAACCTGGTGCCCGACTACATCACGCACGTGAAGGAAGGCGGCTTCTACGGGTGGCCGTGGTTTTATCTGGGCCAGAACGAAGATCCGCGCCTGGCGGGCCAGCATCCAGAGATGAAGGACAAAGCCATCGTGCCGGACATCCTGCTGCAGCCGCACAACGCGTCGCTGGGCCTGACGTTTTACGACGGGAAGCAGTTCCCGGAGGAATATCGCGGAGACTTGTTCGCGGCCGAGCACGGATCATGGAACCGCGCGAATCGCTCCGGATACGAAGTAGTCCGCGTACCGCTAGAGAAAGGCCACGCCAGCGGAGTATACGAGGACTTCATGACCGGCTTCGTAACCGCCGACGGGAAAGCCTGGGGCCGCCCAGTGGGCGTGGTCACGGGCAAGGACGGCTCGCTGTATGTGACCGACGACGGGTCGAATTCGGTCTGGCGCATAAGCTGGCTCGGTAAGTAGGTGGGGCAGCCAATCATGGCTGCAGCCGACTTTCGAGGCGGCTTCTGACAGAAGGCGAAGTATGAGGTTCATCTCACTCACAGGCCTGTTCGCCTTGGTTCTGTATCTGGTTTTCTTGGCAATTCCATTCTGGCGAATCCTTAAGGGGATCGGCTTCAATCCCTGGTTCTCTCTTCTAATGGGGCCGATAATGGCGGTGCCACTTCTCAACGCCGTGATGCTCTACTGCCTCGCGTTCGCCAAATGGCCGGCCGCTAATTCGCCGGCCGCTGATTCCAAGTAACCCCCTGCCGAAAATCGCGCTCGTGTGCTCGGCCCGTCGGGCCCCCAACCGGGATGACGCCGCCGAGCATTTGTGATAGGTTCCGTCTGAGGTGTCAACCATGTGGAATTGGCTGGCTGGCATATGGCACAAGCTGGATGGGTGGCTGCACCGGCGTAACCTCCAGAGCGGTTACCATCGGTCGAACCTTCATGGCCGCCATCGTTAAGTGCGGATCGGCTGGACGGGCCGCTCACATCCGGGGCTCATCCGGCGTTTCCAAGTTGTAGGAGAGCCGGCGTGGCTGGTCGATAAAGGCTGCCAATAGCCGAATACCAATCGCAAGCATGGCGGCAGCCATCCCCGCCAGCACCAGACGTTCGGACCGGCCCGGATGGCGGACGAACTCGGCGGCGAGAATCACCACCGCCAGCAGCAGCAGCGCCAGCGACATACCGCGATGAAAATGGCGCAACTCCGATCGCAACCAGGAGTCCCCGGCGTGCTCGATCGTTCGTCCCTCGTCTGAGTCCGTGCAGCGCGACTTCATGGCGCACACATTGCATGCGTGCGCCTGCGCCCGGTACACCACCACCCGCCGCCCGAAGTCCATCTCGGCGCGCAGCAGCTTCTGATCGTTCGGACAAGTCCACAAATCCAGTTTCGGATCGTAGCGGAAACCGGCGACGCGCATGCGTTCGGAACGGTGATGCGAGTGCCGCGCAGCCAGCTCCAAACCCGCGGTCACGGCGGCCAGGAACACGGCATAAGCCACCGCGAGCAGGACCTCAGTGTCAAACCCGCCGCTCATGACTTCCCACCCGGTGCAGCGCCGACCTCGGTAAACAAGGTTTCCTCGGCCGTTTCCGCGACCTGTTTACCGGTGATACTCCGCACACCCAGCCAGCACACATACAGGATCGGAACCGCCCCGCCTACGATAAAGACCGCATCGCCCGGCAGCCTCAGCCATTCCAGCAAGGAGTTTGTAGGGTCGCCGATGAACTTCAACGAGCGCGCATCATAATAGCCCACGCTCACCGAGTGATACAGCTGCAGCAAGCCCAGCGGGAACAGCGTCGCAAACACCATCCACGCGAGCCCCAGATTCAGGCTCCAGAAACTGATCTTCGCGGCCCGCTCCGGCCACGCCGCTTCCGGAATGATGTACCGCAGACAGAACAGCGCGAGCCCCACCGCCAGCATTCCGTAGACGCCCATCATCGCCGCGTGTCCGTGATTGGCCGTAAGCGCGGTCCCGATCTCGTAGTAGGAGACCACCGGCAGATTGATCAGGAATCCGAAGATCCCCGCGCCCAGGAAGTTCCAAAAGCCTACCGAAGCGAGAAACAGGACCGCCCAAAAGTGCGGGAAGGCCGCCGCGGACTTGCCCTTCTGCTGCGCGCCCTCCTGCTGTGCGCCGAGCTGCAGGAAGCTCCAGGCTTCCAGCGTCAGGAACGTAAGCGGGATCACTTCCGCCGCCGAGAAGAACGCCCCCAGCGCCATGTGCATGGAGGGCTCGCCTGAAAAATACACATGGTGCATGCTGCCGATCACGCCGCCCGCCGAATACAGCAGGATATCCAGATACACCATGGTGAGCGCCACGCGTTCCTCCACCACGCCCAGCAGGACGAAGATGTAGGCGACCATGATGGTGGTGAACAGCTCCAGGAAATCTTCCACCCAGAGATGCACCACCCAGAATCGCCAGAAGTCGGTGGTGGTGAAGTGCGAATCCGGTTGCGCCAGCAAACCGACCGCATAGAAAGCAGGGATGGATAGAGCCGAGAAGAAGAACAGCCAGGGCATGTTGCCGGTGTGCTCGACGATCAAGCGGCCGCGCAACCCGCGAAACAAGATCGCCACCCACGCGACCAGTCCCACTGTCAGTAGAATCTGCCAGAAGCGTCCCAGATCGAGATATTCGAAACCCTGGTCGCCGAACCAGGCCCAAGCCTTCGGGAACCAACCCCGGACGCCCGCCAGTTCGCCGCCCAGGCTGCCGAACACGACGATCGCCAAAGCGCCCAGCAATCCATAAGCGAGCCAATGTTGCCGGCGCGGTTCGTGCCCGGTGATCATGGGCACCAAAAAGATTCCGGCGGCCAGATACGAAGTCGCCACCCAGAAAATGGCGAGTTGCACATGCCACGTGCGGGCGACGTTAAACGGCAGGACGCGAGCCAGATCCACGCCGAAGAAACTCTGCAAGTCGGCGCGATAGTGTTGCGATGCTCCGCCCAGCAAAGCCTGCAGCAGGAACAGCGCCGCCATGACGAAGAAGAACCACGCGCACGACCGCTGCGCCGGAGTGAGCCGCACCCGGTCGGGAGGCCGGAAGGAGATCGACCGCCGGTCGCGCCCATGCCAGCCCAGAAAGTTCCACCGCCCAAAGGCGGCCAGCAGCAGCCCGATGCCCCCCAGCAGCGCAATCAGCGAGAGGACGCTCCAGACCAGCGCATCCGCCGTGACGTGGTTATCCACCAGCGGTTCCGGAGGCCAGTTATTCGTATACGAGTAGACTTTCCCGGGCCGCGTGGCCGCTGCCGCCCAGGCCGTCCAACTGAAAAACGCCGTCAGCGTCCGAATGTCTTCCGGATCGGTGATGGCCCCCGGACGCAGCCCCGATTTCGTGCTTAGATCGCCGAAAACCCCTGCGTAGTACTGGCGCAGTTCATCGAAAGCGCCCGCTTGCGCCGCCGAATAGGCCAGCGCATCCGCGCCCGCATCGTAGCGGTTGGTTTTGAAGTCCGTGATCGTGGCCAGCCCGGCGTTGCTCGACCCCGAAGCACCGTAGCTGTCGACCGCGCTCAGCGCCGCGCGATGCAGGTAATCGGCGGTGTAATCCGGCCCCAGATAAGCGCCGTGGCCGAAGATGGAGCCGTACTCCATCAGCCCGTTGCGCAGGAAGACGCCCTGCCCCGCCAAGACGTCGTCGTGCGAAAACAACAGGCGTCCGTCCGGAGCCACCGTACGGCCCGGAATCGGCGGCTCGCCGGCGTAAGTCTGCCAGGCCAGGATGCCCAGCACCAGAAACCCGAACAAGACCACCAGCAGAACGGCCTGAACCCAGCCCCGCGCAACCAGCAGAGCCCGCGTCATCGGCATCGGAAAACCTCCTCCGCCAATGATCCGCCTCCGCGGTGATTAAGGCAATCCAGGTGAGCCTCGACTTACACCGCCGCGGCCAGGGCCGCGAGCGCCGGGCCGCACATGACCCGCTGCCGGAGCCGCGCAAAGTGCGGGTCTGTCCGCAGCGAATCCATCTTGGGGTCCACATCCAAAATGGTCAGCGTGGGCGAGTTCTCGTCGAAGGCCCGTTCCAACTCCACAATGGCCTGCTTCGGTCTGCCGAGAGCCGCCAGCAGCGCGGCGACGTAGTACGCGTCGACGTAGCCCTCTTCGCGGAATCGCTCCAATTCGCACAGGATCCGCAAAGCGTCCTCAGTGCGTCCGGCGCGCGCCAGACACGTGGACTCCAGGGCGCGGACCCAGGGCAGATCCGGCGAGAGCGTCCGTGCGGCGCGATATTGTTCCAGCGCTTCCGCCAGGTGGCCGGCGAACTCCAGAGCCTGCCCATAGAACGCGCGGCCCAGTTGCAGATAGGGATGCAGCTCCAAAGCCCGTTTGCCGCACTCCACCGCGGATACGTAATCCCCGCGGTAAAAGCGGACGCTCAAATCGGTGGCGGGCAGCACCGGCCACAAGGCATCGGCGCGATAACCCTGTTCCAGCGCTCGTTGCGCATCGTCAAAGCGGCGCAGGCTCACGTATAGCATGGCCAATCGCACATGGCTGGAGGCCAGCCCCGGGTTTTCGCGGAGTGACGCGAGCAATTCCCGCTCCGCTTCGTCGAAGCGGCGTTCAAACAAGTGCAGTCCGAAAGCGCGGTCGGCGCGCAGTTCGGGGGTCAGGCCGTGCAGGGCCACCGCCCGGCGGTGAGCGTCCAGGAAGCCGCGGTACATCTCCAGCGGTGCATTCATCCCGTAGGACCCCAGCAACAGGTAGCAGGCCGAGATGCCTTCAAACGGGCGGAAGTCGGAGGCATCCTGGTCCGCGGCGCGGTGGAAGGATTCCAGGGCGCTGTGGGCGCCTTCCCGCGTGCGGCGGTTCAACAAGTGCCAGCCGGTTCGGAGCAGGTCGGCGGAACCGGGCACATCCAGACAGTAGCCCAGCTTGGGGCGGTAGCTGATCCAGACCCCGTATTCCTGCAGCGCCTTCTTGGCCTCGCCCACCGTGACGGCGACGGTGTGCCGCGAAACCACCGTGTTGCCCCAGGCTTCGTGCATCAGGCGGTCGGAATCCAGGAACTGGCCGCGGTGGTGCAGCAGCACCCGCAGCGCCCGGAAGGCCTGCGGGCGGAGTTCCAGATCGACGCCATCCCGGAGCAGTCGGCCCGACTCGGCGTCCATACAAAAAGACCCGAAAACGATTCGATCCACAGCCCAACTCCCCAATTTTGACGCTGTTTTGACTTCGATTGGACGGAGTGTATCACATAATCGTTGGGGAGGCTAGGGGCAGTGTTGCCAGGGGAAGCAACATCGGAAGGGGCTCTGCGCCTCCGCGAAACCGGATATCGAGGAAAGCCGATTCACATGATACCCAAGAACATCGTTTTGGCTGTTTGCGCGGTTCTGTTGCTGACATTGACGGCTGCGCCGCTGGGGGCGCAGTCCTCCGGGACTGCGGCGCTGACCGGAACCTTGACCGACCCGAGCGGCGCTCGCTTGCCGAACGTGACGGTTACCGCCACCAACACCGCCACGGGGCAGGAGCGCACGATCACCACCGGCGGCGACGGGACCTACCGGTTCACCTTGCTTCCGCCCGGAACCTACCGGGTGCGCTTCGCCGCCGCGGGCTTTAAGACGGAAGAGGTCTCCTCCGTCACCCTCAACGTCGCCGAGACACCGGTGCTCGACCGCAGCCTGGAAGTCGGCACGCAGACGGAACAAGTGGTCGTCGAGGCCAACGCAGAAGTGTTGCAAACGGCCGATTCGACACTGGGCCGGGTCATCGACAGCAACACGCTCACCAATCAGCCGCTCGCTACCCGGAACTTCACCTCGATCATGGGCCTGGAAGCCGGTGCCACCGGCGCGGTCGGCAACGCCACCGTGCTGGGTAAGGGGACCGCGGATGTAGCGGTGAACGGCGGCGGTTTGGACCAGAACAACATTCAAATGGACGGGGCCACCATCGTGAACGGATTCGGGGCCGGAAACAACGCCGATTCCGGCATCTATGTAGGGGTCGCGATCCCCAATCCGGACGCCATTCAGGAATTCAAGATCCAGACCTCGACCTACGACGCCAGCTACGGCCGCAACCCCGGCGCCAACGTGAACATCGTCACCCGCTCGGGCACCAACGCCTTGCATGGATCGCTGTTCGAGTTTCTTCGCAACAGCGACTTGAACGCTAACAGCTTCTTCTACAACCGCGACAACCCCGCCAGCCAAACCACCAAGCAGGTCTTAAAGCAGAACCAATTTGGGGGCACCATCGGCGGGGCCATCAAGAAAAACAAGCTGTTCTTCTTCGGCAGCTACCAGGGAACCCGGCAGCGCAACGGATACACCGGAAGCGCAAGTCCGGTGCTGCCCCCCATTCCGGCAGGCGACCGCTCCGCGCCCGGTTTCCGGGCCGCGCTGGGCGCAGCCATGTGCCCTGCCAATCATCCCGGCAACCCGGCCTACTTGACTGGCCTCGGAATCATTCCTACCGCCACGCAGGTGGCCTGCGACGGATCGAATATCAACCCGGTGGCGCTCAACATTTTGAACGTGAAGCTTCCCAACGGCGCGTATTACGTTCCGGGCTCGACCACCGGAGGCTTCCAGCAAGCCCAGTACAGCTTTCCGGCCATTTACACCGGCGATCAGTATCTGGCCAATGTCGACTATCTGATCAACAGCAAGAACACCCTGGCCATGCGGTATTTCTTCACCGAAGATCCGCAGACCGTCCCCTTCGGCATTGCCAACGTGCCGGGCACGCCCAGCAGCTCGTACTACGCCAACACGATTTCGCGGGCGAAGCTCACTACCCTGATCACGCCCACGCTGATCAACCAAGCCCAGGCCTCGCTGGAGCGCAATATCGCTAACGGGCATGATTCGACCCCGTATACGAATCAGCAGGTGGGAATCACGGGAATCGTCCCCCAGGAGACTCTTCCACCGGTAATGATCATCGTCGGAGCCATGACCATCGGCGGAACCCTGGCGCCGTTCAGCGGACCGGCCAACCAGATGCAGTACTCCGACCAGATCTCCTGGTCGCACGGCAAGCATACCATCCGGGCGGGTTACGAACTCGAATTCCTGCAGTGGAATCTCTCCTTCGCTTCGCTGCTGCGTGGCTTTCTGATCTCTCCCGGGTTCAACGATTTTCTGGTCGGACTGCCGGGCGGCTTCGGTCCCGGAACGATGAACGACCCGGTCTTCGGCTCATGGATCAGTTGCCTGTTCTGCGTGCGCAGCGGGCCCAACGGGATCATTCACGGCTACCGTGAGCACAACCAGAGCTTCTATGTCCAGGACGACTGGAAGGTGAACCAGCACTTGACGGTGAACGCGGGAATTCGGTGGGAGTACGACGGAGTGTTCGGAGACCACTACGGCAACCTGACCAACGTCTGGCCGAGCCTGATGGCGGGCGTCACTCCGCCGACCTCGTCGCAGCCCAGCGGCGCGGGTCTGATCGGCTACGTCGTGCCCAGCAACTTCACCAATCACTACCCCGCCCCGCCCGCGGGCGTTACAACTCTGTCGAGTCAGTTCCCCAGCCAGAACGGGGTCCCGCTGAACGACTTCGGCCCGCGTTTGGGATTCGCTTATCAGCCCAAGGCCGGCGGCAAGCTGGTGGTGCGGGGCGGATTCGGCATTTTCTACGACCGTGTGGGCAGCAGCAAATTCGTCCACGCCGTGGAACAAGGAGTTCCTTACGCTCTCACCCTGGACTTCAGTGGCGGGGCTGCGCTGCCGCATAGTCTGGCGAACCCCTTCCCGTCCACGCCGCTGGGTTTTGTTCCCCGCTGGTACGATCCCACCACCGGTGCGAACTCGGCGCTGAATACGCCGTACTATGAACGCGTTCACGCGCCGCTGTCGCGCCAGTTCAATCTGGGCGTGCAGTATCAATTCGCGTCGAGGTGGCTGCTGGAAGTGGGTTACGTCGGGTCGAGCGGGATCAATCAGGCCAACTACAACCACAACGTCAACCTGGCGCAGTTGGCCACCCCCAGCAACCCCTTCAACGGACTGACCACCACCACGCTGGCCAACGCCGCGGGCCGCGTGCCTTACGTGGGCTATCAGGAGGCCGGTTTGCAAGCCACGGCCTATGATGCCATCTACAACTACAACAGCCTCCAGGTGACGGTGCGCAAGCAGATGTCGCATGGCTTCACCTTCCAGGGAGCGTACACCTGGAGCAAGGACCTGACCAATCTCAGCGGAGATGGGCAGACGAACATCAACAACGCGGACCTCCCCGGCACCCAATACGCGCCGGCTTACTTTTCCCACCCCCACCGTTTCGTGGCGAGCTATGGCTACGATCTGCCCTTCGGAAATCCGAAGGGGGCTCTGAATAAGCTGGTCACCGGCTGGAACGTTTCCGGGAATATGCTGGCGCAGACGGGTACGCCGCTGACCATCACGGATACCTCCGCTGGTACCGCCTACTACGGCGCCGCCAACGCCGGGACCGCCGAGGGAGGTACCGTGACCGCGCAACTGGCGCAAGGCATCACCAACGCTCAAATCCCCACTTCGGGCGGAGTCGAATCGCGGCTGGGAGGCAATAGCGGCGGACCCGGGTATCTCAACACGAAAGCGTTTGTGAACCCCATCGCGATCTCCGCGGATGGGGCGACCCTGTTCGGCAACTCCGGCATCGGCATCCTGCGCGGTCCGGATCAGGTCAACTTCGACGTTTCCCTGATCAAGAACACCCGGATCACGGAACGGCAGAACGTGCAACTCCGGGCCGAGTTCTTCAACATCGCCAATCACCCGGTTTTCGGGAATCCGACCACCGCGCGCAACAACGCGGCCCTCTTCGGAGTGATCAACTCCGAGATCGGGAATCCACGGCTGGTTCAGTTCGCGCTGAAGTATAGCTTCTAAACGATGCTTCGCAAGCTGCTTTTCTTCGCCGCTACCGCGCTCGCGATGCTGGCCCCGGGGCTTGTTGCACCATTGCTCGGGGCCGACATCACGGGTACCTGGACAGCCTCGTTTGACACGCAAGTGGGCGTGCAGAATTACACCTACACGTTCAAGGTGGACGGCAACAAGCTGACCGGCACCGCTAAGTCCGATAACGGCACCGTTCAGATTACGGATGGCACGGTGAACGGCGACGATGTGTCGTTCGTCGAGAACCTGGACTTCCAAGGGATGCAACTCCGGATCGTGTACAAGGGCAAGGTTGCGGGCGACGAGATCAAGTTCACCCGCGTGGTGCTCGACATGATCACCGAGGAGCTGGTGGCCAAGCGCTCGAAGTAGGCGGGCGCGGTTAAACCGCCCACGCACGGCGTTGGCCGGGCGTCCGGACAACAGCACGGCCGCGCCCCCATAAAATCCCCCTTCTGAGCTTGTTCTCGGCTCTTCTTCTACAATGGGCGGGTCTGGTTCTCACTCACGCCTGGTGAGGGAGCGTTTTCCCGATGCAACTCCGCGACACCATAGCCGCCGTCTCCACTCCGCCCGGACGAGGCGGCATCGGCATCGTGCGCCTCTCCGGCAGTCAAGCCTGTGCGATCGCCGAACGCATCCTGAGCTTCCACCAACCCCACCACTGGACCCCCTGGACCGCCACGCTAGCCACACTCCCTGACGCCGAAGGCCGCCCCATCGACCAGGTCGTGGTGACCTACTTCGCCGCCCCCCGCTCCTACACCGCGGAGGATGTGATCGAAATCGCCTGCCACGGCTCGCCCGTGGTTTTGCGCCACGCCCTGCAGCGAGCCTGCGAGTCCCATGGATCTTCTCCGGGCGCGCGCCTGGCCGAGCCGGGCGAGTTCACCCTGCGCGCGTACCTGAACGGCCGCATCGATCTGCCCCAAGCCGAAGGCGTGCGCGATCTCATCGACGCCACCACTCTCTATCAGGCCCGCATCGCCTCCCAACAGGCCGAAGGCGCGGTGTCGCGCCGCCTCAAACCGGTAAAGGACCAGTTGCTCGAATTGATCGCGCTGCTCGAAGCCGGCATCGATTTCGCCGAGGACGACGTTAGCGTTGCGCCCACCGAAGACATCCTCGCCCGTCTCGACCCGCTCCTGTCAACCGTAGCGGCGCTCATCGCCAGCTTCGCCTTCGGCAAACTGGTGCACGACGGATTCGCGCTCGCGATCGTAGGCCGGCCCAACGTCGGCAAGAGCAGTCTGTTCAACCGCCTGCTGGAGCAGGATCGCGCCATCGTCACGGCGATTCCCGGCACCACTCGCGACGTGGTTTCCGAGACCGCCGCCATCGAAGGCATCCCCGTCAGGCTGCTCGACACGGCGGGAATCCGTGCATCCGTCGACGCCGTCGAATCCCTGGGCATCGAGCGCAGCTTCCAAGCCATGGCGGACGCCGATCTGACGCTGGTGGTCGTGGACTCCTCTTCCGCACTCACGGCGGAAGACGAAGCGCTGATCGATCGAGCCCGCAGCCAGGGCAAGTTTCTGTTGGCAGCGAACAAATCCGATCTTTCCCGCCAAAGCGTCCTCGCAGGCGCGGTGCCGGTTTCCGCGCTGACCGGCGCCGGGATCGCGGACTTGCGCCGGGCGATCGTCGCCGCCCTCGCCCCCGGCGGGCGCCTGGAGCAGGAGGGCGGCTTCATCACCGGCCTGCGACACGAACAGTTGCTCCAGGAAACCAGCGAGGCGCTGGCCCAAGCCCGGTCCGCAGCACAACTGGGCATCCCCCACGAGATGCTGCTGCTGGATCTCTACGCCGCCCTGCGCCCGCTGGACGCGATCACGGGCGCGACCACGGCCGACGATATCTTGAACCGGATCTTTTCGACATTCTGCATTGGCAAGTAGGGAGTTCTAAAATCCGAGAACGGCGAACCCGAACGATGCACTGCCACCCGGACCGTTCAACGAGCATTGCATTCCCATAAGCGGCGTTAGATTGTTCGGATCGTCGGGCATGCGGAACGAGACCTGGTAGATCCCAATGAGCCCCGGTGCCAATCCGGCGAACAGGGTTTCCAGGGTGCTGATCCCCGGCGTGAACATGCAGGTGAGCGCGCCCTGGATCGGGAACAGCGGGGTACCCGGCGCTGGCTGACCGGTGACCGGCGCTCCCTGCACCGGTCCCAGTCCCGTCATGTAGGCGACCACGATATCTCCCGATTGGGGCTGGGTCGTTTGGAGGCCACTGAAATCGCCGCGCACCAAAGCGATCGGCCCCAGGAAGGATCGCGAGCCGGCGGGCAGCGTCAGGAAGGCGGGACTGAGGGGCGACACCGAAACCGTCTGGTCTTGTTCGAATGGCGATGCTGTCGGAACCGTAAGGTGAAAGCGCGCCTGGCCCGTAGGCTGTTCCCAAGGAACTTGTACATCCACTTCCCCAGGCTTCGCCGCCAGCACTACCAGAGGAAGATCGTCCAGCAGAATGTGGCCCTGCAGATCCTGGACTGTGCCGCTCGCCGATCCCAGCAGAGGAACGTATTCGCCCGGCGAGAGAGACCCCGGCAGAGTAAAGTACGGCGGCGCTAACGCTAACTCCTCTAGCGGACCGGGCATGTCCCCAGCCAGCGAGACGCGGAGGATACGTCCCGCGGTGGTGGCGAGGAAGGCGAAGTTGCCGGAGCCGCTCACGGTTCCATCCAGGGCCCACTCGCCATCCGGCAGCAGGATCGGCTGGGCGTTACCGCCGATGGTGACAACGTAGGCGGGCGTGTCGAGCTGCCCAAGGATCAGGAGCCGGAAGAGCACCACACGCCCGTCGTCGCTCGCCCCCATGAACGCAGGTTGACCGGGCTGACCGAGGAATTCGGGCGATACGAAAACCGTGGTATCTGTCCCGGCGGCGAGATTTCGCGCCACCAGGCGGCCGACTGGAGGTGCGGTGGGGCTAATATCGAAAGCGCTGTAGATGATGGTTCCAGCATCGTCGCTCAAGGCCAGCGGCCGGACTGCCGTTCCCGGGCCCCCCAGATTGACGGGAGTGAATTGGCCTCCGCGCCATAGTCCCAACTGGTTGCCGGTCATTTGTTGAACCAGCACCGTGCCGTCGGATGCAATTGCGGACGTGACGCCCACCGGCGGGGAGGGGATCGGCGTCTTTACACCGGAGGCGATATCGGTGAGCGTGGCTGTCGCGGTTGCAGTCGTATTCGGAGCGGGCGGAGGAATCAGCAGCGCCCAGCGGCCGTTCTGGCTGAGTTGCAGCGTGCCCGGTCCGAGATCGACGGGCGGCGGTCCCAGCAGTTTCGCTTCCTGGCCGCAACTGGTAGACGCGCCAGTAATCGTACAGAAGTTGGGGTCGGTAAACCCGACGATACTCCCGTCGCTCGAAACATGGGGCCCGGCCGCGCTGCTGGAAAGGAGTTGAATACCGTCGGGGCGCATCCAGTAGAGGTTGGAGGTGGGGCCAGCCGCGAGTAGGGGAGCCGACTGGGAGACCGGCTGAGGCACCGGCCGCGGGCCCGCGAGCGCCAGCGGGGATATGAAGTAGAGCTGTTGGCCGTCGTCAGTAGCGGCCAATTGTGAGAACGCCGCGGGCTGCGCCAGCAGCGGCATCGTGATAAACAGCCCGATGGGGATCGCGCGGCGCACCTGTTCGTATTGTACTTCTTCCCCTTCCTTCAGCCGATAATAGAATTGAGTGCTCACCATACCCGGCAGCCCCAATTACTTTGGGGATCTGATTCTGCTTGCCATCATCTTGCTGGCGCAAGGTGCGTGCGCCTGGGTCCTGTGGAGGGATGCCGGCGCTTCACCCGGCCTGCCTGGGGCGATCGCCGACCGGCCGATCACACGCCGGGCGACCCGCTGGGCCGTCCTGGGGGCGCTCGCGATTTCGACCGGGCTGATCGCGCTCGGTTTCCTGCTGCGCTTCAACAGATTTAGCCGTTTCTTCCCGGCTTGGTTCGCCAGCTGGGGACGCGGGGCCGCACTCACCTGGGCGTTCCTGTCGGTGCTGCTCGCGGCCGCCTGGTTGCTCTCACGGGTTCTCGCGCGGGTCCTGGTGCGGGTCCGCAGCGAACACAGCCCATCCCGGCGCGCGTTTCTCCGGACCACCCAGGGCGTGCTTTTCGGAGTTCCCGCCGCCGTCACCGGCTATGGAGTCTTCATCGGCCGCTTCCGCATTGGGTTGCGCGAGCAGAACATCGTCATCCCCGGCCTGCCCCCGGATCTGGACGGCCTGCGGCTGACGCAGTTGACGGATATTCACCTCAGTCCTTTTCTGAGCGAAAAGGAACTGGCTCACGCCGTGGATCTGGCCAACGCCACGCGCCCCCACCTGATGCTGGTCACCGGCGACCTGATCACGCGTCCGGGCGATCCTCTGGATGCGTGCCTGGCGCAGTTGGCGCGCCTGCGTGCCGACGCCGGCATCTTCGGCTGCAACGGCAACCATGAAATCTACACCGGCATCGAGAGTTATGTCGAGCGCATGGGCGCGCGCCAGGGCCTGCACATTCTGCGTTCGCGCGCTCAGCGGCTGCGCTTCGGGTCCGCCACTCTGAACCTGGCGGGCGTCGACTACCAGAGCACGCGCAAGCCGTACCTGCGTGGCGCCGGGCGTCTGGTCGAGCCGGATGCGTTTAACATCCTGCTCTCGCACAACCCGGATGTGTTTCCGGTGGCCGCGGCGCAGGGCTATCAGCTCACCATTGCCGGCCACACCCATGGCGGGCAGGTGCGCGTCGAGATCCTGCGGCAGGATTTGAACATCGCGCGCTTCTTCACGCCGTATGTGGACGGCCTGTACCGTCAGGACGACAAGGCCATCTTCGTCTCGCGCGGCATCGGAACCATCGCCCTTCCGGCCCGCATCGGCGCTCCGCCGGAGGTGGCGCTCCTTATCTTACGCGCGCACAACGGACCAGCGCCTGTGCGCTCCTAAAACTGTGCCGTTCCTGATCCTCAGCGACATTCACGCCAACCTCGAAGCGCTGCAGGCGGTCCTGGCCGACGCCCAGGGGCGCTACGACGCGATTCTGTGCCTGGGCGACCTGGTGGGCTACGGCGCCGATCCCAATGCCGTCGTCGAATGGGCCCGCGAGAATCTGCGCGCCGTGGTGCGCGGCAATCACGACAAAGCCGGCGCCGGCGAGGAACCGCTCTACATCTACAATCCCGCGGCCCGGGCCGCGCTGGAGTGGACCCAAGCGGAGTTGACACCGCTGAGTCAAGCCTACTTGCAGGGAATGCCGCGCGGCCCGCTGCGCCTCGCGGCCAACGGCGGCGGCCCAGACGGCGCCGGCGCAGACCAAGTCAGCCAAGACCGCGGCTTCGATTTATCGCACGGCTCGCCCGTCGACGAGGACGAGTACCTGATCTCCGCCGGCGACGCCGCGCTGCTGCGCCCGGAGCTCGAAACCCGCGTCACCTTCTTCGGCCACACGCACATCCAGGGCGGATTTCTGCTGGCGCGGCGGACCGTCGCCCCGATTCGTCCCAAAGGCGTGTTGCAGATCCGGCCCGATCACTTCTACCTGGTGAATCCGGGTTCGGTGGGCCAGCCTCGCGACCGCGATCCGCGGGCCGCTTACGTGCTGTTCGATCCGGATGCCGGCACGGTGGAATACCGGCGCGCGGAATACAACGTGGATCGCGCCGCCGGGAAAATTGCCGCGGCCGGACTGCCCGACTTCCTGGCCGCGAGGCTGTACGAAGGCATGTGATCCCGCCTTAATCCGCCCTTTTCACCGGCCACAGTTTGAAGAATTCGGCGTGGAAGATCAAGCACGGGAACGTGACGCCCAGCAGCGCCGAGGCCAGCCAGCGCTCGGCGTCATAGCCCGGCGGACCCGGCGCGAGCGTTCCGGTGACGGCCGGGGCCAGCGCCCGGAACATCCACGCCAGAGCTTCGCCCACCACGATCACGGTGATCACGTTCAGCACGCCCTTCACGGGCTGCCGGTACTTTCCGAACAGCGAGCCTTGCATCATGTTCTGCACCACTATCGTCCCGAAGATGAACGGCACTGGGACGCTCGCGAAGTAGGCGACCGGGTCCATGTGCATTCCGTACACGGCGATATAGAACGCGCCCCCGCCGATCGCCAGCGCCACTAGAGTCCACACCAGCCCCAATATGGGCTGCTTCATCAATTCCGGCATCGTGGTGAACGGCCACAGTTCGAAATTGATCACCACAAACATCACCCCGAGCGCCGACATGTAGAACACCAGCACGTACCAGGCGTTGAACATTCCGTGCGGGTCGAGCGAGGCCACGTACACCGGCGCGCCCTGCATGAACTCATAACTGAACAGCAACCGGAACAACAGGTAGTTCACCACGTAGCATCCCGCGAACAACGCCAGGCCCGCCACCACCGGGTCCTTGATGAGCGCGGTGAACGGGAATCCGCCGAACATGATGGCCATCCAAAACATGACGACCACCGTGACGATGGTGCACATCATGAGCATGGGCGTGGGCGGGCCGACGGCGCCTCCGATGGTATAGAAGGTGACCACGGCGAGCACCGCTCCCACCACCAGATCCAGCAGCACTAACAAAATGCCCTTCATCGGTTGCGCGCGGCCTCCGGCCCAGGCCGGCAGATTGGCGCCCCAGGTGACGCCCATGACGATCTCCATGGGGATGATGCAGATCAGAACGAACGACACCCAGCCGCTGAACAGGTCGAAGCTGAACAGCGAAATAAACAGCAGCGAGATGATGATCACCAGCGCCGTGGCTGCGATTCCGGCGAACGGTTGTTTCAGGTTCATGGCGGAGCTTGACGATTATATGCGCGTGATGTAGAGTTGTGCAACCAACCGGCTCCGGCCGCCGTCTGACGGGATTCATCATGCGAGCACTTCAACTTGTCATTCCACTTCTTTTGGGGGCTGGTAGTCCGGTTTTAGCTCAAAGCAATGCGGTGGGGGCGGCGTCCCTCGAACAATCACTCAGCCATGTGACGCTCGCGGCGTTCTTTCCGCAGGATCAGACTAAGCCCCCCGCCGCCCCTTCCATCGGGGACCTGGGTTTCCCCGAAGCCCAGACGAAGCCCGATCCCCTGGCGCAGGCCCGGCTCGACAAACGGACCCACATGCTCAAGATCCATCAACGGCTGGGTCTGATCACGACCGTTCCCTTGATCGCCACGGTGATTACGGGCGGCATGGCGGGCGGCCACCAAACCAGTTCGACCTCGCGCGATCTGCACGCGGCTTTGGGCTCGGTGACGGCGGGTTTGTATCTGACCACGGCTTACTATTCGGTTTTTGCACCCAAAGTGGCCGGGGCCACAACGCGCGGGCCAATCCGCCTGCACAAGACTCTGGCTTGGATTCATGGGCCGGGAATGATCCTGACGCCGGTGCTCGGCGCCATGGCGTTTGAGCAGAAAAGCCGCGGAGAAAAGGTCCATGGAATCGCCAGCGCGCACGGCGCGGTGGCAATCGTGACAGCGGGCGCCTACGGGCTGGCCATCGCGGCGGTGTCGTTCAAGTTCTGAGGGATGGATGCGGAACAAACTCGCACTCAGCTTATTTTTTGCGTTGGCGGCGTTGGTCTGTGCGGCGGACCAACAGTGGGTTTTGCAGGAGAGTACGCTCAGCTATCATGTGTCTCACCCGCTGCATCAGACCGAAGGCGTCAGCCACGCGGCGCGGGGGAAGGGCGTGTGTCACGACGGGCAGTGCGATTTTCTGATCGCGGCTCCGGTGAAATCGTTCGATTCCGGGGACAGCAATCGCGACCTCCACATGCTCCAAGCTACGCACGGCGCGCAATTCCCGCTGGTCAGCGTGCGGGCGAAACTGCCCGAGTCGGCTTTGACGTCGCCTTCGATCCATTTGGATCTGGAGATTCAATTCGCCGGGCAGACTGTGCAGTATAAACAGATCCCATTTCAGGTCACGACGCAAGGCTCGGCATCTCGCATTTCCGGAACGATCCCCGCCACGCTCGCCGATTTCAAGATCGATCCGCCGTCGCTGTTGTCGATTGCTGTGAAGAATGAGATTCCGGTTCGCGTGGACATGACCTGGCGTCCGCAGTGAGGCTGGATTTCGCCGCCGGACCACTCGGCGAAGACTGACTGGTCGTTGACGGTGCGCTCCACGACGGTGCGCTCCACGATCGCCGGCGAGGAACCTCCCGAACCGGGCCGCTGGCGGGCCGGGCGGAGATTGTGAGGATACCGAGAAGGGCAAGTCCTCGCGCCACGGCAACCTGCCGACATATTCTATGACCTCGGGCGCGGGAACCTGGACCAGGGTTTGCTACAATCCGATTCGATGAGCGAAACCCATACCAGCCCAACGTATCCGGCCAGCGAAGCCTTCGTCCGCAATGCCCATGTCCAAGGCATGGAAGGCTACCTGGACCTGTACCGCCGCGCCGAGCAGGACCCGGAGAGCTTCTGGGGCGAGATCGCCGAAAAGGAGCTGCACTGGTTTGAGAAATGGTCCAAGGTGCTGGATTGGGAGCCGCCCTTTGCCCGCTGGTTCGTCGGCGGAAAGACCAACGTCAGCTACAACTGCCTGGACCGGCACTTGACCACGCCGCGCAAGAACAAAGTCGCGATCCTGTGGGAGGGTGAACCCGGCGAGCAGCGCTTTCTCACGTACCAGGAATTGCATCGCCTGGTGGTGCGCTTCGCCAGCGTGCTGAAGTCGCGCGGGTACAAGGCGGGCGACCGCGCCATCATCTACATGCCGATGATCCCGGAGCTGCCCATCGCCATGCTGGCGTGCGCGCGGCTGGGAGTGATCCACAGCGTGGTATTCGGAGGGTTTTCGGCGGAGGCGCTCAAGGCGCGCATTCAGGACTTGGGGGCTCGCCTGGTGATCACCGCCGACGGAGGCTACCGCCGCGGCAAAGAAGTGAAACTGAAGTCGGCGGTGGACGAGGCGGTGGTGGAATGCCCGTCGGTGCGCGACGTGATCGTGCACCGGCGCACGGGCTCGCAGACGCCCATGCACGCGGGCCGCGATCTATGGTGGCACGAACTGGACGAAGACGCGACCGAGGATTGCGAGGCGGTGCATCTGGATAGCGAACATCCCCTGTTCGTTTTGTACACCTCCGGGACCACCGGAAAGCCGAAGGGCATTCTGCATACGACGGCCGGCTATCTGACCCAGATCACGGCGACCATGAAGTGGGTCTTCGATTTGAAGGAGGAAGACACCTTCTGGTGCTCGGCCGATATCGGCTGGGTGACCGGGCATAGCTACATCGTGTACGGGCCCTTGTCGGCGGGCGCCACGAGTGTGATGTACGAAGGCGCACCCGATTTCCCGAAGTTCGACCGGTGGTGGCGGCTGGTGGAGAAGTATCGGATCAGCATTCTGTACACCTCGCCCACCGCGATCCGCGCGCTGATCCGGCAGGGCGATCACTGGCCCGACGGGCACGATCTGTCGAGCCTGCGGTTGCTGGGGTCGGTGGGCGAGCCCATCAATCCGGCGGCCTGGGAATGGTATCACCGGGTGATCGGCAAGGGTCGCTGCCCCATCGTGGACACCTGGTGGCAGACCGAGACGGGCGGGATTATGATCGCGCCGATGCCTGGAGCCGTGCCGCAGAAGCCTGGATCGGGCACGCTGCCGATGCCGGGCGTGGTTCCGGATATCGTGGATCTGCACGGGTTCGAAGTGGGTCCGGACAAGGAAGGGTTCTTGTTGTTGCGGCGCCCGTGGCCGGGGATGATCCGCAACATCTGGGGCGATCCGGAGCGCTTCAAGGAGCAGTACTGGACGAAGGTTCCGGGCGCGTACTTCACCGGCGACGCCGCGCGCCGGGATCACGACGGCTATTACTGGATTCTGGGACGCGTCGACGACGTCATGAACGTCAGCGGGCACCGGCTGAGCACGATGGAAGTCGAGTCGGCGCTGGTGCATCATCCGGCGGTGGCGGAAGCGGCGGTGGTCGGCAAGCCGCACGAGATCACCGGGCAAGCCGTGTGCTGCTTCGTGACGCTCAAGAAGGGCGACTGGAGCCACGAGCAGCTCGGCAAGGAACTGCGGCAGTGGGTGGCGCACGAGATTGGAGCGTTCGCGCGGCCGGAGGAAATCCGGTTCACGGATGCGCTGCCCAAAACTCGGAGTGGCAAAATCATGCGGCGGCTCTTGCGGGAGATCGTGACCAGCCACTCGGTGACGGGGGATGTGACCACGCTGGAGGATTTGAGCGTGGTGACGGCGCTCGCGGCGCAGCAGGATGAGGATTGAGGGGGGATATGGGCGGTTTGCCGACAAACCAGCCAAGTTCCCGCGACGTGAACGTAACGCCGGATTGGCGGAAGCTGTTGGACGGTGTCACGGGAGGAGGCGGCAAGACGCGCGTGGAACACAGGCCGAAAGTGTTTTGGATATAATTCTCTGTGTTGTGTCCGCCCGCGAGGTCGAATGCGCATTAACCCAAAGCTCGCCAACGCCATCTACGTTGGGTTCCCTCTGTTTTGGAGCGGTACGCTTGCACTCGCGCGGTCTCACTACACCGATGAATTCTTGGGTCACCTGGCGGCCGCATTGCTTTTCCCCGTTCTGATCTGTGCAACGATCTATGCAGTACAGCGTGTACGTAAGCACTCATTCTACTGGCAGAGGTGGTTTTTTTGGACGGGGCTACTCTTCCCCATTTTGATGTTTTCGCAGCACTCTCAGACCTGATCGAGTGGCTCATCTTGCACGTCGGGGAATATATCGGCAAAATTTCTATCCCACCAGTCTTGGTTACGCATGAGACGTTCAACGTTCACCTGCATCTCGGTGTTGGCGTGCACCGCCTGGCGTATTTTCGCTTCGCACTCGGAGTAGTCCATTGGCAGAGGGCCGCCTTTCTCATTGCACAGCACGAAAACATGCTGATCCTCAACGATTCGGATTTGTGGCGGATGAATCCGGTCGTTTCGCCAGGCGGCAACCTCTCTGGCAAGCCCGCATGCGCCCTCCATTCTTTGAATCTCCTCCTCGACATCTTGGTGCTCGCACGCGTTCCTAAGCGACGTGTTATCTCGGAAACGTTCCAGCTCGTCCCTGAGCTCTTCCAGTCGTTTTCCAAACAGCCCGCGTTGAAATCCTTCGGGTTTGATAGTCGCGTCCCGCGATTTTCGCAGTAAGAAGAGAGAATGTCTGACGCGACCGTCAAGCACCGCATACGCAAGGTGAAAAAGCCCATACGCGGCGGCATGATGATTGATGTTCAGTGCCATCGGAGCAGTCGTACCTCTTTCCTCTGCGAATCGTTCCCATCCCGTAATCTTACGCGGGCAGTTCCACCTCGATCTCGCGAATCGTGGATGACGGGGACCGGTCGGCGCTCACGGTCTCCCAATAAATTCGAATTGCCTCGGATGCCCGGGCCGTCAGCTCCTCCAGGGACCGGCCCGTTACAAGGATCGTGGGTAGCTCCGGCACGTACGCGCTGTAGCTATCGGCACTGCCTTCGATCACGAGGGAATATTTGCGGGTCATCGTTCCGGTTCCTTGATACCAGTTTGCCTCAAGATCGCTCGATACGTGCCTGGCCGGACATCGTCGCCTTCTTTACCCGACACTACGGTGATCAGGCCGCTTGGGTTTTGAAAGATCCGATGATCGCCCGAGGTTCGCACGTGACGCCAGTTGTTCCGTTCGAGAAGCTTGATGACCTCGCGAACTTTGAGCGGCACTAACCCAGCATACCGTCAGTCGCCCGTCAGGCGCTCTTACGTTTGAGCAGGACGCCGCCGCTAAGGACATTGTGGTCGAGGAGAATCCGCATTTGGGCGCGTGTCACGCCGGAACCGGATCGCTCAAGCTGCGGGAGGCGTGCTCCAATACCATGTTCACCTGCTCGCGCGATACACCGGGGAACCACTCCAGGAATTCGTCAACGGTGGCGCCGCCCTCAAGATTCGAGAAGAGGGCGGAAACCGGTACGCGAGTTCCTCGGAAGATCCACGCGCCGCTGACTTTATGGGGGTGCCGTTCGACGGCCTGGCAGGTGGTCCAATCCAGCATAATGAACTCTACTCCATTATGACGGGCGCCGGGTTGGGCCGCTAAGGGATGGGCTTTGACAAAGGCGGCGCGACGCGCTGCCGAAGACCGGAGCGGGAAAATCATGCGGCGGCGGCGGCGGGAGATCGTGACCAGCCACTCGGTGACGGGGGATGTGACGACGCTCGAGGATCTGAGCGTGGTGACGGCGCTCGCGGCGCAGCAAGACGAGGAGTGAGGTCTCGTGGAGTAGGAAGTTCCGAACACCGAAAGCAGGAGTTACTTCGTCGAGTTTACTTCGTCACCATGTGGAGGCTGTCTTTCTCGTTTTCAGCGCAGAAGTACTCCAAAATGTCCGAATCCGCCTGAAGCAGGTGGGTGACCTTGATCGTGAATGGCTGGGTGTACATCTTGGGATCGTCAATCGTGATTTCCACGTCCAGGTGCCCGAAATCGCGCCGCCGGTAGCGCTCCACGACGCGCATGGCTTCGCTATGCGGGTGGCCCATGCCGTCCAGCCAAGTCTTGTCATTGAATCCCGTGGACTCGACCACCAGAGTGTCTCCCTCCCATTTCCCCACCGAGTAGCCCAGCCACAACGGCTCCGGATCTGCCGGGAGCTTGCGCCCATCGGTGTAGATCTGGCGGTGCGCGTTATCGAGCTCGAGCATCATCACAATTAATCCCGGAGTCTGGACGATCTTCTGCACTTCAGCGAACAGAGTGGCTGACGGGATTCCGGCGGGCAGGCAGTGGGTTGAAGGACGCGCGTCCGGCTGGGCTTGGCGCTGGCGGAGCAAAGCAGCCGCTTCGGGGCGCATCGGCGAATCTTCGGGCTTGAAGTCCAGAAGAATGTTGAAGGCATACTTGGAGACTTTATCCCGCTCCATGCCGGGCACCGTCAGTTTTTCGATGTCGTTGCCAAACAGGCGTTTCTGTTCTTCCAGGGGCGTGGCTTCCACGCGCCATACGCCGGACAGATCCGGTTTGCCGTTGGAGGCCCGGGGCGCCCGGGCAGCGAGGTTGGGTTTACCGTCACGCGTCCGGGGAATGCCGGGCGTGGGATAGTTCAGCCATTGCGCGTACGCGGCGTTGCCGAGAATCGCGAGGAGAGCCCACGGAAGTTGCTTTCGCATGGTCGTATTGAGTCTACTGCGCGAACGTGGCGAGGATCAACGGGTACGCCTGCGTTGACATCGCCGCGGTCGCCTGTATATAAATGTACTGATACTGCGGCGAGTTCGGTGACGCCGGCACGGCTTCCGTACCGCGCCTTGGCAGTCGCGGCCGGTGCGTGGGGCAGGGTTTGGACGGTCCTTGCGGCAGCATGCAGGATCGGAGGAGAGAGGTCTCGCACATGCGGTTCTTAGGTAAAGGCTGGGCTGTCGCGGTTTCGATGGCCGCCGTCGCGGGTGTTGTTTTCGTCGCGGGTCGCCACGCTAGCGCGGCGCCGGCCGCCGGTCAGGACGGTCTGGCACGCATCGCCGGCAAGCCCGACTTCAGTGGGATTTGGGAAGCCAACAACACCGCGAATTGGGACCTTCTGACGCACGAAGCGCGTCCGATGGTGGGCCAACCCGGCTTCACTCCCGGCTCTGTGGTGCTGGCGGCGCCGGTGCTCGGACTGGGCTCTCTCGGCTGGGTTCCCGGGGGTCTCGGCATCGTGGAAGGCAATGAGATTCCTTACCAGCCGTGGGCCGCGGCCAGGAAGAAAGAGAACCTGGAACATTGGATGGACCGCGACCCCGAAATCAAGTGCTTCCAGCCTGGGATTCCTCGCGCCATGTATATGCCGCATCCGTTTCAGATTATCGAGAGCACGAAGAACATCCAGATGATGTTCGAATACGCGAACGCTCAGCGCACCATCCACCTGACGAAGATGGATCCGTATCCGAACGTAGCGTACATGGGATACTCGACGGGCCGGTGGGAGGGCGATACGCTGGTCGTCGACGTGATCGATTTCACCGATGCGACTTGGTTCGACCGGGCCGGGAATTTCCATAGTGACGCGTTGCACGTGGTCGAGCGGTACACGCCCCTGGGCCGCGACGCTATCCGCTACGAAGCCACGATTGAAGATCCGCAGGTATTCACGCGCCCCTGGAAGATCAGCATGCCGCTCTATCGCCGGTTGGAGCCGAATGCCCAGCTCATGGAGTTCCGGTGCGTCGAGATGGTTGAAGAAACTTTGTATGGGCATCTGCGCAAAGAGCAGTTGGTCAAGCACTGGTCCGGCAACACCATGGACGTTGACATTACGCGCAAAATCCCGCCGGGCGAAGCGGTCTTTGAACGCTATGTGTCGGGGAATCCGCCGCCGGCGAAATGAAGTGTGTTCGCAGGTTGTGAGATGATGAATATTTTGGAGGTCATTATTATGCGAGCTAATCTAACCGTTGGAGCCGTTCTCGTAGCCGGTGCTGTGCTTTTTTCCGTTTCGCCGATGCAGGCGCACCATGCCTTTGCGGCGGAATTCGACGACAAGAAGCCGGTTCGGTTTGAGGACGCCACCGTCACGAAGGTCCAGTTGATCAATCCTCACAGTTGGATCTACGTCGACGTGAAAACACCCGATGGCAAGGTTGAGAATTGGGCCATCGAGGCGGGGAGCCCGAATATCCTGCTGCGGCGAGGCATCACCAAGGACACGCTCAAGGTGGGGCAAAAGATTATCGTCGACGGGTACCAGTCGAAGGACGGATCGCACCGGGCCAACGGCAGGGACCTCAAGTTGCCGAGTGGGCAGCAGCTCTTTCTCGGATCTTCCGGTCCTGGCGAAGGGGCTCCGTACGAAGTGCCGCGGCCCGGCGTGGACGTTGTGAAGTAACTTCGCAGTTTCCGCTCGCGCGAAGCTGCCGGTTACACCGAACAGATCTCGATGGCTTTCTCGAGCTCCAAGATAGGTTCGTGTCCTGCCGATGGCGAATACTCGTGGGAAATGAAACCGTCGAAACCCAAATCGGCGATGGCCCGAGCGACGAACTGGTAGTTCAGCTCCTGCGTATCGTCGATCTCATGGCGGCCTGGATTTCCTCCGGTATGAAAATGCCCGATCCACCGAATATTCTCGCGAATATTGTGGACGATGTCGCCATCCATGATCTGCGCATGGTAAATATCGAAGAGAATCTTTACCCGCGGAGAATTGACCCGTTTCATCACCTCCACACCCCAAGCCAGGTGGTCGAACATATAATCCTTGTGATTCACCTTGCTGTTCAGCAACTCCATGCAGATGGTGACGCCCGTGTCTTCGGCCTGGGCTTTGATTTTGTCGAGGAACAGAACACAGTGATCCGCGCCGACGCGGTCGTCCATGCCGTTGCGGTTGCCCGAGAACGTGATGATGTTCGGAACCCCATTCGCGGCGGCCTCGTCGATCGCAGCCCGCAGGGATTTCTCCAGTCTTGCGTGATTCTCCGTGCGATTTAGCGCGTCAGGAATGCTGCCGCCGGGCCCAGGCGGGTACATCGAAGGTACCAAGCCGTACTGTTTTTATAGAGGCCAGTCCGAGGGCCCAATTAAATCGAACCCTTTGATCCCCAGTCTGGCCGCCTGGCGGCAACAATCGTCCAGGCTCATCTCACGAGCGAACACGCCGCGCGTGACGCCTTGTTTCAGGCGCGCCTTCCCCTGAGCCCTCAGTTGAGACGAGACCCAACAGAGGGACGTGGCAGCGATCGGCAAGAAATCCCGGCGGCGCATGATGTTTCAGCGGGCGCGGCGAAACCAGGAGACTCCAATAGGATTCGATCCCCCGCAGCAACCACCGGCGAACAGCTCTTCGGCTTCGTTCGGGTCGATGGAGTGTGGACCAGGCGACTCCACTTGTCCCAGCACTTTGCCGCTCGATGGGTCGACTTTCAATATCCATGGCGTTGATCTCTCGCCCGCTGGTGCGACAGTCATCATCGCGACCCACAGCGCTCCGCCAATCATCTTGAGAGCAAACGGCCGGCCGAGGTGCGTCCACTCGCCCAAGTAGCGGCCGTCCAGGTCGAAGCGCTGAATGCGCGCATTCCCGCGATCGGCGACATACAAAGTCTTCCCGTCGTTCGCGATCCCGTGCGGAATCTGAAATTGCCCCGGACCGCTTCCCGCGTTGCCCCACACCTTCACGCGTTTTCCGGCGGACGTGTATTCGAGAATGCGCGCATTGCCGTAACCGTCGGAAATAAACAATCTCCCCGAAGGTCCGAAGCTGATATCCGTCGTGCCGCAAAGCGTCGGGAAGGCGCACTTATCGGCCGGAGCCACTTCCCCCACGGCGATTTCTTGCAGCTTTTTGCCCTCCGGGGAAAACTTCAACACCACCGAGCTGCCAGCGTCCACCGTCCATATGTTCCCTGCGGGATCGATCCGGATGCTGTGGGGAACCGTGTACATCCCTTTGCCCCAGGAACGCAGGATGCGGCCATCGTGGTCCACGGCGATCACCGGGTCTGCCTTGTCGCCGCGCTGCAGAACATAAATGACGCCGTCGCGATCCGGCGCGCCGCTCCCGGTCTGCGCCTGGATCAAACGGCACAGCAGCAATGCCGCCGGCAAGAAACTCAGGCTACGCATGAATCGAATGTATCACGAGCGCATCCGGCGCATCGTAACCCTAGGACCGGGCGTTTTTCGCTGCGACGAACCGTACAAAATCAGGCAGTTCATGCAGGGACACAATCCCTCCGGCCGGATCGCGCGTTGCCAGCCGTTTCGCTTCGTCGGGATCATTCATCATCAAGATGGAATTGACTCCGACAAATTCCGCCACCTTCAGGCCCTCCGCCGTGTCCGTGAGAAACGCGGTCCGCTCTGCTGGGAGAGCGGCGCCGCCGATAGCTCGTGCCAGGGGCGCGGCTTTAATACCACCCGCGTTATCTCTGTTCCAGACTGCCGAGAAGAATTCGTCGATCGAGCACTTTTCCAGAAAACGCGTGGTGGCGGCGCGCGAGAGTGAAGATGCGATGAGCAGCTGGATTCCCATCGCCTTCAGCTCAGAGAGCGCCGGCAGGACATCTTCATAGGCAGTCGTGCCATCCACCGCTTCAAGTTCGAGAGCCTCGATCAGGGCATTCTCCGAATCATCCAGCTTCTCGCCTGCCGCCTGCATGAGGTTGAGCAGATGCCAATAGGACCGGCTTGCGGATCGACTCGGCTTCTTTCCGCGGCTCATGCCGAAGCAGCGCACGGCGATTTCATGAAATGGCTCCGATGGGAACTCGGCAAGGCATCCCACGGGCTCGAACAGGAGGCCGTCGATGCGTTGCATCAGTGCGCGCCGGCTTCCATTCCGTGCTGCGGCAGGATTTGTATGGGGATGTTCTTCACGCCCGCCCCCGTTGCGCTTTCAAGCCCTCCATGATCTTCTCTCGAGTGATTGGATGCTCTCTGATCCTTACGCCGCAGGCGTTGTAGATGGCATTCGCGATGACGCCCGGCACGGCGCCGATACTCGTCTCGCTGAAACTCTTCACGCCGTAAAACCAGCGAGGCTCCAAGCTGTCGATGTACAGTTGTGTTTGCTTGGGAACGTCCATGATGGTTGGAAGCCGGTACGACAAATAGCCGACGCTGTAATGCCGCGTCCCGGGAAACTCCCGGTCCCACGGAATGGCATCGGTCGCAAGCTGAGTGCTCTCGACCAACGATCCGACCATATCGGCCTCGGCAACCAGCGGATTGATGACCAGTCCTGTGTCGTGCGGATACACGGCCCTGAGAAAGCGCCAATCGCCGGTCCAGGTATCCACCTCAACCTCAACGAAGCAAGCCCCGACGCCCTTGTTCGAACCTCCTCGTTCGCCACCGGCAACCCCACGGCCGGTTTGCCGGATCACACCACGATTAGCCTTGACCAGCGCAACGAAGGTAACGCTCTTCTTGGAATCCTCGGTTGAAGCGAGGACCCCATCGCGCATCTGAAGCTTCGCCGCATCTACTTTCAAAAGGCTTGCCGCTCGATTGAGCAAATCTTTTCTGAGCTTGTCCGCGGCGCTGCAGATCGCCGCGCCTTGCAAGGTAATGGTCCTGCCTCCGAACCACTCATCGCTGGATGGAGCGATGTCCGTGTCGCCCCACAGCAGCCGGATTTTATCCCGGGTTGTAAAACCCAACATTTCCGCGACCAGATGCGCGAGCGCGGTAGCGGCGTTCGATCCGCTGTCGGGCAGAGCGACCTTCATGGTCACGTAACCGTCGGCGCCCAACTCCAGTTCGGTGCCGAACACCGCCGCGCCCCGCGCCGTCGAAAGCGCCGCGAAGGCTTCCTCGCCTTCGTGGTAGCCCATCAGCCCGCCGTGATGCTGCGACATGCCCACGCCGAACCCGCGCTTAAATCTTCCGGGCATTCCGCCCGCCGCTGGATTCCTCTTCTCCCATCCGAAGGCTTTGGCCCCCTCCGACAGAACCTCCACCGACGGAAACGAATCGTAGGGATAGCGCGTGTCGCCGACCTTAGGCCGAGTGATGTGCATCAGCCGGAACTCGACCGGATCCTTGCCGACGGCTTCCGCCATCTCATCCATCATGCTTTCCCAGGACCACTTGGTCTCCTGCTGGTAGTAGCTTCGCGACGGCCCCGGCCGCGGCGCGTTGGTTCGATATGCGCTCCACAGGGTTCTCCAGTTGGGAACCAACGAGGTATACAGCTCGAACTGATTCGCGGCGTTTCCGGGACTTGAAGCGTGCCCGCCGGATTCCAAATCGCCTACGCTCACGTAAACCTCATGCTGGAGCGCAACGATGCGGCCATCCTTTGTGGCGCCGACTTTGAATTTCGTGATGGTCTCCGGCTTGATCTGGAGCTGCGCCAGCTCCTGGTCCTTAGGCAGCATCACCTTGACCGGCTTGCCCGTCACTTTCGCCAAGTGCGCGATCAAGGGATAAAATCTCTCCGCCGCCAATCTCCCCGAGCCGAACGTGGAACCATTGTATTTATTGATGAATCTGATTTTCGACGCATCGATCCGCAGCGCCGCGGCCAGACCAGCCCGCACGGGATAAATTCCCTGCCCCATGCCCCAGAACGTGAGCTTGTCGCCGTCCCACTTGGCCACGCTACCGCTGGGCTGCATCGGCACCGAGACGCCACCCGCGAACTGATACGTGAACTCCTTGATCACATCCGCTTCCGCGAATCCCTTTTCGAGGTCGCCCTGTTGATCCGCCCATGTCGCGTTTGGAAACTCTTTTGGAGCGTTCGGCGGCCGCAACAGATTTCCTTTTCCTCCCCGAAGATCCGGCGCATCCGCCGCCATCGCATCTCTAAGTGTGGACGCGAACGGCAAGACTTCGTACTCCACTTGAATCGCGTCCACCGCATCCTGCGCGAGATCCTCAGTCTCTGCGGCAACGATCGCCACCACCTCCCCTTGCAGGTTCAGCTCCTGAGGAAGCGCCTCGGGCACAACCCTGAATCCGATCGGCCTCGGACCCTGCAGCTTCGGAACGTTCTGATACGTGAGCACGTAAGCCACGCCGGGCATCTTCTCCGCCGCGGCGACATTCAGATTCTTGATCCGCGCATGAGGATGCGGGCAGGTGAGAAACTTTGCGTACAGCATGTCCGGAAACCAGACTCGGCTGGCGTAAAGCGCGCGGCCGGTGAACCTCGGGACAGAGACCTCCGGAAGAGCCGGCATCGCCTTCCCCAACACGTTGAGATTCTCTGGAGGGTAACCCTGCCACTTCTTGGTCACGGTCTTCCGCGCGCCTTCCACCAGACTGTCGCCGGGCAAATGCCCCCCGCTGGTGGAGTAATCCCGGACCATCGGTTGCTTGATCTGCAGAATCGAATCCGGCGAAGCGTCGATCGTTTTTGTGTCCCCGCGCAGCACCGCCGCGGAATCCCGGACCGTGCGAATGATCGCCGGGTAAGCCGCGCACCTGCAAATGTGTCCCGCCAGCGCCGCCTTCACTTGATCCACGGAAGGATCGGCGTTCTTCTCCAGCAGAGCTTTGGCAGTGACGATCCACCCCGCCGTACAGAATCCGCAGTCCGCGGCCACATGCGTGTGGCCGATCCTCTGCAGCGGATGCAAATTCTTCTCGTCACCCACTCCTTCAATCGTGAGAATCTTCTTCCCCGCCGCCTCGGTCGCGAGAGTGTGACATGAATAGACGGGCGTTCCATCCACCAGCACGCTGCAGGCGCCGCAACTGGCGCGATTGCAGCTTCTGTTGGTGCCGGTCAGGCCAAGCTTCATTGCAATCACTTCCCACAAGGTGGTGCGCGCTTCATACTCCGCGACGTGAAGTTTCCCGTTGACGATGAACGTCGCCTTCTCCTTCGTCATCGGCGCAGGAAGCGCGGAAGGAGCGGCCGACGCACGAAACACAACGTCGCCTCCGACCGCCGTCAATACCACGCCCGATCCGGCCGCCTTGAGGAAATTCCTGCGCGAATAACTCATTTCGACCCAGCCTCCCGCGCGGACGCAGTAATAAGGATCGCGAACACAGCCGCGCGCATCATACCGCCTTAGCCTGAATCACCGGGATCTGCGCCGCCTCCAGAAGCCGCGTTAGCGTCTCGATCTCTTCCGGCTTCGGAACCGGCATCGGCGGACGCGTGCGGCAACTCGGAATCAGTCCCCGCAACCACGCCGCGATCTTGTAGCGCAAGTGCAGCCGCGAATAATCCGAATAAATGTATTCGTGCAAATCGCGCAACCCGCCTTCCGCCCAGATCCGCCGGGCCGCGCGCACATCGTCGCGACGCCACGCCTCGATGTGATCGAGCATCGGTTCGAGCGCGTAATTCCACGAACCCGAGGCCGAGCCATCCAAAACATCGTGCGCCAGAAATTCGTGAAACAGCCCGCCCCCGGCAGCCAGGATCGAAACCGGACGCTCCAGTGAGCGCAGAATCTTCCACATTTTCCGCTGACCGTCGTAGTTATAAATCATTTTCCAACCGATAATGTTGGGAACCCGCCCGCAGATCAGCCGCGCGGCATCACCCGGAATTCCCAGCCCCCATTGGGGCGTCGGCGCGCCCACCGGATGCGTGATGATCGGAAGATCGGCGGCATCGTCGATCGCGCGGATCTGATCCAGCCAATATTCGGGGTACCGCTCGGCGTTCCACATGCCGACCAGATCGATGCAACCGGCGGGCGGAAGAAGAAACAGGCCGTCCACGCCCGCATCTTTAGCGTCAATCGCGCACGCGACGCAACCTTCGGTGGTCAGATCGAACACGCCGCCGAAGACCGGCATCTTGCCACTAACTTCGCGTACAGCGATTTCCGCGATGCGGCGCTTCTCCTCGCGCGTCAGATAGTAAATCTCGCCCGCTTCGGGATTGGCGATGAGCCCGCCCACGGACCCGAATCGCTCTTGCAGGAAGTACTGGACCAGCTCGCGATAAGCCCCTTCATCCACGCGTCCGTGGGCATCGAAGGGCAACACCATAGCCGTGTAATATCGGTGTGCGAGGTCCATCATCCGTACCGCCTGCTATAGTATATGATCTTCGCAGCATGATTAAACCTGAGCCAGCCGGCCTGTCCGCGCACAGCATTATCGCGCGGCTGGAGCGGCTGCCGATCACCTCCTGGCACGTCCGGGCGCGGATGATCGTCGGGGCGGCGACGTTTTTCGACGCCTTCGATGTGCTCGCGATCTCCGTGGTTCTGCCGGTTCTCGCCGGGCAGTGGCATCTCAGCCCGAGCCGCGTCGGATTGCTGATCTCCACCGGTTTCGCGGGCCAGCTCGCGGGCGCGTTCCTGTTCGGCTGGGCCGCCGAAAAATTCGGCCGCCTGCGCGCCATGGTCTACAGCATCGCAGTGTTCGCGTGCATGAGCCTGGCGTGTGCGTTCGCCTGGAACTACACTTCGCTGTTCGTCTGCCGGACGATTCAGGGAATCGGCATCGGCGGCGAAGTGCCCGTCGCCGCCGCATACATCAACGAGATTTCGAAAGCCCGCGGCCGCGGCCGATTTTTCTTGCTCTACGAAATCGTTTTCGGAATGGGCCTCACCTCAGCCGGATTGGTTGGCTACTGGGCAGTGCCTCGCATCGGCTGGCAGTCGATGTTCATCTTAGGAGCGCTGCCCGCCTTCTTGGCCCTCGCCCTGCGCCGCATCCTTCCGGAATCGCCGCGCTGGCTGGTAAGCAAGGGACGGTTGGCCGAAGCCGATCGCGTCGTTGGCGAAATGGAAGACTACGCACAGCAGCGCGGAATCCGCATCGAACCGCCCGCACCCTTCACCACGCGACCTTTCACCACGCCGGCAGCGCCCGAGCCCAGCACCCACTGGCCCGAACTGTTCAGCCCCACCTACCTGCGCCGCACGCTCACCGTCTGGGCGCTGTGGTTCTGCTGCTATTTCGTGAGCTACGGCCTGACCACCTGGTTGCCGACCATCTATCGCACCGTGTTCAAACTCGACATAGCGACGGCGCTGCGATTCGGATTGGCGACCAACCTCGCCGGATTGCTGGGCGATTTGCTGGTAGCGTTCACGATCGACCGCATTGGCCGCCGAACCTGGTTCGCATGGGCGTTCTTCCTCGGCGCGCTCCCCCTGGCCGCGCTTCCGATCCTGGCGCTGCGTGCCGCCGGGTCGCTGAGTGCAATTCAAGTGATGGTGTGCGCCTCCCTCAGCTATGTGTTCGTAGCGTCCAATTCAGTGGCTTGCTATTTGTACACGCCGGAAATCTACCCCACCCGATTGCGCGCCTTGGGCAGCAGTATCGCCACCGCATGGTTGCGCGCGGGTTCCGCGGTGGGCCCAGTGTTGGTAGGCCTCCTGCTCACGCATTTCGATCTGGGCGCGGTATTCCTGATGTTCGGGTTGGTCTCGCTGGCGGGAGCCGTCGCGGCAACTTTGTTTGCCACCGAAACCCGGGAACGCGTGCTCGAAGAGATTTCTCCCTAGGAGCCTGTCCGAGTAACGCGTGAAGGGCTTGAAAGCTGAGTGGCTGGGTAATGCGAATTTCGCGGGGGGCTGGCCGTGGTTGACGGCCGTGGCCGGCCGATTCGTGCTCCAGGACCGCTTGGAACTGGAATTTG
>DATNJC010000176.1:0-14533 GCA_035604115.1 Bryobacteraceae bacterium | reverse complement strand
CGAGCTTGGAAGATCCGCCAACTGGAATTGCTGGAGCATGCCGTGGCCGCGGCCCTTACTGCGGTGAATTCAGAACACGCAACAGCCCATTTTCGCCACTGCGGCTATGGTCTATAAATACTCAGAAAATGGTCTAAGACGCCGAGGCGCAAAGGAACCTAAGGGTTTTTTCATTCTTAGCGCCTTAGCGCCTTGGCGAGATCCAAAAGTCTAGGATTTGTGAGGAACTTCTAACTCGGACACTAGTGCGTCCCGCCGCGACTGGCCGGATCTTCATTAACTAAGCTTCTCAGCCGCTCGAGTCGCGCGGCACGGAGTGTTCTCTGATCCGGGCCCTGAGTTTCACCAAGGAGCTGCTCGAGTTCCCTAAATTTCCCGGCCGCGCGCTCGGCTTGGTGGACCTCCGTATACAGCTGCACCAGCACCTCCAGAGCGTCCCAGTCTGCGGAGCCAGGTTGATTGCGCAGGGCCTTTGCGCGCAGCTCCATCGACGCCAGAACCGTATTGGCCTCTTCTACCCGCCCGGCTTTCTGATAGGCCCGCACCTGGACGGGCCAAGCTTGCCAGTATCGGGCCCGAAGATCGCGCGCGTCCTGGAGCTTGTAGTCGCGGCTGTACCAGTCGAATGCCCGGATCCGCTGGCTTCTCCATTCGAATTCCTTCAGGCCCTGGATCGTCATGGCAATGATGCGATCCGTTTCGCCGTTTTGGTCCAGCAGGCGCGCGGCCTCGTCGATCAAGCGACTCGGCCCGGGCACGGCAGGAGGGCGGCGCGTGAGCGAACCGCCGGGACAGAGGGCCAGAAACGTCTCCTTCTCGATGTCCTCTTGTTCCGGCTGGCGAAAAGCCTCGGTGCCGTAGATCTCGCCCAGCGTCCGATGGGCCGGCGCAAAGCCGGGATTCTTCGCGAGCAGCTCATGTAAGCCAGCGATCGCGGCGGCCGTGCTGCGGCCTACCGTGGCTCGCAGCGAGAGGTAGCGATACATCGGATCGCCCGCGTGCTGCGACTCCAATTCGGCGTACTGCCTGGCAAGAAGTCGCAGGTGGCCTTCGATCCCGTTCTCGTGGATCGCGTCCTCGTAGCGCTCGTGAGCAAAGAGGTTATCCGGATACCGATCGCGCACTGCCTGGAAGGGAGCGGCCCTGTCCAGCGCCGCGAAAGGATCGGTGATGGCGGCGGAAGCGGCGGCCGCTTGTTGGAATGCCTTTTCGACCTCCGGCGGCGGCTGGCAGAAGTTACGAGGCTCGGCGCACAAAACGATCGCCGGAGAAGCGAGCGCGAAGATCCAGCAGCGGATGGCCATTGGTAGTGAAAATCGCGGAGGAATGTTTCCATCCCTCCGCGTTCGAGTGAGTGTCAGGACGCTACAGCGAGCGCAGGAAATTCAGGAGGTCCTGCTTCTGAGTTGCGCTCAAATCGCTGAAGGCTTCTATGACTTGGTTTGCTTCGCTCCCGCAGACCGTACTTTGCGAGAAGGGCTGATAGAAGTTCTCTCCAGGCTCCCTGACGAACTGCTCGTAACTTGCGGTTATGACGCAATCGTTCGAGCTGGAGTGCGCGTTGATCGTCTCGAGCAGGTCGCTGGTCCGGCCGTCATGCAAGAAGAAGATCCGCTGGCCCAGGCCCCACAGAGGAGCGGTGCGGAACTCGTCGGGACCGGCGGCGCCCTGGTTGACTCCGTCCGCCAGCGTCGAGCCCATATGGTGGATGGCGAAGTCCGAGAACGGCTGGAAGGAAACACCTCCCAGGGCGGCGAAGAGCGTGTTGTTGCCGTTCCCTCCGACGCCGTTCAACTGGTTGGTCGTCAAAGTCTGCGAGTGGCAGAGCGCGCAGCCGATCTGCTTGAACAGGGCCAGTCCATTGAGTTGGGAGGCCGTGGTAGTGACCGCGGTGGGAGGCGCAAGCAACTGCATAAAGGCGGCGAAGTTGGACATGTCTGACGCCATTTCCGAAGCCGTGCCGACCGGCTTGTTCAGGTTGGGGTTCGCCTTGGAGACGCCGCCGACAATGGTGTTCGCCTGCGAGTTGATGGTGTTGACGGTATCTTCAGGCGAGGTGTTGAACGTGCAAGCAGTCACGGTCGCATCGGACGTGCCCTGGGGGAAGCGGTCGCTTTGGAACAGGTTGTTTGTCACGCCCTGCTCGACGTTGTAGGCTTCACCGGCAAACAACAGCAGCGACTTGTTCTGCGCCTTCCAGCCGAAACGGGTGATGGTGCCGTCGTTCCCGTTGGTGTTGAATCTGCCGCCGATGCCCAGCGCCGCCCTTTTTGTCGCCGTGCTGGCCAGGTTGTCCCGCAGAAACGCGTCCGAGACCATTTCCACCAGGCCGTCGCCGAACACGGCGATGGGAATGCGGAAGATGGCGTTGTGGTTGGTGATCTCCTGGTCGAAATTCGGCTGCTGCAGGGTGCAGCCGGGAGCGTCCGTGCGTCCGGCGATGGAGAAGATATCGTGCACCCCGCCGTCCAGCGAACCGTCGGGATTCAGAATAAAGCGAACCTCGCGGATGGGACCGTTCGCGCTCAAAAAATGCGTAGTATCCGCGGGATTGGATGCTCCATCCAAGTGAGCGAAGGCGCTGCCGTCCTTGTTTTTCACCTGGGGATTGACCGCTGGACTGGAGCCGCCGATGGCCGGCTGAACGTGGCACGCCCCACAGCTATTGAGGTTGAACGCCGGCCCGAGACCGTTGCCGGGCTCAACCGTTCCGGACACTGAATTAACTTCCTGGAAACGTTCCAAGGTCTGCAGGAAGAAATCCTGATCGGCCTGATTCGCCGCGGCATTGCTGTTGTCGATGGGGTGGAAGGTGCCGCCCGCGCCCGCGACGCCACCCCTGACGCCGGGATCCTTTTGAGCGAGACAAGATCCCCCTGCCAATACCATCGCAGCCAGCAACGTCGATCCCCGTCGGGCTCGGAGGAATTTCAAAACCGCCTTTGGGAACAGTCCTTCCCTGGGGAGTTGAGGGAATCGCTCTTTGCTGTCGCAAGTGTTGCCCAAGGTCCGTTGCCCTGGAGGACATTTCTGGTAACGCATTTCATCGTACATATGCTTCCTCTGGTGGTTCGCGCTGAGCGCGTTCGCTTCGCCGTACTACTGGTGGGTAAATTGCAAAACTCGGGTAGGTAGTAGGTTAGGATGGAAGTGTAGTGTAGGGTACCAACCTAACCTTGGTATCCGAGTGACGGCCCTCGCCCACAACGGGGGTCGTCATCTTTTACTGAAAAGATCTGCTCCACACCACCGCGCCGCCACCTTAACCAACGCGGTTAAGGGGAGCGTTGCGGCCGCTCCACTCCCTCTCCCAATGATCCGATTCGCAGCTTAGAAGCAGGCGTCTCGCCAATCGAGATTTTCACAGGGCCGGACCAGCAAGTCGCTCAAAACGGCGGCGTGAAGGCTTCTTGCGACGCACGCGCAACTTCGTCTGAAGAGAAATTTCGAATGACCGAAGCAACGTTTACCGAGTAAGTTCTCCTCAGTACGGGCATTAAACGCGTAGTACGTTGGCGTCTACGCTTAACCGTGGAGCTCGGAGACTCGCGTGAGGTAGCCTCACGGAAAGATTCTTTGCCTATGACCGCCTTACGGAGAACCATCCATCTTCAGCACCCCTCAGGTGCGCCCGCCGCCCGGGAAGGGTACCCTTCCTTGACACTTGCGCGCAGCAACGATAAATTAGAACGTCGGTGTTTTGTACAGGTGGGCGTGGAGGTTCACATCATGAAGATTCGTTTGATTAGCTCGATGTTGGCGGCGGTTGCGCTTTTGGCCGTACCGCTATTCAACCAAACGGCTGCTGGGCAACAGAAGAAGTACGAGCCGCCCAAGGGCCCCGCGCCACGTCTGGCCAACGGGCATCCCGATTTCAGCGGCGTGTGGCAGACCCCGCGCATGGCCGACGTCACCAAGGACATGCCATGCTGCAAGGGCGCGGGCGAGCTCCCGTACACCGCTTGGGGCAAGCAGCAGTGGGACGCCTATGACGCCTCCAAGGGCGATTACGCCGGAAGCTGCCTGCCGTTCGGATTGTTTCGCTCGGTAGGCGGACCGCACCCCGCGCAGATCATTCAGAACGACAAATACATCGCCTTCATGTTCGAGCAGAACAGTTGGTTCCACGTCACGCCCATCGACGGACGCCCGCATCCCAAGGACCCCGAGGCTACCTGGTTCGGCAACTCCGTGGGTAAGTGGGAAGGCGACACGCTGGTGATCGACACCATCGCGTTCAACGGGAAAACCAAGCTCGACACCGACGGCCATCCCATGAGCGACCAAATGCACGCCATCGAGCGGTACACGCGGCCCGACCTGGGGCACATCAACTACGTCTTGACCGTCGACGATCCCAAGACCTACACCAAGAAGTGGGACAGCGTCCGCACGTGGACCCTGCGCACGGATTGGGAGATCATGGAGTACTCGTGCGAGGAGAACAACAAGGACCTCTACGAGGGCCACGTCACGAAGGGGCTCGTTCCGGAGGCGAAGTAGTCTGCGGAGCAGGTCTTCGGCTTGCGCTGCCCGCGCGAGCTACTCGAGTATCTGTTCCACCGGCACGATCTCGACATCTTCGGCCCGTAGCCCGATGTCGAAGCGCTCGACAATCTTGTCCTCGTCGAGAATCGCCGCCGGCTTAGGCGTCGAGTACGGAATCGGCGACGGCCCGGCCCCGATCAGTTGCTTCTTCAGATCCGCGGCATTCGGCGCCACGGCTACGATCTGCAGCCGCTCCGCCCGCAGATGCTTCCGGATTGCGGCATTCACCTGCTCGCGCGTGAGCTTGGCCAGCGCCGTGCGGACGTAACTGTTGTAATCCGGGATGCCGTAATACAGGCTGTCGATCGCATAGCCCAGCTCCGCGCGCTTCGTCTTAGTCAACACGTTGACGTACTTGCTCAAGAACTGCCGCGAGCGCTCGAATTCCTCTTCGCTCAGCCCTTCCTTCACCAGCCAATTCAGCTCATACACCGCTAGGCGCAGCGTGAAGGCCGCTTGCGGAGGCTCGGCCGGACGAATCCAGATCTGGAAAATCTGGCTGCGCCGCGCGATGTTCGGCTCCGGTTCCACCGCGAACATGCCGCGCGGGAAGTACTCGATGTAGGCGTAGTCGCCATAATTGATGCCGCGGACTTCCCGAATCCGGTCGAACAGCCGTCCTCCCATCCGGTGCTGGCCCAGATAGGATTGGGCCACCAGCAGCGCCGGATAGTCCGGATCGCCGCGTTTCACATCGATCGGGTAGCCCAGCGAATACGCCACCGACCGCGTGTTCTTTTCGATGATCTGCAAGCGCGTGTGATCCACGTCCGTCGGATGCACCGCGCCCACGGCCGCCGCGTCCGATGCAGGCAGCGCCCCAAAATCTTTCTTCACGCGGTCCAGAAACTGCGGCGGATATCCGCCCGCCACGCCGACGATCAGGTTCGATTGCGCATAATGCTGCTTGTAGAACTGCCTCACGTCGTCGAGCGTCATCCGTTCCAGCGCGGAGGCCGCTCCGCCGGAGTAATGCCCATAAGGAGTGCCGCGATACAGCAGCAGATACAACTGCTCCTTGCCCAGCTCTTCATCGTTGTTGCCGCGCAGCGCCACACGCAGATTGTTGATGGCCTGGTCCTTCAGCCGCTTGAAGTCGTCCTCGCGCCAGCCCGGATCGAGCAGCATGGATCGGAACAGGGCGTAGTAGGCATCCAGGTTCTCGACGTGCGTCGAGCCTGAAAACGTGGTCATCTCCTGATCCACCCGGCCCGTAACGGTGGACGCCATGGGGAACAATGCGTCCAGGATTTGTTTGTACGTCAAGTCCCGCGTGCCGCCGCCGGCAAGCATCGCGGCCGTTAGATTCGCCAAGCCGGGCTTGCCGGGAGGATCGGCCATGGCTCCCGTAGTGAACACCAGCCGGATAGAAACCACCGGCGATGTGCCGGGCAGCGCGACAGCTCTAATAGGCACTGAATTCTGCCCCATACCAATTTGCGCAATCACCAAAAGCACCGTCACCGTGGAGCACGCACTCATGCGTGCCATGCCGGCACTCGTGCCGACACGTGCGGTCCTGTATGCCGCCACACCCCCGCCAAGCGTCGAGACGAGTCTCGACGTGGCACGCACAAGTGCGTGCTCAACATTCACTTCGCACCCCCGGCCGCCGGTCCGGTCAGCGTGACGCCAGTTAAAGTAACGATGGTCCGCCCGCTCTCCACCAGGTACTTCCGCGCCATCGCCCGCACGTCTTCCGGAGTCACTTGCCCCAGCATCTGGTAATAGCGATCGATGGTCGCGGGCGTCCGCCGCAGCGCCACATACTCGGCCACCGTCCGCGCCACGCTCTCGGGATTATCCAGCGACAGCGTGAACGAGTAACGTTCGCGCTTCTTCAGCGCTTCTAGCTTCGCCGCTGCAGGCGCCCGCTCCTGAAATTGTTTCACCGTCGCCAGGATCTGGTCGCGCACATACGTGAGATCCTCCCCACGCTTCACCCGCGCCCGAATGGTGAACAGCTCCGGATCGACGTTGCCGGGACTCGAAGCGCGGAGCGTGTCCACTTTTTGCTCCCCGATCACCAGCTGCTGATACAAATCCGAGGTCTGCGAAAACGCCAGCGTCGCCAGCACGTCCAGCGCCGCCGTTTCCTTGGTCTGGTCCGTGTAAGCCGGACCTTTGTACGCAATCGCCACCTGCGGCAGCGTTGCGGTGGGCCAATCCAGGTGATTCTCGCGCGGTCCTTTCTGCGCCGGCTCCACGGGGATATCGGCATGATAGCTGCCGCGCTTCCAAGCACCGAAATCCTTCTCCACCAGCGCCCGTGTCTGTTTCGCGTTCACGTCGCCCGCCAGAATGATGGTGGTGTATTCAGGCCGGTAGTAGCGGTCGAAGAAGCGCAGGCTGTAGTCGTACTGATTGGGCATATCCTGAACGTCTTTCAGGAAGCCCATAGTGGTGTGTTTGTAGGTGTGGCGGTCGAAGGCCGTATCGCGCAACATCTCCGAGAGCCGGCTGGATGGATCGGAGCTGTTCTTGTTGTATTCACCCAGCACCGCGCCGGTCTCAGTCTTAAAATCTTCCACCGAGTACTTCAAGTTTTGAAAACGATCCGCTTCCAGGGCCAGCAACTCCCCCAAGTCTTCTTTGGAGAACGTCATGTGGTAGACGGTAAAATCGTCGGAGGTGGAGGCATTGTTGGCCGCCCCGGCCCGCTTGAGCAGATCCTCGCGTTTGGCCGGCGGATACTTCTCCGTACCCCGGAACATGACGTGCTCAAACAGGTGGGCGAATCCGGTTTTGCCCGGCTCCACCTCGTTGCGCGATCCGGCCTGCACCACGATAAACAGGCTCACCAGATTCACCGAATCCGTAGGAATCGTGATCAGCCGCAGTCCGTTGGGCAGATCCTCCTGGGTGTAAGCAAAGGGGAACACCTTGGGCGGAGCGGCGGCCGCGTTCAGCAGGATAGGGCCCGACACAGTCAGAACCAGCAGCAACACCGGAATAAGCTTTGCCAACATGCCCTGAGAATACCAGAAACCCGGCATTTTTCGAGTTCTTGCTTCTGCCTGATTCCAACGCCTAGCTCGCGTGCCCAGCGCGCCTGCCCTGTCCTGGCCACGCCCGCCACTCCACCTGCGCTTCCAGTACACTGGGGTGGATCATACCTGTGAAGCGCGCACCCATCGTCGTCATCGCGATCGCCCTCGCCCTTGCCCTAGGCGCCGCGGCGTGGACCTTCCGGCTCACCGCTGCCAACGGTTTCAGCGCCCGCCAGGCCCCCACCCCGCTGGAGTCCGCTCTAGCCCGCGCAGCGCGCCATTGGGCCGTGCCGGAGAACGCCCGCGCGGCCGCCAACCCCGTCCCCAGCACCCCGCAAACGCTAGCCGAAGCCCGAGCCCATTGGGCCGATCACTGCGCCGGCTGCCACGCCAACGACGGCAGCGGCGACACCGAAGTGGGCCGCAACCTGTATCCCCGCGCGCCCGACATGCGCGCCGCCGCCACCCAGCAACTCTCCGACGGCGAACTGTTCTTTATCATCCAGAACGGCATCCGTCTCACCGGCATGCCCGCCTGGGGCTCCGGCGCCGCGCACGACGCCCAGGATTCCTGGAAGCTGGTGCGCTTCATCCGCCATCTGCCCGAAGTGTCCCCCGCCGAGGCCCAAGAGATGAGTAAAATGAATCCGAAGACTCCCGCCGAGCTCGAAGAGGAGCGCGCCGAAGAGGAATTCCTGAATGGGGCGCACAGGCCCGAGTCCGTTGTGCGCCAAGAAAATGGAGGGAACCCACATGCACCCGAACACCACCACCACTAAGCGCGCCGTCGCTCTAGCGCTGGCCCTGACTCTGACCGCCGCGATCACGTTAGCGCACGAGGGATTTGAACACGTCATGGGCACCGTGACCAAGGTGACCGTCCAGAGCGTGACCGTAGCCACCACCGGCAACAAAACCGTGGACGTTGCCATTAACGATAAAACCACCTACGCGCGCGGCACGCAAAAGGTAGCCGCGGCCGATCTCAAGGTCGGCGACCGCGTAGTGATCGACGCCACCGGCGAAGCTCCCAAACTGGTAGCGGCCAGCGTCAAGATCGGCGCCACGGCCGCCGCTGCGGCAACTCACGACGAGCACACCCACAAATAGCGCGCCATGCGACGCGCGCTCGCGGTAGCGACGTTCACGATGGGTCTCGCGGCGCAGGCCCAGAGTCCGGCTCGTGTCGCTTTCGAGGTGGCGTCGATCAAGCCGCATCCCAACGCGGAACGGCAAGACTTTCGCTACCCGCAGTGGCTTCCCGGCGGGCGCTTTCAAGCCACCGTCCAGTTGATGCTACTCGTTGAAGCCGCGTACAACCTCCCCATCAACCTGAATCAACGCGTGTCGGTAGGCCCCGAGGTGATGCGAGAGCTCCAGGTCATTTACGACGTTGACGCGACGGGAACGTTTCCGCCTGGATTGGCCGGCAACGCTCGTGCGGACCGTCAAAGGCTGATGCTACAGACCTTGCTGGCGGACCGCTTCAAACTGGCCATTCACCGCGAGATGAAGGAACTGCCGGTGTACGCGCTCCTGGTGGCAAAGGGCGGTCCGAAACTGCAGAAAGCTGATATCCCCGAGAAGGATTGCCCCGATTCGTCTTTCGGCCAGTTCGTCGCATCGAGCGCCGCGGACTGTCATGCATTCATGGGCGGCCAAGGCCGTGGACTCCATGCGCGTGCAGCCGGCATGTCGGACCTGGTCCGTTTCGTGGAGAACTGGACCCAACGTCCCTTGATCGACAAAACCGGAATTAAGGGGCTGTACAAGTTCGATACCTCCGGATGGACTCCGCTTCAGGCGCTGCCGCCTCCGCCCGAAGGAGCCAAGGCGGAAGACGGTCGGGACTTCGCCGACGTACCCACGCTGTTCCAGGTCTTCGCGCGGCTAGGGTTGAGAATGGAATCGCAGAAAGCCCCAGTCGAAGTCTTCATCATCGATCACGTTGAGAAGCCTTCGGAGAATTGAAGGCTTGGTCTGCTACCATCGGTAGAGTCAACCATGCCCGCCAAGATCACCATCAACAACAACGGCTCGATTCGCGTCGAAGGCGAATTCGAAGTCTTCGACGCCCAAGGCCAGCAGTTCGACCGCATCGGACGCACCCAGATCGGCCTGTGCCGCTGCGGACACTCCGAGAACAAACCCTTCTGCGACGGTTCCCACAAGACCCACGGTTTCGAGTCCGTCTGCCCCGCCCGCGAGTTCCCGCTTCCCAAGCCCAAGCCGCCGGCCGCCTGACTCACTTTCTTAAGGTAGTGTGGGCCGGGCAATTCTGCCCGCAGCCGGCTTTCAGCCGGCCCTCTCAGGCCAAAAATCAGCCCGTGGAGCAGAGAGTCCGCCTAGAACAGCGGCCACACCCAAAGTTATCTTCCCCACGCTCGAGGAATACAGAAACTCCTGACCCATTTTCCCTAGAGACGCCCGGCCTACGCGCCACACCTAGTTTCAGTTCGAAAACATCCCAAATCGGCACAACGATTTAGGCCAGACCTCGCCCTGCCACGGGCGCAGTGTCCCGAAAAAGCGCACTTCCGGCGAGCCCCGCCCGTTGAAGGCCGCAAGGAAGACCGCCGGGCAAACAAGGAGGCACCACCGTGCGCCCTCATAGAATTCTCATTTCCGTTCTGGTACTCGCCACCGTGGCCGTGCCAGGGTGGGCGACGAGCACCACGATTTATTGCAGCGGCTCCTGCGGCGGCAACGACCAAACCGCCTTCAATACGGCCACGTCCAGCGTTTTCTTCCAGAACCTTACGTTCAACCCCTCGGACCTGTCGATCTCGACTGGTTACAGCGAATCGGGAGTGACAATTGAGGACTTCTTTCAGTCCGACAACAAACTCTCGATCTCTTCGGGTACGCTGACGGACAACAACAACTGGGGCTTCATAGCGTCGTTGCCCAACGTCGTGTACGATTTCTGGTTCACGGTAACGGGAGTCTCGGGCTCCTCCTTGGCTGTTTCGTTCACGGACGGCAACGGCTCCCATTCACAGTCGATCACTCTCGGCTCCGGCGGCGCATTCTTTGGAGTCTCCGCCACGGCGCCGATCACCGGTCTCCAGTTATTCAACAGCAGCGGAAGCACGAGAACATTCACGTTGACTGCGTTCGATTTTAACGGGTCCTCCGGGCCATCCGACGCCCCGGAAGGAGCCACGTTGCTCTTGATCGGCAGCGGTCTGATCGCGATGCGCTTCCTCAAAAAGCGGAGTAAGTCTCGCGGCCGGCAGCCCAAAACGCCAAAGCGATTGGCCGGAGCGGGATACGTGACTCCGCAAGTCGCGGCAAGTTAATCCGCGCCCGGTGGAGCGGGCTTCAGCCTCGGGGTGCCCTCTGGGCCGGGTGCTTCAGCACCCGCGCCCGCAGCGGCCTGGTCCACGAACCACACCGCGCTCGACCCCTCGCGCGACGCGATCTGCGCGGGATACCTCATCGGATCGTAAGGGCCGTGGAGAACCGCGTCAAGAGTCGCCGCTTTGTCGGCGCCCGTCGCCAGAATCGCAGTGTGCCGCGCGGCTTCGAGTACCCCTCCGGTTAACGTCACCCGCCACTGGCCTAGCCGCTCGAAGTAAACCGCCGCCGCAATCGCATCCCGCTCCGTGATGTAGGGCGATCCCGGAAACAAGCTGGCAGTGTGGCCATCGGCCCCCATACCGCGATGGATCACGTCGAATTGCGGCAACTCGCCGGGCTTCAGTCCCAGTGCCGCGCGAATGCCTGCATCGTAGCCCCGCGCGGCCTCCTCCGGTTGCGCGTAGGTCTGCACAGCGTGGATGTTGCCCTCGGGAAAGCGCGCCGGGGCCAGCCATGTCTCCCGAGCCAGCCTGTAGTTGCTCTGCGGATCGTCCCAAGGCACGCATCGCTCGTCCACCCAGAACAGGTTCACGCTGTTCCAAGGAAAGTCCGCGCCAGCGAACATCTCAAACATCGGCCGCGGCGACGAACCGCCCGAGATCGCCAGCGTTGCCGCGCCCCGCTCGGCAATCGCCTGTTCCAGCCACGTCAGGATCCGCCGCCCGCAAGCCAATGCAGCCGCGTGAGCGTCCGGATAGGTCTCCACCTGACTGCTCGCGCGGCTCATGCCGCCAGCACGCGCTCGTACACCGGATCGCGCCCCAGCAAGCCCAGCTCCTCGCGCATCAGTTCTTCTACGTTCACCGGCGGCAGCGCCGAATGGTAGTTCCGGCCGGCGCCGGTCACCTCCACGCAATCGCCTTCCGCGCGCCGCAGCGCCAAGCGGTCCGACGCCGAAGTGAATTCCACCGAAACCAGCCCCCCCGGCTCCCGCGCCGGTGCGTTCACGGCGTCGACGATCACCGGAGCTCCCGGCAACGCCGAACGAATCCAAGCCGCAATGTACAGAGCCGAAGTCGTCAGACGCCCTCCGCCATAGGAAACATTCGCCGAGGTCACGGCATCCGGATCGAGCGCTACATCGTCAAAGAGATGCGCGATCACTTCGCGCCAGCCCGAGAGGCGCGTCCAATTCAGATCCCCGACGCGGCGTCCCGCCGTCTGCAGAGCCCGCATGTACGTAAGCGCGCCGGCGGCGTCGGGAGCGTCAAAGGTGTCGAAAATGATCTTGTCGGCCAGCGCCAGCAGGGCGTCATAACGCCGGTTGTCGCGTCCCAGCGCGCCCCGCCGCCACAGCACAAAAGGCAGATCCGGAGCCCGCAGCGGCACGATGAACCGGGCCACCTCGGCCATCCCGCCATTTCCCGGCGCGCCCGCCCCCGGTGTGATCTCAATGCCCTCCGAGCAGATCTGCTGATTGCTCCCAAACGGCTTCCAGCACTCCGCGAAGATGTGCGCCTCCATCTGCTGCACGGCCGCCCCCGGGCCTGGCGCACCGGCGCCGTTGCCCACCTGGCCGTCGGCTCCGCCTCCAATCGTGCCACCAGCGCCCCCAACGACATCGCGTACGATGATGGCCCGGCTCGGATGGCTGTGCATCAGCACACCCAAGGTCCGCCGGACCAGCTCGGCGTCGGAGGCATCCCCCGCGGTCACCGCGAGCGTCATCGCGCACGCCCGCAGTACGCCCCCGCCATCTGCCTGATCCCTCGCCAGAGAGGTCCACAGCTCGCGCAGGTCCGTCAGAATCTGCTCCGGATGAACACCAGCCGCCGCCGTCATCTAGGAATTCCTCCAGCGGTATCCCAGGCGCAATAACATGTGGTCGGCTTTGGCCGGACCCCACGTCCCGGGATCGTAATTGGGGAACTCCTGCTGCCGCGCCGCCCAGTCGTTCAGGATGGGCTCGACCACCTTCCAACTCGCCTCCACCATGTCCTGCCGAGTGTACAGTGTGGCGTCGCCCGTCAGCGCGTCCACCAGCAGCGTCTCATAAGCCGATGGCGACCGCTCGCCGAAACTGGCGCCGTAATTGAAATCCATCGACACCGGCCGCAGCCGCATCCCGCTGCCGGGCTGTTTCGACTGAAACCGTAAAGAAATGCCCTCTTCCGGCTGAATGCGCAGGATCAGCAAACTGGGCTGCGGCTCGCTGGTGGCGTGCGCCGTGAACAAAGACAGTGGAGGCATGTTGAACTGGATCGCAATCTCGGTAGCGCGCTTGGGCAGCTTCTTGCCGGTGCGGATAAAGAACGGCACGCCCGCCCAGCGCCAGTTGTCGACAAAGAAGGTGGCCGCCGCGAACGTCTCAGTCTGCGAATCCGGCCGCACGCCCGGTTCGTCGCGAAAGCCGCGATACTGCCCCGCCACCGCATACTGCGGGACTTCCTCCGGAGTAACGATCTTCACGGACCGCAGCAATTTCGCGCGCTCGTCGCGCACGGCGTCGGGTTCAAACACCGCCGAAGGTTCCATCGCGACAGTCGCCATCACCTGCAGCAGGTGATTCTGGATCATGTCGCGCAACGCCCCGGCTTCCTGATAATACCCGCCGCGGCCCTCAACGCCGATCGACTCCGCCGCCGTGATCTGCACATGGTTCACATAGCGCCGGTTCCACAGCGGCTCGAAGATCCCGTTGCCGAAGCGGAACGCCAGGATGTTCTGCACCGTTTCCTTGCCCAGGTAGTGATCGATGCGGTAGACCTCGTTTTCCTCGAACACCGCATGAATCCGCGCGTTCAACGCTCGAGCGCTCTCGAGATCGTGGCCAAACGGCTTCTCGATCACCAGCCGCCGGAACGCCCCCGGTCGCGATTCCCCCATGGACGCCGAGCCCAGTCCATCCACCACCGGCCCGTAATAACTGGGCTGCGTGGAAAGATAGAACAGCACGTTAGGCTGCTCGATCTCGACGACTTTCTCGGCGACAGCGCGATACATCGCGGGATCGGACATGTCCCCCGCGACGTAATGAATGTTCGGAGCCATGCGCCCCCACAACTCATCGGAGAAGGGTCCGTCGTCCAGAAACTGCTTGACCGACTCCCGCATCTTCTCGCGAAACGCCTCGTCGCTCATAGGCGTGCGCGAGTTGCCGATGATAGAAAACGCCGCCGGCAGCCGCCGGTCATGCGCCAACTGGTAGAGCGCCGGCAACAGTTTGCGCTTAGTCAGATCGCCGTTAGCGCCAAAAATCACCATGGCGCATTCAGGCACGCGCCGCTCAAACCGCAGCGCATCGGCAAAGGGATTAGCTGCGAGGATTTCTTCAGTAGCCGCCATGCTTCAAGGTACCGCATTGCAGAATCCGTATAGGGGCAGATCAATTTGACGAGCAACGTGGAGCACGCACTCCTGCGTGCCATGTCGGCACTCATGCCGACACTTGTGGCCGCGCGAAGAATCAACCTTCGGCCAGTGGGAATATGGCGCGCAAAGGTTCCCACGCCACGCTCTTTAGGCGACACTCAGTCAGTAGCTTTCTTGTCTCTAGACCATTTTCTGAGATAATATAGACCAGCTCTGGCGATCCGGCTGCAAGCAAGAGATGGCGAAGGCCTATTCTGACGATCTACGACGGAAGTTGTTGGAGGCGCATCCGCAGGGGGAAGAGAGCCTGGAAGAGTTAG
>DATNJC010000175.1:0-29165 GCA_035604115.1 Bryobacteraceae bacterium | reverse complement strand
AATCAGCGCCTATGTCGACCAGCACAACCATCAACCCAAGCCGTTCATTTGGACTGCAAAAGCCGCTGACATCCTCGAAAAGGTCAAGCGCGCTCGCAAGGCTCTCGATAATCGGCAATCTGCTTGACGCACTAGACTAGGCCCACCTGTCCGTCGGCGTGCGACGGGTGGCGTTATGCTCAAGACATGGAATCAAAACATACTCCCGATGCTCCCGATAAACCCGATACTCCCGACGCAGGCGAGCAACTGGACCTGGTCACCGTGTTTCAATCCGCGGGCGCGAACGCGGAAATGGAAGCCTTGGATGTGAAAGCGCTGCTCGAAGCGAGCGGCATCGACGCCGTGATGGTGGGCGACACTCGGTACCCGAACTTCCCCTGTGAAGTCCGCGCGCCACGCGAGCAGGCCGCGGCGGCGGAGCAATTGATCGTAGAGGCGCTAGCGGCCGGTCCCGCAGCCGCCGAAGAAGCCGAGGCAGCCGGCGAGAACCTGTAGCGCCGCGTGGAGCGGGCTTTAGCCTGCAACGGGGACTTCAAGTCCCCGATCCGATGGGTCGCGCGACCGGCGCGGAGGCTGAAGCCTCCGTTGCAGGCTAAAGCCCGCTCCACGCTACTCCCTTAGCCCGCCAGGGACTCCAACACCTCCGCCGCATGGCCCTCGGGCTTGACCTTAGCGAAGATCTTCGCGATCTTACCCTGCCCATCGATCACAAACGTAGTGCGCTCGATGCCCATGTACTTGCGGCCATACATGCTCTTCTCCTTCCACACCCCGTAGGCTTCGGCCACCGAGTGCTCGGGATCGGGAACGAAAGTGTACGGCAGACTGTACTTGGCGGCGAACTTAGCCTGCGCCTCGGTCTGATCGGGCGAGACGCCCACGATCTCCGCGTTGCGCTTGGAAAATTGCTTGGATGCGTCGCGGAACTCGCAGGACTCCTTGGTGCAGCCCGGCGTGTCGGCCTTGGGAAAGAAGAACAGCACCACGGTCTTGCCCTTGAGCTTGGAAAGCTGAAACGGTCCCGCTTTAATCTCAGGCGCGCGGTCGCCGGGTTTGAGACTCATATGGAAATGATTGTAGAATAGAAGTACTGCTGGGTTGAGAAGCGCTCAGGCGGCAGGCCGTCGTGCGCGTCCCGGCTGTCGCGATTTCACTCGAAGGAACTCCGATGAAGAAGCTGATTGCGATGGGTTGTCTGGGTGTGCTGGCGCTGGCGCCCGCGTTCGCCGCCGATGCGAAGAAGGGTAAAGAAACGTTCGATAACAACTGTTCGATTTGCCACAACGCGGATTCCACCGAAGTCAAGATCGGCCCGGGCCTGAAGGGCTTGTACAAGAAGGCCGCGCTCAACAATAAGAAGAAGCCCAGCGACGCCGTGGTCACCGCGATCATCAACGATGGCGGCAACGGCATGCCCGGTTTCGCCGATCAGCTCACGCCCGCCGAAAAGCTCGACTTGGTGGCGTATTTGAAGACTCTGTAGTCGTCGGCCCGCGCAGTTCGTCCGCTCGCACCATAGACGTCCCCATCGTCTAGCCCGGCCTAGGACATCGCCCTTTCACGGCGGTAACGGGGGTTCGAATCCCCCTGGGGACGCCAAATCAATTCAGTAGCTTGGCGATGTTTTCCGCAGATCCAGGAGTAGCTGGAGACTCTACGGGGACTAGCTAACGCCTCCGTACGGTATCAAACTGCTCGGCAGGGGAGGTTATGAACTGCCAGCTAGAAATCTGGAATCAACCCAGCCCTTGGCTGACATTACTTGTAACGCCAGCCGAATCTGGCCGGGTGAAAACTGGCGCTTACGCTCATTCCAGCCGTAGGTCTTCGCAATTGCGTCGTCAGCAGAAGTGGCATCGTGCCGCGTCGTAACCCAGTGGACAGTCGCGAGTAGTTCCAACCCGAATGGCGTCTCAAACCCCTCAACGAGGTCCGCTACTCGGTCGAAACGCGCCCGCGTCTCGTCATTGCTAGCTAGAAATGCTTCTGCATCAGGCACCGCGCCAGGCACGAGTTCGAGTTGCTTGTCCGGCGAGTCTCCGCCATCCGCATATCCGGAAATCAAGTGCCCCTCAATCGCTTTGAGGACATGCCGAAGGTTATTGGCATACGGACCATATGGGGCCTCCACGTATCGCAGCCGGAGGCGTTCTCCGGCTTCCTGCATGAAGTACATCAGCTTGTGGACTTCAAGCAGCGTTACGAATGGATCAAGGAGCCCTCGCAAATAGCGGTCAATGAGGACAACAAGCGCCGCCCTTCCGGGTGTCATCTTGGGTACCTCTCGCGACGAGACCATCTCACGGGCATCCGGTCCGCCCTTCGGTTCGAAGACGATGATCCTTACGCCCTTAAACGACTGTAGCGCGCGCTCGATACGTGAGCGTACATCCGACCAGTTTAGCCCGCCCAATCCGCTGCCGAGCGGCGGGATGGCGATGGAGCGTATGTTACGATCCCTGATCTCGTCTGCCAGCGCTGCCAATCCGGCCTCAATGTCCTCCATCCTGCTCTTGCCTTTCCAATGACGCTTGGTCGGGAAGTTGATAATGAACCGGGGATTGGTCAGCGTGTGGTTCTCGAAGACGAACATGCGGCCTGGCTGCACCTCGTGACGTTCGCAAGCCGCTTCGTAGGCATGGAAGTTAGCCGGGAACGCGTTCTTAAACTGAAGCGCGACCCCTCGTCCCATGATACCGACACAGTTGACAGTGTTAACGAGGGCCTCAACATCTTCGGTGAGGATGTCACCCGTCTTGTATTCGATCATGGCTTCCATCAATAGTACCAGTCAGGCCGGATTTCGACTCTTGGTCGATGCGCGGCGGCACTCAGCGCCGCGTCAACCATTTGGGCAACTCCCATTGAGTGAACACCAATACGGTTCACCAGCCCCCAAGGGAACGAACCGTGCAATAGGTACTCAGCCTGTTTGCCCTCCTTGATGTCCGCCGGGCGAAAATCGGTGGATGCGACTGCTGGCCAGTTGACCTCGCCGAGATCATCTAAGTCCTTGCGGAATTGCGCATAGTACGATCCAGCGTTGGAGAGCGAGAACGCCCAGCGCCTACCTACCTCGTTCGCCCAACCGACTACAGACAGCAAATCTGCTTCCAAGTGAACAATCGGCCCTTGGCCGCCCCTGTAGGTAAGTTCAGAGTGATTCGCCATGTATATCAAGTACAGCATGACCGAACGAAAACAAAAGTAGAACGGCACATAGTCGCCAACGTGGTCCCCCGGGTGGCACTCAACGAGAAGCCCGAGCCGGCGCTGCTTGATGGTTGACATTCCGATGGCTTTGGACGGTCCGCCCCGAGCTATCATCACTGCATCGGATACGAGACAACCTTCCGCGATAATCGACGGAAGGTTGTCGACGTGCGTGATGTGGTAGATCTTCGGCTGGGCGGGCGGCGGCATGTTGTGGGAACATCGCCCACCCTTACAGTGTAGAAAAACAGACTCCGACGCGCGAGGGAATCGGTAGTGAGGTCCTAAGACAACACCAGGGAATCCTGGACCGAAAGAAAAGGCAGAAAACAGCGCCAAACCCCATCGGACCCACTTTCACGGCGGTAACGGGGTTTGAATCCCCCTGGGGACGCCAAACTCAGTCCTTACAGCGGATGTCCTTACGGCGGACGGCCAGGCAACTCTAAGTCTGTTAAGATCGCACCGAGGCTGTAGAATGCGGCAATTCGTCCTTCCCATCCTGCTTGTGCTCGCCGTTGCCGGCGCGGTAATGTCAGTCATCGCCCAGAACCCGGCGGCTCAGAGCCCAACGCCTCAGAGCCCCGCCAGCGACCCGCAGTTGGCGCTGTGGCAGAACCTGAAGCGGCAACTCCAAGCGCCGAACGGCAAGCAGTACTTTGAACTGGTCTTGAAAGACGCTACGGTGCCGGGTCCAACCGACAGCGTGCAGGTGCTTAGGGGAACGGTCGTTTCGAGCAAGCCTTCTAAGCGGCCGAGTGAACTGGTTCTCGCGATGTCGGATGACCACACTCCAGAGGTGACGCTGACGCTGCGGGACGCCCGTCTGAACCTCACGCCGCTACTGAGACCCATTCCGAACGGTGCGATAGTCGAATTCTACGGCATTCCGGTTTTGTTCACTCAAAACCCCTTCATGCTGACCTTCGAGGTCAAGGCCGAGAATGGTCCCTCTGGTGCCAATCCTCGGTTTCTCACCAAAGGGCCTCCCAAGGCAAAGCCGTAGCCCCGCCATACGTCCCCTGAAAACCCGTGCGGCCAGCCGTTTTACCCAGCTCGGTGCGCCGATCACAGACCGCCCGCATCGACATCCCCCGAGCCCTCTAATCTTTACGTCCGCAAGCGAAGCTCCGCAGGACATCCCAACACTATACTGGTGGCGAGATCCTTCAAGTGATTGCCAGTTCCGGAACAAGGTTCCCCAGAAATGCAAAACGAACCCAAGCCCGACATACGCAGCGCTCCACTGAAATTACCAAACGAACCCAAGCCGACGTACGCAGCTCTCCGCAAGAAAAGTACAAAACGAACCCAAGCCCGGCCTCCGCAGCGCTGCACTGGAAATTACCAAAACGAACCCACGCCGGCATTCCCGGACCGCCCTGCCAGAAATACGAAACGAACCCAAGCCAGGCTTAACATTATATAGAATCAACTACTTAAGAATTCTGCCCTGCTGCTTGGAACGGTCCACCCACCAGTGGCCCGGAAGCGCCGGATGCAGCCCGACCAGCGCCTGAAGAGGCCACCCAGCTACACTGGAACTCAGAGCCTCGCATGACCGCCATCCGGCACGACTGGACCATCCCCGAAATCGAATCCATCTACACGGCGCCGCTGCCGGATCTGGTGTTCCGCGCGCAGACGGCGCATCGCGCCTTCCATCGCAGCGACGAAATCCAGGGCTGCATGCTGCTCAGCATCAAGACCGGCGGCTGCCCCGAGGATTGCGGCTACTGCCCGCAGTCCGCGCGCTACGACACCGGCGTCGCGCGGCAAGATTTGCTCGGCATCGAGGAGACCCTGGACGCAGCGCAACGCGCGCGAGATCAAGGCGCCACCCGCTTCTGCATGGGTGCCGCGTGGCGCGACGTGCCCCAGGACCACCGCTTCGATCGCGTGCTGGAGATGGTCCGCGGCGTTCGCGCCCTCGGTATGGAAGCGTGCTGCACTCTGGGCATGCTGACCCAGGAGCAAGCCGGCGCGTTGGCCGACGCCGGCCTGAGCGCCTACAACCACAACCTCGACACCTCGCCCGAGTTTTACGGCGAAATCATCACGACGCGAGTCTACCGCGAACGCCTCGACACGCTCGCGCGAGTGCGCCGCGCCGGTGTGACCGTCTGCTCGGGCGGCATCATCGGCATGGGCGAGAGCCGCGACGCGCGCTACGGATTGTTGCGCGGGTTAGCGGCGCTAGATCCCCACCCGGAAAGCGTGCCCATCAACATGTTGGTGCGCGTCGAAGGTACGCCGTTAGCCAATCGTCCTCCCGAGGACCCGTTGGAGCTGGTGCGCATGATCGCGACCGCGCGCATCCTGATGCCCGCCTCGATGGTGCGCTTGAGCGCCGGGAGGCTTTCGCTTTCCGAAGAAGCGCAGGCGTTGTGTTTTGTGGCCGGAGCGAACTCCGTGTTCCTGGGCGACCGGCTGCTCACCACCCCCAATCCCGACGCCGCTTCGGACCGCCGCTTGTTGGACAAACTCGGGCTGCGGCTTCGTGAGGCGGAGAAGCCGGAAGCGGAGACCCCTGTCTGTGCCGGAAACTGACGCAAGCCTGCAGCGGCGCTTGCAACAGAATCTGGAGGCGCTGGATCGCGAAGGTCTGCGCCGCACCTTGCGGGCGCCCCGCGGCATCGATCTGTCTTCGAACGATTATCTGGGACTCTCCCAGCACCCGCGGCTGAAGCAGCGGATGGCCGAAGCCGTGCTGGCCGAGGGATGTGGAAGCACCGGATCGCGTCTGCTGCGTGGCGAGCGCGACAGCTTCTCGCGCGTGGAGCAACGTTTTGCGGCGTTCAAGGGCACCGAGCGGGCGTTGTATTTCTCCAGCGGCTATCTCGCCAACATCGCCGTACTCGCGACGTTTGCCGAATCCGGCGACGTGATCTTTTCCGACGCGCTGAACCACGCCAGCCTGATCGACGGCGCGCGCCTCGCTCGTGCGCAGCGAGTCGTGTATCCGCATAACGACGTCGGCGCACTGGAGCGCATGCTCCGCGAACACCGCCCTGGCGGCCAAGTGTTCGTAGTGACGGAGGCGCTGTTCAGCATGCTTGGCGACTTAGCGCCTCTGCGAGAGCTATCCGCGCTCTGTCGATCAAGCGGAGCAGCACTCATTGTTGACGAAGCCCACGCCGTAGGAATTTACGGACCGCGCGGATCTGGCCTGATCGAGTCGGCCGGCGTGGGTGGCGACATATTCGTCTCCATCAACACCGCAGGAAAAGCTCTGGGCGTTGGAGGAGCCTTCGTTGCCGGAAGCGACCTAGCCATTGAGACATTGGTGCAACGCGCGCGGCCCTTCGTCTTCTCGACAGCGCCTCCGCCGGCGATGGCCGCGGCCCTGGAAGCCAGCCTGGACCTGATCGAGGTAGAGCCCGACCGTCGCGCGTCTCTCCTGCGGCGCGCACGTTACCTGCGTGACCGTCTGGGGGCCTCGCAGGGAACTTCCCAAATCATCCCCGTACTACTCGGGACGAATGAACGCGCGGTGAAGGTCGCAGAAGCGTTGCAACACGCCGGTTTCGACGTGCGTGCGATCCGCCCTCCCTCTGTCCCGGCGGGCACAGCGCGGCTGCGGATCTCGGTCAATGCCAACTTGACCGAAGAGATGCTGGACTCGTTCACGGACGCTCTGACCGCGGCATTGCGCGAATCGTCATGCGTGGCGTCTTCGTAACAGGCACCGACACCGGCGTCGGCAAAACCGTGGTATCGGCGGCGTTGATGCTGCGCTATCGCGAGGCCCGTTATTGGAAGCCGATCCAGACCGGCCCCGACGACGACACTGCGGAGGTGCAGCGTCTCTCCCGCTGCACGCGCGACCAAGTTTACCTGCACGGCGTACGTTTACCGGATCCAGTGTCCCCGCACCTGGCAGCCGCGCGGGCGAAGACGCGGATCAATCTACAATTTCTGACTGATTGGGTGAAAGCTTCCGCGGACTCATGGATCGTGGAGGGCGCCGGCGGAGCGCTGGTTCCGCTGAATGAATCCGATTTGATGATCCATCTGATAGAGCGCTTGGGGCTGCCGGTAGTCGTCACCGCCCGCACCACGCTGGGAACGATTAACCACACTCTGTTGACGCTGGAAGCGCTGCGCGCGCGCCGGCTGACGGCGTCGGGAGTGGTGCTGGTCGGCGATCCCAACCACGATAATCGCGCGGCCATCGAACGCTACGGGAATGTGCGCATATTGGGAGAGATGCCGAGGTTCGACTCCCTCACGCCGGATGCCGTTGAGGCCTGGGCGCAGTCGTCGCTCGATCCCAAGGGCGCGCTCGGGGAGTTTCTTGGATGAAGCTCACAGATCGGGACCGCGCCGTACTGTGGCATCCCTACACGCAGATGCGCACCGCCCCCGAGCCGCTGGCGGTGACTCGCGCGGAAGGCGTCTGGCTCTATACCGAGGACGGGCGCAAGATTCTGGACGGCATTTCGTCGTGGTGGGTGAACATTCACGGTCACTCGCATCCCAAGCTGAACGCGGCCCTCGCTGCGCAGGCCGGCGAGTTGGAACACGTAGTCTTCGCCGGCTGCACCCACCGTCCGGCAGTGGAGTTAGCCGAACGCCTGCTGGCGCTGTTGCCCGTGGGCATGGCGCGCGTCTTCTACTCGGATAACGGATCGACGGCCGTCGAAGTGGCGTTGAAACTCGCGATCCAATACTGGCGCAACCTCGGCCAGCCGTGGCGTCAGGCCTTCGTCGCGTTACACCACGCCTACCACGGCGACACTGTCGGCGCGATGTCGGCGAGCGAGGATTCAGTGTTCACGCGTGCGTTTGCGCCGTTGCTGTTTCCAGTCGAGCGCGCACACGCACCTTACTGTCACCGATGCCCCGTCGGCCAAACGCGAGCTTCGTGCCATATCGAATGCCTGGACGATCTGGACTCCAAGCTAAGCCAACTCGATGACACCGTCGCCGCAGTGCTCATCGAGCCGATGCTACAAGGGGCGGGCGGGATGATCATGTGGCCCAGTGAGTTCCTGTCGGGAGTGCAAGAACTTTGCGCTCGTCACGGTACGCTATTGATCGCCGACGAAGTGCTGACCGGGTTCGGCCGGACGGGCAAGATGTTCGCATGCGAACACGCCGACGTGCATCCGGACATCATGTGTCTTTCGAAGGCGCTCACCGCCGGCTACCTGCCGATGGGGGCGACCGTGGCGAGCGAGAAGATCTTCAACGCGTTCCTGAGCGAAGACCGCTCCAAGACTTTCTTCCACGGCCACTCGTACACCGCCAATCCTCTGGCGTGCGCCGTGGCCATCGCGAGCCTCGATCTTTTTCGTGAAGAGCGCACTCTGGAGCGTGTCGCGCGGCTCGAGCGCCAACTCCGCGACGGCTTGGAGCCGCTGCGGCGCTTGCCGCATGTGAGTGACGTGCGCGTCATCGGCGGCGTGGGAGCGGTGGAATTGCAATCGGAGCAGCGCGGATATCTCGATTCCGCCGGCCCCCGGCTCGCGGCGGATTTTCTGGCGCGGGGCATCCTGCTTAGGCCTCTAGGCAACGTCGTGTACTTCATGCCGCCTTACGCCATCACTCAAGAAGAAACGGAATGGGCCTTGGAGCAGATCGCGGCGGTGCTGACTCCATCCTCCATGTGCTAAGATCCACAGTTTGCGGTTCCGTTACGGGAGTGTGAATCATCGTGAAAGTTTACGAAACCAATGACATCCGGAACGTAGCGTTGATTGGGCACGGCAACTCCGGAAAGACCTCTCTAGCCGCGGGGTTCCTGTTCGCCAGCGGCGGATCGAACCGCCTCTTGCGGGTAGACGAGGGCAACACCATCACCGATTTCGACGAAGAGGAGATGGCGCGCAAGATCTCGATTTCGAGCGCCGTCGCTGCCGTCGAATGGAACAAGAAGAAGATCAACCTGATCGACACTCCCGGCTTCAACATTTTCATCAACGACACCAAGGCGGCCATGGTCGCCGCGGACGCGGCCTTGGTGCTGGTGGACGGCGTGTCCGGCGTCGAAGTGCAAACCGAGAAAGTCTGGAGCTTCTGTGAAGAGTTCGGCCTGCCGCGCGCCATCCTGATCAACAAGCTGGACCGCGAACGATCCAGCTTTGAGCGGGCTTTAGAAAATGTGCAGTCCGTGTTCGGCCGTACTGCGGTGCCTGTCCACCTGCCGTTGGGCGCGGAGCGGGCATTCAACGGCGTAGTGGACCTGGTACGCATGAAATCCTACACCTATGTCGCCGACCTCGACGGCAAGGGCAAGGAGGGCGACATTCCAGCGGGCCTCGCCGACGCCGCGCAAAAGGCGCACGAGGCGTTGATCGAAATGGTAGCCGAAGGCAACGACGCGCTACTCGAGAAATTCTTCGATACCGGAACGCTGCCGGTCGACGATTTGCTCGCCGGCTTGCGCGATGCAGTCCGGCAGAAGCGCATCTTCCCGGTGTTGTGCGCCTCCAGCCTGCACAATGTCGCCAGCGACCTGATTCTGAACTTCGCCGTGGAAAATTTCCCCGATCCGGCTGGGCGCGGGCCGTGGAAGGGGACGCTCAACGGAAAGGACGTCGAGCGGCAGGTCAAAGATTCCGAGCCGCTCTCGGCGTTCGTTTTCAAAACCGTGGCCGATCCGTTCTCGGGACGCGTGTCGTATTTCAAGGTGGTTTCGGGCGTGCTCCGGAACGACGCCAACCTGGTGAACTCGCGCAACAGCACGGCGGAGCGTTTGTCGCACATCGGCGCCTTAGTCGGCAAGACCGTTCAACCCGTGACGGAGATTCACGCCGGTGACATCGGAGGCGTGGCGAAACTGAAAGAGACGCTGACCGGCGACACGCTTACCGACAAGCCCTCGCCGATCGCCTACCCGGCCGTGCAGTTGCCGGAGCCCTCCATCGCCTACGCCATTGCCGCCAAGACACGGAACGATGAAGACCGCATGGGCAACGCCATCCACAAGATTCTGGAAGAAGACCAATCGCTGCGCTTCTACCGCGATCCGCAAACCAAGGAATTCCTGCTGGCGGGCAGCGGGCAGCAGCACGTCGAGATTATCGTCAGCCGGTTGAAAAAGCGCTACGGCGTGGATGTCGAACTGCACGCGCCCAAGATCCCCTACCGCGAGACTATTCGCGGCACGGCCGACGTCCAGGGTCGCCACAAAAAGCAGACCGGCGGCCACGGGCAGTTTGGCGATTGCTGGATCAGAGTGTCTCCGCTGCCGCGCGGCGGCAAATTCGAATTCGCCAACGAAGTGTTCGGCGGCGCGATTCCACGAAACTTCATTCCGGCGATCGAGAAGGGCATCATCGAGACGGCCGAGAAGGGCTACCTGGCCGGATGTCCGGTGGTGGACTTCAAGGTGGTGGTTTACGACGGTTCCTACCACGATGTCGATTCGTCGGAAATGTCGTTCAAGCTGGCCGCCCGCAAAGCGTTCCGGGCCGCGATGGAACAGGCCAAGCCGGCGCTGCTGGAGCCCGTCATGAACGTGGAAGTTCACGCGCCGGTCGAATACGCGGGCGACCTGATGGGCGACATGAACGGACGCCGTGGCCGTATTTCCGGCATGGACACCAAAGGCGGAACCCAGATCATCAAAGCGCAGGTTCCCATGGCGGAGATGCTGAGCTACCAGAACGACCTGACGTCGATGACCCAGGGACGCGCGTCGTTCAGCATGGAATTCGACCACTACGATTTCGTCCCCGGCTTGCAGGCCGAGAAGATCATTGCCGCGGCCAAGGCGGCCAAGACGGGCGAAGAGGAAGAAGAAGAATAACGCACCCCGCGCTCTTGCTGCTTGGTCCGCGCTATTGCAGCTCGGCCATCGCACCGTTCAGGCCCAGTTGCAGGTGTAGATCGGCCCAATGGAACTCGGTCCGCAGCATCTGTGAAATCTCGTCGCGAGATTTTTTCTGGCCGATCATCTGATGAATCCGGTTGCAAAGGTTCGCCGCGCTCGTGCGGGCCTTGCGCATCTCGGCCTTGGTGGTAACCACACCGTGGCCGGGAACCACCGTGTCGAAATCGAGTTGTAAAGCGGAATCGAGCGTTTTGGGCCATTCCTTAGCGCTGCCGCCGCCGGAATAGTCGATCAGCTCTGGAGTCGCGTCGCCGAAGGTGAACATGTCGCCGGCGGCCAGAGTGCGATCGGCGGGGAACAGGGCCACGGAATCGCCGTTGGTGTGCGCCCGTCCGAAGTGGTATAGCTCGACGTTCTTGCCGCCCAGATAGACCGTGGCGTGATGTTCGAACGTGATGCTGGGCAGGCCGGGCAGTTTGCCATCCACCATGTTCTCGCGGGCTTCCTGCGACGCCACGATCTGGACGGTGGGCGATTGCATCTTCGCGTTCCCACCGGTGTGATCGGCGTGGTGATGCGTGTTGATCACGTACTTCACCGGCTGGCTGGTGACCTTCTTCAGCTCGGCCAGAATATTGTCGTGGTCCACTTCGAATTTGTCGTCCACCAGCACGACGCCTTCGTTGGTGATCAAGGCGGTGGAGTTGCCCGGCACGAAATCGTTGTGGATCACATACAGGTCGTCTTTGATTTTGACCAGGTCGAGTTTGGCGGGCTGCTGCCCCTGCGTGTAGGCGAGCCACAAGCCGCCGCACAACAGCATCCCGGCACAGAGACGAATCAGAGTGGAGTTGCGCATCGCATGAAAGTATAACGCATGAAAGCGTAACGAACACGGCCTATGGCTCCTGTTCGACTGTCCAGGTAACCACCACCTCGGCGGTTGGGCGGACGGTGGCCGCTACGCCGCAATACTTTTCGCTCGATAGTTCAACGGCCTGCTGCACGGATTTCTCCGACACTCCGCGTCCGCGCACGATGTGGTGGACTTCGAACCTGCGATAGCTCCGCGGGTGCTCTTCGCGCCGCTCGCCGCGGACCTCGATGCGGTAATCCGTCACCACTTCGCGCTTCTTGTGGAGAATCGAGATGACGTCGGCGGCGGTACACCCGCCCAGGGACAGCAACAACAGTTCTGTCGGAGACGGGCCGGCCGAGCGCTGTGAATTCACGTCGATGACTTGGGCGTGGCCGCTCGGCGAGATGCCGACGAACAGTTCGTCTCCGGCGTACTGAAGTGTGGCGTGCGTGGTCTTCATGTCAGTGCTTGCCCCATCCGAGCAGCGTAACACCGGCCAGAATCAGTCCCAATGCGTAAATCTTGTTGCGTGTTATCGATTCGCCGAAGAACGCCCGGGACCAGAACACGGTCCAGACGTAGCTCAAGGAAACCAGAGGATACAAGACGCTGAGCTCACCGCGGCGCAGGCCGAACACGAAAAATACGGAAGAAAGCACATACAAGGCGATGCCCGAGCCGAGACGCCAGTTAGTGATCAGGGACCGCAGGTTCATCTCCAACCGCTGCGTACCGGACTTCAGTTGCACCGCTCCGAAGCTTCCGATCAGCGAGCCCAGAACCACCCACGCCATCGATGAAATCGGAGTGTTCAACGGTGCGCGCCTTTACCCATGATGGCGACGCCGGTGATAATCACGGCGATGCCACCAGCCTTGGCGAAATTCATGGATTCGTGGAACACCAGAACCGAGAGGATCGCCACCCACACGAAACTGAGCGAAATGACGGGCCAGATCACGGAGAGTTCGCCATGCCGCAGCGCCAGAATCATGATCATGGTGACCACGCCGTACAACGCGTATCCGGCAAACAGCGAAGGTACAGTCACCAGGCTGACAACGGTATCGAAGAGCGTGGCATGTTCACCGATTCGGCCCGAGCCCGTTTTGATCAACATCTGGGCCGCCGCGGTAATGAATGTGGCAAAGACAGCCAACCACAAAGACCGCCGCTTTTGTTCTGGAGTGGACGATGTCACGCGAATTACCAGGATAGCGAAAACACTCCCGGGTGTTTGGGCTAGACCGTTCCAAAGCGCAAATCAGGGCGATCACTCGCCGCTTTGCTGCAGGAGTTTGGCGACCAGCGCAGTCCACCCCGTCTGGTGACTTGCGCCGATTCCCGCGCCGTTGTCGGCATGGAAGTATTCGTGGAACAGCAAATAGTCGCGGAAATGGGGATCGGTTTGCAGTTTATCCACTCCACCGAACGCGGCGCGGCGGCCGTTCGCATCCCGCAGAAAAATTCGCGACAAGCGCCGCGACAGTTCGGCGGCCACATCGCCGAGATTCATTTTGCGGCCCGAGCCGGTGGGGCACTCCACCAAGAGGTCGTCGCCGAAATAATAGTTGTACTTTTGCAGAGACTCGATCAGGAGAAAATTCACGGGGAACCATACTGGGCCGCGCCAATTGGAGTTGCCTCCAAACGCGGCCGTTCTGGATTCCGCTGGTTCATAGTCGACGCGATACTCCTGATGATCGAATTGCAACGTGAACGGATTGGCCTGATGATACTTCGAAACAGCCCGAAGGCCGTGGGGCGACAGGAATTCGGTTTCGTCCAGGAGCCGCGCAAGTACCCGCACCAGACGGGAACGCACCAGCAGGCTCATCAACCGGCGCGATTCCACGCCTTCGCGGGAAAGCGACGCGATGTTGCCGCACAGGTCCGGCCGATTGCGCAGGAACCACTCCATGCGGCGGCGGAATCCTGGAAGCCGGTCGATCGCCTGCGGCTCCAAAGTATCGACCGCAAACAGCGGAATCAGTCCCACCATCGAGCGCACACGCATCGGAACCGCGGAGCCGTCGCGGAGCCGGATGCGGTCGTAAAAGAATCCGTCGGCCTCATCCCACAGGCCGCCGTCGCCCAGACCGTTCATAGCCGCGGCGATGTAGAGAAAGTGCTCCATGAATTTACTGGCGACGTCCTCATAAATCGGATCGACCTTGCTGGCCAGTTCGATCGAGATCTTAAGCATGTTCAGGCAGTACATGGCCATCCAACTTGTGCCGTCGGATTGCTCCAAATAGCCGCCCATGGGCAAAGGCTTGGAACGATCGAACAATCCTATATTGTCCAAGCCCAGGAATCCGCCTTCGAAAATGTTACTGCCAGTCGAATCCTTGCGATTCACCCACCAGGTGAAATTCAACAGCAGCTTGTGAAAGATACTCTCCAGAAAAGCGTAGTCGGCGCGCCCTTGCAGTTTACGATCGATCTGAAACACACGCCAGCAGGCCCACGCATGCACCGGAGGATTCACGTCGCCCAACACCCATTCGTACGCTGGAATCTGCCCGTTGGGATGCATGTACCATTCGCGCAGGAACAATCGCAGTTGCGATTTGGAAAAGTCCGGGTCCACTAGCGCCAGCGGAATCGTATGGAACGCGAGGTCCCAGGCCGCATACCACGGGTATTCCCATTTGTCGGGCATCGAGATGACGTCCTCATTGAACAGATGAACCCATGTGGAGTTGCGCCCTTTGAGGCGGCTGGCCGGCGGCTTGGGCTCGCCAGGATCACCTTTGAGCCAGGTCTCGACCACGTAGTTGTAAAACTGCTTGGACCACAGGAGGCCGGCGAAGGCCTGCCGCTGGACGCGCTTTCCATCCGCGGAAAGATTGGCCCGCGAGAAGGAGTAAAATTCGTCGGCTTCGGCGATGCGTTCGGCAAACAGACTGTCGAAATCGTGCTCGCCGGGGGTCGGCTCGGATGCCTGTGTCAGCCGCAGATGCAGAACCTCGACCTGGCCCGGCGCGAGATCGAAGCGATACCAGGCGCAAGCCTTGGTGCCGTGCTGGGCGGGATTCACGGCCTCCTGGCGGTCGTGGAGGACATATTGATGAAACGCATCCTTCACCCACGGTTGCGGATTCTGGGCGCCCCATAAAGCCTGCTCGTTGGTGTCGTTTTCAGTGAACAGCAGCGGCGGGCTACCTTGCAGCATAAAACGATAGGCGCCCAAGGTTTCATGCGAAACGTCGATCACGTTGTCTTCCATCCGCGCCAGCAGTGGCTTGTGCGTTCCCGGATTCCACGTCCACGTGTTGCGAAACCACAACGTCGGCAACACGTGCAACGTCGCGGACTCCGGGCCGCGATTTATCACGGTAATGCGGATCAGAATGTCGCTCGGGTCAGCCTTGGCGTACTCGGTGAAAACGTCGAAGTAGCGATCCTCATGGAATACGCCGGTGTCCATCAGTTCGTACTCCGGCTCGTTGCGGGAACGCGCGCCATTCACCCGCACCAAATCGCGATAGGGGAACTCGGCTTGCGGATACTTATACAGGCACTTCATGTAGGAGTGCGTGGGCGTCGAGTCGAGATAGTAGTACAGCTCTTTTACGTCCTCGCCATGGTTTCCCTGGTCGCCGCTGAGGCCGAACAAACGCTCTTTGAGGATGGGATCGCGCCCGTTCCAGAAGGCCAGGGCGAAACATAATCTCTGGTGATTGTCGCAAATGCCGGAGATGCCGTCTTCGCCCCAACGGTAGGCGCGCAGGTGCGACGCGTCGAAGGGGAAATAGTCCCAGGCCGTGCCTTCGGGGCTGTAGTCTTCTCGCACCGTGCCCCAGGCGCGTTCGGAGAGATAGGGGCCCCACCGGCGCCAATGTTGCTCGCGCCGCGTGGCTTCAAGGATGCGGCGCTTCTCAGCTTCCATGACCTCAATGTTATCGGGCTCCTGCTAGGGCGTGCATGGTGGAAACTGTATTCGCGCGAGAGTTCGCTGGATCTCACCCAGCACATTCGGATGGTCGCCCAGGATCACGGTCCCGTTCGGCCGCCATCGCGCCCGCATTCTGTCCGACACGAAGCCTGCAGCGATACTGATCAGGGGAACTCCGCACGCCGAGGCCACGTGCCCGCCGGCCGAATCGTAGCCGATGTACAACTTGCTCCGTGCGATTTGCGCGGCGAACGGCGCGAAGGCTCCATCGTGCGTGCGCATTCCGGGTTGCAGCACGGCTTCAACCCGCTGGCGCTCATCCACGCTGCCGCCTTTGTCCACGAGGACCGACACACCGGTGGCCGCTAGCATCCGCATGAGTGCGGCTTCGGACTCGCGGCCCAAACCTTTCGCTGGATTTTCTCCGACGCCCAGGCTGACGGTGATATCCGCCGGCGCATCATGGCTCGGGAGCCGTGCGATATAGGGACGCGCTCGTTCGACACCGAGAGTTTGACGGGCCCAGTGGGCCACGAGATCGGGTAAGGCATCGTCGCTGTCGCCGCCGTAGGACCGGCTTTCGAATAGGAAGTAATTGGGTTCCGGACATGCCGCGATCAATCCGAGCTGGCTGAGTCGCGAGTCCGGGTCGAGTACGATTCCGTCGTCGAACCACAAGCTGGCTGAAGCTCGCAGGCGCTCCGTCAGAGTTCCCCCGCGCGCGTAGGGCGCCGCCCGGTGGCGGATGCGCGGATCGTTCTCGAAGAGCTCAAAATTCTTCTTCGGTCCGACGAAAACGATTTCAGCATCCGGATAGCGGCGCTTGGCGGCGGCGAGCAGCACGCTGGTTACGGCCACATCGGCCCCGAGCGTCACGCGCGAGAGCACGTACACGCGGGCGATCGATTCAGGGGCTTGCTGGTGCGAGTCGCGACGCGGGCGCACGCGCGGATTCAAGTCCGGCGCGACACGCGCGATCACCTGCGTGAACAAACGCGCATAGACTTCACACAAATCCGGCTCGAAGAGGTCGCCGAGCCGCTCCACCACTAGGCCGAGCAGCGCGCGGCCTTCGTCCACTGCGATCGCTTGGCCTAATAGATCCGAAGACCACTCCTGGCCCCGCAGACAACACTCCAACAGGTCGCCGCAAGGATTCACGGACGACTTAGAGATACTTCCCAACCAGCAACTCCAGCTTCCGGCGGGTGACTTCCGGGATGGTCTTGCGGTCCGTGATCAAAGCGTGGGACAGCGCGAACCCGCATTTGCACGTGCGCGCCGAGGGCATCGCCCGCACGCTTGCAGAAACCAGCTTAGCCGCGTTCGCGGCATTCTGCGTCAGGTTCGCGATGATGTCGTTCACCGTCACCGCATCGTGATCCGGATGCCAGCAATCGTAGTCGGTGACCATAGCCACAGTGACGTAACAGATCTCGGCCTCGCGGGCGAGCTTGGCCTCCTGCAGATTAGTCATGCCGATCACGTCCATGCCCCAACTGCGGTAGAGATTCGATTCTGCAAGCGTCGAAAACGCCGGGCCTTCCATACACAGATAGGTGCCGCCTAGCTTCGCCGCGACTCCGGCGGAGCCCGCGGCACTGTGCACCACCTTCGCCAGTTCGCCGCAGATCGGATGCGCGAAGCTGATGTGTGCGACCAGGCCATCACCAAAGAACGTAGATACGCGGCCGCGCGTTCGATCCACAAACTGGTCCGGAAGCACGAAGTCCAGAGGCTTGTGCTCTTCCTTGAGCGACCCGACCGCGCTGAGCGAAACGATGCGCTCCACGCCTAGCGATTTCATCCCCCAGATATTGGCGCGAAAGTTCAGCTCCGAAGGGGAGATGCGATGTCCGCGCCCATGGCGCGCCAGAAACGCGACTTCTTTTCCCTCCAAGCGCCCGACGGTGTAAGCGTCCGAGGGCGCGCCAAACGGGGTGTCGATGCGCCGCTCTTCTTGCGCTTCAAAACCCGGCATGGAATACAGTCCGCTGCCGCCGATGATCCCGATCGTTGGTGTCATGAAAGTCATGCCTGAATGAGTTCGAGCAGCACGCCGCCGGTGGAGGCTGGATGCACGAAGGTGTAAAGATGGCCGCCCGCGCCGCGGCGAGGCTCGTTGAGCAACCGCGCGCCTGCGGCCTTCAGCCGTTCGACCGCGGCGCTCAGATCCGGCACCTTGATGGCAACGTGATGCAATCCTTCGCCCCGCTTCTCGATGAATTTGGCGATGACTGAGCCGGGCTCGGACGCCTCCAGCAACTCGATCCTCGAATCTCCGACGGGAAGCATTGCGGCGTGCACTTTTTCCTGCTCGACGGTTTCACGCAGCGTCACACTCATGCCGAGTTGGTCCTGGTAAAACCGGAGCGCTTCGTCGATCGAGCGGACGGCGATACCCAGATGATCGATAATCATGGGGCGCTGGTCCACTCCCGTAAAATCGAAAATGGATCGCGTCGGTGCGCGGCCACTTCACGCCCGGCGGCGGCGAATTGCTCCTCGGTGAAGCGGTCCAGCAACCGTTCGCGAAGCATTTCCCGCAAACGCACACTCCACATGTGCGCTGCACGCTCCGGGCCGGCCGCGCGGGCGTGAACCTCGCGGACCGCTGTTAATGTTTCGGTGATTCCGCGTCCCTCGGTGGCCACGGCGCGCACCACCTCCGGCGCCTGATCATGGTCCCCGAGCGCCAGCGAGCTTTTGATCTCGTGCTCCAGCTTATCCGCGCCAGGTAAGTCGGATTTGTTGATGACGAACACGTCGGCGATTTCCATGATACCGGCTTTGATCGCTTGCACATCGTCTCCCTGGCCCGGCGCCAGAACCACCACGGTCACATCCGCGAGCCGCGCGATCTCCACTTCGTCCTGACCCACACCCACGGTCTCGACCATCACCGTGTCGCGGCCCGCCGCGTCCAGCAACATGGTCATCTCGGCGGTAGCGCGCGCCAGTCCGCCGAGCCATCCGCGGGTGGCCATGGACCGGATGAACACTCCCGGATCGGCGTGATGACGGGTCATGCGGACGCGATCGCCGAGAATCGCGCCGCCCGTGTAGGGGCTTGATGGATCGACCGCAATGACACCGACGGTCTGGCCTTGCGCGCGGGCCACCGCCGCGAGCGCATCGCAGAGCGTGCTCTTGCCCGCTCCCGGCGGGCCGGTGATGCCCAGAATCAGAGCTCGGCCGGTGCGGGGAAACAACTGCTCCAGCAACTCCTCGGCTTGGGGATGGCGATTCTCAATCCAGGTCGCTGCACGCGCCAGGGCTCGCACATCGCCCTTGGCAATGCTGCGGGCCATGTCGCGCACGCGATCGGCTGCGGCTTCCACCATCCTTAGTTACTCTTGAGAAGTTGCCGCGCGATTACGAGTTTTTGGATCTCGCTGGTGCCCTCACCGATAGTGCACAGCTTGGCGTCGCGGTAATATTTTTCGACCGGATAATCCTTCATGAAGCCGTAGCCGCCGTGAATCTGGACGGCTTCGTTGGCGACCCGCACGGCTATCTCACTGGCGTATAGCTTCGCCATCGAGGACTCCAGGTTCACGCTGGCGCCGGAATCCTTGAGCCACGCGGCGCGCAGCGTGAGCAGGCGCGCGGCATCGATTTCGGTAGCCATGTCCGCCAGCTTATGCTGAATGGCTTGAAATTCCGAAATAAAGCGGCCGAATTGTTTGCGCTGCTTGGAATAAGCCAGCGCCGCTTCATACGCGCCCTGCGCGATCCCTACCGAGAGCGCCGCGATGGAGATGCGCCCGCCGTCGAGAATCCGCAAGGCGTCGACGAAGCCCTCGCCGGGCTTGCCGCACATCTGGCAGGCGGGCAAGCGGCAATCGGTGAGCAGCAGGTCGCCGGTCGGCGAGCAGCGCATGCCCATCTTGTTTTCCTTCTTGCCTGCGCGGAATCCCGCCGTTCCGTTTTCGATAAGAAATGCCGAGATGCCGTGCGACGACGCGGCCCGGTCCGTCATCACCATCACCACGAACACGTCGGCTTCATGGGCGTTGGTGGTAAAACTCTTGTTGCCGTTGAGCACCCACGCATCGCCGGCGCGAACTCCGGAACTCCGCGTGCCGCCAGCGTCGGAGCCGGATTCGGGCTCGGTCAGCGCCCATGCGCCGATCCATTCTCCCGAAGCCAGCTTTGGAATGTAGCTGCGCCGCTGTTCGTCGTTGCCGGCCACGTAAATATGATTCGTGCACAGAGAAATATGAGCGGCAGCGCTTAACGCGATGGATGGATCGACGCGCGCCAGCTCTTCCATGGCGATCGAATAGTCGACGTAGTTGTACTCGGAGCCGCCCAGCTCTTCGGGAAAGATCGCACCCAGCACACCCAGTTGGCCAAGCTTCCGGAACACGTCCGCGGGGAAATGTTGCGACTCGTCCCATTCCATGACGTGCGGCCGCATTTCGGCCTCGCAGAATTCGCGGACGGTTTTGCGGAGCTGGCGCTGGTCTTCGGTGAATCCGAAATCCATTGGGTACGTTTAAACGATCTCTTCGCGCTCGCGATCCCAGCGCACCGTGCGGCCCTGCAGATAGCTTTCGACGGCCATGCGGCACGCGACAGAAACACGATACGCCAGATCGAAGGGACAGTTGGGTTCCCGGCCGGTGCGGATGGATTCGATAAAATCCTGCATATGCGCGTGGGGCACGTGGGCGGTGCGGCCGGTCATCTCCTGGCCCTCGGGCTGATTGATTTTCTGCGGAGTGTAGCGCACCTGGCTGGAGCGCGAAATCGCGCCATGCGTTCCGAGCACGTCTTCGCCCACGCCGAGCTGATTATTGCCCATGCCCGAGACCCAACTGATCAGGATCTCTTCGGGCTGCTGCAGGGCCACGCTGACCGTGTCGGGCACTTCGCGGCCGTCTTTCCATAAATAAATGCCGCCGTCCATCGAGGCCGTATTGGGAATCTCCAAGCGCAGAGCCTTGTACCAAAAACTCAGTTGCTGGCTCATATTCTCGAATACGCTGCCGCCCGAATAATCCCAAAAATAGCGCCAATGCACCAGCCGCTGCGGATCGAACGGGCGCGCACCCTTTGTATCGAGCAACGCGTCGCCCAGGAACGCTTCCCAAGCCACGTTCTCGGCGCGCAGATCCGGAGTGAGTAGCGCGGGACGCGCCCACAACGGCTTGTTGCGCGGCGTGTTCCGATGCATCTGCATGGAAATCGCCGTGATCTGGCCCATGCGCTCCGGCCGCGAGAGAAACTGGCGCACGTCCGCCATGTGGCCGAACGAGCACGCCTGGTGCCCTACCTGAACGGTGTGACGTCCGCGATCAGCGTGATAGGCGGCGCGCATGCGCTTGGCCTGATCGAGGGTCAAGGCCAGCGTCTTCTCGACATAAATGTGCTTGCCTGCGTCCACGGCCGCGCAAAACTGCTCCGCGTGGAGGTGCTGCGGAGTGGCGATGATCACCCCGTCGAGCGCGCTGTCGTCAAGCAGCCGCCGGAAGTCCAGGTACACGTCCGCATTGGGAACCACCGCTTGCGCTCGCTCCAATCGTTTTGTATAGACATCCGCGAAGGCGGCGATCTCGGTGTTCGGGCAGGCGCGAACCTGGTTCACCAGTTCCATGCCGCGGTCGCCGGCGCCGATCACGCCGACGCGCACTCGATCGTTGGCGCCCAGCGCGCGCGCCTGCCCCGCGGCCAGCGTGCCGGCCAGACCGGTGGCGACTTTGCCGATAAAGTTCCGGCGGGAGTCCATACCTTGAGTGTATCAGCGACGCGCCGCGGCCCGCTTACTCCAGGTGCTTGTGGAACCGTTTCACCGCCAGCGACAGCACCACCACGCCCATCACTCCCAGCGCTACTAACTGCGGCCACAGCACGTCGACGCCCGATCCTTTCAGGAACACTCCGCGTACGACTTCCAGGAAATAGCGCATGGGATTTAGAAACGTGAAGTACTGCACGACTTGCGGCATGTTGCGGATGGGGAACGTAAACCCGCTCAACATCGAAAACGGTTGAAACAGCAGAAACGTGCTCATATTGGCCTGCTGCTGCGTTTTGGAAATTGTCGAGATATACAGCCCGGCTCCCAGGGTCGTCAAAATGAACAGCAATGCGGCAAAACACAACAGCCCGAAGCTGCCGGCAAAGGGAACGTGGAAGATCACCAGCGACGCTACGAACACCAGGATCATGTCCCAGAATCCGATCAGCACGAACGGTAGCGTCTTGCCCAGGATCAACTCCGCCGGCCGGATGGGCGTCACCATTAACTGCTCCATGGTGCCGATTTCTTTCTCGCGGACGATCGCCATGGCGGTCATGGACAGCGTCACCAGCATGATGATGTTGACGATCACGCCGGGCACAAAGTAGTTGCGGCTGCGCAGATCGGGATTGAACCACACTCGGGTCTCGGCGACCACCCTCGGAATCTGCGCCGTCATGGCGCTGCCGGAGGCCATGGTTCCCGCTACCAGCTTGTCGCGCTGGCGCTGATTCATCACTTCCGACGCATAGCGCGCGATGGTTTGCCCCGCGTAGCCGGAAACAATGGAAGCGCTGTTGGAATTGGTGCCATCCAGCAGCACCTGCACGTTGGTGTTGCGGCCCCGCTGCAGATCGCGCGCGAATCCGGGCAATACGCGGATCACTCCGTCGACGCGCCCGCGGTCGAGCAGATCCTGCATCTGGGCTTCGCTCGCAGGCGTGGCCAAAATGTTGAACCGGCCTGAGCCTTCAAACTGCGACAGCAACTCGCGGCTCTGCGGGCTGCGGTCCTCGTCCATCCACGCGATCTTGGCCGAGTCCACGTCCAGATTCACGGCGAATCCGAACACCAGAAGCTGGATCAGCGGCGGCAGCAGCATCATGAAACGCATGCGCGGTTCGCGAAACGTCTGGATGAACTCTTTCCGGATAATGATTCTCAAGCGCTGCAGGTTCATGACTCAGGCCACCTTCTTCTTCAGCTTGTTGGTGGCCCAATAAAACACCAGCGCGCCGTACGCCGTCAGCAGCACCAGATTGAACCACAGAAGTCTTAGCCCCGTGCCTTTCAAAAACACGCCCTTAATGATCTCGATGTAGTAGCGCGCGGGCACGAACAGCGCGATGGCCCGGATGATCACCGGCATATTGTCGATCGAATAAATGAAGCCGGACAACAGGAACGCCGGCAGAAAGGAAGTCAGCGTACCCAGTTGATACGCGGCCAGTTGGTTACGCTGCGAAGCGGAAATGAAAATGCCCCAGCCCAGCGCGCCGAAGATAAATATACAGCTGGATACGAACAGCAGCGTGGGGCTGCCTTTGAGCGGCACGTCAAACACGAACAACGCCACGGCTAGCGCCACGCCCATATCGGCCAAGCCCAACAAAAAGTAGGCCGCCAGCTTGCCCATGGCGATTTCCACCGGCCGCACCGGTGTCGAAAGCAGCTGCTCCATCGTGCCGTTCTCCCACTCGCGCGCCACCGTGAGCGATGTCAGCAGCGAGGCGATGATCATGATGATCACGCCGATCAGTCCCGGCACGATGAAATTCCGAGAAACCAGGTCGGTGTTGTACCACACGCGCACCCGGGCTTCCACGGGAAGGCGCATCACGCTTCCTGTTCGCATGCTCTGGGCGTTCTCCCGCGTCTGCTGAGCGAAGGTCTGGATGAGTCCTTCCGCGTAGCCCTGGGCGATGGCGGCGGTGTTCGAATCGCTGCCGTCCAACAGAAGTTGCACCTGGGCCTCTCGTCCCTCCAGCAGGTTGCGCGAGTAATCGGTGGGCACCACCACGGCGAGCAGCGCGGTGCGCATGTCGATGGCGCGGTCGATCGGGTTGTACCCGTGCGCCTCCTCCACGATGTTGAAGTAGCGCGACCCGCGGAAGCTCTTGATCAACGAATCGCTCAGCGGCGTTTGATCCAGATCGTAGACGATGGTGGGGATGCGGTCCACGTCAAGGCTCAGCGCATAGCCGAAGATCAACAACATCAGGAGCGGTTGCGAGAACGCCGCGATCAGGCTGCGCGGATCGCGGATGATGTGCAGAATCTCCTTGCGAGCCATCGCGAGGGTGCGGCGTAGATTCATATGGTCGCCTTTTGGTCCAATTTCTGGTCCACCTTTTGATCCTGAGATTCCATCAGCGTGACGAACACGTCTTCCATACTTGGCGTGATCGGTTCCAGCTTTTGGATCTGAATGCCGGCGGCGGCCAAGGTCGCCCGGATCTCTACCTCCGCGGTGGTATCCACGTCGACTTTCACGTGCAGGCCGCTTCCGAAGACCGCGACGTCTTCGATTCCCGGCCGGCCTCGGAGCGCGGTCATGCTGCCCAACAGATTCGAGCTCTCCAGATTCAATAAGTGGCCGGCGCCTAGCGATTCCTTCAACTCCGCGGGCGACCCGAGCGCGATCACCCGCCCGGCTCCCATCAAGGCGAGACGATGGCAATACTCGGCCTCGTCCATGTAGTGCGTGGTGACGAACACAGTGTGCCCGGCGGCCGACAACTGGTAGATCAAATCCCAAAAGCTCACTCGCGCGATGGGGTCCACGCCGCTGGTGGGCTCGTCCAGAAACAGAATCGGCGGCTCGTGCAGGATCGCGCAGCCTAGCGCGAGGCGCTGCTTCCACCCTCCCGAAAGCAGCCGCGTCATGGAGGTGCGGCGATCTTCGAGGCCCGCCATTTGGAGCACGTAGTCGCGCCGCGTGGCCAGGCGCTCGCCCATCACTCCGTAGACTCCGCCGAAGAAATTGATATTCTCTTCCACGGTCATGTCGTCGTACAGGGAGAACCTCTGCGACATGTAGCCGATCCTCTGGCGGATCTCCTCCGGATGCGTCGCGACGTCATACCCGCCCACCGTGGCGCTTCCCGAGGTGGGCGCCAGCAGGCCGCACAGAATCCGGATGGTGGTGGATTTCCCCGCGCCGTTCGGACCGAGGAAGCCGAAGATTTCCCCGCGCCGCACATCGATCGACACGCGGTCTACGGCCACGAAATCGCCGAAGCGCTTGGTCAGATTCTCGATGTGTACGGCCGGGGGCGCACCGGCTTCAGCCCGTTGTGCGCCAGTGAGGATCGGCCCGCTCGCATTAGGCAGCACGCAGCGCCTCCTGCTTGCGCACGAGCGCGATGAAGACATCCTCCAGCGACGGCACGATCCGCTCGTACGTAAACGGACTCAGCGCGGCGAGTTTTTCAATGGAGGTGGTTTTCTCGTCGAGAAACACGTGCACCGTCGCACCGCTGGGTTCCACCGCCAGCACGCCCGGCTGGCCCTTGAGGATCGGCCGCAGCGCGCGCGTGTCCGCCGCGTTGACCCTGTAGCAGGCCTCTTCCAAGCCGTGCCGCATGGCCGCCGGAGCGTCGCACCGGATCATCCGCCCCGCGTACATTAAGCCCACGCGATTGGCACGCTCGGCTTCGTCCAGGTATGCGGTCGCCACCAGCACGGTCAGCCCGTCGCGAACCAGCTCGTACAGAATGGCCCAAAAATCGCGCCGCGATACCGGATCGACTCCATTAGTCGGTTCGTCTAGAAACAGCACGCGCGGCTTGTGCAGCAGCGTGCACATCAACGCGAGCTTCTGTTTCATGCCGCCCGAAAGCTTCGAGGCGGGCCGCTTGCGGAACGGCTCCATGCGGGTCATGCGCAGCAGGCGCGCGCTCAGATCCGCGCGCTCTTTGCCCAGGATGCCGAACAGGTCGGCATAAAAGTTCATGTTTTCTTCAACCGTCAGATCGCCGTACAGGCCGAACTTCTGCGCCATGTAGCCAATGTGGTCCTTGACCGCGTCGAGCTCCGTAACGACGTCGTGCCCGCACACCACCGCGCGGCCCTCGGTGGGATTCATCAGGCCGCACAGCAGGCGCATCGTCGTGGTTTTACCGGCGCCATCCGGACCTACCAACGCGAAGATCTCGCCCTCGGCCATCTCCAGATTCAGGTGATCCACCGCCGTTAGGGGGCCGAAGCGGCGCGTTAGATTTTCCGCCAGAACGATACTCATACGGCTGGGCTCATGCGGCTGGGTTCATACAGGGATGTTCACAATTCGATTTCCGCGTCCACCGGCATGTTGTTCTTCAGCTCATGGCTGGCATTGTCCACGTCGATCTTGATGCGGTACACCAGCTTCACGCGCTCCTCTTTGGTCTGTATCTGTTTGGGCGTGAACTCAGCTTCCGAAGCGATAAACGAAATGTGCCCCGGGTAGACTTTGCCGGGATAGGAATCGGTAGTCAGCTTCACCTTCTGTCCGAGCTTTATGCGTCCCAGATCGGTTTCGTTGATGTAGCCGCGCAGCCAGGGATGCTCCAGATCGCCGATGGTGACGATCGAAGTGCCGGCCGCCAGCACTTCGCCGGCTTCGGCCGATTTCACCAGCACCACGCCGTCGATCGGCGTCGTCACCGTGGTGTCGTCCACTTGAGATTCCGACACGCCCGCCTGCGCTCGCGCCCGCTCGATCTCGGCCCGGCGCGCGACTAACTCTTGTTCCTTGCGCTGGAGCTCCAAGCGATTCGCTTCGGCAGTCGCCACGGCAGCCACGGCCTTAGCTACTTCGGCACGTGAGGCGGCAATGTCTTCCTTGCGGGGACCCTCCTTCACCAGCGAGTAGTGCTCTTCCGCTTGCTTCACCACCTGCCCCGCGCTTTCAAACTTCGTGCGCGCCTGGTCGAACTGTTGTTTGGAGATGTCTTCGTTCTTGAACAGCGTCTGCGCCCGGTCCCAATCCAGACGCGCGAATTCCAGTTGCGCCTTGGCATCGTTCACTGCGGCTTCCGCCTGCATGATGTCCTGTGGCCGGCTGCCGTTGACCAGAGCGTCCAGGCGGGCCTGCGCCGCCGCTTGATCGGCTCTCTTCGCGGCGATATCGGCTTCGAGCGTGGCGCGTTGATAGGCCACCGAGGTCACCAACTGGTCGTAGGAGGACTGGGCGCTCGAGATTATAGAACGGTCCCGCACGGCCTGACGCTGCAGGAGAATCGGATCGAGCTTAGCGATCACCTGCCCCTTCTTCACCGAGTCGCCTTCGTCCACGAAGCGGTCCGTCATGCGTCCGGCGATCTTGAACGAAACGTCCACCAGCGTGAGCTCCAGGTTCCCGGAGACCAGCACGCGGTTGCCGTCGCCGTTCATGTGCGTGGAATACCAATACCAGCCCCCGCCCGCGACGATTGCCAACACTAGAATGATCCGAATTGCTTTCTTCATTGGTTCACATACTCCCCGATGGTGCCCGTGGCGGTCGCCAGATCGATGCGAGCCAGGTTGTAGTTATACAGCGCCGCGATCTGATTGTCGCGCGCCCGGTCGAGGCGTGTCTGCGCGTCAGTCACTTCGACCGAATTAGTGACCCCCGCCTGATACCTTCGCCGGGCCTGCTCCAGTTCATTTTCCGACAGCCCCACGCCTTCCTGGGCCACCATCACCTGACTGCGCGCCGACTCCAAACTATCCAATGCCAGCCGCACATCCAGTTCGATCTGCAGTTCCAGATCGTGCGTGCGGATCTGCTCCTGGCGGTATTCGGAATCGCTTTCCTGGCGGCGCGCGTCCCGCCGTCCCCCATCGTACAGCGGCACTTTCAGCGTGATGCCCACGGTATGGGTGGGATGCGCGCCTACGATTTCCGAACCGATGGTCCCATAGTCTCCGAACGCGGCCAGCGAGGGCAGACGCTCAGCCCGAACCTTGCTGAAGTTCAGCCGGGCGGTCTCTTCTTTCTGTTTCTGGGCCTTCAAATCCGTCCGCATGTTGCGCGCCTGGGTCAACGCCGCGTTTATGGCCGGGGAATCGGCGGGTTGAAACTCCAGCTTTCCAGTGAGACGCACCGGTTCATCCAGTCTCACTCCCATGACCCGCAGCAACTGCTGGAGCGCCCTCCGCTGGCCGTTTTCCGCCACGATCATCTGCTGCCGGTTGTTGGCCAGCTGCACCTGCGCCCGTGTCACTTCGATTCCTGTGCCGGTTCCGGCGTCTTTTTGCTGCTGCGACAGCTTCAAAAGCGCGTCGGCGAGTTCCACGTCGGCCCGCGTCGTTTCGAGCGCGGCGTCCGCCCGCAGGCTGGCGAGGTACCCGCGTGCCACCTGCTCGCTCACTTGATCGTTGACCACGCTCAGGTCGGCTTTCGCCGACGCCACTCCGGACTTGGACGCTTTGTACTGACTCAGCGTGGTGAAGTCGAGCACATTCTGCTGCACGGACGCCCGCGCGTCGAGCACCGAATATGGCCCGACAATCGAAGGCAGCGCGAACCCTGGCAACGGCAGCGCGAAATTGAAACCGAACGCTTTCAGGTTCGTGGTCTGATCCCGATCCTGCACCGAGCCATCAACGCTGGGCAGAAAAGCTCCCCGCGCCTGCTGCACACGCGTCTCGGCCTGCCGGATGGACTGCTGCGCCAGGGCAACCTTCGCGCTGCCTTCGGGCGTCAAAGCGATGTCCACAGCGCGCTTCAAGCTTAGTTCGACGGTGGCCTGAGGTTGCGCCTGCAAGACTCGCACCAGCAGAACCGGCGTGGCCGCCAGCACGATGATCAACCGGCGCATCGCAGCTCCTTATTTAACTCCGACCCATTCGCGCCGGCCCGGAACCCAGCGGCCAGAAACCGGACGGCCCGCGCGACCACCGCGGGGCGATCCGACATATCGCAAACCCCGCCCGTGATGGCGGGGAGAATTTGGCTCAGGGCCATTAACTGGGTCATCGCTCCCACTGTGAACATTTGTCCCCACAAGATGTCCGCAACCGGAGCTCCCGGCAGCGCCCGGATCATGGCGGCGCGGAAACGTTCCGAAATTATCTGGAAGTGGCGCTTGTACATCCGATCCAGGAACAGATTGGGATTGGAGAGAATACGCCCGACCAACGGCGCCGCGCATTCCAGTTGAATGTCGAATACGGGTTCTAGGAACGCCGTCAGAACCTGCTCTACAGTCGGGTCGGGCCCGGCCGCGTCCAGCATCTCCAGCCGCTTTTGGTTTACTGGATCGACGCGACGGGCGATCACCGCATCCATCAGGCTGTCCTTGGACTGGAAATGGTAGTTGACCGCCGCCAGGTTCACCTGGGCCTCGGCTGTAATATCGCGCAAAGAAGTGGCTTCAAAGCCCTTTTGCCCGAAGAGGCGTTCGGCGGTGTCCAGGATTCTGGTCTTGGTATCCGCAATTTCAATCATACGTATGATTGAATCATACGATTGATTTATAGGTCTGTCAAGAGCAAAACGGCCAGACGACAAAACGAACCCGAGCAGGTGCGGTCCCCTCTGATCCACAGATCTAGACCATTTTCTGAGATAATATAGACCAGCTCTGGCGATCCGGCTGCAAGCAAGAGATGGCGAAGGCCTATTCTGACGATCTACGACGGAAGTTGTTGGAGGCGCATCCGCAGGGGGAAGAGAGCCTGGAAGAGTTAG
>DATNJC010000174.1:0-4239 GCA_035604115.1 Bryobacteraceae bacterium | reverse complement strand
GAGATGAAGACCAGCTTTCTGGCGGCCGCCAAAGAGCAGGACTTCCGCTGCCGGGCGAAGATCCTCAAGCTCGGCAAGCGCTTAGTGTACGGGGTGGCCGAGTGCGTCAGCCTGGACCGCAAGCTGCTGACGCATCACACGCTCACCTATATCCGCCCGGGCGGGGACGGCCGATAGACATCAACGACGGGCTGTGGATGGTCTGTAAAGGTTTGTAAAGGCTCAAGTCGGCTGCAGCGGGGTCGCACGTCCCGTCGCAAAACGAGGGCGATCCCGCGATCCCGCGAAACCAGCGTGGGCTGCGGAAATCGGCGGGGCGCTTGACAAAACTTTACAGACCTCGCCCCTTGACATGCACCGCCTCCGCGCATAAACTGCCGCGCGCTTGTGGGGGGCCGCTCGCTTCGCCCTGGAGTTGAGTCCAGCCCGAATTTGCTTCATACAACGTTTTTCCTTTCGACCTGTACTTAGGGGAACCGTTTCTCAAAAGGGCCCTTGGCTTTGTAATTCGACTCGGTTTGGATCCATAACTGGTTATCCGGAATCGAACCGCGTCATCCCCACAGCGAAAGGGAGGAACCATGCCCAGCGTCAGATTGCCCCTCGCCCGACTCCTTCAACCCAAAATCTTGTTTGCGCTGCTCCTGCTCATCACGGTCGCACCGGCGTACGTGATGGCAGGTGACCACGATGGTGATCGCGATCGCGACCGCGACCACTCACCCGACTACCCGCCCTACGGCTCCAATGTCCCAACCGCGCACTTCGACCACAAGGTCAGGCCACAGTTGACCCCACCCGCAGTTACGCTCTTGACCGACGGAACCGGAAGAGTGGCCCAGTCGTCATGGAACATGGAACTCGTGGGCTACGACACTTTGGACGGCCGCTCCACCTACCAGCCCTTGGTGGTCCGCCAGGGCGACCGATACATCGCCTACATGGCTCACCATGCCGGCACCGGGATCAACCGGTTGAATGGCCTAAGCGAGACCAACGGAACTTCGCTGCTCGACGTCACCGATCCCCACCACCCGGTCTATCTGTCGCACATCCCTGGATTTGCCGGCTCGATCGATGCCGGGGGTAACCAGATGGCTCACGTCTGCAGCGGCGACGTATTGCCGTCCAGCAGCCGGGCAGAAGCTGCGCGCAAGCGGGGCCACTACTACCTGCTGCGTAGCAATGGAAACTCGTCCGGGCTCGCCACTCCTACAGAGACGCAACAAATCTTTGACGTCACCGATACCTCCCACCCAGTGCTTCTCACGACTATCGTGAGCCTCCTCAGCAACACCCACAAGAACTGGTGGGAGTGCGATACCGGGATAGCGTATCTGGTGGCAAACGATCCCACCCAGCATTGGGTGCACAGCGGATCGACACAGCACCTGAAGATTTACAACCTGCATGATCCCGCCAACCCGGAGTACATCCGCGACTTCGGAATGGTCGGGCAGCAGCCGGGCTCGGCTACGTCAGGGGCCTGCACGCCACCTGCTTGCGAAGGGCCAGCTACGGTTACTCCGCCTTCGGGAATCCACGGACCGATTTCCGCCGGGAGTGAAAAGAACCGCATCTACATGGCCTACGGCGTAGGAGGCAGCGGTGTGGTTCAGATTCTCGATCGGCGTGCTGTGCTGAACAATTGCAATTCGCCGGCGGCTTGCGCCGTGAGTCCCAGCCAGGCTGACATGCTGGCGCCGCAGAAGGGGTGGTTCACGTTGCCCGGACTGACTCTGCAAGGCGGCCACAGCTCCTTCCCAATATTCGGAGAAGAGAACGGCAGGACTCGTAACGTGCTGGTCGTCACTTCCGAAGAAGGGGGCAACGAATGTACCGCCGGGAGCGCACCGCACGCGGTGTGGCTCTATGACATCACGGACGAGGCGAACCCAAGGCAGATCTCGGTCGATGCTAGCGACCCGGCCCTAACCCGCCTGGATGTGCCCGACGGTTTCGACGGGACATTCCACGTCGTTTCCAACGGTCTCGCCGGCGCCGCTTACTCCGGTGTCTATCCCGCCAGCCTCACCCCGCAGGACAACGCCAGCAACCCGAATGGCTTCTGCAATCAGGGCGGACGCTTCGGCGCCCACGCGGTTACGGAGTTGTTCTATCCCCCGTATTACGGCAAATTGGCCATTGCCTCCTGGTTTGCCGGAGGGGTACGGGTCTGGGACATTCGCAATCCGGACGCTGCGCGTGCGATCGGCTATTTTGTGCCTACGCCCAACGACACCGGTTGCGGACCGACGGGCGGACCCTCTGCCGGCCCTGGCTGCACCTTTGCCAACACGGGCAGGGACAATCACGCGGTGCACGCGATCCAGACCAACAACCCTGAACTCGACGATCGCGGGTACATCTACCTTGCAGACCGGGCAGGTACCGGGATGCATATCCTGAAACTCACCGGAGCAGCAAAACGAGCCGTGGAAGGTGATGACGATGATCGCGACCATGATCACGGCCATCACGATCGTCATTGATGGTTTTGGGAGCTTTCCCGGCGGGTCTCGGTTTTCCGGGATTCCGCCGGGGCCCTCCCCGTTGCACAGTCTAAGGAGGTCGGACTCATGAAATACGCTTGCATTCTGATCGCGCTTTGCTTCGCGCCCTATGCCTTTGCGGGCACGCCGGACGCTCCCAAGTCCGCCGCTTTTACGACCAATGACGTCACCATGGAGATGATCGCCAAGATCAAAGTGGGAGATACCACTGGATCACAGATCAAGGAGCTACTGGGAACGCCATGGCGGACGAATAACTATGGAGACTGCAATGTGGTCGACTATCAGGAGACTTGGGAATATCTGGGACATGATGCCAATGGCAGGTTCAAGATCAGCATCGAGTTTGACGAGGCCGGCATAGCACGAATCGTTGCCAAGACCCCGGCCAAGGGCCCGGTTGTCGTGCTGGCGGCCGCGCCCAAGCCCGTCACGCAACATCAGCATTAATGGAGCGGACAGCGCCATGACACCCGGCTTCACCATCGCAAGAAGAGCGCTTGCCGTCGCGGTGTTGTTGTGTGCCGCCGGCACGACGGCGGCGGCCAGGCAGCCCGCGTCCGACCAACCCCCGGCTGCCCCAGCCCATCGAGTTCGCAAGGCGCAGCCAAAGGCCGGCCTGGTTCCGGCAGTGGCCGCGTCCCGGCCAACCCCTGCGCCTTCGGCCGTCGTGGCCTACCAGAACGGCCTGCTCACCATCACCGCTCAGAACGCAACCCTGCGCGAGATCATGGACCGGGTGCGCGAGTCCACCGGCGCGGTGGTTGAGGTTCCCGCCTTGAACGAACGCGTGACCGTGCAGCTCGGGCCACAGCCGCCCGCAATTGTCATTGCGGCACTGCTCGAAGGGTCGGCTGTCAATTACGTGATCGTCGGCGGCGCCGGGGACGCCAACGCCATCCGAGCCATTCAAGTCACGTCCGAGCCCGTAGCCGGGCCCGAACCTGCCCCTTCACCGGCCGTCGCCGAGGCGGAGGCCGCGGCCGCCGCCGCGGCTGCCCAGGCAAAGGCACTCTTCATCGCTCAGACCGGCGGCGATGAAGGGGTGTGGGACAACGAACCGCCGCCGCCGGCGTCCGCGCCGCCTCCGTCGGTTTCCCCGGCAACCAAGTAAACCAGAGCAGCCTTCCCAAGAAGCGCCCGCGGCGTCTCATGCCGCTACGCGCGGTTTATACTGCTGGTCTTAATTCCATGTTCACTACCCTTACGGGGATCGTTGCCGCGACTCGCCAGCGCGTGGATACGGCCAAGCGCATGGCCGATCTCCGCGGGCTGGAGCGGAGTGCCGAAGCCCACACGCCGCGCGGGTTTCGCCGCGCGCTGGAGCAAGAAGCTCGCACCGGCGTCGCGGTGATCGCGGAGTTGAAGAAGGCGTCGCCTTCGCGGGGGATGATCCGCGGCACCCTGCATGTCGGGTCGATCGCATCCGGGCTGGAACGGGCTGGCGCGGCGGCGCTCTCGGTGCTCACCGAAGAGCAGTTCTTTCATGGCGGTCTCTCCGACCTGGCGGAAGCATCGGCGGCCTCGCATTTGCCCTGCCTGCGCAAAGATTTCATGGTGGACGAATTCCAGTTGCTCGAGGCCCGCGCCAACGGCGCCGACGCCGTGCTGCTGATCCTTTCAGCGCTCGACGATTCCGAGTTCTTGCGCTTCCGCGAGCGTAGCCGCGAACTCGGCCTGGACGCGCTGTGTGAGGTCCACGATGAAAGCGAATTGCAGCGTGCAC
>DATNJC010000173.1:0-34150 GCA_035604115.1 Bryobacteraceae bacterium | reverse complement strand
TAACTCTTCCAGGCTCTCTTCCCCCTGCGGATGCGCCTCCAACAACTTCCGTCGTAGATCGTCAGAATAGGCCTTCGCCATCTCTTGCTTGCAGCCGGATCGCCAGAGCTGGTCTATATTATCTCAGAAAATGGTCTAATGGTTCTTCTTGCCGTTGATCGCCGGATTCATCTGTGTGGCCGCATGGCGCTTTGCGAATTCCAGCGAGTGTGTCAAGTTGATCCCCGCCGCGACGCTGGCTGTAACGCTGGTGGGGTTGGCGGCAGCGCACCGAATCCTCGGCCTTCCATTCCTGCGGAGTGGACGTGGCTGTACGCCGTTAGTCCTCTTCGGAATGGCCTGGGCAATTGCGAGCGATCAAGCGCCGCGCCACAGCCTGCTGATCGTCAACCTGATACTGGCGTCAACGCTCAGGCCGCAGTTCGCCACGCAGCTTCAGACGAAATACTTCGAATTTTGGGCCATGGATCGAGACATGCGGCAGATCTCCGAGATGATTCAAGGGGATTCCATTCGCGAAGCGCCCAATTCAGTGGCCATCGCGCTACCTGGTGGCATCAGCCGGCACTGGAGTTTCACCGGCGAGGTTGCATATCGCGGCGTTGCGCGAGGTGCAGCGCCTGGACCCAACGCCATTCTCGGGCTACGATTATTACGTCTTGAGCGACGCCGATCCGTACAGCCCGAAGCGGGAAGGCCTCGACGTAATGTTCCGCGACCCGGACGTGGGCGTGATGTTCGCCCGAACTACTGCCCTGCACTCTGCGCGGCAATAGTGACCGGGGCCGGGATGCGCGCGTGCGCGAAGAAATCCTGAGCGTCCAGTTCCTTGTACACGCTGCCCGCGACCGCCGCGGCCGCACCGCCGCTCACCAGCTTGCCGCCGGTCAGCAGCACCACTACCACCAGCTTCTGATTTCCCGCCTCGGTGAACGATCCGAACCATCCCAGATGCGTGGGCGAGTGGGGATCGGTGCAGGTTCCGGTCTTGCCGTAGATGGTCTCGTGGGCGTCGCCGGCGCGGCGCGCGGTGCCGTACTCGACCGCGCCCGACATCCCCGGCTTGATGTCCGGGATCAACTGGGCGATATCCAGGCGGCGCTTGACGCGCGGGGTCAGTTCAAGAAGATCGCGCTGGCCGCGCGGGTATTGCAGATAGTACAGCGTTCCACCGTTGGCCACTGCGCTCATGATCGCCGTCAACTGCAGAGGCGTTAGCGTGATGCCCTCGCCGAAGCTGGTCATCATGCCCACGCCGCCGTTGGACGGAGTTTCCCGGGTGAGCGTCCCGGCCTGCTCGCCCTCGATGCCCAGGCCGGCCTTCTCGCCCAGCCCGAACAGCTTGGCGTAGTAGTGGAACCGGTCGAAGCCCAGCTTCTCGCCCAGGCTGGCGAAGTAGTAGTTGTTGGATTTGGCCAGCGCCTGCGTCATCCCTACCGTGGTGCTGCCGTAGATGCGGATCACCGTGTCGCGATCCACGATGCTCTCGCTTAGCGCGGCCAAAGCCACCGGCACCTTGATGGTGGAGCAGGGCTCGAACCCGCTCTTGAACGCCAGCTTCTGGTTGACGATGGTCAGCACTCGTCCGGTCTCCGGGTCCGCCACCACCACGGAACCGTTCAAGCGTCCCAGCGCGTCCACAGCGGCGCGGCGCACCTGCATGTCGTCGCCGTCGATGGAGTCGCCCTCGGTCGACTCGGCGTAATTGGGGACGCGCCATGGACCGCCGGGGATGTGAGCCGGTGCGGGCGCCACCGGTCCCGCCGTCTTCTTGACGGGCGTGGCCTCGGCGGTATCCTTCGGCGGCGCGGCGTCGGCGCCGGACGCAGCCTTCACGAAGTGCGCGGCCACCGGCGCAACCGTCCTGCGCCTTTTCTTGGCCGCGGCTTTCGAGCGCGCGGTTTTGGGCGCCGCACTTTGAATACCCGCTGCGTCGAGCGCGCACACCGCCGCGAGCGCCGTTACGGCCGTTAGGATGGACTTATAAAAACTCAATAGGCCATTGTGCCCCACGCGCACCGGCCGGGTCAAGCGCGATTTGAAACAAAGTACCATCCTTTCTTGTACTATCGGCTGAGGGCCGCGGAGCACCAGAGCGGAAAAACGCTGGTACGCTGTCTCTCGCGGGCGGCGGAATCCCCGGGCTTACGCCACGGGGCTATGATTCCGCACGGTTGACGCCTCGCTTCTCGAAAAACCTCTGAATGTCCTTTCGAAACACATAGCGCAGATGAAACTCGCCCGGCAGCGCCACGCCATCGGGGTCATCGAGATAGCGCGTTTCCGCGATGGGCACGTACTTGTCGAGCATGCGGTTCACGGCTAGGTTCCGGGTGCGGGTCTGATGGATCAAGCGCTCCATCGGGACCGCATCGAAGTAGGTCTTGACCCGGTGAGGGTACAGGGCGGTGGAGAGGCCGGCCCCCCGCAGGCGCGGGTTGGTGATGTGCCAATGCGAGTAATTGATTTCGGGCGCATACCGGTTCAGCAACGTGTAGCCCGCAAGATCACCATCGACCGTGATCGCGAAGGCCAGGCTTTGCTGGTTGGGATCGCCCTTCCAAATGGCGCGAAGAAAACGTTGACCCGTGTCCTCAACCGTCCCCAAGCGCGATCGATCGATTCCCAGGAAGTCGAGAAACTCATCGCCGCTGGTGTGCCAGAAGCGCACGATCGCGTCGAGGTCCTCGGGGCGCAGGTCGCGCAGCGCCGCTAAGCCCACCGGCGTGCTCGCCGCTGCGTAGACCACCGGCTTAGGTTCATGGAACTGCTCTCGCCTAGCGCCCATCGCTGGATTTGTGGGACCCCTCTACTTTCCCACCAGGTGCGAAACGTCCTTCTCGTTCTCCAGGCAAATGTAGTCCAGCAACTCGGTGTCGACCACGATCGGCTGGTGCAGCGTGACGGTCCACGGGCGGGTGTAGGCTTTGGGATCGTCCACCGTGATGGCGACCTCCAGGGTTCCAAAGTTCACGCGGCGGAAGCGCTCGGTCACCTTGGCGGCCTCGGTCAGCGGCGTGCCGCCGGCATCGAGCCATGATCCGTCCAGGAAGCCCGTCGTCTGGATCACTAGCGTGTCTCCGTCCCATTTGCCCGACGAGTATCCGTTCCAGGAAGGGTTGGGATCGGCGGGCATGGGCCGGGCGTCAGTGAAGATCTGGCGGTATGAAGCGTTGCGCTCGCTGAGGATCAGCAGGAGTCCGGGAGCCTGAACGAATTTCTTGTACAAGCCGTCGGTGAGCACGCGGACGGCGCCTCGGGGCAGGCACCGGGTTTGCGGATCGTCTTTGTTGTTGCTCGCGGCCCGCGTTTTGCGCAACTCGGCGGCCCAGGGTTGAAACGGGAGCCCCTCTTTGATCGACCATCCGATGTTGATGAACTCCTGCCCGACTTTCTGATCCGCACAGCCGTCGGGCGGGCAAGGGCGGTTGTCTTCCCAGCCCCAGATGCCGGAGAGGTCGGGCTTACCGTCGGCGGCGCGCGGCGCGGGCGCGGACAGGTTGGGTTTGCCGTTGGCGGTGCGGGGAACGCCAGGGGTCGGATAATGTATCCACTGGGCCTGCGTCCACTGAACAGAGAACGCTGCGGCGATGGCGATGGATTGAATGCGGCTGCGCAACATTTGAGCCTCCTGGGGATGGGCCTATTTTACATCCATTTTTACATCCATTTTGCATTCATGGCGGCGGGATTTCAGGCGGCTTGGGTCATTTGGCCCGCCTTGGCGGGAGTCGAAACGGGCTGGGAGTCCGCCGCGGGGAGGTTTTCAGTGGCTTGCGGGCGGTCTTCGCGGGCGCTGGGCGGGGCTGCGACGGCGGGAGAAAAAACGAGATTGGCCGGGGCCGCGGCGGCTTGTTTCTGTTGGGGTTGGCGCTCGGCGGCGGGGTCGGAATCGGCTTCGCGCCGGTCGGCGGGATGGCTGGAATCGGCTTGGCGTCCAGCTTCCTGGCGCTGGGTCTGCATTTCCTGAAGCGCCCTGGTGTTGTTGCGGATTGAGCGCTCGATGCGCTGGATGTAGAGGGCCAGGTTGCCTAGCGTCTTTTCCTGGCGCGGCTCCAGGGTCGGGTTGGAGGTGTGGTCGAAAATCTGGCTCATTTGAGCGGTTTCGAGGGCGCGGGCGCGGAGGGCTCGCCAGTAATCGTCGGCGATGATCTGGACCAGGAGCTGTTCGGGGCGGCCAACGGGCAAGTAGAGATCGACGTAGCTTTGGCAGTGTTGGTCGTAGGCGGGTTTATCCTCGGCGGTCAGAATCAGGGTTTGGCCGGTGAGGCCGTGCTTGTAGGCGTTCAGACTAGACGGACGCGTTTGCATGATGAGTCTCCTCACCTTGAGGGTGACATGGGGGACCAAATTTTATGGGGGTCGGTGGGGGTGAAGTACTGGGGGATGTGGGGGTTATGGGGATGTGACTGGGCGAGCGATCCATCTTTGGACCGGCCGGGTTCGCGGCCCTGCGAGCGCGATGCCGGACGCCGTTACGGCCCTTTGCGGGGCATGTGGCCGCGGCGAATGACGTCGGCGTGGAGTACGCCTTGCGCATCCGTGCTCCCGTAAACCGCGACTGTTTCGCCGACACCCAATCCTGGACTGAGGCCGTTCTTGAGCGCTGCCTGGGCGTCCACCCGCACTTCCGCACCGGCTGGGGTCCGCATGGTGAATCGCGGGCCTTGGACCTGGGTTATGACTCCCGCGTTGGCCTTACGCGAGTCGGGCTGCGGAACCTGGGTGTTGGCGCCAGTCACAGCCGGCACCTGTTCGTTGACCACGGACGTCCCGAAGCCGAAAATGTCCACCTCGCGGTAGCTGGCAACGTAGACATGCCCATTAGCCACCACCGGAACGATGTTGGAATTAGCGCCGTCGGGCGGATTCTGGAGATGGAAATCCCACTGCCCCGCGACCGATTTGAACAACTGCTTCAGCTGCGGGTTCCCGGGGATGGGTTGATAGGCGAACAGGGTCGGATCAGGCCCGCCTCCGGTGGTATGGCGGCGCGACACGGCCCAGATGATCACGTTGGAGCTGCCATTGGAGGAAACGGCGGTGAAGAAACCGGGGTCTCCTCCGGTGACGAAATCGGTCGAGGCGGCGATTTGGGTCAGGCCCGCCGCCGGGGAAGTGTAGATCTGCCAAACGCCAATTTGCGAACCGCCGCTGCTTACAATGTTGTTCAGATAGTACGACTGACCGCACCAACAGGAGTCAATCGGGTACTCACCCAGCACCGGCAGAACGGTATGGAAGGATTGATCCGGGTATTGAACTTTTGCCTCCTCGCGATTGAGCAGGTACATCCAGCCTTCCTTGCCGGCCGCCGCCGCCAGGTGCGGAGTGCCGCCGGGTTGATCGGGTAAGATCATGACTCCGCCGGAGCCGAGGTCCTGATCTCCGCCGTGGAACACATCCCCGCTGTCGAGTTCCGAGACATTGTCGGGAGTAAAGTAACCCAACACCTGGGTCAGGTCCTGCGAGACCTTTAGAACGCTTTCGGACAAATTGTACTTGTCGTCGTAGTTGTGGTCCGGAGTGTTGCCGGTGGTGAAGTAAAGATGTCCGGCCACGGCGGCGATACCGTAGCCGGACATCCAGATCGCGGAAAGGGTGGAATTGGGCTCTTGATTGGTCAGAATGTTCGCGGGCAAGGGCGACAAATCCGCGGCGTGCCACCCGAGAAGCCAGCCCCGCGCGACATTGCGGTCGCAAAAGCTCCCGAAACCGGCATACACGTTCCCGTCCGCGAGGAGGAGCGCCGGACGCTGGCGTTGAACCGCCGCGTTGAAATTGACGTTGTTGCCATTCGCCAGCCGGTGCGAGGCGGAAACGACGACCGGACTGCGGCGGTCCTGAAGCGTGGCGATATCGACATCATAGAGGCGATAGGTTGGCTGCCCCTTCGACATGATGTACGCCATCAGGTACATGGCGTTCTGCGACGGATCGATCACCGGAGTCGATTCAATTCCCACGTTGGGCCCGTTGTTGTAGCAATTCTGCGGAAACGGAACCGGCTGCCCCAGGTTGCGGGTCAAAAGGATGGCTCCGGAATTTGCGTCGATTCCGTAAATTGTGTTGTTCTCCGTGACTACATAAGCGATGTCGTGTTTGCCGCCCGCGGCCATGACGTCCGGAACGATGAGAGGTTGGGCGTAGACGGTGTCGTCAACCGGAACTCGGTGCAAACGCTGAAATGTCTCCACCACGGGCCCAGGGGGCTGCAAGGTAGGATTCAGCACCGTCTCGTGCGAGTTCCAGCCCGTCCGCATGACGTCGTAGTGGTAGGTGGTCACGGCGATTTTGGTTGCCGGAATTGTGGAGCCATTTCTCGGCGAGCAAGAAACGGCGACCAGGGTGCAGAGCGCGGCGGCGGCGCCGGCTAACGACCCGAATCTCAGCAATCTGTGGTTCATCGTCAGCTCCTTTATCGGTCCTTCTTTTTGCCACAATCCCGCGAGCTCTGAGAACATCCGCTAAAAATCGGCGCGAGGGCCCGCTTCCAATTATCGAATTTCTGGCTGTATTCTACCTCCGCAAGCGCCGGAGATCAGCGGGCGGAGAGTGCGTTCTGTACCCAGAGACCGGCATACGATACGGATAGCGAAGAAAAGGCAGCCGGGCCGCCATAAGGCCCTAATTGTGTTCCGCGGCGAACGTGCCCAGGGCATTTCGCGTTGCTACAATTGAGGTTCAGGACCTTTCCGGGAGGAGTCAGCATGGCAGCAAATCCGCGCCGCCGTTCGGTGGCGGTTCGTGTCGGTAACGTCAGCATCGGAGGGGACCACCCTATCGTGGTCCAGTCCATGACCAATACCGACACGGCCGACGTGCAGGCGACCGTCAACCAGACCATGGCGCTGGCCAATGCCGGCTCGGAGCTGGTGCGCGTCACCGTCAACACCGAAGCGGCGGCTGCCGCGGTGCCCAAGATCGTCGAGACGCTGGATCAGTTCGGCGTGCGCGTTCCCATCATCGGCGACTTCCATTACAACGGCCACATCCTTTTGAAGAAGTATCCCGACATGGCGCGGGCGCTGGCCAAGTACCGCATCAATCCCGGCAACGTCAATATCGGCAAGAAGCACGACGACAACTTCCGCATCATGATCGAAGCCGCCATCGAATATGGGCGCCCGGTGCGCATCGGCGTGAACTGGGGCTCGCTCGACGGCGCGCTGCTCACGCGCATGATGGATGAGAATAACCTGCGGCCCGAGCCGGAGGATGCCAAGACCGTCACGCTTCGCGCGATCGTGGTGAGCGCCATCGAATCGGCGCGCGCGGCCGAGCGCTATGGGCTGGCTCGGGACAAGATCGTGCTGAGTGCCAAGGTCAGCGGCGTGCAGGATCTGATTCGCGTGTACCGCATGCTGGCCGACGAGGACGACTACGCGCTGCACCTGGGTCTCACCGAAGCCGGACTGGGAGCGAAAGGCATTGTGGCGTCGACCGCCGGCATGGGAGTGCTGCTGCAGGAGGGCGTCGGCGACACCATTCGCGTTTCGCTCACGCCCATGCCCAATGGCGATCGCACGGAAGAAGTGGTCGTGGCGCAGCAGATTTTGCAATCGCTGGAGCTGCGCAGCTTCACCCCGCAGGTGACCGCTTGTCCGGGCTGCGGGCGTACTACGAGCACATTCTTCCAGGACATGGCGGACCAGATCCAAAACTATCTGCGCGCGCGGATGCCCGTGTGGAAGTCGGGCTACGCGGGGGTTGAGGAACTGAAGGTCGCGGTGATGGGCTGCGTGGTCAACGGACCCGGCGAGTCCAAGCATTCCAACATCGGCATTTCGCTGCCGGGCACGTTTGAGGAGCCGGTGGCTCCGGTGTATGTGGATGGCAAGCTGAAATGCACGCTTCGCGGGGACCGCATCGTGGCCGAGTTCATCGATATCCTGAACGACTACGTGGACCGGCGGTACGCGGCGAAGGTCACAGAGACGGTTGGGGCGTAGTCCCGGAACGAGAGATTGCGGCTTTAGGAGTGCCTTCTCAAAGATAAGAACGGGGAACGCCTGAAAAGGCGGCTGCAGCCAGGACTGGCTGCCCCAGGCTTTGCAAACTGGGGCTGCTACAGCACGTTCAATTCACGCCGCGCAACCGCCGCGCGTGGACGTGGTCGAGCCGTTTCATGATGCGGTCGAATTCATCCGCGGTCGGATATTTCTTCGCGGCGTATTGCTCCAGCCACTCTCCGAACGCCTGGTCCAGCGTAGTTCGCAGTTCGAGCGCATGGGCGCGGGCCCGCTCGATGGTGCGCTCATCGGCGCTGAAGGTCAGCTTCTTCGTGGCCACGATTTCAGTCTACTGCGTAGCCACGGACAACGCCGCTTCCGATGAATACGCGTCCGGACCGCTGATATCCAGCGCCACGTCGCCCGCGGTCACGCCGCTGGGGATGGTCAGGTTGATCTGGTACAGTCCCGCCAACCCGGGCGCCAGGCCCTGGTAGGTCACCGTGGCCTGGACCGTGTCTACGTACGCCGTGATCGTGTTGCTGGCGACGCTCAGCGGACTGGACGGACCGGCAGTGCCATCGGCAACCCCGGGAAACACGTCGCCGAGGCCGGTTACGAAGATCGAAATGGTCTCGCCCACTACCGCCGGACTTTTGGGCCCGACCAGCGAGTAATCGGCATGCAGCGCCGCGGCGTAGCCCAGGCCCCCGGCTGGATTCGTGAACACTCCCGGCGCGGTCTGATTCACATACATCGTGACCGCGTTGGACTTCGCGCCGTTGTTCACCACCTGAATCTGCGCGATGGCCGCCGTAGTCGCATAGGGAACGATCGCCGAAACCTGCCCGGGGCTGACCACGTACACCGGCGCGGCCACATTATTCACCAATACCTGAACGCCGTTGAGTGTGGTGGGGAAAGGCAGCGCCGAGGCTACCGTCGTACTGGCGGCCAAATTCGCGCCATACAGCGTGATCAATTCGCCGCGCGCGATGCCCGCGGTAAACGGGGCCGAACTGGCCGCGTTCACCACGCCCACCGGACTCAGGAACACACCCGTGGGATTGAACGTGGGCGCCGGTATGGCCACATTGATTCCCAGGTACGGCCCGAGTCCGTAGCCGACGCGCACGCCGCCGTTGCCCATTACATACTTAATGCCATAGCTGTCCGTGTAGGTCGCACCGTTGGAGTAATCGTCGGCGAACATGTAATCGTAGGCACCCGACGAGTTGATCGGGGATAGCAAACGCTGATGGTCGACGATCACGCCGTTCGCCGCGCTGAACGACCCGTAGTAACTGTCGGGCGACGCGTAGCCGCTCGCGACCGTCGACTCGTCCACGTCGAGGCCGGCCTGATAATACAGCCCTCCCAGGTTTGGCGCCGATCCCGTGCGCACGCCCACGATCAGGTCCGTGTTGGTGGGCGATCCGCCGAACACGTAATTCAGGTCGGGAGAAAAATACAAATACTCCTGCCCCACCACCGGCAAGTTGTTTCCCGTGGGGAAGGTCACCACGGCCGCTCCGCCGCTGAAGGCATATTTGACGTTGGACTCGGACACATTGAATGGAGTTGAACCGCCGGAGCCGACGTAACCGTTGACGCTGGCCGTTCCGATTCCGCCCGCGCCGTTGGCCGAAAGCTGGATCAGCGAATCGTAAGCGCTGGTGATGTAGCCGTTAATCGGAATGCTCATGTACGCGAGCGAGTAGCTGCCGTTAAACGCCGATGCGGTCAAAGGCGTCGCGGCGATCGGCGCGGCCATAAACACCTCATTGATGCCCAGCGTTGTGTCCGTGGCGCTGCCGACAATCATGCCGCCCGAAACCAGCACCTTGATGGTGTACTTCACGCTGACCGACGGAACCGACCAGTTGATGAACCCATGTCCGTTGGCGCCGATGGTGTAGGTGCCGTTGATGCTGAAGCTGGACACCTGGCCGTAGTACCCGTCGTACATCACGCCTTGGGTGGCCGAGATGCTGAAGGTTCCGTTCCCGTTGAAGGTCATGCCGCCGTAAATCGCAAAGCCATCGGTAACGTCGCCGGACTGGTCGCCCACGGCGTAAACCACTTCGCGGAAATAATAGTTGCCGTTGAGCTGGCTGTTGCCGGTCGGGTCCCAGGCCTGGGCGCACACGGGCAGCGCCGCGACCATCGCCAAGAACGGGGCCGCGAACGCCGAAATGGAGAATATTCGATAGGATTTCATCATCTGAACTCTTGGACGCGCGCGCGGGTGCGCTCGTTTACAGCGCTCCGTGGTCAAAACCCCGACTGTCAGGCCCCCTGTTCGCTTAGAAACGCCCCGGTTTCCCTCAAGAACAAGTCTAGTTGATCGTGATGCACCCAGTGGCCCGCCTGATCGACCTTGACTACCTTCCGGCGGCGGACCATACGCGCCAGTTCGTCCTGGTCCGGATCGATGGCGAAGCTCTGGCGGCCCCAGAACATTAAAGTTGGGCAATCGATGGCCGTCAGCAGTTCCGCGGTCTCCTCGCGGTCGAAGCCGAAGGGGTTGATCGAGTGCGTGTAGTTGTCGAACTTCCAGGTGAGCGATCCGTCGCCGTTCCAGTTGGTGCCGTGCAGGGTGAGATGCTCGGCCAGCGCGTCGCTGAGGAACGGGTTGGCCTCCTTCATGCGCGCAATCGCGGCCGCCAGATTGGGGTAGCCGCGGGGCGCCCGCATTTCCAGGGCGCGGACCTTCTCGATCCAGCGCTGCATGCGTTCCGGCGCCGGACGCTGCGGCCGCACGTGCGGGCCCAGGCCGAGTCCCTCGATCGACACCAGCTTGGTCACCCGCTGCGGGAAAACGCCGGAATAAAACAGCGACACCATCGCGCCCAGTGAGTGCCCCACGAGCCGCACCGGATACGCGTTGAGGATGTCCAGGAATACGGTGAGATCCAGGATGTGTTCGGAGAGGCTGTAGAGCGCGCCCGGGGCCCAGGCGCTGTTGCCGTGCCCGCGGAGGTCGAGGGCGTAGACGTGGTAGTGGTCGCGGAGCACTCGCGCGACGCCGTCCCAACTGCGGGCGTGGTCGCGCGTGCCGTGGACCAGGATTAGCGCGGGTTTGTCCGCCTCGCCCCAATCCCAGAACTGGAGTTTCAGGCGGTGGGAATAGAAGTAGTGGGAAACGGGTTCCATTTTTGTGTGATTGTGGCGCGGGGGTTAGCCTGCAACGGGGACTTTGGTCTCCGCTTCGACTCGGAGGCTGAAGCCTCCGTTGCAGGCTAAAGCCCGCTCCACGGCTCATCCTTCAGCGTACACTTGACGCCGCTAATGCGGAACGCCTCCAGGAGCGCGCCTGCGGCGGCGCTGTACGCCGGCGCCGACACCGAGGTGCGACTGTCTATCTCCACCAGCATTTGAAAGCGCGCTAGGATGCTCCGGCAGCGGAACACGCCGCCGGAGTAGCGGACGTCCACGGGCTCTTTCTCTCCGAACAGCTGCTGCCGGACCGCGCCGGTCAGCACGGCCACGGACTGGGCGGCGGCGCCCAATAGTTCTTGAGCCACCGCGTCTCCGCGCAAGGCCGTGGCTTCCACCAGCTCCGCCAGAGCGGCTACGCGGGCGCGCGGGAACTCGTCAGTGTAGAAGCGATGCAGCAGGTCGTTCATGTTGCGCGCGGAGGTAGCTTCAAGCAGAGCGGCACGCAAAGCTGTGGGCGGACCCCATCCTTCTTCCTGCCGCAAAGCAGCCCGCATGGCCTGCCGCGTCAGGTCGAACGCGCTGCCCTCATCGCCGAACGCGAAACCCCAGCCTCCCGCACGCGCCGTGACGCCGCTGGCGTTCTTGCCGAACGCCAGCGATCCCGTGCCGGCGATTGCCACGATGCCGGGGCCCCCTCGGGTTGCGCCGTTCAGCGCGATCCAAGCGTCGTGCGTGATCGCATACTTTTGGGCCGGGACCAATTTCCGCGCCAGCTCGTCCTTGTTATCGGGTCCTCCGCTGAACCCCATGCAGGCGGCCGCGAATACCGTTCCGGACCCCATTCCGGCAGCCGCCTGCGCCGCGGAAACGCTGGCTTCGATGGCCGTGGTGAAGCGCCTCCGCCCGGTCTCGCCATCGGCCGGGCTGGCCGGACCGCCCCGTCCAGACCCGATCACGCGCCCGGTTTCATCCGCGATCAGCGCGCGGGTTCCGGTTTGCCCGCCGTCCACGCCCAGGAAATATTCAGGGACCACCGCATGAGGCACTACGGGACCACCTGATAGAGCCGCGCCTGCGGAGTGGAGGCGATCTGCTGCAAGCCCCAGAATTCGGGATCGTCGCGGAAATCGTCAGCGCCATAATCGGTCTCCGCGATCAACAGGTAGTTCACGCCGCGCGCATGCAGCTCGCGCGTGGCCATACGCCGCGGCGAATATCCCTGCTGGTCGATCGCCACGTCCTGGGGTTCACCGCCGATTTTCTCCCACTGTCCCGCGGCGTTCATCGCCTCCAGTTGCAGGCGCACGCGGGTGATATCCGACGAGGTTTCCACGCGCACCTCGTCCAGCGATTCCTCGCGGCCGAAGTCGACGTCGATGTACATCCCGGGAAACGCGACCTCCCAGGAGCGCCAACGCGTGACCGGGGAGTTGTCGAAGGCCAGTTGCACGCCCCAGGGATTGGGCCAGGCGCGCAGACGCCAGGCTGCGTTACGCGGGAGCTCGACACCCTGGTTCAGGAAGCGCAGCTCGTTGACGTTCCACTGCTCCGGGGTCTGCGCCTGGGCCGTCTGGACCACGCGCACGCGCCGGGCCTTGCGTTCGGTGAAACGAAACTCGTGCGCCAGGGTTGGCTGCGAGCCCAGGTTGAATCCCGCTACGGCGATATCGCCCAGAACTTCGTTGGACGCCGAGCGGAACGAAACCAAGACCTGGCGTGAAGTGTAGGCCTCGCGGTCGAAGTTGAAGGCCAGCACGCGGTCGCCCGCAGGCACGTAGCGATCCAACATGCGCGCCAGGTTGTAGTCCGGGTCGCGCTCCGCCAGAAACTGATCCTGGGGGATTTTACGCAGAGCGGCTTCATACGGAATACCGTGCAGCCGCCAGGCGAACTGCCCCGTGTAGTGCGCCATCACCGCCGGCCATCCGGCCACGGCCTGAAAGATCATCAGGGCCGCGAGCAGCGCCGGAGTCTCGCCCGCGGCCATCGCCAGCGCCAGCGAAACGAAAGGCAGAGCCGGGATCAGAAAACGCGTCCCGATGTTGGCGAAGTACGTGCAGAATAACAGCGCGCCGGCGGCCAGTAACCGGCGGCCTTCCTTGTAGCGCAGCGCGAACAGCGCCAAAGGCGTTAACAGAAAGACGGGTCCAACCAGGCCCGCGGTCTTTTGCCCGCGCACCAAGGCTTCCAGCAGCAGGTCCCACCGCGAGCGCACGCCGTAGGTGTGCATCGAGCTCAGGTAGCTGAAGTAGTCCTGCTCCATCATCACGTGCACGTACGGATTGCGGAACAACCAGTTGCCGAACGGAGCCACGGGATCGTGGTACCAGATCCAGTTGCGCACGGCCCACGGCCCGGACATTACCAGACACAGTGCGGCCACGGCCAGCACTGGCTTCCACTTCCGCGCTCGTATCGCCACGAATCCCAGCACGAATACGGCGATTACGAACACGGTGTACTTCGCCGCGTAAGCGTACCCCGTCACCAGGCCGAGCGGGACCAAGAAGCGCGCGTCGCCTTCCTGATCCCAGATTTGGGACCAGTAGAATGCCGCGAACACGATGGCCGCCACGGCCACGTCGTTGTAGGCCGCCGTCTGATCCATTCCGGCCACCGGACTCAGCCACGTCAGCGTTGCGCCGGCCGCGCCCACCCACGGCTTGCCGATTCTCCGCCCGTAGGCCAGCATGGCCAGCGCCAGCGCCATGCCGAAGCAGAAGTGTAGCAGCGCCGCGGCGGAGTGTCCGCCGATGGCAAACGCGGGCAAGTACAACAGGTCCACGCCGGCGCTGAGAGCGGCGTAAAAATCGGTGGTGATCTTTTCGAATCCGTGCACGCGCAGGTATTGGGCCACCAGGCCGAGATGGTAACTGGACCCATCCGGGCTGTGCTCGGGCGCCCACGCGTTGAACAAGTACAAAACGAAATACACCGCCGACAGCGCACCGAACAGCGCTTTTAAGGGCGTGCCGAGCGGCTTCTCCTTGGCACCTGGATTACGAAATGAACCCAGGGCGATCCCCGCCAGGATTAGCGCGGCCAGCAGCGTTTGCAAGATGCCGCGATGCGCCAGGTGCAGCGACAGGACGGCGAACAGAATCAGGTGCAGGCATCCCGCGCCCAGGATGAACGCCAAGGGAAGGCGCTCGGAGCGGCGCAGCTTTTGCGCGATGCCCAGCCGGTCGATGAACACCGCTCCGGCGGCGTAACAGGCGCAAGCGGTGGCCGCCGCGCCCACCAAAGGCAGCAAAGCCGGCTTCATCGCTGCGTCAGCCCTATCCGCACCAGCACGAAGCCCAGCTTTGCGCGGTCGTCCGGGGCGGTCCAGACTTTATCGATCTCCGCGCCCACGGTGGAATCGCGGCCCACCGGGATCCACTCCGCCGGCACCGGCTTCTCGAAGTGCTTGTCCCCCGCTTCGGTGTAGCGGACGGAGTCCAGCAGATGATCGTTCACCAGGAAGGAAACCGTCACCGGCCCGGTAGCTTTGAAGGTGACCTCCGGCAGCGCGAAGTCGATCACGTACCGCACGCCTTCGTTGACGCGCATAAAAATATCGATCGCAGGACGCTGTCCGGTCCAACGCCACGTTCCGGCGAGCGCCGGAGAAATATCCCGCACGAAGCGCGACGGCGCGTCGGAGTCATCCATACTAATCACGCGGCGGACGCGGTAGGGCCGGTCCACAAGGATGAGCGGGCGCTGCTCGGGAGGCGCGTAGGCCTCGGGAAGGTTCCGGCACGCGCCGAGAAACACGGTGAAGCACAGGATCGCGACGCGGCCACTCACTTTCGTTACTATAACCCAGCTTCAACGCTCTCTATCCGCTGCGCGGCCCCTTGACTTTGCCCCTGCATAGGCGAATCATTCGAGCGGAGGTGTTGTATGCCCTTCGCTACCAGCCCCGCGCCCAGCGCGCTCCGGTTCGACGAGCCGGTGCGCAGCCTGATGCGCCCCAAAGGTTCCCCGGTGTGGTCGATCGCCCCGGAATCCACCGTTTATCAAGCCATCGAGATGATGTCGGACCGGAAAGTGGGCGCATTGGTCGTGTTGAGCGGCTCCGACCTGGCCGGGATCATCTCCGAGCGGGACTATGCCCGGAAAGTGATCCTCCGTGGCCGCAGCTCGCATGAGACGCAGGTGCGCGAAATCATGAGCACGCCGGTGCTCTACGTCCGGCCCGAACAGACGGTGGACGAGTGCATGCACCTGATGACCTCGCGCCGCATCCGCCATCTGCCGGTGCTCGAAGGCGACGCGGTGGTGAGCATGCTTTCGATCGGCGACCTGGTCAACTGGATCGTGCAGTCGCAGGGCCAGACGATTCATCATTTGACGAATTACATCGCGGGATCGTACCCGGTCTGACCGCCGTGCGGTCCGCGTCGATGCTGGATGATCATCAACGTTTCCGCCGGGCTTAATTGTGCACGGCTGTGTACAAGGTCTGCGCACCGCCGGCGCCGTTAAGCGTGAAGGTGAGCGGTACCAGGTCGCTGTTGGGGATGTTCGGCACGACGACGTTGAACTGGTACAGGCCCAGAAAATTCGGGGCCAGACCCGAGTACGCAAGCGTCGCCGAAGTGGACCCGAATAGCACTTGGACCGGCGCGACCAGCGCATTGGCTTGCTGAACGATTTGGCCCACGGTAAGGTTCGGATTCACCACGCCGAATCCGACACCATAGACGAGGATCGTCTCTCCCGGCTTGGCTTGGCGCGAGGGAACGCCGGAAATGGCGCCCGGCGGAAGCACGAACGTCTGACCATCGGGAAAAACGGCAGCCAGATACGGGTTCCCGTTTACGGTGAACGCCGGCGGCGACAGCAGCCCCGGCTCTACCGGATTCACCGTGACCAGCAAGGGAACGCTGGTGCCGTTGGCGGTGGTGACGGTCACCGGCTGCGGCCCGGTACCCACATTGCCGGGAACCAACGCGTCGATCTGTCCCGGGTTGATGAAGTAGACAAATGCAGACTGCCCTCCGATGGTCACCTTGGTTCCGTCCAGCGAGGTCGGTGCATTGACTCCGTTGAAATCCCCGCTGGCCCATGCGCGCGAATCCGCCGCCAGGTTGGCGCCGTAAATTTCCATCCACGTCCCCGGTGCGACTGCATCGAACGCTCCATACGACCCCGCACTGATCACGCTTTGCGAAATCATCGGCCCCGGATTTGAGAACGGACCCAACACCAGCGAGAGGCTGTCCGCGAGACCGTCGTTGTTCTGGCCTTCCTCTCGGGTGATGGTCAACAACACGTGGATCACCCGCGTGCCTTTGGGCAGGTTGCCGCTGGTCGAGAGCTTCAGGAGCGCACTCTGATTCATACGATCGGCCGATAAAATGGGCCCGAGCGTGGCCGTCCCCAGCGCGGTTCCGGCCCAACTCTGGAACTGAACCGTGAGCTGTGCGTGGTCATCCTGGCTGTCGTAGCCTCCCAGCCAGCCGGACAGCGCGTAGGTGACGTTCCCGGTGTCGATCAGACTGCCGGCCGAAGAAACGTCGATGTCCTGGAACCCGGTGGCAATCGGATTGGAGGCGTCCGTAACATTTACGCCGCCATAGAAATAATTGCTTCCGGCGTCGGGAGGCCCGGCCGTGTACTTGTACAGGTCGCCGCCTGAATCCTGATAGGAATCGGCGGTGAGGTAAGCGCTCCGCACCCATCCGGGAAGATCCGTCGAGGCGTTCGTGGTGGTTACATTGTCTTGCAGGCCGGGCGAGGCGTCCGCGCCGGGATTTACGATCAAGTTCACTCCGATGAGCGACTGCGGCGCGGCGGGTGCGTTCAAAATCAGAGAAAGATTGTCGGCGTAGGCTTCGTTGTTCTCGCCGTTTACCCACAGCATATTGAGCGTCACGGCGGCGGTTCGCGCGCCCGCCGGCACCTGCCCGATCTGCCGCCGCAGATATAAACCGCTCTCCTGCGACGCGCGATCGTTTGGCCCGACCGTTCCGAGGGTCACCGAGATTAACTGCTTTCCGGTGGAGTCCTGAAAGGCGACCGTCATGGTTGCGTTGTCGCCGTCGCGCCCGTAGCCGCCGAGGTAAGCACCGGCCGCAAAGGTCGCAGTGCCGGCGTCAATGGTGGCCGCGCCGGAGGACAGGGCGATGCTCTGCGAAAAAGTGCAATTCGCCGGCTTGGTTCCTCCCGCAAAATAATTGTTGCCCGCGCCCCGCGGAACAATGTCTTGCGGGGCGATCGCACTCGCCTTTTTATACGCGGTCGCGTAAGCGTAAACGTCGCACCCGCCGGTGCTGGACCAGCCGGGCACATTCTTTTGCTGCACCGTGCTGTCGCCGCCGGCGCCCGATTCAGCCCCCGCATTCACGATCAGGTTGCTGCCGAAGATGGTGGTTTGCGCGCTCGCAACATGGTTGCCCACAAACGGAAGGACGATGCTGGTGAAAACCGCTGTTTGAAAGAGTTGTCTCATAAGATTCGCCGCCTCTCCAGTGTCTTAGTCTAAAGGACATCGATCCGGCCCAATTCGCGGCCCGGGCAGACACGCTTGACATTGGGGAGAACATAAGGCGAAACTAGCCGAATGTCCGAGCTCGTCGGCATCGCGCGCATGGCCGCGGCTAGTCCCCAACTGAAGGCCAAGCGGCGCGTGCAATATTTCGAGCTGCCCGCGCGGTCGTACCTGGCCCGCTGCGACAATCCGCGCCTGCCCTTCCGCTGGACGATCAATCCGTACCGCGGCTGCGAGTTCGGGTGCAAGTACTGCTACGCGCGCTATACGCACGAGTTCATGGAACTGCGCGATCCCGATGAGTTCGAGCGCAAGATCTTCGCCAAGGAGTTTGACGCCGCGCGCTTTTTGGCCGAATTGCGCCGCTTGCCGCAAGGTGAATCGGTGGCTCTGGGCACGGCGACCGACCCCTATCAGCCGGCCGAGCGGCGTTATCGCGTGACCCGCCGCATGCTCGAAGCCTTCGCTTCGGTGAGCGGCTTGCGCCTAGGCATCACCACCAAATCGGATCTGGTGGTCCGCGATATCGACCTGTTGCAGCAGATCGCGCGCCGCAACTATTTGATGATCGCCATCACCGTGACCACTGTGGACGCACACTTGGCGCGATTGCTGGAGCCGATGGCGCCGCGGCCCGATCTGCGGCTGGGCGCGGTCCGCGAACTGAGCCGCGCCGGGCTGAGAACCATGGTCAGTTGCGCCCCGCTGCTGCCGCTGATCAACGATAGCGAAGCGGAGTTGGACGGTCTGGCCCGAGCCGCGGCCCAAGCGGGCGCTTCTCGCCTGTGGGCGAATGTGCTGTTCCTCAAGCCTTGCGCCTGGGCCGTCTTTCTGCCGTTTCTCGAACGGGAGTTTCCCGCACTGGTGCGCCGCTACCGTGAGCGCTTCGAGAACTCCGCGTATCTGCGCGGCGCCTATCCCGAGGTCATCCGCGAGCGCATGGACCGCATCCGGCGCCGCCACGGCCTCGACCGTAACGATCCCGCTCCCGAGCCGGAACTGTGGCCGCACGACGCTCAGCTCGCCCTGTTCCCATAAACTGGTAGCGCGCTTCTTGGAGCAAGATGGATCACGAATCCTACATGCGGATGGCGCTCGATTTGGCGGCCGAAGCCGAGGCCGCGGGCGAAGTGCCGGTCGGCGCCGTGGTGGTCGCGAACGGCAACGTAATCGGGCGCGGGCGCAACTCCAGCATTGAGCGCAACGATCCCACCGCGCATGCCGAAATCGCCGCCCTGCGGCAAGCGGGAGCCGCGGCCGGCAACTATCGTTTAGAGGGCGCCACGCTCTACGCGACCGTGGAGCCGTGTGTGATGTGCGCCGGCGCCCTGGTCGCCGCGCGCCTCAAACAGGTGGTCTTCGGCGCGCGGGACCTGAGGTTTGGCGGAGTCCGCAGCAAATTTCGCCTGGCCGATTCCGAGGTGCTAAATCACCGCCTCGAAATCGTGGAAGGCGTGCTGGGCGCCGAGTGCACCGCGATGATGCAGAAGTTCTTCGCCGCCCGCCGCTAAACGAATGTGGGCCGTCCGGGTGCGGATCTCTCTTAAGCCGCCAGGGCTCAAGCCGCCCGGCCGATGGGAGGAAAGCGCAGATGCTCGGGCATCTTCCGCTCCACCGGTGCTGCGCTTCGCGACAGATCCGGTCCTATGCGCGACGGTCCTTGGAAGTAATCCTCCAGCGGAAAAAGCGCGTATGGCTGTAACTCCCGGAACACCCTGCCGAGCTTCTGTTCGATCCGGTACACAGCGTGGAAGAAATTCCCGCGCTCCAGGTTCAGCTTGCGGGAGCACAATTTCCAGTCCGCGCCCAGCAGGAAGTGAAAGCGAAACAGCTGGTGCTCCAGTTCCGTTAACGTACGCCGCGTCACTAACGTGAAATCGGCGATATACTCCTCATCTTTCCGCCCCCATGTGGACGGCCGCTGCTTGCCCCGATGCGCCTCCAGCGAGACCCGGCTCAAATGCCTTTCCTGCTCCACGCACCTCACGAAGCGGTGGTAGCAAATGCGAAAAATCGAGCGCAGAACGCAATGGCAAGGGGACAGCGCCCCTTTTCGTCCCAACCGCAAGCCGGAGCCGTGACACTGAGTGCAGCTGTGCTTCGCAAGCGCTACCGTATCTGACCGAGTCCATTCCATGATCCTTGTTTCCCGTCCTTCCGAACCCCGATGGCGCTTCCTGGCGCTCTCCGCGAAGTGCTGGAAGTGCCTGTACGACATAATAGTAGGGGGCGAATCGTTTTATCTCACGTATATTCTCCAGTAGTTATTTATTAATATCCAGATATATATCCAAAACCGCGCGGGCTGTATCGTCCCACTGGAATTTATGCGCTTGGGCACGCCCGGCTTGGCGGAGAAGGGCGCGCCGCTCCCGGTCCAAGAGAAGCTCGCGGATGCCCCGGGAGATATCGAAGACGTGCTCCGGATTCACCAGTTCGGCCGCATCGCCCACCGCTTCCACCAGTGCCGGCAGCGCGGACGCCACCACGGGGGTTCCGCAAGCCATAGCCTCCAGGGGCGCCAGTCCGAAGCCTTCGTAAAGCGAGGGGAAAACGAACAATTCCGCCGCCCGATAAAATACTTTCAAGGTCTCGATGGGAACGAAGCCGAGAAAACGCACGAAAGGTTCCGTGCGGGTGGCGATTACCGCGCGCCGCACCGAGGGATTTTTCGCCAAATCGTCCCCAATAATTACCAGGCGCAGACCGGAATATTGCGGATGATTCTCCAGTTCCCCGCGCAGCACGGCGAAGGCCTCCACCAGACGGGGAATGTTCTTCTGAGGGAGTATCGTGCCGGCGTACAGGATAAACGGATGGTGGATGGAGTAGCGTTCCAGCGTCTCCGCGTCCTTGCCGGCGGTGCCCGAAGGGCCCGTAAACGCGGGGTCCGGAGCGCTGTATATGGTGCGAACGCGCTGCGGCGGAATGTGCAGAACGGCCTGGAGATCGCGGCGGGTGGCGTGGGACACGGTAATGATTCGCGCGGCCCGAGCCGCACCCCGGCGGTAGCGCTCCTCGTGGAAGGTGCTGCGAACGTCGCCGTGGGAGGGGTACAGCAGGGTGCTCATGTCGTGGATCGTCAACACATACGGACGCGGCATGAAATACGCGACGGAATTCAGAGGAATATGGTATAAATCGGCAGGAAATCTACGGAGGAAGGTCGGGAAACTCACGTTATGCAAGGCAGTATTATCCGGGCGGTCGTACACGGCCACCGTCACGCGGGACCCCAGAGCCCGCAGTTCCTCCACGTCGGATGACCGCCCGATCAGAGTGTACTGGTTGTAGTGTTGGTCCACTCGCGCCAGCGACCGGACCAGGTTTCGAATGTACGTGCCGATGCCGAAATCGCGCCAGCGCCGGACGTCAATCGCGATGTGCATCGGGTACCTCTGGTGACGCTTCAGCGCACGGCAGCGGGGGTTGACTTCCAGGCGTACAGGGGGAAGCGAGCCGTCAGCTCACTCACGCGGCGCCGGACCTCCGCCATGATGGCGTCGTCGACGGCCCCACCCCGGAGGTTGTCCACTACCCGGGCAAACAGCGCCGCCACCTCCCGCATCTCGGCTTCCCGGAAGCCGCGCGTAGTCACCGCCGGACTGCCCAGGCGAATTCCGCTGGGATTCAGCGGCGGATTTATGTCAAATGGGATGGTATTTTTATTGACCGTGATTTTGGCGCGTTCCAGCGCCGCTTCGGCTTCCTTGCCGCGGACCCCCTTGGCGAACACGTCCACCAGCATCAGATGGGTGTCCGTGCCCCCGGAAACCACTCGGAATCCGGCATCCGTTAAGCCCTGCGCCAGCGCCTGTGCATTAGCCACCACTTGGCGGGAATATTGGCGGAATTCCTCGGTCGCGGCCTGCAAATAACACACTGCCTTGGCCGCTATCACGTGCACCAGCGGGCCTCCCTGGATGCCGGGAAACACGGTCTTGTCGATGGCCGCCCCGTATTTTTCCCGCGCCAGGATCATTCCGCTGCGGGGCCCGCGCAAGGTCTTGTGCGTCGTGGAGGTGACGATATCGGCCCACTGGCAGGGATTGGGATGGAGCCCCGCGGCGACCAATCCGGAAAAATGCGCCATGTCCACCAGGAAAATCGCCCCCACGCTGTCGGCAATTTCCCGGAAACGCGGGAAATCGAGAGTGCGGGGGTACGCGCTGCCGCCGGCGATGATCAGCTTGGGTTTGTTCTCCGCGGCCAGCCGGGCGAGCTCATCGTAATCGATACGTTCGTCTTCACGGCGCACGCCGTATGGCACCACGTGGTAGGTTTTGCCGGAAAAATTCAGTTGGTGGCCATGGGTTAAATGACCGCCATGAGACAAATTCATCCCCAAAATGGTGTCGCCCGGATTCACCACCGCCCCGTAGGCCGCTTGGTTGGCTTGCGAACCCGAGTGTGGCTGGACGTTGGCGTACTCGGCGCCGAAAAGCTTCTTGGCCCGCTCGCGCGCCAGTGTTTCCACCACATCGGCGTACTCGCAACCCCCGTAATACCGCTTGCCCGGATAACCTTCGGCGTATTTATTGGTGAATATGCTGCCGGTGGCCTCCAACACCGCTTCGGAGGTGAAGTTCTCGCTGGCGATCAACTCCAGGTGCTCATTCTGGCGCTCGGTCTCGTGGCGGAGGGCGTCGAAAATTTCGGGATCGGCCTCGGACAAGGGGAGCGATAAACGCTGCTGTTCGGTCATGAACTGGTTTCCAATTGTGTGATTTTATCGACGCGGCGCTGGTGCCGGCCGCCCTCAAACGGGGTCTCGAGAAAGGCCTGGACCATTTGGGCCGCGGTCTCTGGGGGCGTGTAGCGGGCTCCCAGTGTCAGAACGTTGGCATCATTGTGCGCCCGGGTGAAATGGACCTCGTCCGCGCTGGTGCCTAAAGCCGCGCGCACGCCGTGAATTTTGTTGGCGGCTATGGACATGCCGACACCGCTCGAGCACACCAGAATGCCCCGGTCGGCCGCGCCGCCGGCTACGGCTTGGGCTACCGGCGCCGCGTAGTCCGGATAATCGGTAGACGCGGTGGAATTGGTCCCGAAGTCCTGCACCTGGTGACCTGCCGCGCGCAGTTGTGCGGCGATTTCGTCTTTCAGACCGAAGCCCGCATGATCGGCTCCCATGGCGATTTTCATCGGGATGCCCTCAGTGTAACATCCGACTCCAAATTTTCCGGCGGTTGCGCGCGGGGTGTGATGCGGGGTGATATCCTGTCCGACATGATCACGGAGAGAGTTCGACGGTGGCCGCCGATAGCCTGGCCGCTGGCGCTGATGCTGGCCGCGGCCCTGGCCGCGCACGCACAACCCAAGCTGCCGAAATCCCCTCGCGTCTACGTTTTCGACTGCGGCACCATCCACGCGATGAGCGTCGAGACCTACGGGTTCAAACTGGGCGAAGTACCGATGCGCGACTTCATCGTGCCCTGCTACCTGATCACTCACCCCAAGGGCACGCTCATGTGGGACGTTGGCGTGGTGGCCGATAGCCGGATTCCGTCCGGCGGCGCGCCGTTTACGCAGGGCATCTCGACGGTTCGCCAAGGGCTGAAGCCGCAGCTCGCCGCCGTGGGGTTCACGCCTGCCGACATCAAGTACCTGTCGCTCTCGCACTACCATTCCGACCACACCGCCAACGCCAACGATTTCGCCGCGTCCACCTGGTTGGTCCGGCAGGCCGAGCGCGACGCCATGTTCGCCGAAAAGCCCGCGGGCATCATACAACAGGCCAGTTTCAGCGCGCTCAAAAATTCGAAAACCATCATCCTTAAAGACGACGAGTACGACGTGTTCGGCGACGGCAAGGTGATCATCAAGTCCGCGCCGGGCCATACGCCGGGCCACACGGTGTTGTATCTGAAGCTCAAGAAATCGGGGCCGATACTCGTCGCCGGGGACTTGTATCATTTCCCCGAGGAGCGCACCATGAACCGCTTCCCGACCTTCGAGTTCAACAAGGAGCAATCCGCGGCCAGCCGCGCGATGATCGATGCGTTCCTCAAGAAGACGGGCGCGCAACTGTGGATCGAGCACGACCTGGCCACGTTCGAAAAGCTCAAGAAAGCTCCGGAGTTTTATGAGTAACTTAAGGCTCGTTCGACTGCTGTTGATTCTGGCCGCCGCTGCAACGCTGCACGCGAAAGCCTACGACAAGTCCGCCGACGTCGCCGGCGTCACGGTGCATTACAAGGTGGTGCTTCCCAAGGATTACGATGCGGCCACGGCCTATCCGGCTGTGCTGGCGTTTCCCCCCGGGAGCCAGGGCCCCGACATGGTGATGACTACGCTGATGCGCAATTGGCAACCGGAAGCCGAGCGCCGCGCGTACATCGTGTTTCTCCCGGCCGCGCCCAACGGCGAGTTGTTCTTCGAAGGCGGCGCGCGAGTGTTCCCGGGATTCATCGAGCGGATGCTGGCCGAATACAAGATCACCGGCAACAAGCTGCATATCGCGGGGATGTCGAACGGCGGTATTAGTGCGTTTGTCATCGCGTCGCGGTTTCCGCAATATTTCTTGTCGGTGACCGGGTTCCCGGGATATCTTCCCGACGCCACGCCGGAGCGGGTGAAGGCACTGGGGAAGATGTGCATCAGCATGTATGCGGGTGAACTCGACACCGGATGGGCGTCGCAGATGCAGAAGCAAGCCGCGCAGTTCAAAGCTCAGGGGATGACGGTTCATTTCAGCATCGAGAAGGGCGAGGGGCACGTGATGAGTACGCTGCAAGGGCCTGGCGCGGCTCGGCTGTTCGAGGGGATTGAAGAAGCGCGCGCCGGCTGTGGGCCTTCGGGACCGAGCACCAAGCCTTAAACTAGAAACAGGCGAAGCCTAATGACGTATCGAACCAAAATGCTGGATGGCCGTATTTCCGTTCCGACCCGTCTGCGTAATCTCGCGGGTGTTTCTGACGGCGATCCGATCGAAGTCACTCTGGTTAAGGGCCACTTGATCGTGACTCCGGCTCAACGAGTCCCATCGAAACCCTCCAGCCGCAGACAGCGCCGTGCAGAGCTCATCCGCCGCTTGCAGGCGGAGGCTCCTCCATCGCTCAAAGCGATGTGGGCGGACGCTAAGCGCAACTGTACGGACAGGATGACCATGCGCGAAATCGACGCCATCATCGCCGAGGTGCGGGCGGAACAAGCCGCAAAGCGCAAAACTAAACAACCTGTTAGATGATCCGGGTTGTCCTGGACACCAACACAGTTGTTTCGGCTCAGATCAAGCCTTCTGGATTGGAGGCCCTCGTGCTTCTACTCGCGTTACGCGGCGACTTTTCTCTCTTTGTCTCGCCGCCCATTCTGGCCGAGTACCAAAGGGTACTCTACAAACCCAAGCTCAAGTTCGATCCGCGCCGAGTTGAGGCCGTGCTTCTTGAGATTGGTGCGGCGAGCAGACTGATTCACCCTACGCGAATCCTCGCAGAGGCAAAACACGAAGCGGACAACCGTTTCTTGGAATGCGCCGAGGTTTCCCACGCCGACTATCTGGTCACGGGCAACAAGAGGCACTTCCCCAAGGACTGGCGGCCCTCGAAAATCGTCAATGCCCGCGAGTTCTTAGACCAGACCGCGCTTTTGAACCTTCAAGGTCTGTGAAGTCGATCAAGACCGCAGCACTTCCATAGCAGCACCGCCACACCAATTAAGAACCCGCCGAGCGCTTCGTATTCGCGGTTATGGCGGTACAAACTCCAGCGAAATCGTTTGGACGTTCCTTCCGCAGCCGGCGTCAGCCGGGGCAACAGCTTCGGTACGCGTCGTGCGTAGTCTTCAAATGCCGGGAACAGGTTGAGGAGGTGTTGTTCTTCTAGCTCCACTACGGGCAGGTACACGAGGCCGAACACGGCCGCGAACAGCGCTGCCAACTCCCACCGCCGCGACGCGATAACGAAGCCTGCCGCCACCGTCAGGGTGCCCAGATACAGCGGATTGCGCACGTGGGCGTACGGTCCGCTTTGGGCGAGATCCTGGTTCTTTTCGAGATGCCCTGCGGCCCACGCCCGCAGCACCAGTCCCGCGAACGCCACTGGCAGACCGGCGAGCAATGAGGTCGCGTCCGGCGCCGAGAGCCACACGAACGCCGCTGCCATCGCGAATCCGAACGGCACGCGCAGCTTGGCCACGCGGTCGGCATACGGTTTAGGGAAACTCACGCCGTGCGCTTTTCCGCCGCGGCGCCGCTCAGCACTGGGCCCAGCGCTTCCAGGATCATCGCCGGAGTGATCGCGCGCATGCTGGGGTCGATGCCCTTCGTGCGCTTATAGCTGGCGACCGCTCCGAGCGCGCGCAGCACGCGGATCGTTCCGCCGTACGGACCGTGCGAGGCGGGATCGGTGGGGCCGAAAATAGCCACGCCCGGTTTCGCCAGAGCCGCCGCCAAATGCAGCGGGCCGCTGTCGACGCCCACGATGGCGTGCGCTCGCCGAGTGGCGTGGATCAATCCCGGCAGCCCGGACAGATGCACCTTGGCTCCGCGAATGCCTTCGAGCCATGCGGCGGATTCCGGCGCGCCATTCACTACCAGTGGCATACCGAACTCTGCGAGCAGTACGGCCAGACGTTCGTAGGATTCGCGCGGCCACTGCTTGGCCTCCCATCCGGCCCGCGGACACGCCAGCACGAACTTTCCTTCGGGCAACACGCCTTCGGGCGTGCCGGGGGGCAACGGAAACTCTCGCGCCTGGGAGGCAGCACCCGCCGCGACCGCCAGTTCCAAGCAACTATCGACCCGATGCACCGCCGTAGTGTGCACGCGGGTCGAGTAGAACAGCGCGGCTAAGCTTTCGCGAGCCTGCCTGAAACCGAGTCCCACGACGCGATCGGCGCGCGCGGCACGCGCCACCAACGCGGATTGCATCAAGCCCTGAAAATCCACCGCCACGTCGTAATGCTCCTGCCGCAGAAGCCGCAACGATTCGCCCAGGCGTCCCATGCGGCGGTCGAACGGGATGACCGCGTCCACGTAGGGATTGCCTTCGAGCAGCCGCGCCCATTGCGGACGGATCACCCAGTCCAGCGCGCTTCCGGGAAAGCTCCGCTTGAGGCTCGCCACGGCCGGGAGCGCGTGGATCACATCGCCCATCGAGCCTAAACGGATCACCAGAATGCGGGAAGCGGCCATGTTCTATTTCAGCTTATTTCAGTAAGCCCAGCGCCGCGTCCGCCACTCGACTCGCTTCCAGCCGCGTCATGCAGCGGTGGTCGATGGGACACTCGCGCTGCAAGCACGGACTGCATTCGACGGGCTCGCGAATCACGCGGGCCAGTGGTCCGGTGGGACCCGTGGTGGTATCGTCGGTGGCGCCGAACACGGCCACGGTAGGAACGCCCAAGGCCGAGGCGATGTGCATTGCGCCCGAATCGTTGGTCAAATACACGCGGCAGGCCGCGGCCAGATCGATGAATTCCGCCAGCGTCGTCACGCCCGCAAAGTTCTCCACGGGCACGGTGATGGCCGAGGCCACCGCGCCGCACAACTCGCGCTCGTCCTTCGAACCGAAGATCGCCACCGAGGCGTTCAGCTCCTGGGCCACGCGGGTGGCCGCTTCCGCGAAACGTTCCGGCAGCCAGCGCTTTGCGGATCCATAAGCCGCTCCGGGGCTCACGCCCACCACCGCGCCCTCGAATCCCAATTCACGGAAGCGCGCGCCGCCGCTCGCGCGCGCCTGCTGTGCGCACTCCAAGCGAATCACGTCCGTCTCTGGAACGCGATCCAGAATTCCGGCGCGCCGTAACAGTTCCAGGTAATAGAAGCGCTCGTGCCGGGGAATTTCGCCGGGACGCGGCACCGCCACGGCCTGTGTCAGCAGCGGCGATCGCCCGTCGCGCGCGTAACCGATGCGCTCGGGAATGCCCGCTACGAATGCGATGGCCGCCGCCTCAAAAGCATTCTGCAGCAGGATCGCACAATCGAATCGCTGCGGTCGAAGCGCACGAGCGGCGCGAAATTTCGCCGGCGCTCCTTGCGCGATGAAAGGGATCAATTCATCGCAGAAGGGCTCGCGCCGGTACAGATCCGCGACCCACGGCTTGGCCAGAACGGCGATGTGCGCGTCGGCAAACCGGTGGCGCAGCGCCCGCAGCGCCGGCAGCGACATCACCGCGTCTCCCACCCAGTTGGTGGCGCGCACGAGAATCCTTCGGTACACTTCTCCCAGCTTAGCGGTAGCCTTAAGGAGGGTGACGTTTATGCTCAGACGGGTTGTCGTGGGCGCGCTGCTGGCGGGCAGCGCTCTGGCCGCCGCGCCGCGGGTGATCGCCGTGAACGTCGGCGGCATCATTGGTCCGATCACCGTTGAGATCCTGGATCACGCCATGGCGCAAGCCGCGCAGGATCACGCCGCCGCCATCTTGATCCGCTTGAACACGCCTGGCGGCCTGCTCGACGCCAGCCGCGAGATCAACCAGAAAATCGTCAGCTCGCGCGTGCCGGTGATCGCCTTCGTGACCCCCAGCGGGGGCCGCGCCGCATCCGCCGGATTCTTTCTCCTGGAAGCCGCCGACGTGGCCGCCATGGCGCCCGGCACCAACACCGGAGCCGCGTCGCCAGTCTTGTTGGGGCAAGAAATGGACCCGGTGATGCGCTCCAAAGTTGAGAACGACGCCTCGGCGTGGCTGCGCTCCACTGTCGACAAGCGCGGGCGCAACGCCGCCTTGTCCGAGCAGACCATCCGTGGGGCCAAAGCCTTCACTGAAAAGGAAGCCCTGGATCAGCACTTGATCGACATCGTCCAGCCGGATGAGCGCCGGCTGCTGGACGCGCTCGACGGGCGCGACGTGACCCGGTTCGATGGCCGGCACGAGGTTCTTCACACCGCCGGCGCGGAAATCGCGGAGTATCGCCTGACCTCCCGCGAGCGCATCATCGACGCCGTGGCCGATCCCAACGTCGGATTCATTCTGATGGCCCTCGGAGCGCTCGGGATCTACGTCGAGTTCAATGCGCCCGGGTTGATCCTGCCGGGTGTGGTGGGCGGAATCCTGGGAATCCTGGGGCTCTCGTCGCTGGCCGTGCTGCCCATTAACTGGATCGGCGCGGCGCTACTCATTTTAGGAGTGGCCATGTTCATTCTGGAAGCGAAATTCGCGTCGCACGGCATCCTCGGCGGCGGCGGAGCCATCTCCATGACGCTGGGCGCGCTACTGCTGATCAACGGGCCGCCGGAGGTGCGCATTCATCTCACCACCGCGCTGTCGGTGAGCCTGCCCTTCGCCGCGATTACGATCTTTCTCCTGACGCTGGCGTTGCGCGCCCGCAAGAATAAATCCGTGATGGGCATTGAAAGCCTGGTAGACCAAACCGGTGAAGCGCGCACTGCGCTCGCGCCCGGCGGTAAGGTCTTCCTGCACGGCGAGTACTGGGATGCAACTTCCGCTACGCCGGTCGAAGCAGGTGGGGAAGTGCGCGTCGTGGGAATCGACGGATTGAAGCTGCGCGTTGTGCCGAAAGTGTGACGCGCCTGACCCGCCGATCGTCGCGGCCGTTAAACGCCGGCGCCCGGTAAACACCCGGCGACCGCTAAAATGGATGCGCGTTCATGCTCACTCGTACCGTATTCATCGCCGCTCTTGCCGCGCTCCCGCTCGCCGCGCAGACCGACACGCTCTCCCTCGCCTCGCCCGACGGTCAGATCCAGTTCCGCTTGTCCATCTCCTTGCCGCATGAGGACTATGCGCTGCTTCGCCCCGGCTATGAAATCGCGTTCCGGGGCAAACCGGTTTTCGAAACCTCCTACCTGGGCCTGCGGATTTATGAGCAGGACCCCATTCTGGGCGAAAACACCGGACTCATCGGCCACAAATCCGGGACATCCGGACCAGGCACGACGGGAGCGGGCGCTAGCCGTTACAACTGGCTGGTCGCCGAATACATGCAAAACGGTTCGCTGGGCCGCCGGCTGACCGTCGAAGTGCGCGCCTTTAACGACGGCATAGCCTTCCGCTACGTCGTGCCCAAGACGCCGCCGCTCGACGAGCTTTTGATCTCCGACGAGGCTACCGAATTTCACTTCGCCGCGGGCGCCAGAGTCAGTGCGGCGGAGACTGGCGCGGGCGAAATCAAACTTCCCTTCGTCACCGAAGTGCCTGGCGCCGCCTGGGTCGAGATCACCGAGGCGCGCATTCCGAAGTATCCGGCGATGGGTCTTCAGCACCTGGGCGCATCCGTGCTCGGCTCCGCGCTGCCGGAAAACGGCGTCGATCCCGACACGGCGGTGGCCACGGTGACACCCATGACGTGCCCTTGGCGCGTTATTCTGGTCGCCCCGGATCGCGCTGGGCTGAAGGAATCGGGAGTGTTGAGCGGCTTGCAGTAGCGTGCGGCGGACGAGGTCACCGTCAGACTCTACCGGCTCGGGACCAAGGACGGGTGTCGGCACGAGTGCCGACATGGCACGCACGAGTGCGTGCTCCACGGTTACTCACTTCTTCACTAAGCCTTCTACGGCTTCCAACTCCTTGCCGGCTTCCGACCAGTGGCCTTGCGCCGATAGTGTCCGATACCGATCGAGGTGCTGGCGGATGGCGTCGATTCGGGCCGCGTCGTTGCCGCTTGCTCCCGTGGCTGGCGCAGGGGCGGGGGCGGCGCTGCTGATTTCCGATCGGGCCGCGGCGGCGGGCAACGGCTGACCCTTCTGTAACGCCGCCAATTCCGCTAAGGCCTGCTGGTACGTGTCGGCGTAAACCAGCGTGCTGCCCACCGCTAGCACCACCTTCTCCAGTTGCGGCATGCGGGCTTGCGACGCCTGGATGTAGATCGGCGCCACGAACAGCACGGTCTGATCGATGGGCAGCATCAGAATCTGGCTGCGTAACACCTGCGAGCCTTGCTGGTTCCACAACGTGAGGTCCTTGGAAATCACCTGGTCCTGATTGATTAACGCCTCGATCTGGATGGGGCCGGGGATGATCTCCTGCTTGGGGAGTTGCAGGAACAGGATCTCGCCCAAGTGCTCGCCGTCGCAACGCGCCACCATCAGGCCGATCAGGTTCTGTTTGGAGCGCGGCGTGAAGGGCTCGGTGAGCACGAACTCGGGCTTGGTCTCGCCGGGCAGCGTCAGCACCATATAAGTTGGCGTGACCGGCTCGGGCGTGCCGGCCTGGGCGGTCGTGAAGGTAGCCAGATCCCATTGATCAGCGCGATTGTAAAACGAATCGGGATCGCGCATGTGGTAGATGCGGTAGATCTCGGCCTGCACGCGAAACAGCACCTCCGGAAAACGCACGTGCGCCCGCAGATCGGCGGGCATCTCCGACGCCGGTGTGAACAGGCTCGGGAACAGTTTCTGGTAGGTGCGAATCAGCGGGTCCTGGTCGTCGAACACGTACATCGTGACGGTGCCGTCGTAGGCGTCGACGGTGGCCTTCACGGAGTTGCGGATGTAGTTGTACTCGTCGCCGTTGGCCATCGAGATGGGGCGGGCGTAGGGATGCGCGGCAGTCAACGTGTAGCCGTCGACAATCCACATCAGCCGTCCGGCCTCGGTGAGAACTATGTAGGGGTCGGTGTCCCAGGTGATGAACTCGGCCAGTTCGGCCAGGCGCTCCGGCACCTTGCGGTGGATCATCATGCGGCTGCCTGGTACGAGCGCATTGGACAGGGCGATGTTCCAATCGCCCTGGGCCCAGGAGGCGATCAGGCGCATGAGGTAGCCGGAGATGGGGAAGCCGCCTTTGCCGTCGTAGTGGATCTCGACATCGCCGCCGGGCGCCCCGGCCGCGCCCGTGGAGGCGTTCGCCGCCGTGGAGACATTGGATGGATAGTTGAACTCACCTTGCGAGGTGTCGACGAAGACCGGTTCGTGCGACTGTTCGCCGTAATAGATTTCGGGCCGCGTGACCTTGAGGCTGGGCGTGAGCACCTCGATGGGCGCGTTGCGGATCAGCAGTTCGGGAAGTCCGGAAGACGTGATCTTGCTGGCCTCGGCGAGAGCGAGTCCGTAGCCGTGGGTGAAGGTCAGATTCGCGTTGATCCAGCTTTGTTGTGCCGTGCCGAGTTGGTTCAGATCGAGCTCGCGCGGGGCCAGCAGCACCTGGCGGAGTTGGCCGTTGATCTGATAGCGGTCGACATCGGTATCGGCGTAGGCATAGGGGCGCAAGGGCTGGGACTGGGTGAGGGTGTCGTGAAACGCGCGCCAATCCCAGAGGCGAACGTTGTCCAGCATGGGCTGGTTCTTGGCCAGGTCGATGCGGCCTTCCTTGTGGGCGGCGTATTCGACGTCTTTCGAGCGCTGTTCGAGTCCGTACGCCGAACGGGTCGCCGCGATGTGGCGCTCCAGGAACGGGCGCTCGAGGGTGAGTTCGTTGGGTTTGACGTAGAAGCCGCTCACGGCTGGGGGCACCACCCAATCGGCCACCAGCACAATGGCGCAGCCCAGCGCCCAGCGGCGTTGGCGCACCATCACCAGCAATGCGGCAAGCAGCGCGGCGAAGGCCTTGGCGGTTTGCAAAGGCAGGCTGACGTGCTGCTCCACGTAATCGATGCCGGTGAGCAGATTGCCGTGGTCGCTGTACAGCATCTCGTAGCGGGCCAGCCAAAAGTGCGCGGCCAACGCGACCAGGAAGAGAGCCAGCAGCACCTGGAACAGGCCGGTTTCGAGGCGCCCCAGGGTTTTGATCTCGTCCCAATCCAGATGCCCCGCGCTGAACATATCGGGAAAATGTAAACGGAGTTGCCACACGCGCGCGGTGACGTAATAGACGGCGGCTCCGGCGAGCATGCACAGCTCGAGGAAACCGATCAGCTCGTTGTAAAAGGGGAGATCGAAAAAGTAGAAGCCGAGAGGGAGACGGAAGGCCGGGTCGGTCCATACGGGGCCGGCGGCTGACGCTGCCGCGGTGGAACTGGCGGCGAAGTAACGCGCGATCACCCATCCGTCAGCCGCTCCTCCGGCCAGAATGAGAGCCAGGAAAGCCAGACCGGCGGTGGCGATCCAGGCGTACATCGGGTAGTCGCCGAGGCTCGATCCGGCGTACTTCAAGCCGCGGGCGTGGGCGATCCACATAATCGCGAACACCACGATCCAAGCGCCCAGGAAAGGAAGGTAGCGGATGGCGAGAAGGCGCGTCCAGGTCGAGATTTGGCCCATTTCCTGCCACCAGCGGTAGTCGATCACCCAGTCGCACAGCCAGCGGGAAATCAGGAACAGAACAACGAGAGCGACGCCCCAGACGATCAGGCGTCTGCGCCGCCGTTCGGGCGCGGGAAGGGAGTAAGGCACTAGAGCAATGCTACAGCAAAACGGCTCGGAGAAGTTTATGAATTCCCTTTCAGCGTTTAGAACTTCAGAACGGACGGGGTCGATCTTGTCCCTCCGGGCCCGGATGTCGTCGCGCGAGTGGCGATGTTTTTCGTGGGGGACGCTCTCGCACCGGGTCCAGACACACCGCGCTGACGTGAAGATGGTTGCATCAGAGGGCTACAATGAAGGTGCCAGATGTCCGAATTACGTGAGTTCGCGATGCCGGAAGTCCTTATCGGGCCGCAGGAGTCGGCCGAGGCGACGGCTGTCTACGCCGATTGGTCCGATTTGGTGGCACGCATCCGCTCGGGACGGACCGACGGCATGGAGGAGTTGTATCAGCTTTTCTCCAGAGCCATTCGTTTCTATTTGTTGCGCCAACTAGGACCTGCCGATGTGGACGAAAAGGTCCACGAAATTCTGGCGGCGGTTGTGCAGGCGATCCGGGACGGCGAGCTGAGGGACCACGAACGGCTGATGGGCTTTGTTCGCACGATCGTTCGGAGACGGGTAGAGGTTCACCTCGCGTCAGCCGTCCGAACGAAAACAGTAGAGGAGAAAGTGGTATCCATCGAGCCTCGCCGAGAAAATCCAGAAGAGGTAGTAGCCTTTTATCAACGATCGGAGTTGATCCACCAAGTGTTGGCAGCGTTATCTCCGAGAGATCGTGAAATCGTGATGCGATTCTACTTGCAAGAACAAAGCCAAGATCAGATCTGTTGGGAAATGGCCTTGACGGAGACACAGTTCCGTCTGTCTAGGTCGAGAACCAAGGCCCTAATCGAGGAATTTCGAAAGCGACTCCTCTCGCGGCGCGAACAGAGTCACCGTCCTCGTCACGAAATCGATCCAGCTCGGAGGCCTGATGCCGGTGAGACTGAGGCAAGGCCCAGTCCTTCTTTGGACGTTGAACGAATCCTGCCAGTCGTTGCGCATGCCATCGCTGTATTTGGGGATGAGAAGAAGGCTTCGCATTGGCTGGCGACTCCCTTGCCGCTCCTCGGCGATCGTTCGCCCTCGCAGCTGTTAGAACCGCAAGGGGACATTGGGTTGGTCGAGCAGATCCTCACGCGGATTGAACATAACATTCCGTCATAAATGAGCCAGCGCGTCTACCGGGTGTGCCGCGCTATCCACGCGCGGTTGGACGGTGAGGGCGCGAAGCTAGACCATTTTCTGAGATAATATAGACCAGCTCTGGCGATCCGGCTGCAAGCAAGAGATGGCGAAGGCCTATTCTGACGATCTACGACGGAAGTTGTTGGAGGCGCATCAGCAGGGGGAAGAGAGCCTGGAAGAGTTAG
>DATNJC010000172.1:0-32702 GCA_035604115.1 Bryobacteraceae bacterium | reverse complement strand
ACAACGAAGATCCCACTCCCTTCGTCTGGACCAAAACGGCAGACCAGATTCTCGCCAGCATTGGCCGCTACGCCCAGCGTACCCTCACCGCGCACCCCGCTCGACTTATCGCACGAACCATTGGGACAGGAGACTAGGAGCGCGTGCATCACCGGCGCGAGGTTCCCCTGCCGCACCTGCTCCCACCAATCCGAGGCCCGGTAGACCTCAGGCGCCAGCTGCTGGTGCTTCACCGCCTTGATATAAGCCGCGCAGATCCGCTCGAGCAGCGCCGCATCGTCGTTTTCGTCAATTCTTTCCTCGAGGCGGTCAGCGAATCCAGCGGCAACGCTCTGCAGGTCATAGCGGGGATCGCCCGCAAAGCGGCGGTCGCCTTGGGCCGCAAGCCTCGCCATGTTCACACGCTCCGCAACCCGAGCCTTCGCGACCTTCGCCGTTCGAAGCGGATGGCGGAGGTGTTTCAGCTTCAGCTTCATGAGGCAATGCAAGTCCGCCTGGAGGTATGATAGCGCCATGAAGCCTGAGACCGGCCCGCCTTAAGAGCGGCGCGAGCGGCGGATCAGATAGAAGATCTGCAGGAACGCGATGTAGATGTTGATCAGGCCCAGGCCGGTCACCGCGCCGCGAAAGGAGGGTTCGTTCCAGGTATCCCGCAGCGCCGGAAAGACGCCTTCAAAGTAGTTCAAGTCCCAGTTGTCCATCCACGGAAAGACCACCAGGAACAGGCCGATTTCGAAGGCGAAAAGCGCAAAAAACAAGCCCACGATCACACGCCGCCGGTTGCGCCGCTGGGATTCCTGCGGCGGGATGCCCGGAGGAGTCTCCGGGGGAAACTCCGGTTGCGGCAGTGGCTCCGGACTCAGAGACATGCGAACAGTTCACCTTGTTGCGGAATAGGGTAACCGGCCCAGGCGTGGTAGGCGGCAGAAGATCCTGCGGCCCGGCGCACCGGCTCGAAGCTGAACCGATGGAGCGTGGTGGGGCCGGAGCGTTCGAGCGCCGCGATGTGATCCGGCGTCGAATAGCCCTTGTTGTGCGCCAGGCCGTACTCGGGGAACACCTGGTCCCAGGCGTTGAGCGCCGCATCGCGAGCCGTCTTTGCCAGGATCGAAGCGGCGGCGATCGAAAAACAACGCTGGTCGCCGCGGATCAGAGCCGCTTGGGGCAGATCCACTTCCACGCGCAGTGCGTCCACCAGCAGGTAATCGGCAGGGGCGTTGAGACGCTCCACGGCGCGGCGCATGGCCAGGCGCGCGGCTTCCAGGATATTCCAGCGGTCGATTTCGAAGGCGTCGGCGGCGGCCACGGCCCAGGCGGCCGCGCGTTCGCGGATGCGGACGGCCAGCACATCGCGGCGCTCCGGCGCCAGGAGCTTGCTGTCGTCCAAGCCACGGATGGGTTTGGACGGATCGAGGATCACCGCGGCGGCGAACACCGGACCAAACAGCGCACCCCGGCCGGCCTCGTCCAGCCCCGCGATGGCGCGGTACCCGGAGCACCGGAGGGCTCGCTCATGCCGGCTGGTGGGCATCAGGATCGCGTGGCGAGCCGCACCAGCGGGTCCGGCGTGGACCAGGGCGTGCGCTCCACATTCTGATTGCGGCGCGGGGAAGAGGCTGCTGAAAAGTTCTTCCAAACCTTTGGCCGCCGAAGAACGCGGAGCGACGCGGATTTAAGACAGGATGTTTTATGCGTGTGCATCCGTGTTCATCCGTGGCTGAAGATGCGCTTTTCAGCAGCCGCTGAAAGCTGTCTCCCCATGCCAGGGACGCAGCGCGTATTTTGCATGACCCGGCACACTAGGCGGTTTTTTCGGTTTTGGTGTCGCGCTCGCGCAGACGAGCGGCCTTGCCCTTCAGCCCGCGCAGATAATACAGCTTGGCGCGGCGGACGCGGCCGGTTCGCACCACTTCGATATGATCCACCACCGGCGCGTGCACGGGGAAGATGCGTTCGACGCCCTGGCCGAAGCTGACCTTGCGCACGGTGATGGTCGCGCCCATGCCGGTATTGTTTTCGGCGATCAATGTGCCTTCAAATGCCTGGAGGCGCTCTTTGTCGCCTTCCTTGATCTTCACGTGGACCCGGATGGTATCGCCGGGACGAAACTCGGGGTGGTTGCCGGTCCGCTGATGCGCGTTCACAACCTTGGTCATCACTGCATTGTTCATAAAAAACGATCTCTCTTCCTACCGAAATCTGCGCTACTCGGCGGGCCGGTTCAACAGCAAATCCGGCCGTAAACGCGCCGTTTTTTCGCGGGCCGCTTCCCGCCGCCAGCGCCGGATCTCCTCGTGGTTGCCCCCGAGCAGCACCTCCGGCACGCTCCAGCCGCGGAACTCCGCCGGCCGGGTGTATTGCGGGCAGTCCAACAAACCGTCCTCGGAGAACGATTCGTAGACCGCCGAATCCTTGTTGCCCAGCACGCCTTCGAGCAGGCGTGCCACACTGTCGACGACCACCGCCGCGGCCAGTTCTCCGCCGCTCAGCACGTAATCGCCGATCGAAATCTCTTCGTCGGCCAGATGCTCGGCTACCCGCTCATCCACGCCTTCGTAGCGACCGCAAATCAGCAGCAACTCCTCCAGCGCTGAAAACTCCCGGGCTTTGGCCTGATCGTACTTGCCACCCGCGGCCGAAAGCAGAACCACTTTGCGGCCAGCTTCACCGGGCCGACTGCGCCGCGGCCATATTGCTTCTACCGCTTCAAATAACGGGCCAGCCTTCAGCACCATGCCTTCGGCGCCCCCGAAGGGCCGGTCGTCGACGGTCCGATGCCGGTCCTGCGTCCAGGCGCGCAAATCGTGCAGCCGGATCTCAATCTTTCCACAACGCCGGGCCCGCTCGATCACGCCGTGCTCAAACGGCCCCCGGAAGAACTCCGGGAAAATCGTGACGATGTGAAAGGTCACTTTTTACCCGCGCACCACGGTCCCACGCCAGTGCGCTTACAACTCCAACAAACCTTCGGGCACATCCGCGCGAATAACCTTGCCGGCCACGTCGATCTCCTTACAGATCGAGCGGGCGAACGGGATCAAAATCTCACGCCCGTCCGCGGTCTCCACTTTTAACAGCGGAGCGCTTCCAAAATCCTCCAGGCCACGCACGATGCCGACCACTACGGACCCGGCCTCTAAACGGCACCCAATCAGATCGGCGTGAGTGTACTCACCGGCATCCCGGCGCACGCCCTGATCCACCGGGACCAGCACATCGGCGCCTTCCCACTCTTCCGCCGCGGAGATCGAATCGATGCCCGCGAACTGAAACACTGGCCGGCCGTCATGGCGCCAGATTCGCTCCAAGTCCATCTCTTGCCGCCGGCCGGGCTTGGCGAGCGCCACGCGCCGCGACTCCATCAATTCCCGGTCGCGCCCGGGATGGGAGCTGTATATTTCGCCCGTCAGCTCTCCCGAACGCCCGCGCGTGCGGCCCAGCTTCGCCACTGCAACCCAGGCCACCGCAACCCCGCCGGCTTCGTCTTCCTGCGCCGTGCCGCTACTCCAAAATCTCCAGCGTAAAGCGCCGGTTGAGCTTCATCCCCGCCGCGCCGAGCAGCGTCCGGATAGAACGCGCCGTCCGGCCCTGCTTCCCGATCACTTTGCCGAGATCGCTGGGGGCCACGCGCAACTCCAGTACGGTGACCTGCTCACCTTCCACTTCGCGCACCGTTACTTCATCCGGAATATCGACCAAGGCCTTGGCGATTTCCGTAACTAGATCCTTCACCCGTTTTTCACCCTCCTCGCTTGGAATCGATTCTAGCATCACGAGGACGCCAAGCGCGCGGAAAGGTCGCGTCTTTTAAGCCGCGGGTGCAACGGGTGCCGTGGGCGCCGGATTGGTCCGTAGCAAACGCGCCACCGTATCGGAGGGCTGGGCTCCGTTCTTCATCCAATGGGCGATGCGTTCGTGCTTCAAAATCACAGACGCCGGCTTGGCCACCGGATGATACGTGCCCACCACTTCCACGGCCCGGCTGTCGCGGGCGCGCTCCTTGTCGATCACAACTACGCGATAGGACGGCTTCTTTTTTCCGCCAAATCGCGCTAATCGAATCATCAGCATCTTTACTAACTCCTGTTTTGCAGTATCCCGTACCGCTTGCTTACGCGCGCGGCTCTGAACCGGCGCCGCGTTATTATCCAAAACCCATGGGCAGCTTGAGTTTCCCAAGCCGTTTGCCCAGGAATCCACCGCCCGTAAAACTCTTCATCATTTTGCGCATCTGCGCGTACTGCTTCAGCAGATTGTTAACTTCCTGGACGCTGGCGCCCGCGCCCCGGGCGATGCGGCGGCGCCGGCTCCCGTTGATGATCATGTGATTGGAGCGCTCTTTGGGCGTCATCGAATCGACGATGGCCACCAACCGGATGATTTCCTTCTCATCCACTTTAACGTTTTTTAGATCCTTGAGCATGCCCACCTGCGGCATCATCCCCAGGATCGATTCGAGCGGCCCCAGCTTGCGAATTTGCTTGATTTGATCGCGGAAATCGGCGAGCGTGAAGTCGTCCTCGATGAGCTTGCGCTGCATCTCTTCAGCCGACTTCTGATCGATGGATTCCTCCACCTTTTCGATCAGGCTGAGCACGTCGCCCATGCCCAGGATGCGCTGCGCCACCCGGTCGGGATGGAACAGTTCGAGGGCATCGGGCTTTTCGCCCACGCCCACAAACTTGAGCGGCTGTCCGGTGATCGATCGGATCGACAGCGCCGCGCCGCCGCGCGCATCGCCGTCCATTTTGGTGAGGATCGCCCCGGTAATGCCCAGGCGCTTGTGGAATTCGTCGGCCGATTTCACAGCATCTTGTCCAGTCATGGCGTCGGCCACGAACAGGATCTCGGTGGGGCTGAGCAGCGTCTTTAATTCGGACAGCTCGGTCATCAGCTCTTCGTCGATGTGCAGGCGGCCGGCCGTGTCGACCAGCAGAATATCGCGGCCCGTCTGCACCGCGTCTCGGCGGGCTGACCGGGCCAGTTCCGCAGGCTTGGTTTCTTCGGGAACACCCTCATAGATCGGCAATTTCAAATCGCGCGCCAGCACGCTGAGCTGTTTGCGCGCGGCCGGACGGTAGACGTCCACCGACACCATTTCGGGCGAGTGGCCGTTCTTGGACAGCCATCGCGCGAGTTTCGCGGTGGACGTGGTCTTGCCCGATCCCTGCAGGCCGACGATCAGAAACACGCTGGGCGGCTCGTTGGCGGTGCGCAGTTTGGCTTGATGCTGGCCCAGCATCTTGACCATTTCGTCGCGGACGATTTTGATCACGTGCTGGGTGGGCGAAAGGGCCGTGAGCACTTCCTGGCCCATGGCTTTTTCCTTGACCGCTTCGATGAACTGCTTGACCACCTTGAAGTGCACGTCGGCCTCGAGCAGCGCCACGCGGATCTCGCGCAGCGCGGCTTCCATGTTTTCGGCCGTGAGCTTGCCTTCGCCCCGCAGGTTTTTGAAGACCCTCTGGAGCTTATCGCTAAGGTTGTCGAACATCCCTAAAAACTCTGCGTTATCTTTCGGTTACAGGATCGCACCCAGTACAGGGGAGCCGCGCACAGACATGCGGGCGCTGGCCCGAGGGCAGTCTTGTTTATTGTATCGCAAAGTGTTTACGTTTTTCTGCATACCTGGGGCGCCCTTGGTGCATCAAAGAAATAAGATGCGAGGGGTGAACAAACTCATGGCCGGGCTGGCGCTGGGGGCGTCCTTGTCTTTCGGCGCGGGCGATGTGTTCGAGCAGGCCGAGCAACTCTACCGGCACACCGACTACCACGCCTCACTGCGTCTGCTGGCCTCGGAACATGATCCGAATGCGGCGTTTTACAGCTTGATGGGAAAAGACCACTTCATGCTGGGCGAGTACAAGAAGGCTGTGGACGCATTCGAGAAAGCGGCCGCCTTGGAGCTTAACAACTCGAACCATCAGTTGTGGCTGGCCCGCGCCTATGGGCGGCGCGCCGAGACGGGCGGATGGTTCACGGCTCCGGGCAACGCCGTAAAGGCGCGGCAGTGCTTTGAAAAGGCCGTGGCGCTCGATCCGAACAATCGCGAGGCCTTGAACGACCTGTTCGATTACTACCTGAACGCGCCCAGCCTGCTGGGCGGCGGCATGGACAAGGCCGAAGCGATCGCCCGGCGCATCGCCAGCGAGCGGCCCGCGGAATCCGAATTCGAGCAGGCCCAGCTGGCGGAGCACCGCAAACAGTTCGATGCCGCCGAAGCGCACCTGCGCCGCGCGGTGGAATTCGCGCCGCGCGAAGCCGGCCGGGTGCTGGATTTGGCGCGCTTTCTGGCCAAGCGCGGACGCCTGGAGGAAAGCGACGCGCATTTTACGGCCGCCGAGCGCCTGGCGCCGCACGATCCTAACGTGGCGTTCGCCGAAGCCAAGACCGACATCGAGAACCGCCGCAAATTGGATCGCGCCCGGAAGCTGCTGCAACAATACCTGGCGTCCGAGATCACTCCGGACGACCCGCCGAAACAAACCGCCGAGCAATTGTTGCGGACCGCGGAGGGCCTACTAGCCGGCGCGGGTAAGGCTGACTAACCAACCGTGGAGCGCGCTTCAGCCTGACGTGGAGCGGGCTTTAGCCTGCAACGGAGGCTTCAGCCTCCGAGGAGACCCAGCGACACGTCCGAACGGAGACTAAAGTCCCCGTTGCAGGCTAAAGCCCGCTCCACGTCTCTACACAGAAACGTCGGGACGGTCTACCAACACCAGGCGGCCGTCCTGGATGTAGTAATCGGCGCCCCGCCAACGAATGCTCCGGCGCGTGAAGCTCGCGAGCCAAATGAAAAACGCCATAGCGTCCCACACGGGGATGAGCGCCAATTCTCTCCAGCGAAGCGGCTGCTTCAGGATCCCGGAACCAATGCTCCACATGATGACCGCCCTCAGCGTCACGTAGATCCCCAGGAACACCCGGGCCACGGCCCAGGAGGGGCTGGCGGCCATCGCCACCAAGGTCCACGGCAACCCTTGCGTGAACGCCAGGCCGAAGTGTCCCCAGGGCCGCATATGCCGCATCACCACGATCCAGCGCAGGCGTTTGTGAATCAAATCGCGCAGCGATCCGTAATCGGAGACGGTTTGAATCACGTAGGACGAGAGCACCACTTCGTGACCCCGTTCGGCGATCAAGCGGCCCACCAGTAAATCGTCGGCGGGCTGATTCTCGAGCGCCGCGTATCCGCCGAACTCGGCCAGCCGCGTGCGGGTGGTGGCGATGGTCGGTCCCAGCGCGAATTTGACGCCATCCAGTTGCCAGGCGGTGAGAATGCCGGCGTAAAAGTCCGCTATCATACCCGCCGACTGGAGGCGGTCGGCGAAGGACTTGACTTCGAGAGGCACGTAAAAACAAGTCACCGCGCCGACGGCCGGATCGAGCAAAGGCGCGGTGACAGCGCGCAGATAGTCGGGGCGCACACGCACGTCGCTGTCGCTGATTACCACCACTTCGTGGCGCGCCTCGCTCACCATACGCGCCAATTTGGCGACTTTGTCGTTGGTGGCGACGCGGCCCGACCCTTCCAGCACTCGAATGGCGTGGCCGGGAAAATCGCGAGCCAAGCGGTCCAGGACGTGGTGGATGGAGGTATCCTCCGCGTCGATGCAACAGACAATCTCGTAATCCGGGTAATCCAGCCGGCAGAAGCTGGCCAAGTTTTCGTAAGAATCCGGGTCGAGGCCCCGGATGGGCTTGAGAATGCTAACCGGCGGCTGGAATGCGGAGGCCCGCGAAGGCGTGCGGCCGGGCGCCTGCTGGGCCCGGTAGCGCGCCGCGCTGAACAGCACGATCACGTAATAAACAAAGGGCGAAACCGCCGCCACCAGAACCAGATAAGACGCCGTAGTCACCTTTCTCCATGATAAGACGGTAGCTTGGGGGGGGCCGTTACCTTGCGCCCGTTAAAGGAAGGTTCGTCAAGAGAAATTTGCCGCCGCTTTGAGCGACATCTAACAGGCGCTCGGCTCCGGCGAGCTTTGCCAGCCGCTCGCGCGCGGCCACGTTCACAACCAGGTAGTAGCGCTCCGGGCGGAACCACAGATCCTTCCACTGGGCGTCGTCGATAAACACGTCCGGCGCGCCCGGAGCGTAGGAGCCGTACACCAGGTTGTTGAAACGTCCGTTGAGTAGGAGTGCCGTTCGATTGGTATAGAAGAAGACCGAAGAGTAGTCGTAGTAATGGTGATCGACGATCAGCTTACCCGGAGGCGCTTGATTCAACGCTTCGGCCAGAGGCCGCGAGGACATGTACGGATCGAAGGCCACCATCGCCATGCGCGCGGCTTGAAAGAACAGAACCGCCATCACCGCCGCGGAGAGGAACGCACGGCGTCCACTGCTGAACAGCGTTCCCAGCGCGCCGATCAGGCAGGCCAGCGAGGCTAGAACCAAAGGCGCCAGCAGGTAAGCGAACGATGGCAGCGTCAGATCCTCCATGTGCCCCAGCGACAGCGTGTAGTCCATGGGATTGCGGCTGAGGGCGCCGGAGATGTCTCCCGGCGTCGCGTAATCCCGCGCCAGCCACCATAGCGCGGCCGTGATCAGGGCCGCGACCGCTAGAACCACGCCCAACAGGCGGGTGCAGGGCCGGATCCATACTTGCATCTCGGGCGACTCGTCCGCCAGGACCGCGCCCAGCAGTAACGCCAGGGCCGGATAGCAGGGCATCGAATAATACTCCTGCGTGGTCGAAAACGTGAAGAACACCAGGATGAAGCCGATCCAGCACAGAGCCAGCAGGCGCGTCCTTCCGGCGCGGTCGCGTAGCGCATCCGGGGTAGTCTTGAAAGAAAGCTCCGAGATCGCCGGAAAATACACGCTCCAGGGAAACAGCCACAGCAAATGAAATAGCCAGAAGTACACCCGCGGAACGGTGTTGTAATCGCGCGGATAGCGCAAGTTCAAGAAGCGCAGCAGTTGCTCGTTGATAAAGAAGAACCAGAAGAAGCCGTGATACTGGCCCGCCACGCTGCGCATGGTGAAATCGAAGTACGGCGGGTTTCGGACTATTGCCAGCACGTGCCACGGTGCCGCGATCGCCAGGACGATCAGAAACCCGCTTAAGGGATGAATCCGCTTCCAGACGTTGCGGTCGAACAATTGCCGCGTCAAGCCCAGGTAAAGCAAGCCCGCCGCCACCGGAAACACCACGCCGATCAGGCTCTTGAGCAGCAGGCCGGTGCCCAGGCAAGCGGCCAGCACCAATGCCCACAGCTGCGGACGCGGTTCTTCGGGATCGATGGCGCGCAGGAACGCCCACATGGCCAGCACGATATCCAGCGTCAGCATCACATCCGGGATCAGAATCCGCGTGAACAGAAAGAGTCCGACGCAAGTGGAAATACACAGGCCAGCGTAGAACCCGGCACGCTTGCCAAAGGCCCAATTGCCGAAGGCCGCCGTGAGCCACGCCAGACCCAGGCACGCCAGCACGACCGGAATGCGCGCTACCCAGTCGTAGACGCCAAACAGCTTGAAGCAAATGGCGATCAACCAGTAAATGAGCGGGGCTTTCTCCAGATAAGCCACGCCATCCAGCCGCGCGGTGACCCAGTCGCCCGAACTGAGCATGTTGCGCGCAATCTGGGCCTGCACGGCGTCCACGTCGTCCATCAACGACGGCGGCGAGATGATGCAGCCCGCATAGACCGCGGCTGCGAACAGCACCACGACTAACGCGTAAGGAAGGAAGCCGCGCTGAGTTAAGCCGGATTGGGAAGCGTTTTTGGAAGTTTGGTTTCGCTCGCGGCTCACACCACACCCTTGGACATAGCCAAGGCGGCCGCAGCCGAGGACGGGCGGCGTTCATTGCGCGCGTTTTTCCAGTTCACCTGTGGCAAGAAAGCTCCTACATCCACGCGCTCCCGGTATTTTACCGCGATGTTCATGAGCGAATCGAGCAGGGAGTCCGACAGGCAGTGGGGCCGCAACCCCAGATCGATCAATTTAGAATGGCGCGCGTTGTAATAGTGCTCTTGGGCTTCGACGCGCGGAGTGGGCAAATGCTCGATTTGAGCGCGAAGGCCGAATTTTGCGGCCTCGGCCTGCACCATGGTGGCCAGCTCCAGCACCGAGAATTGCTCGGTGAACTGGTTGAACACGCGGCACTCGCCGGGCGCGGCGGGATTCAGGCACGCCAGCTCGATGCAGCGCACGGTGTCCCGGATGTCCAGGAATCCGCGCGTCTGGCCGCCGAGTCCGTATACGGTGAGCGGATGGCCGATAGCGGCCTGGATGCAGAAGCGGTTGAGCACGGTCCCGAATACGTCGTCGTAATCGAAGCGGTTGATCAGGACTTCGTCCAGCGAAACTTCGTCGGTTACGGTGCCGTACACCACCCCCTGATTGAGATCGGTGGCGCGCAGGCCCCAGATTTTGCAGGCGAACATGATGTTGTGGCTGTCGTGTACTTTCGACAGGTGGTAGAAGGAGCCGGGCTGCTTGGGGAACGGAAGCACATCGCTGCGGCCGTTGTGCTCGATGCGAATGTAGCCTTCTTCGATGTCGATGTTGGGCGTGCCGTACTCGCCCATGGTACCCAGCTTGACCAGGTGGCAATCCGGAACAATCTCGCGGATCGCGAACAGCAGATTCAAGGTGCCCACCACGTTGTTGACCTGGGTGAACACGGCATGCTGGCGATCGATCATGGAGTACGGCGCCGCGCGCTGTTCCGCGAAGTGCACCACGGCGTCGGGCCGCAGGGTTTCGATGGTGGAGGCGAGAAACTCGTGGTCGGTGACGTCGCCGGCGAAAACTTCGATTTCGTGGCCGGTCAAATCCCGCCAGGCCCGGACGCGCTCGAATAACGGCTGGATGGGCGTGAGCGTTTGCACGCCCAATTCGTGGTCCCACTGTCGCCGCGCAAAATTATCGACAATGGAAACCGTGTGCCCCCGCCGCGACAAATAGAGCGCGGTCGCCCAGCCGCAGTAACCATCTCCCCCCAGAACGCAGATCCGCATTTATATCTCCAATGACTCTGTTTTTATGGATGTACAAGGAACTGCTTAACTCACTAACCCGGCTGCCCGTCGCGAGTTGCAAGAATCTTATTCGCGGTTTCGAAACAGGTCTTGCAGGTCACGTTTTTATATGACGCGCGCCGAGCGGCAAATGTTAACTTCAATTCGAACCTGGGGCAAGAATTTGTTACAGAGTGAATTCTCCTTGTGTTCGCTGCCAAAATAGCGATACACGGATATGGCCCCGTAGTCCGCCCATGCCCAGGAACAATCCGGGTTGGTACACGGCGTTGGGACGACGCTTTGATCGGCGGCTTTGCCTTGAATGGGCCTGTTGCGCCGGCGCCAGATCGGCCACACAGCAATCGTCACTCAAGCCGCTGAGGTGGCCACCGCAGCGGCCACTACGGTACGATTTTGCACACAACCCCGTTTGCCTGCCGGTTACCCGGCAACGCGCCAACAAAATGTTCGGTCCGGGAACGCCCGCCAGCTATTCTTTGCCCGATTGATTGGCAAGTTCGCTCGACCCCGCGCCGAGCTTCTTGCCGGTGTTGGTCATGGTCACCGAGCGGGCGTTGGCCTGGTTGGCGCCATCCTTCGCCAGCGTCCCTTCGACCGTGACTTCATCGCCGACCTTCATGGTGTTGCGCGTCCAGCCGCTGCGCGCCAGCAGGCCGGGAGGGCCCATTTCCAGCGCCCAGTTCACGATGTTGCCCTTCTCGTCCGTAGCGTCCATGTAGAAATAGACGTGCGGGTTCATCCAGTCCACTTTAGTTACGATGCCCTTTACGGTCACAACCTTCTTGCTGTCGTACTCTGCAGCAAAGGAGTGGTGTGCCACCGCCGGCACGGTGATCAACGCCACGCCGGCAATCATCCAAGCAACCAGTTTGAGCTTCATGCAAAAGACTCCTTGAAATACGTTCGAACGTTGTCACCTCCCGGTGCCATCTGCCAGCCAGGTGATCCGGGGCTTATTGCTATCATCGCAAAAAAATAGCTCGATGTCTTGATTGGCCACCCACTGCAAAGTCGAGGCGCTGGTCCAGGGACGGGAATAGGCGCCGGGGTCGTTGACCGTCACTTCGTACTTGAGCGTGTTGAAGTCGGGCCGCGAAAACCTCTCGGTCAGCTCAGGTTTTCAGTGTAACCACCAGAGTATCGCCCTTCTTGGTTCTGGAACGCTGCGCCCGATCGACTCCTTGGGACGATCTATGGCGAAGTGAACTGTAGTGGGGCTCGGCGGGACGCCACACTCCACAACAGCCATTGGCGATACAATGTCACGGAGGAACTACACCGAATATGAACATCACCAGATTTGCCGTTCTCGCCTGCGCCGCGGGCGCGTTTTCTAGCTCGACCTACGCGCAGCTTCCCCAGTCGCGGGTGCTGACCATGGACGTGGCGCACACCATCGCCCAGGAAGCCATGACCAAGTGCCGCGCCGACGGATATAAGGTCACCGTGCTGGTAGTCGACGCCCTGAACGCGCCCAAGGCCATGCTGCGCGACGACGGCGCTACGGCGTCGACCACGGAAGTCGCCAAGATGAAGGCTACCGCGACCATGCTCTACAACCGGCCGTCGGGCCCGGCTCAGCCTCCGCCGGCGGGACAAGCGGCTCCTCCGGCGACCATCGCGGGGACCATCAACGCGCAGGGTGGGGTGCCGATTAAGTTCGGCGAGGTCACCATCGGCGCGGTCGCGGTGAGCGGAGCGCCGGGCGGCGATAAGGACGCGGCTTGCGCCAACGCGGGCATATCCAAGGTCGCGGACAAGCTGAAGTAGATTCCACGCGGGGAGATTGTCGAATGCCTCCCACGTTTGGAAACGGGAAGATTTGCTACCTCGAAATTTCCGGTTACGGATATCGTACGTTCGGCCGGCTTCTACGGTCAAGTGTTCGGCTGGCAGATCAGAAAGCGCGGAGATGGCAGCACGGCCTTTGACGACGGGGTCGGCGAAGTGAGCGGCGTGTGGGTACTCGGGCGGCCGGCGGCATCAACGCCCGGACTAATGGTGCACACTAGGGTCGACAGCGTGGCGGCAACGCTGAACGCGATCGTTGCTAAATGGGGGTGAAATCGTGCAGCCGATCGGCGCGGACTCGTCCGAAATCACTGCGCGGTTCCGCGATCCGGCCGGGAACGTGATCGGGCTGTACCAGCATCGAGCGTAGCGGTAGGGGCGTCAGCGGGGCTGAGCCAGTTCCACCAAGGATGCCGCTGGGGTCGCGCACGAAGCCGACCTTGCCGTTGCCCAGGCCGACGCTGCCGCCTTGCGTAATGGAGGCTCCGCCCGCGGCTTTGACCGCGGTAACAGCCGCGTCCAGATCGCGCACCTGAAGTCCCAGCGCGGGCGCGCCGGGGTCGGGGATGCGGGGCGTGCTGGGCTTGCGGTCGACGCCTTTGAATTCGAAGAAACCCCAAGACAGGTTCGTGCCGGGGATGGTCACGTAGGCCGTGCGGATTTGCGCATTGCTTGTTCCCAGGTCGGCGTTGTAATCGGACGTCCAATCGGTGGTGGTCATGGCGAAGCCGAATTGGTCTCGATAAAAGGCCGCCGCCTTTTGGGAATCCTGGACGACAGAGCTAAACGTGGCGCCGTTTACCTTGCCTCTGCCGGACGAAATGCCGTCGGGTTGCGCAAGTTCCACGTAGTAGCCGTCGGGATCTTTCACGATGATCACGCGAATGGTGCGGCCGACGCCCGCAATGGGTGCGCCACCAGTGGTAACGACCTCCGCGCCCGCTTTTTTCGCGATGGCCAGAGCGGCGTCGACGTTGTCCACGGCCAGCACGAGCAGCGACGCGCCGGGGTCCTGAATGCGCGGCTTGGCCGGATGCAGCTCGGTGTTAGAAAACTCGGTGACCTCCAGCGCGAAGGGAGCGTTGGGGATCTTGAGCATCATGTTGCGGAACTTGGTGCCCGGCGGCACGTCCACCAGCTTCAACAGCATTTCGGCGAGCGTATTGGGTTGGCCCAGCTTGGCCGTGGGACTCTGGAACTCCAGGCCGAGGGCATGATAGAAGGCATAGCTGCGGTCCAGATCGGAGACGCCCAGGATGTATTTGGTGAGTTGGACGGCGTTGGGCGACGGTTGGACGGCCTGTCCGGAGGCCAGTCCAGTTACTAGCAAGCACGCGGATGCAATTAGGCGGGACATAATCAGCATCGAGATCAGCATCGAGGATATCATTTTTGACGGCTTTGACGGTGCTCGTTTAGCGGTCGCTCCCGGATAGGTGCTCGGCGGATATGACAGGATGTTAGTAGTGACCAAGGGTTGTTTATGGGCCGTGCTTCTGTGCGCCGGGCTAGCCGCGGCGCAGCAGCAGAAAGGCCGCACTCCGGCCGCGTCGCGCCCAAACCCCAAAGCGGCTCCCGCGCCGGCGGCACCCACGGTGTACCCGCTCGAATCGTTGCGCGTGGAGGGGAACCGCCACCTACCCGCCGACCGGATCATCGCGGCCTCGGGACTGAAGACGGGTTCCATCGTCGACAAGGCCGCGTTTGATGCCGCGCGCGACCGGCTGGTTGCCACGGGGGCTTTTGAAAATGTCGGCTACGAATACCAACCCAGCGCCGCTGGAACAGGCTACGACGGTGTGCTTCAGGTAATTGAGATCGAGCCCGTGTTTCCGTACCGTTTCGAAGATCTGACTGTGGATGAAACCGCGCTGCGCGCCGCTCTGCGCGCCCAGGAGCCTTTGTTCGACGACCGCATCCCCTCGACCGCAGCTGTTCTGGACCGCTTCACCGGGACCGTGGAACAAGCGGCCGGCGGAACGAAGGTCGTCGCGCAGCTAACCGCGGACGCTCCGGGGCAGACGGTGATCGTTTTTCATAAGGCGGCGGCGCGATCGAACATCGCCGAGGTGCGCTTTAAAGGCAACCGGGCGCTGCCCACCAGCGTGCTGCAGCGCAGGATTTACGAGGCCGCCATCGGCGCGCCGTTCAGCGAGGCCACCATGCGCAAGATGCTGGATCTGGGAATCCGGCCGCTGTACGATGCGCAGGGCCGCATTCGGGTTGCGTTCCCGCAGATCACCGTGGAGAAAGCCAAGAACGTGGACGGCGTCGCCGTGACCATCGCCGTGGACGAAGGTCCGCCGTACACACTGGCCGAAATCCATCTGGCCGGAGTCCCGGCGTCCGAGGCTTCGCAGATGGAGCGGGCCGCGGACTGGCGCACCGGCGACGTGGCGAATTTCGACGACGTTAACGCGGGGTTGGAGCGAGTGAAGCAGCGTTACTATTCGCGCGGGTTCCTGCACGTGGCGGCGCACACCGAACGGTCCGTCGACGACGCCAAGCACACCGTCAACGTCACGGCGGTGGTGGATTTAGGTCCGCAATTTCTGTTCAGAAAACTGGAGATTAACGGGCTCGACATCTTGAGCGAGCCCGAAATCCGCAAGACCTGGAAGCTCTCGCCCGGGAAACCGTTTCAGCCCGACTACCCGGACGGGTTTCTCGCCGGCATACGTGACGAGGGCGTGTTCGACAATTTGGGTAAGACCCGCGCGGAGACGCGCGTCGACGAAACCGCCCACACGGTGGATGTCACTTTGTTTTTCAGCGGTGCGGGACCGGTTCCGGCCCGGACCCGACGGACGCAGTTTTAGTTCGCACGTGGAGCACGCTCTCCCGCGTGCCATGCCGGCTCTTGTGGCCGGGCGAAGAACCAGGCGTCCCCAAAAGTGGGGACGTGGCACGCACGAGTGCGCGCTCCACTCCTCGGTTAAACTAGTAAGAACGTGTCGTCGCCCCTCAATTTTCACCTGGAACAGTACGATGGACCGCTGGACCTGTTGCTGGACTTGATCCGCAAGCAGGAGATCAACATCTACGACATCCCCATCGCCCGGATCACGCAGCAGTATCTGGAATACATGCAGCACGCGGTGGAGATGAACGTGGAGCTGAGCGCCGAGTTCGTGTACATGGCCGCGACGCTGATCCAGATCAAGTCGCGGATGCTGCTGCCGCGCGATCCCGAGCTGGACAAGCTGATTCCCGAAGACGACCCGCGCCAGGAACTGGTGGACCGGTTGCTGGAACACGAACGGTTCAAGGCCGCCGCCGAGATGTTGCACGAGAAGCGCGTGGTGGAAGAGGCCATGTGGTCGAATCCGCAAATCGCGCAGTTCCGGTCGGAAGACGCTGACCCGGGGCTGGCGGTGTCGCTGTTCGACCTGGTGAAGACGTTCCAGTCCGTGCTCGATCGCGCCAAGAACCGGCCAGTATACGAAGTCAGCGGGGAGGACGTGACCGTGCCGGATATGATCCGCTTCGTGCGGCGGATCTTCGAGCAGGAACGCGGTTCGGTTTCGGCGCGGGAACTTTTCGCGAAGCAGAATAGCCGGCGCGCGATGATCTGCCTGTTTCTGGCCGTGCTCGAACTGGTGAAGCTGCAAGCCGTAGGGGTGGTGCAGCACGACGCGTTCGGGGAGATCGGGCTCAAGCGCCTGCCGGGATTTCAGGCGGCGTTCGAGGGCGCGGACTCGGTGCCGGCGATGAACGAGGATTACCGTTAGGCCAACACAATTATGGAAGATTTGAAAAGCGCACAGGCGGATGCCGTTGTGCGCGATGAAGAATTGAGCGCACAGGCGGAAGCCGTTGTGCGCGGTGAAGAAATGAGCGCAGCAGAGTCCGTTGTGCGCGATCAAGAAATGGACGTGACGCAACTCGCGGAGGAACGCCCCGCCGCCGGTGACGACGCACAGTTGAAAGCCATCCTGGAAGCCATCGTCTACGTCACGGACGAACCGCTATCGGCGCAGCAAATCGCCGCGGCCCTGGGGCACCCTCTCGACAAGATCAAGCGCATCCTGGACGAGCTGGTCGCCGAATACGCCAAACCGGAACACGGCCTGAGCATTCGCGAGGTCGCGGCCGGATACAAGATGGCGACCAAGGCCGAGCATCACGAAGCCGTGCGGGCGTTCGTAAAGCGGCTGACGCCTCCGCTCAAATTGTCGCTGGCGGCGCTGGAGACGCTGGCTGTGATCGCTTACAAGCAGCCGGTGACCGCGCCGGAGATCATGGAGATTCGCGGGGTGCAGGGCGCGGGCGTATTGAAGACGCTGCTGGACCGCAAACTAATCCACGAGGCTGGGCGCAAGAACGTGGTCGGCAAGCCAATTCTGTACAAGACCACAAAAGAATTCCTGGTGCAGTTTGGGCTGAAGGACGTGAGCGAATTGCCGACGGTGAAGGAATTTGAAGAGCTCGGACGGATGGAAATCGTGGAGCCGGAAGCCCCGCCCGAAGGCGCGCCCGCGGACGCAGCACCTGAGCCCGTTAGCACGGAAACTGAATCCGCGGGATGAGGGAGAGCGCACAGGCGAAGCCGTTGTGCGCGGTCAACAAATGGAGCGTCTGCAGAAGATCCTTTCGCAAGCCGGCGTCGCCAGCCGGCGCAAGGCCGAGGAGCTGATCGTCGCAGGCCGAGTCACAGTCAACGGCAAAGCCGTAACCGAGCTGGGGTCCAAGGCGGACCTGGAGCAAGACCACATCAAGGTTGACGGCCGCCTGCTGCGCGCGCCCAAGCACCACACGTACATCGCGCTCAACAAAACCAAGGGCTGCGTTACGACAGTCTCCGATCCGGAAGGGCGGCCGACCGTGATGGACTCGCTGCGGGGCGTGAAGGAGCGCGTATATCCGGTGGGCCGTTTGGACTACGACACGGAAGGACTGCTGCTGCTGACCAATGACGGCGAGTTCGCGCATCGCGTCACCGCTCCGGCGAGCAATGTGGTCAAGACCTACGTGGCCAAGGTGAAGGGCACACTGACCGAGGAGCAGGAGCGCCAGTTTCGCGAAGGCATTCCGCTGCACGGACGCAAGACCGCGCCTGCGCTGATCAAGCGCATCAAGCATGGAGACAACCCGTGGTACGAAATTCTGATTCACGAAGGCCGCCAGAATCAGATTCGCGTGATGTTCAAGCATTTCGGGATGCTGGTGGAGAAATTGCGGCGGGTGAAAATTGGATTTCTGGAGTTAGACCAGGCGCCTGGCCGCTATCGCCACCTCACGCCGCGCGAAGTGGAACGGTTCAAAAAGCTGTTGAAGATGGAGGGCGCTGAGGGACATGACCATTCCTGAATTGTTGCGGTCGAGCCACACGATCGCGGTGGTGGGATTGTCGAGCAACCTTCTGCGGCCCAGCCACGGCGTCGCGGAGTACATGCAGCGGGCGGGATATCGTGTCATTCCGGTCAACCCCAAGGAGAGTGAAGTCCTGGGCGAGAAGTGTTACGCGCGGCTTGAGGAAGTGCCCGAGAAAATCGATATCGTGGATATTTTCAGGCGTTCGGAATTCGTGCCGGACATTGTGGACGCGGCCATTCGGGTGGGTGCGCGGGCGGTGTGGATGCAGGAAGGCGTGACCCACGACGAGGCCGCGGCGCGAGCGCGGCAGGCGGGGCTCGCGGTGGTCATGGACCGCTGCATCCTCAAAGAACATTTGAAAATCACGAGGTAGCGGGATGCTCGATTGGCTGTTCTCAAAACCGCTGGAGGTGGGCTCGAAGGCGCCCGATTTTTCCCTTGCGGATCAGGATGGCCGATTGGTGACGCTGTCCGCGCTGCGCGGCCGCAATGTGATCCTGATGTTTTATCCAGCCGACGACACCACAGTCTGCACCAAGCAATTGTGCGAATTTCGCGATCAGTGGGCGGGGGTGCAGGCTAAAAACGCTGTCGTCTTCGGCGTGAATCCGGCCGCGAGCGGGCGGCATGCGAAATTCCGAGAGAAGTACCGGCTACCCTTTCCTTTGCTGGTCGACGAAGGGCAGAAGACCGGCAGGCTGTACAATGCAGCGGGCTTCGTGCCCAAGCGGACCGTGTATTTAATCGGCTCGGACGGCGTGATCCGGTACGCACGGCGGGGGAAGCCGGAGCCCGCGGAAGTGCTGGCGGCGGCTCTGTAAGACGGTGCGGATTCCTTCGTTTTATCCGATTCTGGACACCGCAACCGCGGTGCGGCGCGGCGTCGATCCGGTGGATGCAGCACGCACGATCCTCGGCGCAGGCGCGCAGATCCTACAATTCCGGCACAAAACGTTTTATTCGCGCCAAGCCCATGCGTGGCTGGAGGAGATCGCGGAACTGTGCGCGCGGAGCGGCGCCGCGCTGGTGGTGAACGACCGCGCCGATCTGGCCGTGCTGTTCGGCGCGGCCTTGCATCTGGGTCAGGAAGACTTGCCGCCGGCCGCTGCGCGACGCTTGACGGGTCCCGAACTGCCGATCGGATATTCGACCCACACGGAAGCGCAGTTGCGCGCGGCCGACTGCGAACCTGTGGATTACCTCGCCATTGGACCGATGTTCGGCACTGCATCGAAGGAAAATCCGGACCCCGTGGTGGGACCAGCCGAATTGAAGCGATTGCGCCTGCTCACGCGCAAGCCGCTGGTCGCGATCGGCGGCATCACGCGGACCAATGCCCGGCAAGTGATCGAGGCCGGCGCGGACTCGGCCGCCGTGATTGGCGATCTGTTCCCGGAAGGCGGGAACATCGAAGAGCGGATCCGCGAATGGCTGCGGCTCTTATTCTGACTCCTGACTTCTGACTCCTGACTCCTTCTTCAAGTAGCGATCCAGCCATGCGAGCGCTTCCGCCTCATTCGAGAACTCGCCGTCCGCCTGCGCTTCGTAGGCCGCGCGCGTCACTTCGCCGATGTGGACTCCGGGCCGTCCTTCGAAGTACGGCAGCACGTGGCGGCCGAGAATGAGCGGCGCCTGCGGACCTTCCTTCACGGCCTGAGCCTCCGCAATCTCTTTGATACGTGCCGCACCTTCGGGGAGGCCTTGCGGCAAGGGCGGACGCCCCGAATAGTCCGCCTCGATCACGCGCAGCAGCTGTGCAATCGTAGCGGGCGCGAGCCGCATGGCCAGGCGGCGCACGGCCCGCGCGGAGGGCTCGCGGCCAATACTGGTGGTCACCATGTGGCTTTCGACCAGCGGCTCCACCTGGTCGACGATGGCGCTCTTGATCCCCATCCGTTCGAGAAATGCGCGCGTGATCGGGCCGCCGTCGATTTCGTGACCGTACGCCGACCATCGCATCCGCCCCCCGCGCGAGCGCAGCGTGGTAGTGGTCGCCTTCGCGAAGTCGTGCGCCAGCGCGGCGAAGAGCAACACGGCGCGCGCGTCGCCCTCGAGCAAGTCGCGTTCGGCAATGCGGGCGGCGGCGTCGAGCACCAGGCCGGTGTGGATATCGACATCGCCTTCCGGGTGCCACTCGGGATCTTGTGGAACGCCCTTCAGCGCGCCGATTTCCGGAAAGTGCCGGACCCATCCGGTAGCGTGCAGATATTCAAAAATGCGGCCCGGGCGCTTTCCTTTCACCGCCCATTTCATGAACTCCTCGGCGACGCGTTCCCGCGCGATGGTGTCGTACTGGTCGGCGATGGAGCGGCACAGGGCGGCGGTCTCGGGATCGACCGTCAGATCGAAGCGGCAGGCGAACTGCATGCCGCGCAGCACGCGCAGAGGATCTTCAGCGAAGGCTTCGCTGGTGGCGCGGAGCACGCGGCGGCGGAGATCTTCGGCGCCTCCGAAAAAATCGAGGAGCCGCTCGTCCACGGGGTCCCAGGCGATGGCGTTGATCGTGAAGTCGCGCCGGCTGGCGGCTTCTTGTGGCGTGATGCTTTCGTCGAACGTCGCGTGGAAATCGCGATGGTGCAGGCCGGTCTTGCTGTCGCGGCGCGGGACACTAAAGTCCCAAGCGAGGCCCTGTCCGGCGGAGAGTTTCACCACACCGAAACTCTTCCCCACCAGATCCACTTGGCCGTGACGCGCGAGCAACCCCGCCAGCTTGTCGTAAGCGATGCCGTACACTTCGATGTCGAAGTCCTTGGGCACCAGCTCCAGCAGCGCATCGCGCACGGCGCCGCCAACCACGACTGCGCGGAATCTAGCCGCACGCAGTTCGCGGACGATATTGTCGAGCGCCGGAGGCAGCGCGAGATTCATCTTTCCAGGCTATCGCGCCGGCGTCAATTTCTCATAAAACGCTGTGAATGTATCCACAGCCTTGGCGTGCAGCGCCGCACCTGGGCGGATGGTGTCGCCGAATTCGAGGTGCGGGTCGGCAACCGTCATGTAGGCGGACCACCCGGGAAATCCCGCGCCATTGGGGTTGCCAGTCGACGCGAAACGGACCCAGGCGGCGCTCATGCTCCGCGCGAGATCGCGGTCCTGGTTGTCGTATGCTCCGGGGATCAAAGCATTCACCAGGTCCACGGTTCCGAACACATAGGGGATTTCCGCGCCATGGTAGCTGCCCAGCGAGTACAACCGCGCGTACGGACTCACGCGGGTGAAGTGGTACAGATAGGTCGCGGCGTTCACTGACGCTTGGGCCCGCACCATGCGGCGCGCCGACGTCAGAAACATCGAGTCGGTTAACAGACGCGTCATCGCTGGGCGCACTTGGGGGTTGAAATACGCGGGATAAAGCGCGAAAACCGTGCTGGAAAGCGACGAATAGCGCTGGGTTAGCAACGCTCGGTACGCTAGAACGTTGGAATAGACGAATGCGGTGGTGAACACCGTACCCTCGTCGGCATTGGTCCCGGCGATCAAGGCCACGGGAGCCTGGCGGCCGTCGCGAAATACGGTCGCCGGATCTTGCGGAATCGCCGATCCGTCGACAATAGGTCCCCAATAAGTTCCGGAACCGAAGAACACGTCGTCCTGGAATTTGGCTGCGTCCATGATGGCGGTGGTGGATTTCGCCCGGAGCGCCGCTAAATCGTCTCCAAACACTTTCACTCCAGATTGTTCGGCCCCGGTTAACGGAACCGCACCTATAAAAACCACCGGACTCTCAGCGATGGCCCGCTGGAACAACCCTCGTGCCAGCGGCGAGGCCATCAGCCAGCACACCGATCCCGCTCCGGCCGATTCGCCAAAGATCGTCACGTTACCGGAATCGCCGCCGAAAGCGCCGATGTTGCGTTTAACCCATTCGAGCGCCGCCACCTGATCGAGCATTCCGTAGTTGCCCGAGGCGTGTTGCGGCGACTCGTGCGAGAGTGCCGGCAAGGCGAGAAATCCGAATGGACCGAGGCGATAGTTGAGGCTCACCACCACCACTCCTTGTCGCGCCAGTACTGAGCCGTCGGTCGAGGCGGCGGTGGCGGCGGGTCCGCCGGAAGAGCCCGCGATGAAATCGCCGCCGTGAATCCAGAGCATCACCGGCCGCCGTTCCTGCGCGGCCCGCGCCGCGGTCCAGACATTCAGCGTTAGGCAATCCTCGCTCTGTTTTTCGTAACGGATGCCCCACATGCGTTCCAGGATCGGAGGCTGCGGGCAGGGCGATCCGTAATCGGTCGCGGAGCGCACCGTGTCCCAGTGGGCCACCGGCTGCGGAGGCTTCCAGCGTAACGCGCCCACCGGCGGCGCGGCGTAGGGCACTCCCTTGAACGCGGTGACTCCGCTCGCGATCACGCCCTGGATGCGGCCGGAATCGATTGCCACCGTGGCGTCGAGAGCGAAGCAGTGCAGCGCCGCCACCAACGCCGTTACGGTGAGCCGCAGCCCGCGCACGGGGTTACTCGACGCTGCTGAACGCGAGCAGCACGTTGCCCGGCATGCCGTTGCCCGTTCCGATGTAGCCCGAGCCCACATACAAATTTCCGCCTACGATCACCGGTCCGGGATCGCCCAACGATCCGCCCTTGCCGGCGACTCCGTTGACGGTTTGAAATTCCTGCGCCGTGTTGAACTGCCAGAGTTGATGCCCATCGGCCGCAGCGAAGGCATGCAGCACGCCATCCCATCCGCCGGCGAACACAACTCCTGGGATCACGGTGACCGCCGCGGTGAGTCCCTTGCGCGGGCGGCGGGCCGGTCCACCGCCTGCGCTGGGATCGGCGGGGTCTACGTGTGGATCCACGTGAGTCAACCAAGCCTTGCTTCCGTCGGCGAGCTTCAGCGCCGCCACTGCGCCGGTTTGCAGATCGTAATACACATTCTGTTCGTCGGCCGCGCCGCCCCACATGATTTGTCCGCCGGGACCGGCCACCGCGCTGTCGGTGAGATCGGCCTTCCACAAAAGCTCGCCTTTACGGTCGGGATCGATCGCTACCGCGGTGCCGCCTTTGTGCGCGGCGACCAGCACACGCTTGCCGCCCGCGAGCGTGCGCAGAATCGGCGAATTCGCGAAGTCCCAATCGGGGCCGGGATGTTCGGGGCACTGCTCGCCCTTGGGGCCGCGTCCGCCACAGCCTTGCGGCGAGGCATCGTTTTCGACGCCCTGGTACGACCACAGGATCTTGCCGGTCGCCATATCGAACGCCACAATGCCGTCCGAAGTCTTCGCCGCGGGTTCGGTGAACGCATTGCCAGTGGACGCGTAAATCGCACGCGCTTTCGTATCGATCGTGGGCGCCGACCAGATCGACGCGCCCGCCGGAGCCCACAGTTGCGTCCCCAGAGAATTTTTCTTGGTGGGCTTAGGTTCCTCAGGAATCGTGTAGCTCTTCCAGATCACTTTGCCGGTCGCAGCGTCGAGCGCCGAGAGGCTCCCGCGATACGTGCAGCACGGATAATGCGGATCGCCCGAAGCCACTTCTTCCGACCCGGCCACGCCCACGTACACGCGGCCGCCATACGCAACCGGCGATCCGGTGATGTGCGACAGGACGCGCCGATCGACATTGGTCTTCCACAGTAGCTCGCCATTGTGCGCATCCAGCGCGTACACGTTAGCTTTGCGGTCGCCGAAGTAGGCCGCGTATTTCGCGTTGCCTTTTCCGATAACCGGAGCGATCGCGATCGCGGTCCGCACCTGCGCTTCGGCTTGGAACGACCAGTAGACGCAGCCCGTCTCAGCGTTCAAGGCGTAGACGTAGCTGTTGTCGTCGCCGATGAACAAGCGCCCGGCGGCGATGACGGGTTGCCCGTACGTCTCCGCGCCGTTGGAGAGCCCGAAGGCCCATTTCAACTTCAGGCGCGGGGTTTGCTCCGCGGTCAGCCGGGCCACGGACGCGGGCTGATAGCGCGTGTTGGCGAGGTCGTTCCCCCATCCACTCCAACTCGGAGCTTTCGCCGGATCGCTCATCTGCGGATTCGCCGTGCAGTGGTTGGTCATGTGGCCCGCATCGCCGGCGTTGACCATCCCCAACGGGCGGCCTCCGAAAAATTCGGCGATGACGCGTTTTTCGTCGTTGTTGAGCTTGGCGGCCTGCTGGACCATCGCGCCGGTGGTCAGCGCGGCGTAGATGGCTTCCGGAGTCATCTGGGCGAGCGTGTCGGTCGTCGGCGCGTTGGTCTCTTTGAGCGTGTTCTGATCCGCGCTCGACATCGTATTCTTGTGGCACCCGGCGCAGTTGTTGTTGAACAGCGGTTGCGCGGCCATGCGCGCGGCGGGACCTTGCAAAGGAACGCGCCGCTCGGCCGGCTGCGGCTGGGCAAATACGGCGGGCAGCAGGGCGACTGCCAGTAGATAAAGATGATGCTTCATGAATGCTCCTGTCGGCTTGAACCATTATGGCTCCGGAGGGGTCGGGTTGTATCATTCGACGCCGCGCAAGCCATAATGGAGCCATGCACCTGAACCCTCCATTCGACCGGATTACGATCGAGCCCGCGAAAATGGGCGGCCAGCCTTGCATTCGCGGATTACGCATCACTGTGCGACGGGTGCTTGAGATCCTGGCAACGTATCCGATCCGCTCCGAGCTGTTTCAGGATTTTCCAGACCTTGAGGAAGCGGACATCCAGCAGGCCCTGGCCTTCGCAGCCGCGACCGTCGATGGCACGATTGACCTTCATATCGATGCCGCATGAAGCCAATCTTGCTCGACCAGGGACTTCCCGCTAGGGCTGCCCCGATCCTGCGCGCCCATGGCTGGGATGCACTGCACGTTCGTGAAATCGGAATGCGAGATGCCACCGACGAGGATATCCTCGCTCGGGCAGCCCGAGAGTCGCGCGTTCTTATTACGCTCGATCACGACTTCCCTCACATCCTGGCGCTCACTTCATCCGTGCGTCCTTCGGTGGTCCTGATTCGCCATCAACGCTTACAGGCAGCGGATGTTGCGGCCTTAGTCGCCGCGATTTGCAAAGAGCATGAAGCCTCGCTATCGGAGGGATGCGTCCTCAAGGTGGGTGCACGAGGAACGCGGGTCCACCCATTACCGCTGCGCTGAGTCTCCAGGTTGATTGTGCCACGCCGTGCTTCTTCAAAGCGATTCAGCGTCGGGGCGTTCCCTGGCAACAATTGAGGGCCTGTCCTGCGCCGCCACCCGCCAAGGTCCGCTTTCTGGTCTCCGCCGCCGGATTGTTGGGAGCCCATCTTCCCTGCCCGCACGCTATAGTAGGTTTTTGGAATTGGAGGCAAGCAGTGGCACTCAAAACGTACGGAAACATGGCGGTGGATTGGGAGCAGCGCGTCAATATGGACCGGCTGCGCACGGAACGGCTGGCGCGCGCCAAGCAGCTACTAGCTAAATCCAACATCGGCTCGTTGTTATGTTTCGACATGAACAACGTCCGCTACATCACCGCTACCCACATCGGCACCTGGGCGCAGGACAAGATCAGCCGGTTCACTTTGCTGCCGCAGAATGACGAGCCCATCCTGTGGGACTTCGGCTCGGCCGCCAGGCACCATCAACTGAATTGCCCGTGGCTGGGCGAACGCTCGCGGCCCGGGATCTCGCTGCTGCGCGGAGCCATGTCGCCGGAGATGGGCCGAGCGGAGGATGTGGCGCGCAAGATCCGCATCGAACTCGAGGAGCGCGGCCTGCACAAGGAACCCGTCGGCGTGGACGTCATCGAGCCGCCCATCATGTTCGCGCTCCAGCGCGAAGGTCTGAACGTCGTCGACGGCCAGCAGATCATGTCCGACGCGCGCGTCATTAAGACCCAGGACGAGATCACGCTGCTCAACACGTCCGCCATGATGGTGGATGCCGCCTACGAAGAGCTGTATCGCGCCATGCGCCCGGGCTTGAGCGAAAACCAAGCCGTGGGCCTCGCCAGCAAGGTGCTGTACGACCTGGGTTCGGAGTACGTCGAAGGTATCAACGCTATTTCAGGCGAGCGCTGCAACCCGCACCCGCACGTGTTTTCCGACCGCGTGCTGCGGCCCGGCGACCCCGTGTATTACGACATTCTGCACTCCTACATGGGGTACCGCACCTGTTATTACCGCAGCTTCGCCATCAGTTACGCGTCGCACGCCTTGGTGGACGCTTACAGGCGCTGCCGCGATTATCTGGATGCCTCCATTGCTCTGATTCAGCCGGGGCGGACGACCGCGGAAGTGGCCGCCGTGTGGCCCCGCGCGCAGGAGTTCGGATTCGCCAACGAGGAAGCCGCGTTCGCGTTGCAATTCGGCCACGGCATCGGGCTGGCGATTTGGGAGAAACCGGTGATCAGCCGCCTGGTATCGCTCGATCACTCCTATGAACTTAAGCCCGGCATGGTCTTCGCGCTTGAAACCTTCTGGCCTTCGAAGGACGGCTGGAGCGCGGCGCGCATCGAAGAAGAAATCGTCGTCACCGAAACCGGTCACGAGGTGATCACCCGATTCCCGGCCGACCAGTTGCTGATTGCGGGCACACAGTACTTCACCACCGGAGGCCCCTTGCCGACGGTGCGCGAGACCGACCCCGGTCCCAGTCAGAACGTTTTGGAGATGATCGAGGCTAGCGCGCGCAAGGAGAAAGTCGGAGTGCTGAAGTGAGAGCGCACGGGCGCAAGTCCGTTGTGCGCGGGAGAGCAGAGTAACGTGGCGATCAGCGTTGTGATGCCCGCGCTCGAAATGGCGCAGGAGACGGGCAAAATCATCTCCTGGATCAAAAAGGAAGGGGACGCCATCGCAAAGGGCGAACCCCTTCTCGAGATTGAAACCGACAAGATCGTAGTGGAACTCGAAGCCGCGGCCGAGGGTTTCCTCGCTGGCGTTAAGTCGCGCGAGGGCGATGTGGTACCCGTGGGCCAGATTATCGCCTGGATCGTCGCGGCGGGCGAGCAACCGCCAGCCGAGTCCGCGGCCGATGCAGCGGCCCAAGCCATGGCACAACAGGCGCGGCCCGGAACGGCGACTGTGGAGGCGCCCGCCGCGGCAACGCCGGCATCGGTGCCGGCAACAGCGGTGCCCGCCCCCAAGGCATCGCCCAAAGCCAAGCGCATCGCGCAGGAGCGCGGCGTCGATCTCACCAAGATCCGCGGCACTGGACCCGGTGGGATCATTTCAGCGGAAGACGTGCTCGCGGTCGTTGAATCCCCGGCTTCAGCGCCTGCCCCTGCCGCCATCCCCTCCGAGCCTCAGGAACTCAGCGCTATCGCGCGCCTGATGGCCGAGCGCACTACTCAAAGCTGGACCCAGGTTCCGCACTTCTTCCTGGTCCGCGACATCGATGCGTCCGCGCTGGTTCACGCCCGCGAGAGTCACCACGGCGTCAAGCTTACCATCACGGATTTCCTGATCGCTTTGGTCGCCCGCACTTTGACAAAGCATCCCAAGATGAATGCCAGTTGGACCGGCAGCACGATCCGCTTCCATCCGAGCGTCAACGTGACGATCGCCGTCGCGGTGAAGGATGGCGTGGTGGGAGCAGTGATCCACGACGCTGCCGCCAAGCCTCTCAGTGCCATCGCCGCCGAACGGCGCGACTTGGCCGACCGCGCGAAATCCGGCCGCCTGCGCCCCGCCGATATCGCCAACGGCACCTTCACCATCAGCAATCTGGGAATGTACGGCGTGGACGCGTTCAGCGCCATCATCACGCCGCCGCAAGCCGCGATCCTCGCCGTGGGCCGCATCGCCGACCGCATCGTGCCCGTGCACGGCGCGCACGCGATTCGCCCCATGATGACCATCACTCTTTCCAGCGACCATCGCGTCGTGGATGGCGCCCAAGCCGCGCTGTTCCTGCAAGACTTGGCCGCGGCTCTGAGCGATCCGCAGTCTGCGCTGGCCTGATTACTTCGCCGGCGCCGGGACCGGCTTGGTCGCGTTGTCCCAATGCTCGGCGATCTTGCCGTCCTGAATACGGAACGTGTCGAACCACGTCGAGGTGTACTTCTGCCCCGGCTTGCCCGGCTCGTCGTATTCGCGCACCAGCAATAAGGTCACCATGTCGCGCTCGGCCATGATCGAGACCAAATCCGGCAGTGTGTCCGGAATCGGCAGCGGACCACCCAGCTTTTCAAAGTACGCCTTGAAGCCCTTGATGCCGGTGTCGGCGTTGGGATTGTGTTGCATGTAGTCCTCGCGCATATAGTGCTCGGCCTGGTCTAAACGGCGGCCCCGCAGCACGATGCGGTAGAAGTCATAGGCCAGCTTCTTGTTCGCCGCCAGCTTCGGATCGCTGCTCTTGAGTAAACCGTCCTGGTTCTTCGCGGCTACTACTGGAAGCGCGGCGAACGCCGGCGCGCACACCAAGGCCAGCACCAACGCGTGGCCGATCGTCATCATCACAGGGGTCTCCTCCTCCTTGGAATTGTAGCGGTTGTTGGGGGCGCGGACCTCGCGCGTTATAATTCAGAATACCCTCGCTGGAGAACCACACTACTCACCCATGACCTATCGGAACCTTGAAGAAGCCATCCTGGCCGCCGGCAGCGCCGTGAAGCTGCTGCGCAATTCGCAGATTGGGCCCTACGCTTTCCCGGTCGTGCGCCACGAGTTCACGAACTGGCGAGACGAACAGCGGTCCTGGCGCGAAACCTGCGCATTGTTCGACCAATCCCACCACATGACGGATCTCCACATCGAGGGTCCCGACGCACTCAAAGTACTCTCCGATCTCGCCGTCAACAGTTTTAAGAACTTCAAGGTCAATCAGGCTAAGCAATTCGTCGCGTGCACAGAGAGCGGCTGCGTGATCGGCGATGCGATCCTGTTTTATCTCGCCGAGAACAAATTCAATCTGGTTGGCCGGCCTCCCGCCGAAAACTGGGTCAAATTCCATATCGAGACTCAGGGGTATAACGCCACCGCGTCGCTGGATGCGCGGTCCGCGGTGAATCAAGGCAAAAGGCAAGTCTTCCGCTACCAGGTCCAGGGCCCCAATGCCTTGAAGGTCATGGAAAAGGTGCTCGGCCAAGCGCCGCCCGACATCAAGTTTTTCAACATGAGCGTGATCACCATTGCCGGCCGGCCGGTCCACGCTTTGCGCCACGGGATGGTCGGGCAGCCCGGATGGGAACTCGTCGGCGCCTGGGAAGATGGTGACGCGGTTCGTGACGCGATCGTCGCGGCGGGCGAGGAGTTCGGGATTCGCCAGGTGGGAGCCAGAACGTATCCGACCAGTTGTCTGGAGTCGGGATGGATCCCGTCGCCGATGCCGGCCGTCTACACGGGTGATGGGCTCAGGGCCTACCGGCAGTGGCTGGACGGCAAAAGTTACGAAGCCATGGCGTCGCTCGGCGGCAGCTTCTACTCCGACAATGTCGAGGACTATTATTTGACTCCGTACGATCTAGGCTACGGCCAGTTCGTCAAATTCGACCACGATTTCGTGGGACGGGCGGCGCTTGAAAAGATGGCCGGCAATCAGCAGCGCAAGAAAGTCACGCTGGTCTGGAACGACGACGACCTAACACAAGCCTTCAAGTCCATGTTCCATACCGGCGACATTGTCAAGTACATCGACATGCCTCTGGCGAACTATGCCACGCTACCGTACGACAAGGTAGTGAAGAACGGAAAAACAGTCGGCCTGTCAACTTATACCGGCTATACATATAATGAACGGGCGATGGTCTCGCTGGCCATGCTCGATATCGCGCACAGCGAGCCGGGCACGCAAGTTACGCTAGTGTGGGGCGAGGAAGGGCGCGGCTCGACCAAGCCCACCGTCGAACGTCACAAGCAGGCCGAAATCCGCGCGACCGTAGCCCCGGCGCCCATCGGCGAGGTGGCCCGCACGGCGTACCGGCCCAAGTAAGCAAGGAGAACTATGGCCTACATCTTCCACGAGAACGAACTTCCAAAGTTAGTCGCAGCCGCGGGAGGCCGCGAGCGCACGTTTTTCGTCAACAAAGAACTGACCAACATCGACGACATGCTGGCGGGCGTGATGCACTACGCGCCGCAGGGCTACTCGCCCTACCACTACCATGAGATTTGCGAGCACTTTTACTTCATCATGGAAGGCCAGGGCACGGTGGAAACACCGGAAGGCACGCGGCCCGTGGGCCCCGGCTCCCTAGTGTACATTCCCGCGGAGGCGAAACACCGCCTGCGCGCCACCGACACCGGTCTGTTCTATTTCGAATTCCAAGCGCCCAACCGCTTCAAGACCCACATCCTGGATGGCACGCCGGAAGATTTGGTGTGGAATCGCGTCGATGGGCGCGTGTGGGTCCAGACCTAGCGAGCAAGGAAGATTCCAGTGACCACGACGACACTATTCATCGACACCAACACTCTGCCACGGGTGAAGACGCCCCAGGGCGAAGCCACCGAGATCCTCAACGCGGCTCTGTGCGGAGCCAAGAACGTGCTCGGCACGCTGCGCTGGCTTAAGTCCGGCGAAAGCTACACTGCGCCGTCCGAAGGCAAGCACCAGTTGATCTACTTGATGGACGGCAAGGGCAGCATCCAGCTAGAAGGCAAAGACTACGACGTAGTCAAGGGCGCGGGGGTCTATCTGGGCCCGTCGGAAACCGCCACGATCCGGGCCGCAGCGGGCGCCTCGGTAAAAGTGTTTCATCTGGCGCTTCCGCCCATTCCCCGATCACCAGCATGATAACCAGCATGCTGAAGACGGCCGCCTTCCTTCTGTGCGCGTTTCTCGCCGGCCTTTCGCTGGCAGGATGCAGCCGCCAAAGGTCCACGCAGCGGGATTACAACATGGGCGAAAAGGTGCTCGTGGGTCCGCTGACGTACTCCATCAACGATGCCACCTGGAAAAGCGAACTGGGTCAAGGCTTCCAGGTTCGCACTCCCAATCAGCGTTTCCTTTTGGTGAACCTCTCGGTGACCAACGGCGGCGGCCAGGACGCGTCGATTCCGCTGTTGCAACTCGAAGGCGCCAACGGCACAACGTTTCAGGAGCTGACGAACGGAGACGGCGTGGACCAATACCTCGGCATTCTGCGCAATATCGCCCCGGCCGAAACGCTGCAGGGCCGTGTGCTCTTCGACGCGCCTTTGACGTCCTACCGTCTGCGCCTGGTCGACGGCGGCGATCCAGCCTTCCCAAAATACGCCTGGGTGCAAATACCCTTGAACTTGAACGCCGACGCTCCGCTGTTGAACACAGTGCCGGGCACGGCAACCCCTGGCTCCGAAAGTAAGTAGAGGTATGAAGTCTTTGCTCCTGGCACCGCTGCTCTTCGCCGGGATTCTGACGGCTCAGCCCAAGCTGGCATTCGACCGCCTGGCCCTGCATCAGTTCGAAGACGGCCCTGTACTGGCGTCGTCTTACGATTTCCTGCCGGGCGAAACCATCTGGTTCAGTTGCCGCATCGCCGGTTACCAGAGCCAGAAGAAGGGTGACGATCGCAGCGTAAAACTGTCCTGGCAGATGCGCGTGCTGGATCCCGCGGGCCTTGCCGTAGAGAAACCGCGCGCGGGCCGCATTGAGGAAAACCTGGTGCCCGAGGACAAGACCTGGCAGCCGAAATTCCTGGCCAGCTTCGAAGTCCCGCCCTTCGCTCCCGGCGGCATGTACCGCATCCCCGTCACCGTCAAGGATGAGCTGGCGGAAGGGGAAGTCTCCGGCCAGCTCGAATTCCACGTGCGCGGCCCGGTGATCGAACCCGCCGAAACTCTGGTCATTCGCAATTTCCGTTTCCTGCAGGCCGAAGACGATGCCACCGCATTCCGCCCCGCCGTGTATCATCCCGGCGGAATGCTGTGGGCGCGCTTCGACATCGCCGGCTACAAGTTCGGCGACAACAACCGTTACTCCGTGGACTACGGCCTCGCGATCCTGGGCGCGGCCGAAGCCGGCGCCGAGCCCAAACAATTGTTCGCGCAGCCCGAAGCCGCCGCCGAATCCAAGGAGTCGTTCTACCCGCAGCGCATCGTCCCCGGAGCACTGAGTTTAAGCCTCGACCCCAACGTGGCCGCGGGTTCGTACACGCTGGTGGTCACGGTGCACGACAAGCTGGGCGAGCAGAATGCGGAGTTCCGCGAGGCGTTTCAAATCGCGCGGTGACCGCTCCGCCTCTGCCGTGCGCCGCGCTATAACAGCTCAAGGGCCGAATCCGTATCGCGACAGAGAATCTTGCGTCCCTGGGTGTTCTCGAGCACGCCATCGAGATGCAGCAATGCGTCGTCCGTTGATACAAGCAGGTCGGCATCGAATGCAATTGCGCTTGCAGCGTGAAGCGCATCGGCTGCGCGAATCCCACGCGTCTGTAACTGGAGCTGCTGGAGTTGAAGGTGGACTGTTCCAGAAGTGAGGTCGAGCACTAAAACGTTGAATAGCTCAACGACTATCTGCACTTGCGTCGTTATCGCCCGTGCGGCCGGAATCAACAGCGTGTCAGCGCGAGAAACGCCCTTCGCAGACTGCGCGAGCCGCCCATAGAGCGCCTCTTCAACTTCGTAATACGTTAGACAGGAGGTGGCTCCGGTATGGGTGCGGCTAGACCATTTTCTGAGATAATATAGACCAGCTCTGGCGATCCGGCTGCAAGCAAGAGATGGCGAAGGCCTATTCTGACGATCTACGACGGAAGTTGTTGGAGGCGCATCAGCAGGGGGAAGAGAGCCTGGAAGAGTTA
>DATNJC010000171.1:0-23615 GCA_035604115.1 Bryobacteraceae bacterium | reverse complement strand
ATCCGGAATTGCTTCAAACGGACTATAAATATAACCGATTATCGGAATGCTGCAGATAATGTGAATCCAGCGAATGATCGAACGTTGGGTGGCATCTTTCATGAGTAATCTGCGCACCATTTATCGGCGACACCGCGCCATTTACCCGGCATGGTCCAGCTCTGTGCCGGCCGGATTTCAGTCTGGCCGCGCCAAGACCTGCTCCAGGTTTGCGAAGAACTGCTGCCACCCGTACTTGGCGCCCTGGTAGGCTTGCTGCTGATCCGGCCGGAAGCCCGACTGCTCCATGCGCAGGCGGGTCCCGGTGCCCGCAGGCGTGAGCGTCCACGTCACGACGCTCTCGAGACCATAGGCCGCCCACGTGTAAGACAGCGTCTTGTTCGGCTCGACTGCCGTTACCTGACAGTCGACGGCGCCCCAGTCGGCACGAAGATTGAAACGGTGGTTCACAACGGGCTTGAAGTCGTTCTTCATGAGCCACTCCTCGATCAGGTGTGGTTGCGTGAGCGCGCGCCAGATCTTTTCCGGCGGATACGGTATCTCACGTTCGACGACGACGGAGCGCGTTTCGGCCGCAGTATTGGTCATTGGTCCATCCTTTTGAGCAGATCTTCGAGGTGGTCGAACCGGCTTTCCCAGAACCCGGCCAATTGGCTTGTCCAGTCGATCAACGGGGCCAAGGCGCCGAGCTGCGCGCTATAGTGCGTCTGGCGACCTTCGTGGCGGTCGCGCACCAGCCCGGCCTGCTTCAGGACCCCGAGATGCTTTGAGACGGCCGGTTGCGAGACCCCGGCTCGCGCCGTCAGGGCTCCGACCGTCTGCTCTCCTTCGCGGCACAATCGCTCGAATAGCGCCCGCCGCGTCGGATCGGCGAGCGTTCTGAAAAGCAAATCATGAGCGTTCGGCATGTGCGATCGATAACCTGGTGGCTATTGATCGACGTATAACCACTGAGTTATGCGTTAGTCAAGCGACTTGTCCAGGGGGCGGAATCCCTCAGGGCTTCGGTTTCTTCGAAGGTTTCGACTTGCCGGAACTGTTGAGGGCGATGGCTTGGCGAACGAGCGCCTTGAAGGCGGACTCATCGACTTCCTCGCCTTCATGGATGTCGATCGCGCGGCGTACGTTGCCGTCGAGACTCGAGTTGAAGAGACGGGCCGGATCCTTCAGAGACGCGCCCTTGGCGAAGGTAAGCTTCACGACATTCTTGTAGGATTCGCCCGTGCAGACGATGCCGTCGTGCGACCAAATCGGAGTGCCCATCCACTTCCACTCCTCGACGACGTCCGGGTCTGCTTCCTGGATGAGCTTGCGCATTCTGCCGAGGGTTTCCCCGCGCCAGTCCCCGAGTTCGGCGATTCTTTTCGAGATGAGCTCCGATGCCGGCTGGCCTTGGCTCGCGCCCGACTTCTTCATGTTTTTCATCCTAGCAGGGGGCAAGCGCTACGGCAGCGCAAACACCATCAGCGCGTCCTTACCCGGAGGCCCAGGATCGTCCAGCGCGCTCGCGCCCGCTGCGGTAATCGCCACGTACTGCTTTCCGTTTTTGCCAAGGAACGTGATCGGCACCGCATGCGCGCTATAGTCCAGCCGGGTTTCCCAAAGCTGCTTGCCGGTGCGCGAATCGAATGCCCGGAAGCGGTGATCGTTGCTCGCGCCGATGAACACCAGCCTTCCGGCGGTCGCCATGGGACCACCCATGTTCAGCCGCCCGGTGTTGCGCCTGCCTTCAGGCAGTTCGTCGGTCACCCCAAGCGAAATTTTCCAGGCGAATTCGCCGGTCTTCAGATTCACGGCCATCAATTGTCCCCACGGCGGCTTCTGGCACGGCCAGGCATGCTCGCCCGCGCGGCTGATGTTGCCCGAGCGCGGATCGCCCTCGCTCCACTGAAACCGCGACGTCGGCCCCACGATGCTGTTGCGGTCGAACAGCACCCGCGCGCCGTCGGCTTTCTTCTCGACCCACCCGATGCTGGCCTCGTCCATCGAGTTCACGAACGTGTACCCCAGCGCCGGGTCGGACGCCGTGCCTCCCCAGTTGACGCCGCCCACCGACCCCGGAAACAAAATCGTCGAAGGTGTCGCCGCAGATGGCTTGTCACTTTGATTCACCCCGGCCTCGCGAAACACGTACGGCGTGTACGGGCCGTCGTTATAAAACCCGCCGCTGCGCGCCATCAGATCGCGGCAGAACTTGGCGTGCTCCGCGTTGGTGTCCTCGGCGGTGACGATGTCTTCCGGCTTGAAGCTGACCCGAGCCAGAGGCCCCGGCTTCACCGGGATGGGCTGCGTGGGCCAGCTCTGCTCGCCGGGGACTTTGCTGGCGGGTACCGGCCGCTCCTCGATTCCGAACACCGGCTTGCCGGTGGTCCTATCTAATATGTACATCCACCCCGTCTTGGCCGTCTGGACCAACAACGGCGTCTTCTTGCCGCGAACCGTCACGTCCAGCAGCGCCGGAGCCGGAGGCAGATCGTAATCCCATAAATCGTGATGGACGGCTTGAAAGTACCACTTCAACTTCCCCGTCCCAGCATCAATCGCTACAACGGAATTCGCGAACAGATTCTGGCCCTTCCGGTCGCCGCCCCAGTAATTCGTGTTGGGTCCGCCAAACACGGTGTACACGATCCCGCGCGCGGCGTCGACGGTCATCGAGAACCCCCAATTGTTGACTCCCGACCGGCCCCTCCAGCTATCGCCATCCCAAGTCCCGTGCCCCATCTCGCCCGGCTGCGGCACCGAGTGGAACTCCCACACTTTGGCCCCCGTCCGCGCATCGTATGCCCGAGTATTCCCAGCCGGTCCAACAGCCGGCGCTTCAGGTGTATTCGCGCCCACAAACAGCATGTTTTTGAACACAATGGGAGCAGAATCGTAAGGAACGCCTAAATCCACTTCGCCTTCCTTGCCGAATCCCGGGTCGATTTTCCCCGTCCGAGCGTTCAGGGCGAACATACTCCGGCCGCTGGTAAAAATTACGCGCGGCGGGTTAGTGCCGTCCCCAACCCAGTAAGCCAACCCGCGCCGGGATGGCGATCCCGTCTTCAAGTCATAACGCCACAGAATCTTACCTGCCTCAGGTTCAAGTGCCGCGACATGCTTGAATGCCGCCACGTACATCACGCCTTGGATCACAATCGGCGTGAACTCGCTGCCGCCGGTGATCCCGCCGACAGTGGCATCCTGCCCCAGCGAGTACGACCACGCCCGCACCAGTCGACCGACGTTCGAGGTATTGATCTGCGCCAGCGGAGAATACCGGGTGCCCGCCAGATCGCGGTTGTACATGGGCCAGTCGCCGGAACTTTGGCCCCGAGCCACCCCAGGAGCAACCAGACTCGCGAAACCAGCCAGCATCGACACCGGGACCGAGGCGCGCTTGAACATGGGCGCTATCTTACTCCGAGCCACCCTGCCGCGCAATCGTTTTGGCGTCTTTACATCGATTTCGATAAATCTTTACAACCTATTCACACCAGCGGAATCCGTTCCGGTATCTACTCGGTAAGGCGATTCGCTTGAACAGGAGGTAAGTACCATGAACCGTTCCAGTTTTTCTTGGATCTCGGGGGCGTTGCTTGTATGCGGCAGCTCCGCTTTCGCCGCCGACCTCGAGCACCAGCCGCTAATTCCCAATCTTCCTGCCGTCCCGCTGCAGAGCGTCTCCACTGTCCCCGGAAACGGTGATATCAACCCGTACGGCGTCGCCTTCGTCCCGCCCGGGTTCCCGGGGGGCGGCTCGCTCGCGCCCGGCGACATTCTGGTTTCTAACTTCAACAACAGCGCCAATGCGCAAGGCACTGGGACCACCATAGTGAGGATCCCGCCCGGCGGCGTGCAATTGCCCTTTTTCCACGGCGGTAAGGGGCTGGGGCTGACCACAGCTTTGGCTGTGCTGAAAGCGGGTTTCGTCCTGGTAGGCAATCTGCCGTCGCCCACCGGCATGTGCACCGACCCAGTCCATCAGGGCGTGGGCCAGGGATCGCTGCTGATCATCGACAAGCACGGCAAGCAAGTGGCAACCTTGATCAATTCCGCGTTGCTCGACGGACCGTGGGACTTGGCGGTGCTGGACCGCGGCGACGAGGCTCTAGTTTTCGTATCAAGCGTACTGAACGGAGTGGTGACGCGGCTGGATTTGATTCTGCCCGACAACGACTACGGCTCCCAGACACCGTACGTGCGAAGCGCCACCCAGATCGGCTCGACCTACACGCATCGCTGCGACCCGGCTGCGCTGGTCGTCGGGCCTACTGGCCTCGCTCTGGACACCGACCATGACCTACTGTACGTCGCCTCGACTGCTGACAACGCGATCTATGCGATCGACAACGCCGCCACCATCGGGATGCATTCCGGTCGGGGCCGCGTGGTCTACCGGGACAATGAGCACCTCCGCGGCCCGGTGGGCTTGATGCTCGCGCCCAATGGCGACCTGGTCGCCACCAACGGCGACGCCGTCAATGCCGATCCCACCCAGCCCAGCGAGATGGTCGAGTTCACCGCATCCGGACACTTTGTGGCGCAGCGTTCGGTCAATGCGTCGGCGACCGGAGGAGCGTTCGGCTTAACCGTGAACGTCAGCGGAGGCGCGACGCGCTTCGCGGCCGTGGACGACGTTCTGAACGTTCTGGACATCTGGACGATCCACTAAACGCGAAACGATCGGCCGCTCTACTTCGTTACGACGATCACGGAAAACGAATCCGTCACCATCGGGCCTCGTCCTGGAGCTTTTCCGGCGGGCGGCGTGGGAGCCGCACCATAATCCGCGCCGATCAGCAGGATGCGTCCGGTTTTATTATCCCAGGCCATCTGTTTCGCGCTTTCCTTGGTCTGCACCGTCTGCTCGACCACGAAACTGGTAGGGCTCTTTTCCTTGATAATCGTGAGCGTGCCGTCGACCTGCGCGCTGTACGTTTCCATCGTGCCCGGGTTGAAAATGCAGGAATCGACACCGGAGCCGATGGGCAGCGCATCCAGGACCCTTCCATCCGTGGCCCTGAGCATCACCATCGTTTGCGGTTCGCGGCAGCCCGCGAAGAGAATCTGGTTCTTCACGTCAATGGCCAGCCCGGAGCATCGTCCCCCTTTACCTTCGAGCCCGTATTGGGCTGCTACCGTGAGCGTCTTCGCATCGATGACCGCGACCTTGTCCGTGTCTCTGATATCGACATACACATGGCCTTTGCCATCGGTGACGGCCTGCTCCGGCATGCCCCCGAGATCGAGCGTGCCCACCACCGAGCCATCCACCGCATTGATCGCCGTCGCGTGCGGCGCGGTGTGACTGAAGATGTACACGCGATCGTTAAACGGGTCGAACAGAATGGCGTCCGGACCGCCCTGCACATCGATGGTCTTGATAGTCTTCAGCGTCTTGGTGTCCCACATCACCACCGGTTTGCTGCTGGCGAAGCCGTGCCCTGACTTGGGATCGACCACCGCTCCATTAGCGGCGGCATCGGGAATTTCGCCGGCCGGCTCAAGCGTATCCAGATTGAAGACCGTGATGCGGCCGGGGTTCTTGCGAGGAATGTACAACCGGCGTCCGACGTTGTCCGCAAGCACGGTGTCGAAGGTTCCCGCGCCACCCACTTTGACGATCTTAGAAACCTTGTAGGGCCCACCACCGGGCGCTTGCTGAGCTAATCCGGCCACCGCCAGGATCGCGATCAAGGCTGCGCATAACAGATAAAATCGTCGCATAAACACCTCGGCAGCCATTCTACTCGCAGTGGGCGGCGAAAGATACTGAGGATCGGCGTAGGCTGCGGGAGGGGGTGCTGATTGTCACTCTCCGGCTTGCCGACGAACTAACCAAGTGCTTTCCGTGAGCTGTGTTTCCCGGGAGCTATGCGTCTGACTTCCCTTTAAGACAACCACACCACAGCGGTCGAAATCCGATGGCAGTGTGCCGAAATCTCTTCATCGTTACGCTATCATTAGTCTGAACTCCGATGGCGAAGATCCATGCAGGCTTTAGTGAGCTTAAGGCCTCTCACCTCCGCTTAGTTGCTTCCGCGAAGAGCAACGAGGGTCCGCCAGCCCACCTGTTGCTTTTCTACGCGGCCGAATGTGGACTGAAATACGTTCACCTGCGCAGGAATAATTTCCGGACCACTGAGCAGCTCAGAGATGCCAATCACGATCTGAATTTGCTCATAAAAGATCTGAACCTGTCGGCATCGGCGATCGGGGGTGCTCCGGCGCTTCGCCTTTCTCGTGGCGAAGACGAATCCTGTCCACCAGCAAGCGCGCATCAAGCATGGCGATATGGGGTTCGGATCGATGCGACTGACGAAGCCAGATTTGTCGCGTGGCTCCAAAGAATCTGTGAAGTCGTCGTGCGGGAGTACCTATGATTCCCTCGGGTGTCCGCTTGTTTACTTGGCTGGACGTTCAAGAGGTGATTGAGAGGGCTGCCGCCGAACGAACTTCGCCTCCGTGGCTGGTGAGGGCAAGCGCGTACTGGAACGAACTGACGATCAGCGTTAGGAGTGGCAACAGCGAGAGCGCTCGACAATGGATTCGAGAGCTATTCGAGCCGCGGATCGCGAGCCTCCAAAATGACGCTAAATTGGGTCTCGCCCTCGAAGCCATGAACGGCCAGGAGCGAGCCCTTCCTGTTGTTTTTGAAGAGGTCGACGAGGCACTTCATCCACCGCCGCTTCCCCCGACGTTCTCTCGTCCATCCGCGATTGAACCGGGCAGGACGTTCGCGCGTCCTCACCAAACGCTCGGCTCACCCCCGATTGCGGCGTTCCACAGCTTCAAAGGCGGAGTTGGTCGAACGACACAGGCGATCAGCTTGGCTATAGCGGCTTCCGAGCGGCATAGAGTTCTGCTGATCGATGGGGACGTTGAAGCTCCGGGTGTTAGCTGGTTGATGCGGGCCCGACTTCCGAATCCTCCGGTTGCATTCGCCGACTTGATTGCGTTGGCTCACGGTGACTCATCACCGGGATGCCAGCAGACAGTGGCCCTCGTTGTCGACCGTTTGCGGAATGCGCTGATCGACATGGCCTCGCCTCCTCCACCTTGGGGATGTTTCGTGCTGCCGGCATTCCGGGACCTCAAACGTTTGCCGTTTCTGGAAATTCGTCCCGAACACCTGGTCAAGGGGCAAAACGACCCCTTTATTTTGACCACGATCATCAGCGCCGTCGGGCGCGCGCTTGGGGTGGGCCTTGTGGTAGTAGATCTGCGGGCGGGCTACTCGGAGCTGGCGGCCGGACTGCTACTTGATCCGAGAGTCTACAGGATTTTCGTGACAACGCTAGGCGGACAACCCCTGGAAGGAACACTTGAGCTGCTGAACGTGCTGGGCGAGCGCGCGCCTTCGGCAGAGGAGTACGAGCCTTATCCAGCAATTATCGCGAGTCAGATTCCTGAGAGCCTCCGGAGAGAAGATTGGAAGACGGAATACGCCAGACTGATCGAGGGCCGATCCCGCTTCTTGCCTCCAGATGCGGATGTCACCGATGACCCCCTGATCCTCGAGAGCGGTTTCGACCAAACCTTACAAATGCTGGCTGCGGATTGGGAAGACAGTACGAGGGTCATCAGGCGGTCCGCCGCGATCGGTGGCGCGACCAAAGCACTACTTGAGTGGCTGCCGGTTAGCCAGACTATCCGGCCCGGGCCCGCCAACCTAACGTCCGACGAGAACGCTCCGACTGCCATTATTAACGGCCCGGTTGACATCGCCCGGCCGCAAGAAGATGCGAACAAGCGCTTCGACGTCATTTCGCGACGCAGGGACCAGTTAAAGAAATCGGCACAGGATCGAATCTTCGCGGAGAAGCGGGTCGGCGATGAATTTCTTGATACGAATCCCCTCCGCGCTCTTGCCGGGGACAACATATCTCAGTTGCCGATCGCCGTCATCGTAGGAGCGAAAGGTGCCGGTAAAACGTTCACCTTCCTTCAGCAAGCCCGGATCGGCTTTTGGAAGAAGTTTGTGGAAGCTGCCGTCAAAAGGACGCCGGAAATCGACGCACCGATGAGTCCAGTGTTGTTCTCCGTCAATCTCGAAGACGACGCTCTGAAGCTTGTCTCCGAAGCAGGCCGCCAAGCAAGTCGTATGCTCGGCTTCGAAGAACCGATGAGTGCATCGAACATTCGCGACGCGATTCGTGCGGATGTTCCGATGAACCGGACCGAAACTGGGTGGCGGGAGATTTGGCTCGATTGTATCGCTTGGGCAACTGGATATAAACCCCACATCACTGGCGCTGGCCGCCTGCTTGCCGATCAGCTTGACCAGAGCGGCCAACGTCTCATCGCTCTTTTCGATGGACTAGAAGATCTATTCCAAGACATCGCAACCAGCGCGTCACAACAAGTGGCTTTGCGGGTACTGTTACAAGACGTTCCGCTGTGGCTAACACAGAGGCCGTCCCGCAGTCTAGGTCTTCTCCTTTACATCCGTCGCGATCTTATTAGCTTGGCAGTCCGGCAGAACTATGCTCAGTTGATGGATAGATACGCACCGTACCGTCTCCAATGGGATCGCGTCGAGGCCCTGCGCCTCGCGTACTGGATAAGGAGCATAGCACTCGCGACTCCTGGGGAGCGATCCGATTGGGAAGAGGAAGAATTGAAAGAGCGCCTTGTTCCGTTATGGGGCCGGAAGCTCGGTTCCGACGAATCGAGGGAGGCCAGGTCCACCGATTGGGTCCTAAATGCCTTATCTGACTACAATAACCAAATTCAGGCTCGTGATTTGGTCAGATTCATTTCTGTTGCGGCTGGTAAGTCCATTTCCGACAGAAAGTGGGAGGATCGCGATCTGACTCCCCAGGCGATCCGCGATGCCTTGCCAGAGTGCAGCCGGGAAAAAATTTCGGAGATCAAGAAAGAGAACGAAGCCCTCCGGAAGGTCTTTGAAAAAATCGAAAACGTACCTCAAGCCCAGAGACTGCTCCCTCTCGAGGCGTCGTTCGCAAGCCTCGATAAGGATGACCTTCGGACTCTTGAGGAGAATGGCGCTATCTTTAACGACGGTGGGTCCTACTACCTGCCGGAAATCTATCTCCACGGGCTTGGGTTCAGCTATTCAAAGCCCGGTCGCCGACGTGTGCTATCGAACCGACGCAAATAGATGCCGCGAGCAGTGATTCGGCCAAGAATGGTCGCTCTAGATCCGAGGGTCCGATTACTCCCGTGAAGTCGGCGTCACGTCAACTTGGCAGCGTAACGCCCAACCACCTCTGTGGCCCTCCCCTGAAAGACGACCAAAATCCCCGAGAATCCTTCACAGTCACAGCGCGTCAGCTAAGCACTCCCCGCCGACCACACCAGGGCGAATCCCTGGCGAAATTCCACATCATCCGCATATGTGGCCCACATGATGCGCATACCCACATGCCCAACGCCAAGCGCCACCTTCCGCACCCTGCGTTCTCTTATGTAAGCATCTGATTCTTCTTCGGCTGGACCGGCGGCAAAACGAACCCAAGCGAGCACGCTCACCGCCCCCGGAGGCTTCTCAATCCGCCCCCGCTCTGCCCAGCCCTCCAAAACCACAAAACGACCCCGACGCCCTAAACCGGCCGCACCGGTCCTGATTCGAGGAACTCGTCGCCCGGATTCCTGGGAGTGCAGTGCTACCATTGGGGCGTCTGAAAAGGTCGCACAGCTCGAAGCGCCCAACCGAAAATGCCCCTCGCCCGGGAATCCGCGGGAGTATGATAATCGAGTGGCACGCCCACGCTTAGAAAGGGAGAATCCAGTGCGACAACCACTTGTGAGTCGAATTCTGCTCGGCGGCGTTGTAACGTTGATGTGCGGTTCATTGGCCTTCGCCCATATCCGCATTGCTCCAACCGAGTCCGTAGCCGGCGCGCGCGAAAAGTACACCATGCGCGTGCCCAACGAAAAGAAAGTCACCTGCTCCAGGATCGAAGGCGAGTTCCCGGCGGGTCTCGACGTCTACGACTTCGAATTCAAGCCGGGTTGGAAGATTGAATTCAAGAAGAACGACAAGGGCAAGATCGTCGGAGCCACCTGGACCGGGACGATGCAGCAGTACGAATTCGTCGAGTTCGGAATGCTCGCGATCAACCCAAAGGAAGCCACGGACCTGGTGTGGAAGTTCGTTCAGTATTACGATGACGGAACCAAAGAAGAGTTCACGGGCCCGGTGGGATCGCGGTTACCGTCTCCGGTGGTCACGCTGAAACCGGCGCCCGGGAAATAGAGAGCCGGCCTCTCGCCTCCCATTTACCTTCCGGCTTTACTTTCCGACAAGGTGCTCCACGTCCAAGTTGTTCTCGCACACCTGTTCCAGAAGCTCGGTGTCGGGCAGCAGGTGCAACTCCTCGTGAACCGTCCACGGCTTGGCGTACATGTTGCGATCTTCGATCGTGATGTCGTAACTCAGCCGTCCGAAATCCTTGCGGTGGTAGCGCTCTGTGAGATGCAGCGCCTCGGTGACCGGGTGCCCGTTGATGTCGAGCCACTCCTTACCGTTGAAGCCGATCGATTCCACCACCAGATCGTCCCCTTCCCAGCGGCCGATCGAATAACCATCCCAGGACGCCGCAGGGTCCGCGGGAAGCGGCCGGCCGTCGGTGAAGATCTGGCGCGGGCGCTGGCCTTCAAACAGCAGCAGGATTTCGCCGAACCCGTCGGCGTTGACAATCTTAAACGGCGACGTGATGGTGTTCTTTTCCGGTAGCGAGAGCGGCAGACAGCGGGCGCTTGGGTCGTCCTTGCTTTCCGTGTCCCTGCGGCGCTTGTACTCGGCCGCGCCGGCGGGCGTGAACGGAACGTCGCCCTCCTTGAAGTCCGCGGCGATGTTGATCATGTACTTGGTCACGCCCATCCAGATCCCCGACAAGTCCGGCTTGCCGTCGGACCTCCTGGGAGCCGGAGCCGAAAGATTCGCCTTACCGTCCGCGGTGCGCGGCGTCTTGGGATCGGGATAATGCAGCCACTGCGCCGGAGCGGGGACCACGAGAAGCCCGAGCCCAACTCCAGCCAGCATCAGCGCGGGTTTGACCATGCGGGTATCTTACTCTGGGCCGCGCACCCGTGCAAGATGCCGCCGCAACAAATGCCGCCGCAGCTCTTCCACCATCCGGGCGGGTCCGCTCACCCGAACCACCTCGAATCCCGCCGCCTGCCCCGATGCGACCCCCGCATCCGAATCTTCGATCACCAGTGGCCTCTTCGCGCCCAACATCTCCGCAGCCTTAAGGTACGGATCGGGAGCCGGTTTCAAGCGCGTGACATCGTCGCCGCACAGAATCGCCGCAAAGTAGCGATCCAGTTCCGCCCGCTGCAGCGGCGGCGTCACCTCGGTGCGAAAGCTGGAGGACACCACGGCCATTCGGTACAAGGCTGAAAGCTCCCGGATCAGAGCGGCGGTCTCCGGCAGGAACGGCGGCGCGAGGGCCAGGGCGTCTCGAAAGCGTTGTTGTTTGTCGGCCACCAGCGCCTGCGCATCGCCTACGCCAAAACACGGCGCCAGCACGTGATCCGCGATGCCCACGCAGTTGGCCTGATACCAGGGCCACTCGATCTCCATGCCAAAGGGCGCGAGCGCAGCGCGCCAGCAGGTGTAGTGCACCAGCTCGGTATCGGCCAGGACGCCGTCGAAATCGAACAACAACGCGTCGTACACGGAAGCGGTCACGCGCGCGAGACCACAGGCGGGAATAACGGCATGCGATAATTTTCTCATGGCGCACAGGCGTGAGTCCGTTGTGCGCATGAGGGCACAATGATCACAGGCGTGAGTCCGTTGTGCGCATGAGGACACTATGATCAAAGCCACCGAGAAAATCTGGCACAACGGGAAATTCATCAACTGGGCCGACGCCAAGTTGCATGTACTCGCACACGTCACCAGTTACGGAAGCTCGGTGTTTGAGGGGCTGCGCTGTTACGCCACGCCCTCGGGTCCGGCGGTCTTCCGCCCGCGCGAGCACTTCCGCCGGCTGCACGATTCGGCCAAGATCTACCGCATGCAGATCCCCTTCTCCGTCGACGATCTGGTCGCCGCCATGATGGAGCTGATCCGCATCAACAAGATCGATTCCTGTTACGTCCGCCCGCTGGTCCTGCGCGGCTATGGTGATCTCGGTGTCATGCCCACCAAGGACACGCCTATCGAAACGTACATGGCCTGCTGGGAGTGGGGCAAGTACCTGGGCGCCGAGGCCATGGAGGAGGGCGTCGACGTGTGCATCTCCAGTTGGACGCGCCTGGCGCCCAACACTCTGCCGACGCTTTCGAAAGCCGGCGCGAATTACATGAACTCGCAGTTGATCCGCATGGAGGCGGCTACCAACGGCTACTCCGAGGGTATCGCGCTGGATGCTTCCGGCATGGTGAGCGAAGGGTCCGGCGAAAACATTTTCGTGGTGCGCGACGGCCAGATCTTGACGCCGCCGCTGGGATCGAGCGTGCTCCCCGGCATCACCCGCGATTCCGTGATGCAACTGGCGCGCGAACTCGGCTACAGCCTGACTGAGACGTTGATTCCGCGCGAGCTGCTATACATCGCCGACGAAGTGTTCTTCACCGGCACCGCCGCCGAGGTGACGCCGGTGCGTTCGGTGGACCGCATTCCGGTGGGAGCGGGCAAGCGCGGTCCGGTGACCGAACGCCTGCAACGAGAATTCTTCGATCTGGTAGAAGGCCGCGCGCATGACCGGCACGGCTGGTTGGCGCCGGTGGGCCAGCCTGTCGCGGCCCACTGAGTAGCACAAGCTTTAGTCGTCGATGCGAAAAAGCGACGAGCCCGTGGAAGAACACGCGTACCACGAAGGCGCCTGCTCGAGGCGGGAATCCGAACAGGCGCCTGTGCGGCGGAGAAGAAACGCTGAAGGTCGATTTCGCGGTGGCCGAGCCCCTGGCCACCTCCCCCGAGACTGACACATGAACCCGGCTACCGCGAAAATCTGTTATCAGTTGTAACAAGGCCCGCGGGCTTTACCTAGCGCTAAATGCCGGTTTTCAACAGCTCTTTCCTCCGCTATTTCGCGGAGTTAGCGACCGGCGCGTGTGAGTAAGCTGTGAAAAAACCAATTCGCTTATGAAATGCTACGGCCGTTACGTGTCTACCGGCGAAGTAATCCTGGTGGAAGGCTCCAGCTCCCTTCAATATGTGGACGCTGTGGTGGCGCCGGACCCGGATGACGGCGGAGTCTGGCTCGCTCCTGGGTTCATCGATCTGCAGGTCAACGGTTTTGCCGGCGTCGACTTCAACTCGCTCCATGCGTCGCACGAAGAAGTCGCTGGCGCTGAAATCGCACGCGCTCTTCGCGCCATGTTCTCTACCGGTGTCACGCGGTGCTTTCCGACTCTGATCACCGCCGCGCCCGAACACCTTCTGGCCGCTCTCCGGAATCTGGCCCGCGCGCGCGACACTGTGCCCGAAGGCGCGGCGATCGAAGGCTTCCACATGGAAGGCCCGCACATCTCCCCGGAGGATGGACCCCGCGGCGCACATCCTCAACGTTGGGTGCGTCCGCCGGACTTCGCCGAGTTCCAACGGTGGCAGGAGGCCTCGCGAGGAGCGATCCGCCTAGTGACGGTCGCCCCCGAGTGGCCCGGTATGCCGCGGTACATCGAGCGCGTGGTGAGCGAAGGAACCGCGGTCGCTATCGGCCACACCCGTGCCACCCGCGAACAGATCCAGGACGCGGTCGGCGCCGGCGCGACGCTCTCCACGCACCTGGGCAACGGCGCCGACCCCGCGCCCCCCAAGTTCAATTACATCTTCGATCAGCTCGCCGAAGATCGTCTGGCCGCCAGTTTCATCGTGGACGGCCACCACCTGTCCGCGTCCTTCCTGCGTGCAGCGCTCCGAGCCAAAGGCGTCGACCGCAGCATCCTGATCACCGATGCGGTAGCCCCGGCTATGAGCCTGCCGGGGCCATATCGATTAGGCGAAGTCGAAGTGGAACTCCGGGAAGATCGACGGGTCGTATTGAAAGGCGGAGACCGGCTGGCCGGTTCCAGCCTGCGCATGGACGCGGCCATATCGAAGGTGATGCGAACGGCCGGTCTCAGCCTGACGGAAGCGTGTGCGATGGCCACCATCAACCCCGCCCGTGTGGGCCGTATCGCCGGGCGCCAGCGCGGCCTCCGCCCGGGCGAGCGCTCCGATCTGGTCCGCTTCCGCGTCGCCGAAGACGACCTGCCGGGGAAGCCCGGCCGCCTTCAGGTCATCGAGACTTATCTGAATGGCGAACGCGTGTTCGCCGCATCCCTCTAGACTCCCGCTCCAGTGGTTCGTGAAAGAAGTGGGGCCAGCCCTTCCGGGCTGCCGCCGCGCTTCCGCGCGGCGTCGTAACCTTGCAGGGCCGGGTGCGGCGCGCCGCCTCAAAAGGCGGCGGCAGGCTGAAAGCCTGGCCCCACAAGATCAGGGGACGCTCACGACCGGTGTGGGGCGATCCTCGAGGCTGGATTTCTCGCAGTATTTCTCGAGAAGGTTTAACAGGGCGCGAGCATTGATCGGTTTGGAAATGTACTCATCCGTGCCGGCTTCGAGGCACCGTTCCCGGTCGCCACTCATGGCATGCGCGGTCAAAGCGATGATGGGGACGTGAGTGGAGGTGAGCTGCTCGTGTCGCCGAATGGCTCTGGTGGCTTCCAAGCCGTCCATTTCCGGCATTTGAACATCCATTAACACCACGTCGAAGGTCTGAGCGCACACCGTCTCCAAGGCTTCCCTGCCGTTTTCGACCATGACGACATCGTGACCTTCTTTTTCCAGGATGCGGAGGGCCAAACGCCGGTTCACCGCGTTGTCCTCGGCCACCAGAATGCGCAGCTTGGCTCCGCTCCTGGCTGCGCGCGCTGTGATCACCGGCCGGGTCGCGTTTCCAGCGGCGGAAACCCCGGCCTTTCGCTCGGGCCGGCTCGCGAGAACCTTAAGGATGGCGGCACTCAGCTCGGCCCGCCGGATGGGTTTTACCAGGTACGCCGCCACGCCCAACTCGCGGCACCTGGCCGCGTCCCCGCGCTGTTCTCCGGACGTCAGCATCAGGATCAGAGGCTCGGCGAGGGTTGGATCCCCCATAATTTGCCGGGCCAGGCTGAATCCGTCCGTCCCGGGCATGTGCACGTCCGTGAGGACCAAACTAAATGGATTCCGTTCCAGCGCCGCGCGCCGCAACAGGACCAGGGCTTCCTCCGCGGACGCCGCGGCGGTGGGCTGCATACGCCAGCGCCACAATAACTCGGTCAAGATACGCCGGTTGGTGAGATTGTCATCGACCACTAAGACCTGCTTCCCGGCCAGGATCACATCCAGGGCCGGGAGGGCTTCCGCCGGCACTTCGGCGATGCCAAAATGGGCCGTGAAGTGGAACCGGCTGCCTTCGCCGGGACTGCTCTCCACCCAAATCGTTCCGCCCATGGCGTGGACCAGCCGCAAGGAGATGGTCAGCCCCAACCCGGTCCCGCCGTACTTCCGGGTCATGGAACCGTCGGCCTGCGAGAACGCCTCGAAGATGGCCGCTTGGGCGGCGATCGGAATGCCGATGCCGGTGTCCCGCACCACGAAATGCAGGAGCAGCCCATCGCCATCCTGAGATTCCAGCCGGGCTTGCAGTTCCACTTCTCCGTGTTTCGTGAACTTGATGGCGTTCCCTACCAGGTTCAGGAGGACCTGTCGAACGCGCAGTGCGTCTCCCACGACGTACTCGGGCACGTCGGGCGCGACATCGCAGATCAGCTCCAAGCCCTTCTCATGCGCGCGCAGCGCGAGGGTCCGGACGGCTTCTTCGAGACTGTCCTCCACGTTGAAGCAGACCGGGTCCAGTTCCAGCTTCCCGGCCTCGATCTTGGAAAAGTCCAGGACATCGTTGATCACCGCCAGCAGCGAATCGGCCGACATTTTAGCGGTTTCCAGGTAGTCGCGCTGTTCGGCGCTGAGCTCGGTGTCGAGCACCAGCTCGGTCATGCCGACTACGCCGTTCAGAGGCGTGCGAATCTCGTGGCTGATGTTGGCCAGGAATTCGCTCTTGGCCCGGCTGCCCGCCTCGGCCCGGTTCTTGGCCTCCACCAGCTCCACCGTGCGCTTGGCGACTTCGTCTTCCAGGCGGCCCTGGTGATCCAGCAGCACCGCATCCCGGGACTCGATTTCCGACAGCATCTGGTTGAAGGTGTCCACCAGACGCCCCAACTCGTCGTCCGCATGTTTAATGGCTCGCACGGAATAGTTCTTCTCATGCGAGACAAGATTCGTGGCGCGGGACAAGGCGTCGATGGGTTTCGAGATGACTCGCTGCAGCCAGGAAGAGAGCCCCAGGGCAAACAGGGACGCGACCAGCAGAAAGGCCAGGACCACCCAGCCGAAGCGCCGGAGCCGGTCGGCCAGCTCCCCCAGGTCGGAAGCCAGGTAGACCGTCCCGATCGGTTGTCCGCGCAGCAGGACTTGTTTGAACAGCACCAGCTGGCCGTTCTCAAACCAGCTGCCGTCGCGCCGCAGCGGAGGTATACTGCCGCCCATTCCAGGATCGCGGCGATAGTTCGCGAACATGGCGCCGTTCGCCGAATACAGGATAGCCGCTGTGATGTGCCGCTTGGCCCGGAATCCGGAGAGCAATTCCCCGGCGGTCTGCGGGTCGTCGAAGATGAGAGCGGCGGTGCTGTTGGACCCGAACATCTCCGCTAAAATTCCCAGATCGTTGCGCATGTCCGCCCGGAATGTAATCTGCTCGTAGGCCAGCCCGATTCCGCAGGCAAGCGCCATGGCGAAACCTACCGAGAGCATGACCGCCAGCCGGAGCTTATCGCGAATGGGGAGCTTAAGATACCAGGCCAAGACCCTCATTTGCCCGCCCTCCGGACCACTTTCGCGAGGCCCAGCAGCTTGGCACTGACGCGCAGCTTAGCGTCATCCGCCGCGTCCAAGTTGAACTCCAGCCGCACTCTGCCCGCGTCCATCACAAACCTGACGATGCCGCCTTCGGCGGTGAAATCCTCCCGTTCTCCCACCGTCAGAACATGGAACGATTTGACCTCGTCCAGAGTCTGGCGCAAGCGGCTCTTGTCGGGGAAGCCGATAAACAGGACTTGGCATTTCGCCGCCTGGCTGGAGTCGGTAAGCGGGCGGTATACCAGCGGCCTCCGGTCCAACATCTTTCCCGCCAGGGTTTCCCCCAAGACCCGGCTCAACGGCGTCGGACCCAGCACGCAGAACACCAGGGGTTGCGCCGGGCTGTCGAAGACCTCGGCCGGCCAGTCGACGAACTTGGCGAAGTTATACATGTAAGCGGCTTTCACCTGGTACTCGTCGGCCGTTTGTCCGGGCATGACGCCGGCCAGCATCCCTCCCAGGGCGACGATCAGAGCCAGACGAGTTTCCTTGACCGCATTCAGAACCGCCACGTCACCTTTCCCACCACGCTCCGCTGGACCTCCGTCGGCTGGACCTGGTATCCACTAAGAAACTCGAAGTGATGCGGGCTGAGAAGGTTCTGCCCGCCCACGCTGAAATACACCGACTCGCCCAGCGTCCACCCCAGGCGAGTATCCAAACGCGTATACGCCGGTACCGGACCGTTGCTCAAGCCGCCCACGAAATAGGCTGAGGTGTCCCATTCCAGACGATGGCTCAGTTTCACTGACGAGCGCAATTGGGCCTGATGCACGGGCGAGTTACCCCAAGTTGCGGCGGCTACGCTGAGGGCCACCGGCACCGGGTTGATGCTCATATGGATAAAGCTAAAACCGGGACTGATGCGCCACCGGCTGGTGATGTCCCAGGATCCCGACAGCTCGACGCCGTAGGTCTGCGCCCGCGCCGAATTCCCCCACACCTGGGGGATCACCAGGTGCGGAGGGCTGGGATTCAACGTGAAGAAAGGCACGCCGCTCTCCGTGCTCCGGAGGTCCGTGTAGTTGCTCAGGAATGTGGTGACATCCAGGGACGTCCTGCGGTTTACCTGATTCCGGTACCCCAGCTCGTAGTTGAGCAGTTTCTCCGCGTTCTCCTGCGGGTTTCCCGAAATCTCGACCACGCCGAAGTTGCCCGGACTCAAGGGCACCACGGCCGCGGCGATATGGACGTTCACGTCCAGAGCCGAGGGTTGCCGGATCGCCCGGGCGGCGGAAAACCACACACTCTGCCGGTCCTTCGGAGTCCATACCAATTGGGCGCTAGGCTCGAATTCAAAGCCGGTAAAGGCGTTGTGCTCGACTTTGATTCCCAAGGTAAACGCCAGGTTGTGGGTGAGCTCGACTTCATCCTGCACAAACACGCTGAACAGGCTGTCGAGGCGGTGGTTCGGCACGAAGAACGTGTCGTACAACCCGATGTACCTGTCGCTGGTAAGGCGATATCCAGTTCCAGCCACCAGATCCTGCCGGGAACCGATCCGGAAGTGATACTGCAGCTCGGCGTCGAGATCCTGGATGCTGTTGTCCGCCTCGTCGTGGCGCTGGAAACGGTCGAAGTAGCCCAGGAAGTTCAGTTCGGAGCCATTCGAAAAGGTGTGGTTGTATTGGCCCTGTATGTCGCCCGCGCCCACCGTCACGTTGTCGTTGAAGGTTCGTGTGAGCGGCAGTTGACTCACGATAACGGAGGTCAACGTCTGACCCTCCCCGGTTTGCATCAGGTTCGCTTGGACCGTCAGAGTATCCCGGTCCGAAAGAACCCAGTCGGATCGGAAGCCGCCGCTCGATCCACGCCATCCATCCGCGCCCGTCACTCCGGCGCCCAGTAGACCCGGCTGGACATTGAAATAGTTCCCATAGGCGCGATAGGTACCGTTACTGCCGATCTTGCCTCCATATTGGGCCAAGCCTCCCAGGTTTTCCGCGGACCCCGTCGAAGCGGTCACCAGACCGCCTTGGGTATCCTTGGAGCTCTTGGTAATGATGTTGATGACGCCGTTCACGGCATTGGCGCCCCATACCGTACCGCCCGGTCCGCGGATGACCTCGATGCGATCGATGTCTTCCAGAGGAACGTTCTGCTGATCCCAGAACACGCCCGAAAAATTTTCGCTGTACACCGAACGTCCACGATCAGCACCAAGAGCTTGTTCGAATAGCGGTCGTTGAACCCGCGGATGCTGATGGCCCAAGTATTGGCGTCGATGCGCGCCACATCCACGCCCGGCGCCATGCGCAACAGGTCGGGGATGTTCTGCATGCCGGACCGGCGAATGTCTTCCTGCGTGATCACAAACACCGCGGCCCCGGCCTTGGAGAGCGACTGTTCCTTCTTGGAAACTGAAGTGACCTGCAGATCCGCCAGTTCCTCCAGGCTGGCCTGGGTCAGATCGGCGGGAGGGCGGTTTTGACCCCACGCGGGTGCGCCCGCGCCGGCGGCCAACCACAGCGCCGTCAGCAGCGTCGGCGTAAACCAAAAACCGTACAGATGGGTCGGTTTCACGACCAGCCCTCCGGATAACTCATGTGCCATCCTCCCTTTTTGGTGCTCGTGTCACTTATCGGAAGATGTCCGCTGGCCTTGACCAAGCCAATGCCGCTGCCGGTGCCGTCCACCCACCCTGGCGGAAGAGTCTTATGGCCCAGACTCTGGCTGGAGCCGCGTCCACAGGGAACCGCCGCCGCACGCTGCCCTGATGCACTGCAAAGCTGGCAATGGCGCCTTCGGCGGTGGAGTCCTCCGTTCTGTCCCGGTACGACGCAGGGAGCCACCGCTCTCCGGGCGACGATCAGACCCAGAGGAGTCTCCACAGCCGCATTCAGAAGCGCCACGTGATCTTTCCCACCACGCTCCGCTCGACCTCCGTCGGTTGGACCAGATTCCCGCTTAGAAACTCGAAGTGCCGCGGCGCAAGAAGGTTCTGCCCGCTCACACTGAAATACACGGACTCGCCCATGGCCCAGCCCAAGGTGGTATCCAGGCGCGTATAGGCCGGTATGGGACCGTGGGTCAATACCCCGCCATTGGTCAAAGACCCGACGAAATACACCGAGGTGTCCCATTCCAGGCGATGGCTTAGTTTCACCGACGAGCGCAATTGGGCCTGATGCTGGGGCGAGCTACCGGCACTCGCGGCGACGCCGGTATCGCCGCTCGCCGGGTCGGTCTTGATATTCATGTGGAGCATGCTAAAACCGGGACTGAGCCGCCAGCGGCTGGTGACGTCCCAGGTTCCCGACAGCTCCGCGCCATAATCTTGCGCCCGCGCTAAATTCCCCCAGGTCAAGGGGATCACCACGTGCGGAGGACCGGGACTCAACGAGAAGAAGGGCGCTCCTGGTTCCGTGGTCCTAAGGTTCGTGTAGTTACTCCAGAAGGTGGTGACATCAAAGGACATTCTCCGGTTCACCTGATTCCGGTACCCCAGCTCGTAGTCCAGCACGGTTTCCGCTTTCAAGGCCGGGTTTCCCGAAAGCTCCACCAGGCCGAAGTTGCCACCACCCATGGGGACAATGGAGGAAGCGATGTGGGCATCCGAGTCCAGCAGCGAAGGCTGCCGGATCGCCCGAGCGGCGGAAAACCACAGACTCTGCCGGACCACCGGAGTCCAGACCAAGCGTGCGCTTGGCTCGTATTCGAAGCCGGTAAAGGCGTTGTGCTCCACTTTCGTTCCCAACGTGAGCGCCAAGTTGTGGGTCAGGTCGATTTCGTCTTGCAGAAACGCGCTGAATAAGCTGTCACGGCGGTGGTCGGGAGCGAAGAAGCCGTCCACTAACCCCGTGACGCGGTCGTCCGTAAGGCGATAACCGGCTCCGGCCACAAGATCTTGCCGTGAACCGATCGCAAAGTGATACTGCAGCTCGGTGTCCGTCTTCTGTTCGGTATAGTCCCCCACATCGTTCCGATGGACATAGTCGAAGTAGGCCATCAAGGTGAGCTCAGAACCATTCGAGAACGCGTGGTTGTATTGGCCGAGCACGTCCCCCGAGCCCACCGTCACCCGGTCGTTAAACGTCTGCGAGAGGGGCAATTGATTGGCGATGACGGCGGTCAGCGTCTGACCCTCGGCGGTTTGGGACAGGTCCCCTTGTACGGTCAACGTATCGTTGGCCGAGAGAGTCCAGTCCGAGCGGAAGCCGCCGTGGGATCCGTGCCAGCCGTCGGCAGCTTCCACGCCGCCGGCCAGAAGGGCCGGCTCGATATTGAAATAGTTGCCAAATGCACGGTAGGTGCCCTTGCCGCCGATCTTGCCTCCATATTGAACCAGGCTTTCCAGGTTCTCCTTGGAACCCGTTTCCGCGGTAATCAGACCGCCTTGCGTCTCCTTGGAGCTCTTGGTGATGATATTGATTACGCCGTTGACGGCATTCGCGCCCCACACCGTGCCGCCGGGTCCGCGGATGACCTCGATGCGATCGATATCTTCCAGAGGAACGTTCAATTGATCCCACAGCACGCCCGAAAAAGCTTCGCTGTACACCGAACGCCCGTCGATGAGCACCAGGACTTTGTTCGAATAGCGGTCGTTGAATCCCCGTATGCTGATGGCCCAGGCATTCGCATCCAGCCGGGCCACGTCCACGCCCGGCGCCATGCGCAACAGGTCGGGGATGTTCTGCATCCCGGACCGGCGAATGTCCTCCTGGGTGATCACAAACACCGCCGCCCCGGCCTTGGACAGTGACTGTTCCTTCTTGGACACAGAAGTGACTTGAAGGTTGGCCAGTTCTTCCAGGGTGGCTTGGGTCAGATCGGCGGGAGGGCGGTTTTGCCCCCACGCCGGCGCGCCTCCGCACGCGGCCATCCACACCGCCATCAGCAACTTCGGCGTAAACCGAAAGCCGCGCAGACAGCTCTGCTTCACCGCCCGCCCCTCGGATAACCCATGCGCCGTCCTCCCTTTTGGTGCCTCGTGTCACATATCGGAAGATGTCCCCTGGCCTTGACAAGGCAATGCCGCTTGGTCCCTACTACCCACCCCTCGACCTTGCGAAGGAGTACAAGCCTCCCGGATGTCCGGTAAAGATGTCCGGTTAAAGATGTCCGATAAGAACGACCAGAGCGACGGCGCGGCCGAGGGGGTTTCGCCGGAGCCGCGGCGTCAAGTGTTTCGGCAATACCGGCGGAGATCCTCCGCGTGGCGCGACGACAGGCTGCGCTAGGATTCGACGCGAGCGTCCTTCGCTCGGATGGTAGAATCAGTCTGGAGTTCCCATGAAAAAGCTCACTCTCCTTGTCTTCGCTTACGTCCTCGCTTTCGCCGCCAGCGGATGGGCGCAAGCCCTTCAGCCCGTCGTCGCTTCCAACCCCTCCGTTGCCGGAAGCATCCAGCCCAACTGGGCCGTGGCCGCCGACGGAAGCATCCTTCTCAGTTGGGTGGAGCCGGTGAAGTCGGGTTCCTACAACCTGCGCTACGCCGTGCGCAAGGGAGGCGCGTGGTCGGAGGCCCGCACGATCGCCAGCGATCGCAACTTCTGGCGGCATCCGTCCGAGATCCCTGAACTCCTGGCGTTAAGCGATGGCACGCTGCTCGCCCATTGGGTGGAAAAACCCAAAGGCGAGAAGGAAAGCGACGCCGAGTTCATCATGGTCTCCAGCTCGAAAGATGGCATCAAATGGTCCCCGCCGCTGATGGCGCATAAAGACAAAAGCGCGGAGCAGCACGGCCTCGCGTCCATCGTCGCCAGCGGACCCTCAGAGGCTTCGATTCTGTGGCTTCAGGCTCTGAAGGGCGACGACGGCCCGGTCTCGCTGATGCGCACCATCGTCGGCGCGGATGGCAAGGAGATCCGGGAAGAGGAAATCGACAAGGACGTGTGCCAGTGCTGCCCTACCTCCGTGGTCAAGACAGCCAACGGCATCCTCGTCGCGTATCGCGGCCACAACTCGAAAGACATCCGCGATATCTTCGTGCGGCGCTTCGAGAATGGCAAGTGGTCCACCGCGAAAATCGTGAACGCCGACAACTGGGAGATCAACGCCTGCCCGGTTAACGCCGCCGCGGCCGCCGCCAAGGACAACCGCGTCGCGATTTCGTGGTACACCGAAGCCCAGGACAAGCCGCGCGTTCAACTGGTCTTCTCCTCCGATGGCGGGACGACGTTCACCAAGCCCGTCATGATCAGCACCACGGATACTCTCGGGTACGCGTCCACGGCGCTCAACAGCGACGGCGGCGCGTTCGTTTCCTGGATCGAAGAGGGTGAGAAATCTTCGGCCGCGATGGTGCGCCTGGTTTCGCCCGCTGGTGTCGCGGGCCCGCCGCTCAAGGTCGCCGAAGGGTCCCGCGCGAGCCTGGGATATCCCCGGCTCATCCACGCCGGAACCGAGACCTGGATCGCCTGGGGCGACGCGAAGACCGGCGTCAAGACCGCTCAACTGAAGTAGCCGGCTCCGTAGTTACCGCGAACCATCAAGCCCCACCAAGGCCGGTTGTGGGCACGTCCGCGCCCGCGTGCAAGCTCCCGCGTTTGCGAATGCTCTGGCGACCCAAATCAAGAACGCCGCGGGCCAGAATACGGCCGGTTTCGGCTGGCTCGACACCAGCTACGGTAACGCCGGCGCGGTAGGCGCGATCCAGTATCCGCGCACCGGCACCATCGTGGGCCGGCTAGACCATTTTCTGAGTATTTATAGACCATAGCCGCAGTGGCGAAAATGGGCTGTTGCGTGTTCTGAATTCACCGCAGTAAGGGCCGCGGCCACGGCATGCTCCAGCAATTCCAGTTGGCGGATCTTCCAAGCTCGC
>DATNJC010000170.1:0-15602 GCA_035604115.1 Bryobacteraceae bacterium | reverse complement strand
TCGCAGCCGGTACAGGTAGTCCCGACACGCTTGCTCGGTGTCGAACCGAGCCTCGAAATCGGCCAGACTCCGGGGATACTCCTCCACAGCCGGCCATGCTACAGGTTGGGGCCACCTGAGTCAAGTAAATACCCCCTTTACCCGGGATGCTCTAAGCGTTCCCAGCCGCAACGATTTTGTGGAACCTTATTCGCGTGCGCACGGAAATACTCACGGAAGCGATGATGGTCACCGACCCGATACTGTTGCGGCAGGCGCTCGCGGGCGACGAAGGAGCGTTCACGGCGCTGTACCGGCGGCGGCAGGGCGGGATCTACCGTTTTGCGATGCAGATGACCGGAAGCGTGGAGGCCGCCGAGGACGTGACGCAAGAGACGTTTCTGGCCGTGCTCGGCGCGGGGTCGCGGTATGAGGAAGCGCGGGGAACCGTCGCGGCCTTTTTGTACGGGATCGCGCGCAAGCTGGTCCTGCGGCGGCTGGAGCGGGATCGCGCATCGAGCATCGATGCCAACGGCGCGGACTGCGCCAGCGGCGAGGACATTCTGGGGGATTTAACGCGGCACGAGACCATCGAGCAAGTGCGCAGCGCCGTGCTGCGTCTGCCGGCGGTGTATCGCGAAGTAGTGGTCTTGTGCGATCTGCAGGACTTGAGTTATGGAGAAGCGGCGGCGGCGCTGGAATGTCCGGTGGGTACGGTGCGCTCGCGGCTGAATCGGGCCAGGGCGCTGCTGAAGCAGAAGCTGGGCACGGTGGGAGTGTGTGTCCATGGACGATGATCGGCTGGCAGAGGTTTTGCAGGCGCTGGGGGAGCACGATTCCGGCTGCCAAGCGCCCGCGCGTGTTGAGGTGCGGTTGCTCCAAGCGTTGCGCCGGCGGCATCGGAAACGCGTGGCCTGGCGAGCGGCCATCGCGGCCGCGGTGGTGATTGCGGCTTTCGTGGCGGTTGCGGGGCGGCGGCATCCGCATCCGAGAGTTTCTCCGTCGCGAGCGGGCATGGCGGTTGCCGTGCGGACGCCGGAACCGCTGAAGCCGGCAGACCCGCCGCGGCGTGCGGTTCGCGCGGAGGCGATTCAAGCGGCGGCTCCGGAAGAAATCGATACGCCGTTCTTTCCGTTGCTGGACGCGCCGCCGCCGTTCGAGCGCGGAGAATTGGTGCGCGTAAGCTTGCCCGCGTCGGCCATGCGCGTGGTGGGCTTGCCGGTGCGCGAGGAAAGCCTGGAAGAGCCGGTTTTGGCCGACGTGTTGATCGGCGAAGAGGGGATGGCGCGGGCCATCCGGTTTGTGAGTTTCGAACAGTCGCAATGATTCATCAGGAGAAAGTCCAATGAGAACATTTTGGTTGGCAGGTCTGACGGTGGCGATGATTTCAGTGCTGGCGGCGCAGTCGCCGCAGACGCCCGAAGCAGCTGCGGACGCCGCTAAACTCGCGACCGCGCGCGCCAGGGCGGCTCAGGAACAAGCCCGGGTGGCCCAGGAACTAGCAGCGGCAGAAAAGACCATGACCAGGTTGCAGGCGATCGGCAGGACTCCCGTGAAGAACGCGCCGTACTCGGCCGAGGCGGTGACGGAATCCACGCAGATGCTGGGGGACGGTAATCGCATCGTGGAGCGGTCCTCGTCGATGGTGTATCGCGACAGCGAGGGGCGGGAGCGCCGGGAGGAGACGATGGCGGCGCTGGCGAAGTTGGCGCCGGGCGTGGAGATGCCGCAGACCGTCTTCATTTCCGATCCGGTGGCGGGCGTGGGCTACACGTTGTATCCCGCGCGGCGAACGGCGACCAAGACGCCTGGCGCGAGGGGGTTGCCCTCACCGGTTCCCTTGGCCGTGCAAAAGGCGGAGAACGCCGCGCGCGAGGCCAAGGCTTCCGCATTCGGGCAGGTCAACTCCAAGAGCGAGTCCCTGGGCACGCAGATGGTCGAAGGCGTGCAAGCTCAGGGCACGCGCGTGACCCAAACCATCCCCGCCGGTCAGATCGGCAATGAGCGGCCCATCGAAGTGATCAGCGAGACCTGGTATTCGCCGGACCTCAAGATGACGGTGATGACCAAGCACAACGATCCGCGCACCGGCGAGCAGGTGTACCGGCTGACGAATATCGTGCGGGCCGATCCGCTGCGCACGTTTTTTGAAGTGCCCGTGGATTATACGGTGAAGGAAGGACCGGGAAACCTTAAGCTTTACAACTCGAGTCCTCCTGGCGGGCGCGGCGGCGCTGACGGCGTGGGGAACCCCCCAGGCGGGCGCGGCGGACGCGGGCCTGCGCCCGGCGCGATACAATAGCGCGGTGCGCACAAGCATCGCCCGATTCGTTTTGCTGGCCGGAGTCTTGACGGCGCCAACGGCCTGGCCGCAGACCTCGCCTCTCCAGAAAATCACCATCAACTACGCGACGCGCACCGGCACTTCCTGGCCCATGTACATCGCGCTTGAGGGCGGTTATTTCCAGAAGTACGGCCTGGACGTGAACGCGGTATTCGGGGTTCACCCCGCCGGTATCGCGATGCTGGTCAGCGGCGAAGCGGTGATGACCACCTATCCGCTGGAGCAGGCCATGACGGCCGCCTCCAAGGACGGGTCCCTGATCATGCTGGCCAGCCCGTACCGCAAGAGCCTGTTCGCATTGATGGCCGCGAAGTCCATCGCTTCGGCGCGCGATCTGAAGGGCAAGCGCGTGGGCGTGAGCCAGATCGGCGACGCGCCTTACAACTACGCCGTCGGCCTGTTGAGCAAGTTCGGCCTGACACCGAAGGACGTGCAGTGGGTGCCCATCGGCACGGACGTGAACGGCCGCGCGGCGGCGCTGGTCAGCGGGCGCGTGGAGGCCACCATGATTACGGCTCCGGTGTATTTCAAGTTGGAGCAGCAGGGCTACAAGGCGCTCGCCAACACCAGCGATTACGACGACCTCTATGCGCCTACGGTCTTCATATTCAGGAAGACTTGGGCGGCGGCGAATGCGCGCGTAGTCGATGCGTTGATCAAAGCCCACGCGGACGCGATCAAGCGTTTCTACGACGACAAGGCCTTCGCGCTCAAGGCGTACCTGAAGTTCAACAACAACGACGATCCCGCGGATCTGGCTCGGGTCTACGACCGCTACGCCCAAACCAACACGTTCGAACGAGTCCCCTACGTACTGAACGCCGCGGTCCGCTACATGATCGATCATCCTGTGGATGAACAGCTGGGGGCGCAGTTGAGGGCCTTCGATTTTCACAAGGTCATCGACAACGGCACGGTCGACCGGCTGGTGAAGGAAGGCTTCTTCGAGGGCTTGTTCGGGGCGGGGATCAAGGAAGAAGAAGCGAGCAAGGCCAAGCTGGCATACCGTTGACCGGACTCTTACCCTGAGAAGGTGTTCGAGCAATACACGGAGACGGCGCGCAGAGCCGTATTCTTCGCCCGCTACGAAGTCTCGCAGCTCGGCGGCCCCTGCATGGACACGGAGCACTTGCTGCTCGGGATCTTCCACGCCGATCCTCCGTTGACGCTGCGCTTACTGAAAACGCAGGCTGCCATAGACGCGATCCGCGAGCGAATACGAAAGCAGTCCTCGCATCCGGAGAAATCCGCCACGACCGTGGATCTCCCTTTGAGCGCGGATTGCAAACGCGTCCTGGAGCACGCGGCCGACGAGGCCAAGCGCTTGAACCAGGATCATATCGGCCCCGCGCACCTGCTGCAGGGCATGCTCCGAGAAACAAGCGGCATTGCTTTGAAAATCCTGCTGGATGCCGGCGTAACGATTCCCGGACTCGAGCAGGAAGCGATCCTTCGGCCGCCGACGCGCCTCGGCCCAGGTTTGCCGTGGCAATTCCCCCAGGCTTTCACGATCTGACAGAGGAAGCGCGCGACAGCGCTCCGGGTCCGTTGATCGGGCGGGAGCGCGAGATGGAATCCGTGATCCGGATTCTCTCGCGCCGCACCCGGAACAACGTGGTTCTGATCGGCGAAAGCGGCGTTGGGAAGAGCGCGATCGTGCGCGGCCTCGCGCAGCTAATCGCGGATGGCGTTGCCCCCGCCAGCTTGACCGAACGGAAGATTCTGGCGTTCGACGCCGCCACGTTGTTCGAGATGGGGCGCAACTCCCGGCTCCTGGATGTCAACCTTCCCGAAAATTCGGTTTTGTATGTGCAAGGGTTATTCGATCTCGCCGGCAAAGGGGTCGGCGGGAGCGCCCTGGAGGCGCTGCCTGCTCTCCCGCCGGTCCGCGGAGTGCGGTGCATCGCGACCGGAACGCCCTTCGGCCTCCGCTTGACGCAGGAGCGGGCCGCGCGGCTGGCGAGCCAGTTCGAAGTGGTGAGCGTGCTGCCGCCGAAAGAGGACGAGGCCATCGCCATCGTGAAGGGCGTGAAGAGCCAGTACGAAAAATTCCACGGAGTCGTCATCATGGATGAGGCTGTCGAAGCCGCCGTCTCCGCCTCGCGCTGGTTTCTGCGGCATCGCCAGCTTCCGGACCGCGTCATCGACCTGATCGACGAAGCCGCCGCGCGCGTCAAACTCCGGTGCGAGCGCGATCCTCCCGACATCGCCGAGATCCAGAGACGCATCCGGCGAATCGTGCGGCAGATGGAGAATGCCGTCGGGAACCACGAGTTCACCCAGGCCAAGTCGCATGCGGAGGAGGAGCGGCGGGAGCGGGAAACACTGCAACGCATGCGCGCCGAACTGAAACCGCCACCAACGTCGTCACCGCGCAGGATGTTTTGGAAACCATCGCCGCGCGCGCCAACGTGCCGGTTTCCGCCGTCCAGAGTAGGCTGCAGGTGAAGGACGTGGAGCGGTTGGAACGCGTTGCCAATGAGCTCGCCGCCCAGCTCCCCGCCGGCGGAGAGCAATGGGTGGATCACCTGACCGCTTACCTGGCCGGACGCTCGGCGGACGAAGTGGAACATCTGGTGCAGGCCATCCGCGCCGCGAAGGCCCGGATCGACGCGCAGTGAAGTACTCGGCAATCCGCGACCGTCGGGGACCGTGCTGTATCATCAAAGGTAACCCCGCATGATCCCTGAAACGATCCCCGAAGGTCTCACATTCGACGACGTATTATTAGTCCCAGCGCGCAGCAACGTGGTGCCCGCGCAGACCGACACGCGGACCTGGCTCACGCGCAAGATCGGCATGAACATCCCGGTGGTCAGCTCGGCCATGGACACGGTCACCGAATCGCACCTGGCCATCGCGCTGGCGCAACAAGGCGGCATGGGCCTGATCCACCGCAACATGACCATCGAGCGGCAGGCCGAGGAAGTGGACCGCGTGAAGCGGTCGGAAAGCGGCATGATCGTCGATCCGGTGACCATCGACCCGGAACAGAAGATCTCGGACGCGCTCGAAGTGATGAAGCGCTACCGCATCTCCGGCATCCCCGTCACCAAGAACGGCAAGCTGGTGGGCATTCTCACCAATCGCGACCTGCGCTTCGAGACCCGCTACGATCTGCAGATCTCGGCCGTAATGACCAAGGACAACTTGATCACGGTCGGCGTGGGCACCACGCTTGAAGAAGCCGAGGCCATCCTGCATCAGCACCGCATCGAGAAGCTGCTGGTGGTGGACGAGCACTACAACCTGAAGGGCCTGATCACGGTCAAGGACATACAGAAGAAGTTGAAGTATCCCAACGCTGCCAAGGACGCGCAGGGCCGCCTGCGGGTGGGCGCGGCCATCGGTTCCGGCGGCGACTTTTTGGAACGCGCGCAGGAATTGGTCCGCATGAAAGTGGATGTGCTGGCCATCGATTCGGCGCACGGTCATAGCGCGGGCGTGATGGACGCGGTCGCGACGGTAAAGCGCGCGCTGCCGGAAGTGGAATTGATCGCCGGCAACGTAGCGACTTATGAAGGCACGCGCGATCTGATCGCGCTGGGCGTGGACGGCATCAAGGTCGGCATCGGCCCCGGTTCGATCTGCACCACGCGCGTGGTCAGCGGCGCGGGTGTGCCGCAGATCACTGCGATCGCTGAGTGCTCCAAGGCAACTAGGGGCTCCGGCGTGCCCATCATCGCCGATGGCGGGATCAAGTATTCCGGCGACATCACCAAAGCCATCGCGGCGGGCGCCGATTGCGTGATGATCGGCAGCCTGTTCGCGGGCACCGAAGAGAGTCCCGGCGAAACGATTCTGTATCAGGGCCGAACCTTCAAGAGCTATCGAGGCATGGGCTCGATGGGCGCGATGAGCCAGGCGTCGAGCGAGGGCACCAGTGCCCGCTACGCGCAGGACACAAGCGGCAAGCTGGTGCCGGAAGGCATCGAGGGCCGCGTGCCTTACAAAGGCGTGCTGGCCGACATGGTGTATCAGTTGGTGGGCGGCCTGCGGGCGGGCATGGGCTACTGCGGCTGCGCCACCATCGGCGAACTCCGCGAGAGCGCCCGCTTCGTGCGGTTAACGTCGGCCGGTTTGCGCGAGAGCCACGTCCACGACGTGATCATCACCAAGGAAGCTCCCAACTACAGGTTGGAATAGCGTGAGCGAAACGCCGGGCGTTACACCTGACAGCGGTCTGCCATCGCGAACCTCCATCTGGGCCGCCGCCTCGCGCGCGCTGGGGGCCCGCGACCCCGATCCCACCGTTCGCAATCCGGATTGGCTGGCCGAGCATGTCATCGGCCCCTCGGAACGCGAGCTGCTAGCCGAGCAGCGCGTGGTTCAGGCGCTGGATCAGGACTACACAGAAGCTTTGTCGAACATGGAAGCGGCAGGCCCGGCGCGGACCCTACTGGTGCGGACGCGATTCGTCGAGGGAAAACTGGAGCAGGCGATTCGCTCTGGCGCACGCCAGGTGGTGATCCTGGGCGCGGGCTTCGACACTCGCGCGTACCGGCTCACGGAACTGCTGCGGGACGTGCGCGTGTTTGAAGTCGACCGGCCCGCCACGCAAGAGTACAAGCGGCGGCGGATTCAGGAACTGATTCCCGGCATCATCGCCACGCTGCCGGCGAATCTGACGTATACGCCGTTCGATTTCCTCCACGAAAAGCCGGGGGACGCGCTGCTGCGGACCGGCTACGATGCCGCGCAGAGGACGTTCTTCATTTGGGAGGGAGTCACGATGTACCTTCCTGAGGATGTCACCCGCGAAACCTTCCGCTGGATCGCGAGCCACTCGCCGCCCGGAAGCTCTGTAGTTTTCGACTACGTGTTCTCCAAAGTGATACCCATGCTGGCCAATGTCCCCGTGGGAAAAATTCCCGATGGGCCGCCCAAGGAAGCGTTCCTGCGTTGGAAGCGTCTGTTGGAGAATGAGCCGTGGCTGGGCGGCCTCCCCGAAGGAGACGAGTCCGATTACCTGAAGAGCGTGGGTCTGGAAGTGCGCGAGATCCTGGCCATGAACGGTCCCGAGGCAGAGAAGCGCTATCTGACGCGCGCGGACGGCAGTGTATTCGGAGCTCTCCCCGCCACCGCAGTGGCGCAACCGCAGATGTATTGGCTAGCCGAAGCCACCGTCCCGGGTTAGCCTGTGGAGCACGCACTCGTGCGTGCCATGTCGGCACTCATGCCGACACGTTCTTCGCCCCTGCTAATGTTCAGTAACCCGCGCGCCGAGTTCCCCCTCGGCCAGCCGCACCCGCACATCCGATCCCACCGGCGCGTCCGCGGGCGACTTGACGATGCGGCCCTGATGCGCCACAATCGCATACCCGCGCTCGAGAATCTTCACCGGGCTCAACTGCTTCAAATGCGCTTCGAGCGGCGCGAGCATCCCCGCCGCGCGGCTCAGCCGCAACCGCATGGTCTGCGTGCCCCGCTGCTCGAGCATCTCCAACTTGCGCCGTGCTTCTTCGAGCCTCCGGCGCTCCTCGGCGAGCCGCAACCGGACGTCGCGCTGACGGAGCCGCGCGGACACGCTTTCAAGAGCCCGCCGGCGCAGGTCCACAACGGCGCGCACGGTCTCCCGCAGGCGGAACTCCATTTCGTCCACGCGCTGCATGCGCCTCCCGATGGCCCGGTGCAAACGCCCCGGATCGACCTCCACGCCGTGCAACCGCCGCGCCGACAGCGCCAGCTTCAAGCGCACACTTTGGATCAGCCGCGAATCGCCCGCATCCAGCTGCTCGATCAGACTCTGCCGCGTGGCGATCACCAGCTCGGCCGCCGCGGAAGGCGTCGGCGCGCGCAGATCGGCCACAAAATCCGCGATAGTGAAATCGGTTTCGTGGCCCACCGCGGAAATCACCGGCACGGAGCACCCGGCGATGGCGTGCGCCACGCGTTCCTCGTTGAAAGCCCACAGATCTTCGAGCGATCCGCCGCCGCGCGCTACGATCACCACCTCGGCCCAACCGGATTCGCTGAAATACTCGATGCCCGCCGCGATCTGCTCGGCCGCGCCGTCGCCTTGCACCAGCGACGGGTAGACTCGGATGTGCCGTCCGGGAGCGCGGCGCTCCAGGATTTGCAGGATATCGCGGATCACCGCGCCGGAGGGCGAGGTCACGATGCCGATCCGCTCCGGCAGCGCCGGAATCGCCCGCTTGCGCGACGCCTCGAACAACCCCTCCGCCGCCAGCCGCTTCTTCAATTGCTCGAATGCCAACTGCAGCGCGCCGTGACCCAGAGGCTCGAGCGAATCCACCATGAACTGCACTTCGCCGCGCGCATCGTAAACGTCGATGCGCCCGCGCGCCACCACCGCGATGCCGTCCTGCGGCTTGAACTTCAAATACCGCGCGGTCATCTTGTAACAAACGGCGCGGATCTGCGCGCTTTCGTCCTTCAGCGTGAAGTAATAATGTCCGCTGGGAGGAACCTTGGTGCCGGAGATCTCTCCCGAGACCCAGATATCGGTGAAGTGCTCCGTCAGCACGCCGCGCATCTCCGCGGTCAGTTCACTGACGGTGTAGGTGCGGCGAAGCGGCTGCCAGTCCAGCGCGATCTGTTCCATATTGTTCGGTCGCGCACGACGGACTGACGCCTGTGCGCTCAGCGTCCAGTGTAGACCGTGGCTTCAGTCTGCCTCAACGAACCGGAATGCCGAACGCCTGACGCACCTCGGAAACCAGCCCCGGAGCGCAGCCGATCGCCGTGCCCCTGTCGATGCGCCGGGAACCGTCGAGCGCCAGGAACACGCCGCCCGCTTCTTCGATCAACAGCTTGAGTGGCGCCAGATCCCACGGCTGGACCTTGGGTTCAAACCACAGCTCGGCCTTGCCCGCCGCTACCATGCACGCATCGAGCGCTCCTCCGTACGCGCGCACCGCCCAGCAGCGCTGCATCACCTCGGTCACCCGCACCAAATGCGGCCGAGCTTCGGGAAGATGCAGGCCGTTGGGATTGAAACAGCTCGCGTCGAGCGCTGCGCCGAACGAAGCCCGCAGACTGACGTCATTCAGATGAGCTCCGCCCCCCCGCACCGCCCAGTACGTTTCCTCCAGCATGGGGAAATGCGCGATGCCGACCAACGATTCATCGGCTTCTTCCAGCGCGATCAGCACGCACCAGAACCGGTTGCCCCGAACGAAATCACGCGTCCCATCGATGGGATCGACAATCCAACGGCGGCCGCTCGAGCCCGGCTTCGACGCGCCTTCTTCTCCCAGGATGCCGTCCTCTGGAAACTCCCGCTCGATGGCGTCGCAAATCAGACGTTCGTTCTCTTTGTCGGCGATGGTGACCGGGGAAGCATCGGCCTTTGTCTCCGCGGAAATGCCGTGGGCCAGCAGGCTCCGAGCGTTTTCTCCGGCCTGCACTGCAATGCGCCTGACGAAATCAAGTTCGTGCTGGTAGTTCATCGACTCCTATCATGCTGCAAAGCGCTCATCCCGCGTCTATCCAAAGAACCGGTCGAACATCGCGCGCGTTTCGGCGCGCACGCGGGGCAGATCCGAGAGCGGGATTTTGGTCCAGCGCGCCACCAGCGCCGCCAGCGCTTCCAAGTGCGCGCCGGACTTGGGTAATTTGCCCCCGGCGTGCCCCGAGAACACGCGCAAACCGTGGTCCAGCGCACGATAAAACGTCGCCGCCTCGTTCAGAAAGCGCGCCGAAATGGGATCCAAATGCCCCAGGTTCTCCAGCACCTCGATGCGGGCCGGAGTGTTCAGCACCTTATAAAACACTCCGGCGCTCTTCAGGCGGAGATACATCAGCAGGAAGTCGATGTCGTAAAAGCCCCCTCGCCCGGCCTTGAGCGGATTGGCCTGCCCCTGCTCCTTTTCGAGCTTCATGCGCATCTGACGCAGGTCCGCGCGCGAACGTCCGCCCAACCCGTAGCGCTGCCAGTCCACCTCCTGCAGGCGCTTGAGGAAACGTTCGGCGCCCCTGGCATCGCCGGCCACCCTGCGCGACTTCAGGTAGGTGATGCCTTCCCACGCCTCGGCCGCGTCCGCGAAATATTCCAGGACGGTGCTGGCCGATTGCACCAGAGGCCCGCTGCCGCCGTTCGGGCGCAGGCGCGTGTCCACGGCGAACAACGTGCCCGCGCCGGTGTAGGCCGTAATCAAATCCACCAGGCGTTCGGCCACGCGCGTCCAGAAGGGCATTTCAGAAGCGCCGGCATCGTCGAGGACAAAAATGAGGTCGGCATCCGAGGACAGGTCGAACTCGCGCATGCCCAGGCGCCCTAGCGCGACGATCCACATCTGACCCGCGCGGAGCTGTCCCACAGCGGATCCCGAGGCCCGTCCGGTGAGATGATTGGCCGCCGTCACATCCAAGATCGCGATTTCGTAGGCGCGTGCAATCACGGCGTCGGCCAGCTCGGAAGTGCGCGCCAGCGTGTCGAAAATCGGCTGCGAGCGGCAAATGCTCTCGGCCCCGATGCGCAGCATTTCGCGGCGGTACCAGCGGCGCAACTCGGCGGCTTCCTGGGGCGCCGGCTCGTCCTCCATGATCGGGATGCCCGCCCGTGCCAAGTCGTCCAGCAACTCCGGAGCGCGGATCAGTTCTTCCCCGAAGTAGAGGCTGTGTTCGAACAGATCCAGAATCCTAACGGCTAGATCGCGATCCGCGTCCAATCTCTCCAGCCGGGCTGAGTCCTGCGAAATCCGCTCCAGGAAATGTTCAAAGCCCTGGTAGCCGCGCTGCAGTTCCCCCCGCGACAATACGCCCGTCAGGACATCGAACAGCGCGGGTGCGCGCTGCTCCAGCGACCGGACCACGTGCGCCGCATGCCGCCCCGCCGGCGCTTGGCCCGCGATCTGGGGCTGATCGGTGCGCGAGTGGACCACGCGATGATAGATCTCGCGCACGTTGCGGAAATGCGTTGCGAGTTCCTTGGTGAGCCACTCGGCCGATCCTCCGCCGGGCATGCGCCGGGCCAGCAATTCCAGCGCGCCGGCGTCTTTCGGCAAGGTGTGGGTTTGCAAATCCTCGTCGAATTGCAGCCGGTGCTCCAGGTGCCTCAGGAATTGGTACGCCGAAGCCAGCCGTCCATACTCGGCGCCGGACAGCCGGCCTTTGTCTTGCAGCCGCGACAGCGCCAGCAGCGTTCCGCCATGGCGGACCCAGGGCTCCGCGCCGCCATGCAGGCGCTGCAAGCACTGCACCAGGAACTCGATGTCGCGGATGCCGCCCGGCTCCAGCTTGACGTCCAGCCGGCGTTGCCGCGGGCCGCCCCGCCGCCGGTCCGCGCGCGCAGCCAGTTTTTCGTTAAGCCGCTCGCGCGTGGCCGAGAGCTGCTCGATCGCCGAAAAATCGAGCGTAGTGGAAGAATACGTCCGGGGTTCGACGAAATCCAGCAGAGCGCGCCCCGTGGGCCGGTGGCCCGCGGCCACGCGAGCCTTGATCAGCATCTGCAATTCCCAGTCGCGCCCGCGCTCTTCGTAGTATCGCCGCGCGCCTTCGAGCGAAACGCACACCTCGCCCAAGCTGCCGTCGGGGCGCAGACGCAAATCCACCCGGTAGCACATGCCCTGGGTCGTGTAGGTGGACAGGAGCGCCGTGAGCTGGTTGGCCGCACGCTTGAAAAACTCGCTGTTCGAGATGCCGGCGCCGCCGGGGGCCCCTCGGGTGAACCCGTTGGCCGAGTACAGGAACATCAGGTCGATATCCGAGCTGTAGTTCAGCTCCTGCCCACCCAACTTGCCCAGGGCGATCACGGCGAAGTGGGCTTCGCTGCCTTTAGAACCCGCGCCGTCCGACCACGGGACGCCGTAGCGCGCGACCAGGTCCTGATGAATCCGTTCGTAGCACACGTCCACCAGGACGTCGGCCAGCGCCGACAACTCTCCGGTGACTTCCGGCAAGGTCCCGAGTCCTAGAACGTCGCGCACCACGATGCGCAGGATCTGGCGACGGCGGAACCGGGCCAGCAGCAGCGGATCGGGTACACCCGGCGGCAGTATGGCGATCAACCGGGCCCGCAGGTCCTCGGGCTGCACGGGCCGGGTCAGCGCGGCGGTGTCCAGCAGCGGATCGGCCCAATCCGGATGTTCCAGCAGCTCTTCGGACAGGAAGTGGCTGTGAGTGAAAATCGCCACCAGGCAGCGCAGCCCCGCGGACGATCGCGTCAGCCGCTCGAATGCTGCGGGCTGACGCTCGCGTAGCCGGGTGAAATACTGGAGCCCCTGCTCGGGAGCGGGCGACGCCATCAGCATCAGCTCGAGCAGGTTCTGGACCCGCTCCGGCAACTGTTGGGTGAGCGCATCGACCTCCCGCTGCGCCCGCGGGCGGTCTCTGAAGGAGTGATTCAGAAGTCGCTGCATGCGCTACTCGGACGAACTCCCGGGCACGCCCAGCGGCTCACCCAACAGTTCGATCCCGTCCCCAGTCTGAATCGTGCCGGGCGTGATCACGCGGGCGTAAAACCCGCTCAGGCCCCAACGCGGGGAAGTGGGGTCGCCCGCTTTCACCCGGTCATCGTAAACCGCGTTGCCGATGCCGGCGCCGTACACTTGTATTGTTCTGCACGGCGACCGGACCTTGGTGAGCTCGACCACGATTTCCCCGATCGCGTAGCGTTGCCCGAGCCGCATGGCGCGCCGGTCGAGTCCCACGGTGGTGATGTTTTCGCCCAATGCACCGGGGAACAGCGGGAACCCTTCCTTAGCCAGCTCCGCTGTGCCTTCCGAAGTGATCAGCAGCAACGCCTTGGAGGGTCCCCCATGTACCTCTGGATGCGCGTGCAGGTCGCCCTCGATCCCCAAAAGGGTGACGAAGCCTTCGGGAATCGCCCGCTTCGGCACGCCGCCGCTCGAAATGTTGATTTGGAGGATAGACCCTCGCACCAGAGGTATTGTAGCGTTCAGCGCGGCCCCATCTCACAGCGTTGCTCTTTCTCTTTCTCGACCCGCCAGCGGTATCGTACGTACGTGTTCTACTTTTCGTACGTGCGATACTGCCCGCATGAAGTTAACCGCTTCCCGGCTCCGCGAAAACATCTACTCCATCCTCGACCAGGTCGCCGAAACCGGCGTGCCCGTGGAGATCGAACGCAAGGGCCGCACCCTCCGCATCGTCGCCGACCAGAAGCCCTCCAAACTCGCCCGCCTGAAGAAGCACAACCACTTCGTCGGCGATCTCGAGTCCATCACTCATATGGACTGGTCGAAGGAGTGGTCTGAACTCAAGTGACGTACCTCGATACGCACGTGGTTGCAGCGTTCAACCGCAAGGAAACGGACGTGTTTAGTCGCCGGGCGCAGACTGCGATCGATCGGGAAGACGACCTCCGCATCTCGCCCATGGTTCTGCTGGAGCTTGAGAACCTGCACGAAATTAAGCGTATCAAGGTGCCGGCCGTGCGCGTCGTGAACGAACTGCGGGAGGAAATCGGCCTCCGCGTGTGCGACACGCCGTTCCCGCTGGTGGTCCACCAAGCCCTTGCCGAGCGCTGGACCCACGACCCTTTCGACCGTATCATCGTCGCCCAAGCGCGCCTTCACAGTGCGTCCCTGATAACACTAGACTGGCTCATCCTGGAGCACTACCCGCATGCCCTCGCCTAAAAACGGGGGACCTCTCCAGCGCCAGTTCAATCACTTGGGCAGCATTTTCTCATCGAAGAATGAGCCTGAAGAGGGGAGCGAAGCGATCCGCCGCAGGGCGTCCTTTCTGGGGTTATTTTTGGAGGGGGATAAGAACTCGTCGTCGGGCTGAGGGAATGTGGGAATCGCGCAGCGATTTCGAAGGGCTGTGGGAAGCGAGGGAAACCTGGGGTTGGTTTTCCTCGCTTTCCATAGCCCGTCATTTCCACAGCCTCCCCGGTTTTCACGCACTGCGTTTGTAGTGGAGCCGAGCGAACAGCTTGCGTTTGGCTTCCTGCATTTCGGCGGCAGCCTGGGTGTCGGACTGGGCCTGGGCCGATGGCGCAAGTTGATCCAGCGTGAGATCGGGACGCAGGAACCCGGCTAAACCGGGCATCTGGCGCAGGATTTCCCAAGGTGTGGCGTACCAGCGATAGACTCGCCGCTGTTTGCCTTGGGCGTCGATCGTGGTCTGGGGTACGCCGCAGGGCCGGTGGAAGTTCAGATACGGATTGAAGTACCGGCGATAGAACTGGTCGAACGCTTCCGCGTGCGCCGAGGCGATGTGGCCGTAGCCCATGTGCTTGCGAATCACCTCTCCGTTCTGGGATTCGGCCAAGCCGTTGTCGTTGCTGTGCCGGGGCCGCGACTTGGTCTGTTCCACCAGCAGCTTGTTCAGTAATCCCGCCACCGTGTGGTTGATAAACTCGCTCCCGTTGTCGGAGTGAAAGCCGCGAATCCGAAACGGAAACTGCGCCAGTATGGCTTCCAGCACGGGCATCAACCAGGCTTCCGAAATCTGTGCGGTGGCCCCCACCACCTGCCATTGCGTCACTTCATCCACCGCGTTGATGGGATACAGACCTTCGACTCCTTCCCGGTCGCCTGGATGCACCTGTCCACACGCAAGTATCCGGGCTGGCCCCGCGGATCGGGCGGGCGCCGCTCTCCGATGGCCACCTGCGTCGGATGGGTGGACTGATACGCCACCCGGCGATGGCGGTAGGCCGGGCGTTTCCGCAGCCGGTACAACTGTGCCACCGAGAGCCGCGCCAGGCGCTGGTAGCGCACGTCGCCAAACTCGTACAGCGCCCGCTGCAGGATCTTCTGGGTGGCCGGACCGCTGAGCGTTTCGTGCGCCGCGTCCACGGCCGCCAACAGTTCGATGTCGGCGGGCGTGTAGTGTCGGGCGAAACGATGTCGTCGATACGCTGGCGGCTGCACCTGGCTGCCTTGCTGGTAGCGCCGGATCAGCCGCGCCACCTGCGCGCGGCTCAACCCGGTCAGCCGCGCCACGTAGCGCCGCACCAGGCCTTTGCCCCTTCGTTTGAGGCGACCGCAGTCGTGCTCCCGCAGGATCTGGTTTACCCCGCCCTACAAGTCCCCCCGGTCCTGGGCCTGGAAGCCCAGGTCTTCGCTGGCCTCCAAGAACGCCCGGATCTGCTCCAGGCTTAGTTTCTCTCCGTCTTTCATGCTGATGATCAATCCCCAGCATGCGGAATCCCTCCTTCAGGCTCATCTTGCGTGAGAAACAAGGTCCGGCTTCAGGCTCATCTTGCCCGTGATCCGTCCGTAACCGGCGGTGCTGGAGTGCGCAGTGCGCGAGAGATGTGTGGCGAACGGCTTCAAGTGGGCGGTTGAGTCAAGCCCGTTTTGGTGAAGCAGGAGCAGGAGGTTTCACCTTGCGGGTGAACGAG
>DATNJC010000169.1:0-22092 GCA_035604115.1 Bryobacteraceae bacterium | reverse complement strand
AACATCCGCGGCAAGCAGATCCATACCAGGGCATACAGCATCGCCGGAAGGGCCAGCCGGCGCGATAGATACGCGAGCCCAAACGCGAGAGCGAAGAAGAAGGTCGCGTGATCGCTCGGAAATGCGCTCCAGTCCATGAGTTTCGCCGACGGGGGGGATGAGTAGGGGCGATGCTGGATCTGCGTATCGTACATCGGCCGCAGGCGATAAGGCGCAAGGTCGGCTATGGCGCGGCATACAACCAGCGCCAGCAATGCGCCGGCCAGGATGGCCAGGATGCTTCTTCTGCGCTTCTCTTGATCCGGGCCGGGGCCGAACCAGAGGGACCAGTACATCGCCAGAAAGAGGCCACCCTTGAGCAGGCTGTTGCCCTCCTCAAGGCCTGCGAAGTGATCGAGGAGGGGATGCCCCGCGAAACCGTTCAGGAAGTGGTAAATGGATACATCGATGCTTTGGATCGATTGCAGCAGGGCATTCACGCGACTCGCCTCCGGTGCGTGACCCGCGGCCATTGGCCGAACGCCACCAGACAGCCAAGTCTACTAAGCTGGCCGGGCTTTGCACCCTTAGAGGAAAGCCCACGGAAGCGACCGAGAAACCGGGTGCCCGCAACACCGCTGCGGAAGCAGGAGAACCCTACGTCCGCGCCGTGGATTGCGTGTAACCGGTCTGTCATAGAGCCCTCCTAGCAGGATACATTGGAACATCCTCACCGTTTGTGGGGCGTCGGAGAATCGCGCCCGGTTACAAACGTGTTGCATTGTCGCAAAAAATCCTCAACGAATTGCCCGTCCGAGACGCTTTAAGCACCGGAAAGGACGGGTCCAGTCAATATCGGTGCTTGAGCATGAAACCGATCCAATTGGGTGGCGTAGGCGGGCGCTGCCTGGGGGGACCGCTGGCTAGCGGATATCGGACGGCGTCACCATCAGTTTGCCGTTTTGTTCGGCGATCCGGTACGGCGGTTGCGACGGGGCGGCGCAATCGGGCAGTGGATGCGGAGCGTAGTAGTTCAAACCGTAGGCCCACATCCGGCGAACCCCCGGGTCGATGCAGGCGCTGGAGGCGGTTCCGGCGTTGGCGCGCCAGAAGGCCCGCACGGAGACGCGCTGATCGAGCAGCGGGAACGTCGCGAGTTTGAACCATGTCAAGCCGCCGGCGACCGCCAGCACAGCCACGAACGCGGCGGCTTGCGCGCGGCCGGACCAGATGAAGAACGCGCTTATGGCGGCCGCCAGCATGGCCAGCAACACCACCGTAGCGCCCGGAAAGACCGCGATGAACGAACGTCGCACGCCGACCATGAGAGCGTCCGGAAGCATGGCCGCGATTACCGGCAACAGGATCAGCAGCAGAAGGGAGACGGCCACCGATACCGCGCTGAAGACAACGGGGGCGCGATCCACTGCGACGGCGAGAATCACGGCCAGCGCGGGCATTAATGGCAGCAGGTACCCGGGCAGCTTGTTTTTCGCAAGGGAAAAGAACACCAGCCCGACCACGAACCACAGAGCCAGCACCACGACGCGCTGGTCATCCCAGACCTTGCGCCAGGATTTGGGGTGGACGGCCAGCAGCACCGTGGGAGTCCACGGGAACAGGCCGGCCAACACGATGGGAAGGTAATACCAGAAGGGCTGCACGTGTTGCAGGTCGCCGTTGAGGAAGCGGCCCACGTGATGCTTCCAGAAAAAGTCGTTCCAAAAAACGTGCCCGTTGCGGAGGATACATAGGATGAACCAAGGCGCGGCCACGACCAGGCAGGCCACGGCGATCCGCCAGCGCTTGCGGCGCGCGATCAGCAGAATCGGAGCGAACAGCACCACCGGGACGAAGCCCTTCGCCAGGATGGACAGGCCGAGGAGCGCTCCGGCGGTGTAGGCGGGTTTGGTGAGGCCGTGCCCGGGGCGGGTGTCGAACAGGGCGATGAACACCGCGGCGTCGAGCGCGGCCGACATGGGCAGATCGGGCAGGGAGACAAAGCTGTAGGCCAGCCAGCCGGCGGAGGTCGCCAGGATCGCGGTGGCCAAGGCGGCCACGCGGGCGGAGAATTCGCGCTCTACGGCGCCGAAGAAGAAGATCAGGAAGGCCAGGCTCGACAGAGCCACGGGGAGGCGCGCGGCCCATTCGTCGTGCAGGCGCAGGCGGGTGGCTGCTCCGGTCATCCAATACAGCAGGGGCGGTTTTTCAAACCAACCCGAGCCATCCAGGCGCGGCGTGACCCAGTCGCCGGAACGCGCCATTTCACGGCTGATGGAGGCGTAGCGCGGCTCGTCGGGGCCGAGGAATCCGGTGCGGCCGAGGAAGGTGAGATAGAGGATCGCCAGTATCAGGATGAGCCAGGATTTGGGCAAGCTTTCAGTATGGCGCAGGGGCGGGGGTTAAGGCGCGGGGGCAGCGACTTACCAGCAGCCGTTTCGCGCATCCGACAAACCTGCGGGCACTTTCCGTGAGCGGCGTTACCGGGATCAATCTCGATTCGGGTTCGCCCGCCGGATCCGCAGACGCAAGCAGACTTGTCGCAAGTAATCCGGCGATTGTCGAGCGGAGGCCGAGAGCCGATTACCGGCTTCGACCCAGCCTGCGCTGGCCGCGCCCGAAACCAGATCTCCTACTGACTCCACGCCCTTGACCAGTTCGCGGTTATCTTGCCTCACGTCAACAACTCCGTACTTCGGTAGCCTAAAGGACATCGTGGATTTACCAGAATTGAGTTTTCACCCCGATGCGGCAAAGCGATTCGACGAGCGTGCTACGGCAATCCCCAGTACGGTTCAATGTCTCCGCGCTATTCGGGATCCCTCGTCGCAAACACCGGATGTGCACCCCGTCGAAACGATTCACCGCGAAGACATCCTTTCTCACGAAAGATTCGTTTTTGAGCTCGACCCCACAGGTGAAACCACCGGCGTCTCTTGGGCTTCGGGTTCGATGCTCGTAGGGTGGATCGGGGCAGCCTTTCAACCGATCAAGGCTTTGGTTGACTCAATGGGTCAAACTAAGCCATTTCGGGATCTAGTATCCAGAGAGTTCATTCTCGAACAGACATGCCACTGGCTGTGTGACACGCTGGAGCGGCGTAGGTCCGAAGGCCTTTCCGAGTTCATTACGCTTCGGAGCAGGGATGCCGTACAAGACTTCGATATTTGGATTCCGCTGTTTCAAACCTATTCATCAGCAGAATTCAGCATCGGCGATGTCGCGTTCCGAGTATTCACGAGGGAGATCATGGAAGAGTGGTGGAATCGAATACCCACCAGAATACGTGAAGACCCTGTTAGCATCGCAGCTCTTAATCGTAGAAGGTCGGAACTTCAGGCCAGCTTGGCAGTTTGTGTTTCTGTTCACGCGGAAAACCGTAAAGCCGTCGAAATCGCGCGAACAAAGGCCCAGGACGCGACCGCTCTGTTAAGATTCCTGTCCCCCGCCAATCTCAATTCTCGCCTCACCAGCTATTGCACTCCGAACGGGGCGAGGGCACCTAGAGAGGTCACGGAGGTGTTTATGAAGGCGGGTCATATTGACCATGTCAGCCGAGCTCTCCAGGAGCGAGGCGCGACGGATTGGCCTCTGGATAAAAGTATTCAGTTACGGCCTGGCGTCTTGGAAAATTTGCATCGGCTGGCTCTGGACACATCCACCGAGTTCCGCCGTAGCCTGTACGACGCCTTAATCCTGTATTCCAGACAGACACTAGCCATCGAGGTCTCCGACAAGCTGGTCTTCACCCTGTCCGCCCTCGAATCCATGTTGCTGAGAGACGCAAACGAGCCCATCCAAAAGAATCTGGGAGAGCGCATGGCATTTCTGATCGGCCAAACTGCACAAGAGCGCAAGGACATTGTCAAGAACATTGACGAGGTCTATCGAATTCGTTCAGCATTTGTCCATCACGGCCAAACGTCGCGGCACGTCGAGACCGTCGACCGTTTCTTGGTGAATGCGTGGACCACGTTCTCCAGACTGATGGACCTCTCCATAAAGTATCGAACAAAGGCCGCACTCGTTGGAGCTTTGGAGGATTTGAAGATGTCGTAACCATCTCTCCCGGCTGCTCGGCGCAACGCAGGGCGATCTATACGGCACCGACGCGGATTCTCATAGAGCAAATCCGCGTCAAAACGGCACGGCGAAAGTCACCTGGCTCGCTCCTCCGACCGAGCCAGCACTAGCCCTGGTAAATGCGCTTGACTCCACGAATCCGCTCAAGACTGGTCCCGGCTGGATTAATTCCGAGAAGTCTGCTGTCACGTCAACTTGACGCTAACGCCCGATCCGCGCTGGTCGCTCTTACTCAACGCGCGGGGTTCACCACGAGCGTTTCCTTCGCCTCGATTTTGCCGAACTGCATGGGGAAGCTGGCGCCGTTGTAGTACGCGTCCCACTGGTCCTTGTAATGCGGCGAGAGCGCCTGGCCGGATTGGCCCAGGATCAGGCTGATGCGGGAGGCGTCGAGGTTGCCGAGGTCCACGGCCATGCGCATGCTGGGAACCACGCGCGGGGTCACTTGTTTCACGCTCAGCGGGGAGCCGCTCATGGGCACGGGGCCGATGTTGAAGTAAGCGCCGAGCAACGGAATTTGGCCCACGATCAGGTTGGAGATGCGCAGGCGATTGTACTGTCCCCAGTCCCAGCGCGAGGGCCGGGAGCCCTGCGCGGTTTCGCCGGCGGCTAGGGCGTGGGAGAGGCTCTGGACCAGCAGTTGATCGTAGTCGTCGAACCAGTCTGGAGGACGCGTGCGAAGCAGACGCTCGATGGCTTCGGGGGCGCGCTGGGTTTGATATTCGTCGGCGCCGCCGGGCGCGGCGCGTTCCGCCACGGATTTACGAAGCTCCTCGTAGGCCAGCGACGCCAGCATGGGCGCTGCTTGGCCGTTTTCCATTTGGCCGTTCCAATTGCGCAGCAGATTCACCGCTTCGCGCATCTGCGGATTCGAGCCGGGCTCGCGATCCCAGGCGTCCACGATCTGCTGGGAGAGAGAGTGCAGGAACACGGAGTACACGTCCTTCTGCACGGCGATCATTTCTTCTGGTTTCCAGTGTTCGCGCGACTCCAGGCGCGCGCGGATCTGGCGCACGCGATAGGGCGGCGCGAAGTTTCCGGACACGGGATACGGGGAATCCGCGGGGAAGGGATTCTGGTTGGCGCTGGCGATGATGCCGCCGGCGGGGTTGAACGCGTGCGGGAGTTGGTCGTAGGGGATGAAACCGTCCCACTCGCAATCGTCCGTGGTTCCGTCGACGGGGACATCGCCGGCGCAACCCGGCGTCGGCCTGCGCTTGGGCACCGGACCGGCGGCGTGATAGCCGATGTTGCCGTCCACATCGGCGTAAAGAAAGTTCTGCGCGGGTCCGGGAAAGCGGCGCAGTGCGGCGTTGAATTCGTCCCAATTGTGGGCGCGGTTCAGGTCCAGAACCGAAAAATCGAAGGCCGGCAGTTCGGCCGCCGTCCAACGCAATGTGTAGGTGTGGTCCTCGTCATTCAAGAACACCGGGCCGTGGCGCGTCACCAATTGAAATTGTTCTACGTTGCGCTGGCCCTTCACGGCGATGATCTCGCGCTCCAGACGGCCAGCCTCGACTTGCCCGCGATACATGTAGCGGCCGGTTTGCGCGTCGATCTGCTCGCTGTACAAATCCTGCTGGCTGAATTCGAGGTTGGTGATGCCCCAAGCGATCCGGGTGTTGTGACCCAGGATCACGCCGGGCACGCCGGGGATGGATGCTCCGGTGACGTTGAGGCCGGCGTTGGGGTCTGGGCTGTCTTGGAGGTGCACCAGGTACCAGAGGCCGGGTAACGTGTATTCGAGGTGCGGGTCGTTGGAGAGTATGGGCTTGCCATCGGCGGTGTGCGCGCCGGAGATCACCCAGGCGTTGGAACCGGGCATGACCTCACCGCCGGTGCGGCCGGGAAACAGGAAGGCCACCTTAGCGGGGTCGCCTTTTTCGAGCATGTGGGCCTTGCGGATCTGGTTGCGCCAGGTGTCGGTGAGCATGCGGTGCATTTCGAGCGCGATCAGTACGGTGTCGCGCGGGCGCCAGGGACGCGGCTCGTAATTGAGCAGAGTGAACTCCAGCGGCAGGCGTCCGCGGTGCGTTTCGAGGAAGTAGTTGACGCCGCGCGCATAGGCGGCGAGGACCGCGCGAGCCTCGGGCGGAAGCGAGGGAGTCAATTGGTCGGCAATGCGGCCGATGCGTTTGCGCCGGGCTTCGCGATCCTGATCGAGGGCCAGGGGGCCGGCGACTTCGGCCAACTCGCCGGCGGCTACGCGGCGGAGAAAATCCAATTGCCAGAGGCGGTCCTGGGCCGTTACGAATCCCTGAAGAAAGACCGCATCCTGCCACGAAGCAGCCTCGATATGGGGCACGCCCTGGGCGTCGCGAACGACGGTGGCGCGCGAGGCAATCGGAGCGGCGATGGTTCCCGACGTCTCGGGCATGGGCCGCCACGCAAACCAGTACACGGCCACTGCAAGCGTGGCCAGTAAAACGGCTATGCTCAGATTGACCGCCCGGAGAAGGGGCGTGGTGAACAGCACTCGAATCGATTGTAGCCGATGGAACAGATCAAGGATAAGCCTGTTGAGACGCGCACGGCATAGTGGCTCCGCAGAGAGGATGTGGGGCAGGATGACATCCTGCGCGCCGGTTGGTAACCGGCGCTGGACGCCGTTGGAACAGCGCCGGAAGGCGGGTTGCCAACCCGCCGCAGGTTCCCAACCTGCCCCACGGGCCAGCATCCTCTGTCACGGTGTTTTGCGAGCCTCGGTAGCCGAGGCGGAGCCGAGCTAACGTGCGGCTGACGCTTCTGGCGGTGATCGTCACGTTGAACGCGTTTTTCGCGGCGGCAGAGGTTGCGCTGGTCTCGGTGCGGCGGTCGCGGTTAGACGAACTGGCTCGCGCCGGGCATGTTTCCGCGAAGGCGGCGCTGGAACTGCTGGCGCATCCGGAGCGCCTGTTGAGCGCCACCCAGGTGGGCGTGACTTTAGCCAGCTTGGGGCTGGGGTGGGCGGGCGAGGATTGGCTGTACCACATAATCCTGGGCTGGTTCGACCCGTTGATTACTCCAGCGCGTTTAGTGGCGCTGCACGCCATCAGTTTCACGGCCGCGTTCCTGGCGATCAGCTTCGTGCATGTGGTGATCGGCGAAGTGGTGCCGAAAAACCTGGCGATCGAAAAAGCCGACCGGCTGGCGGTGCTGATGGCGCCTCCGCTGCTGGTGTTCCAACGGGTCTCGGCGCCGTTTGTGTATGTGATCGAGCGCACCGCGGCCCTGCTCTCGCGTTCGCTGGGGGCCCAGGGGCACCGCGGCGGCGGACATTCCTCGGAGGAGTTGAAGTTCATCGTGTCCTCGAGCCGGCGCGAGGGGCACTTGGAGAACTTCGAAGAGGTGGCGATTCAGCGGCTCCTGGAGATGAAAAACATCAGCACCCGCGAGATCATGACGCCGCGCATGGCCATCGTCAGCGTTCCCGTGGAGGCGTCGCTCGACGATCTGCTGCGGCTGATGCACGAGCATAAGCACTCTCGGCTTCCGGTGTTTGAAGGCAAGCCGGAGAACATCATCGGAGTGGTGCACTACAAGGATCTCCTGCGCGCCTGGCAGGAGCGCAAGACGGCGGCCGAACGGCGTCAGCCGATGCCGCAGTTCCGCCTCCGGCCGTATCTGATGGAGCCGCTGGTCGCGCCCGAGACCAAGCCCCTGAATCAACTGGTGGACGAGTTCCGCTCCAGCCACTCGCATCTGGCGCTGGTGGTGGATGAGTTCGGGACGATTACGGGGCTAGTGACGCTGGAAGACGTGCTGGAGCAGATCTTCGGCGAGATCGGCGATGAGCACGACATCCGCCGGCCCAGGTCCGCGCCGGGCGATGCGGCGATCGAGGTGGACGGCGGGACCAGCATCCGCGATCTCACGTCGCAATACGGGATCGAGCTGCCGGGCGACGCGGGGTTTGAGACGCTGGCGGGGTTTCTTCTGTTCAAGCTGGGCCACATTCCCACGCCCGGCGATACGGTGACCCACGACGGACGGATGTTCGTAGTGGAAAAGATGGAGCGGAACCGGATCGCGCGGGTGAAGATTGTGCGCGTGCGGCCGGCGTCGGCAGGAATAGCCGGCGGCGCGGCTCCGGTTGGGCACACCGGTGCTGGACACACTTCTAGCGAAAGCGCGCAGGAGGCCGGCTGAGGAGGCTTTCCGGCAGGACTGGGTTTACTTGCGGGCGCCGCGGCGCGGGCCCTTCAGTCTGGACTGGCGCAGCTTGTGGGACTTGCGCTTGGGCTTGCTGATGATGAAGGTGCCGCTGCCCATGTACGTGGCTTTGTAGAGATTGTCGTCTGCCATGGTGAGTCTTTATTGTAGCGCGATAGGGCGGACGGACCATAATCTCCTATGGGCACAGTGTCCGCGGGAGTGCGGACACTGGACATTCGGAGAGAGCTCTGCGGGAGCGTGCTCTAAGTCGGGCTTACTTCTGGGTTACTTTTTGTCGGCGTCGGGGCCGTTCTCGTTGGCCGATCCGCCCAGGAACATCCGCTTCCCATCCGAGAACGTGATGTTCTTGCCGACGGCAAGATTGCCCTTGTCCTTGGCCTGATAGCCCTCGACGATGAGCTCGGTCCCCGGGGGCAGCGACTTCTTGGTGAAGCCCAGCCGGAACAGGGAGTTCGGGCTGCCACCCTCGATCATCCAGGGCGTGACCGTGCCGTCGTCGTTCTTCACGTCGATGTGAATCCAGGAGTGGGGATTGACCAATTCCCATTGCGTGACGGTTCCCTTGAGCTTCACCGGCCGGCTGGCGTCGAATTCCGCAGCGAAGGCATGGTGCGCCCACGCTTGTCCCGCCATCAGAAGTAGACCCACGCCGCTTGCTAAAACGAATAGTTTGATTCTCATTGGATTGCCTCTTTTCTCTACTTCTTTCCTGCCTTCGCCGCATCCTCTTCCGCCACGCGAGCGCCATGGAGCGTGTTCCGAAGTCCATAGTTCCCCTCGTGGCACGCGAATTCATAGATCGGCCCGTCCACTCTGGACCATGACGTCTCCGCGGTCCACGGCTGGTCCCAGGTCTCGGAATCTTCCACCGTGAAGCGGTATTGGATTGTGTCTTTGTCCAATGGCGTGAAGTACTCGATCACGTGCAGCTTGTCGCCGGAGCCGCGGAACGGGTTGCGAGCGGTGAAGTTGGTGGAGTCCACCACCAGCGTGTTGCCCTCCCAATGGCCGCGCGAGTCGCCTTTCCATTGCTTGATATCGGCGGGCGGATGCGGCTGGCCGTCGGTGGGGATGACGCGCACCGAGTGATCCATCTCATGCATGATGACCACCGCGTTCTTGCCTTCGACGATCTGCAAATTGTTGTTATAGCCGCCCGGCAGCATAGGCACCGACTCCTGCCCGAGCACGATGCAACGCGCGCTCAGCGGCCGGTTCTCCGGGCCGTCGAACTCGTGTCCCCGGTTCTTCGCGTTGAGATCGGCGTTGCGCTTGCGCGCTTCCGGCAACAGCGCGGGAACGGTACCTTTCTCGCCCACGATCTGCGACGTCCGCCGGTTCCACACTTCCTTGGTCTGGCCGCGGTCCAACTGGAACTGGCTGAAGTCGTAGTGCACATCCGCGTCGGTTCCCGCTTCGGTCGGACGGCCGTCCTCTTCGTTGAGGGTCACCCGGTTCTTTTCCTTGGCCATCAGTTCCTTCAATTCCGCTTCGGTGTAAAATTCCTTCGCGCCCAAACCCTTGGGCCGTTCCAAAGGCGTAATGGTGTTGTTGGTCCAATAGCCCTGCATATCGGGGTGGCCGTCGGGCGTTTTGGCCGGAGTATAGGCCTTGGTTGTGTTGGCGGCCGGCGCGGTCTGCGCCGAGGCGGGCGTCTGCGCAAAGAGCAAAACCAGGACCGCTAGAGCTACAGCAATCGAAGCGAGCGAACGATGGCTCATCGAGAGCCTCCCTTCTACGTGGACTAATTTGCGGGGCTTCTTACAACGGCGAAACTCAAAGCTCCCAGCCGTGAATGATCCTACAATTGAATTACTTCGGTGTCAATCCTGGGGTAGGACGTCGAGAGCCGTGGGACCGGGGTCGGACTCCCGAGGGGCCGTCGGACGGATCACGGGCGGCGCGGCGCCTCTGCACTGGCTTCATTCGCACTCCAGCTTCCGGTTGACCTGCGCCTCCAGTTGCGCATAGCTTACGATTTGAAAGAAGGCGTGCTGTTCCGGCGGCGCCAGGAAGCGGGTCCGGCCGGCCGCGTCCCGCCATACAGCGACCAGGTTTCCGGTAAGTCCAGCCCGCGCGGCACAGGCTTCCAGCGACGCGTGGAGTTCCCGCCGCTGGCGAGGAGTGCGATCGGAAAAGGAGGAATCCAGCAGCACCACGACCACGGCGACATTATCGATTTCCAACTGCGCGGCGGGAAAAGTTGCCAGCGGCGATTCCTCAGGTTTTGATTATAACTGCATGTTCTTTTTCACAGCGGTGAAGAGGTGGATCGGGGCGCGACCCTATCTGCGGCAGCTGCGCGCCCGTCCGGAGTTGGGGCTTGCCACGCTGTTCGACCCGGCGTACTATCGCACGTCCTGTCACACGACGTGTTATCACATATGGTCCCGCGGGCTGCTTTCGCCGCTGACGCATTTCATCGTGGCGGGAGCCTTCGAAGGGGCCAATCCCCACCCCTTGTTCGATTCCGCTTTCTACTTGCGCAGGAACCCGGAGGTGGCGGCGTCCGGGGTGAATCCTTTGTTCCACTATCTGCTGCACGGCGCCGCCGAGGGCCGTAAGCCCCACCCGATGTTTCAGCCGGACTATTACGCCGCGCAGCTGGTTGCGAAGCTGGGCTCGACGCCGGCCGAGCCGGGCGCCCAGCCGCCAGCCCACCCTCTATTGCACTTCCTGGCCGCTCGCGATGCAGGGACCAATCCCCATCCACTGTTCGACTGCCGCGCGTATCTGCGCGCCCATCCCGAAACCGACGGCGTGAATCCCCTGGTGGACTTCGTGTTACGCGGGCCCAGCCAGGTCGAGGAAGGCAGCCAGTCCGGACAGGCGGAGGTGTGATCTGCGCCGCGTCCTGCTGCATTACCATATCTTCAAGAACGCGGGAACCACCGTCGAAGACATTCTGGCCGGCAGTTTCTTCGACCGCTTCGCGCGCTTCGATAAACCCGAGTACGAGGCCCTGATCTCGAACGCCGAGCTCGTGGAATTCGTGGAACGAAACCCCGCGCTTCAGGCGGTCTCCAGTCACCAGATCCGCTACCCGCTGCCCGCTGCGCCCGGGATTCTGTTCTTCGATGTGTGCTTCCTGCGCGATCCTCTGGACCGGATTCGCTCCACCTACGATTACTTTCGCATCAAGCCGGTGGAAGGGGACGAGGTGAGCGGATTGGCCAATTCGCTATCCTTGGGCGAGTTCCTGGAGCGCCTGGTGGATCAGCATCCCTGGCGGCTCAACGACGCGCAAGTGAACATTCTCGCCGGCCGCGGCTTGGACGACGATCCGGCGGACCGCGCCGACCTGGAGCGGGCCATCGCCGTGATGCTCGCCACGCCGTTCCTGGGGGTGGTGGACCGGTTCCGCGAAAGCTTGACGGCGGGCCGGCATTTCCTTCGTCCGGTGTTTCCGCGTTTCAATTTCGAGCAGCCCGCGGCCAACGTGTCGCGCGGGATGAGCAGCACATTAGAAGAGCGGATCGCCCAAATGCAGTCCGCTTGTAAGGAATCCGTGTGGAATGAAGTGATGCGCTTGAACGCCCTCGACCGTGAGTTGGTGGACCGCGCCCGCAGCGAAGTGTTGCGTCGAGTAGAGCAGGGCCATGCCCTGCCATGGAATGGGCTGTGAGAGCTCCTGAACATCGACTGATGCCGGGGATACTGCTGGCCACCGCGGCGTTCGCCATGGTCTGGGCGATCGCGCGAGCGGCGGTGCAGTCGATCACCATCGATGAAGCGGTAACCTATCTGGCCTTCGTCCGGCCCGGACTGGAGTGGTGGCCCGGGACCAACAATCATCTCTTGAACTCGCTGCTGATGCGCCTGTTCACGCTGTTGTTCGGACCATCGCATCTGAGCGTGCGCGCGCCCGCGCTAATCGGCGCGGCGCTTTACATCTCGGCGTCCTATCGCCTGTGCCGCTTGTTGGGTAAAAATATGCCGGGTGAGAATATGTCGGCTCCGGCTTCCTCTGGCGGGTCGATCGCCGTAGCGTGGCCGCTGCTGGTGTGCCTGGTGTATAACCCGTTCGTCTTCGACTATCTGGTGGCGGCGCGGGGATACGGCCTGGCGCTGGGATTCCTGATGTGGGCCATCGTGGTGGCCGCGGAATCGCACATTCCTGAATCGAACGGGGCTGCATCCAGCGAGGCCGAAGAACCGCGCAGGTGGTCCTTGACGGTGGCGTGCGCAGTTTCCTCGGCCTGCGCCGGATTGTCGTTTGCCGCGAATCTGACGTTCGCGTTCGTGGATTTCTGCACCTTGGTCGCGGTGTTCCTGGCGGCGTGCATCGTCACGCGCCGGGCGGCGTTCGCGGATGGAGCCGGAGGCGGCCGGGCTTATGTGCGCCTGCTGGCTGCCTGTTCGATTCCCGCGCTGATCGTGACAGCCCTGTTGCCCGCCTCCATCGTGCTGCGTTGGCCGAAGGGAGAACTATGGTACGGAGCCAACAGTCTTGGGGAGACGTTCCTGACGCTCACCGCGGCGTCGTTGTACCAGTTGAATTCCGAACTGCTGAGTCCCTTCCTGTATCGAGCCATCGACGCAAGCAAGTATTATCTGTGGCCGTTGCTCGGCGTCGTGTCGGCGGCCTGCGTCGCTTATCACGTCTGGCCGCGGCGCGCGCCGGCCAGACCCCGCAACCAATTTGCGCAGCTAGCCACCGCGCTGGCGGCGATCCTCACCGCGACGCTGGCGATCCACTGGCTGTGTTTTCGCGTGTTCCATCTGTTGCTGCCCAAAGATCGTACCGGAATCTACGTGGTTCCGCTGACTCTGGCCATGGTGGGTGCAGTCGCGGCCCTGCCCACGCGGGCCCTGCGGCGTGGACTGATCGCCGTATTGTTTGTGATGGCCGGCTACTTTCTCTTGTGCATGCGCCTGCAGTTCTTCAAGGATTGGCAGTGGGATGCCGACGTTAAGGACGTCTACCCGGTGCTGGCGTGCCTGGACCAGGACCGCGACGTCCGGGACGTGGCGACCTTCTGGATGTACGCGACTCCCCTGAATTTCTACCGCGTCCAGTCCGGCCGCGAATCCCTGGCCGCGTTCGACGGCGAAGTTCCGTACCGGCCGGAGCAGCGGGTTCTGGTTCTGAACTCCTTACTGGAGGCGGACGTGCTCGCCACGCGCGGGTTGAAGGTGCTGTATCACGGGAAATCCACCGACGTGGTGATCGCCGCAACGCCGGACCTCGAGCCCTCGCTCAAGTCCAGCGCGTGTTTGGCGCGGCCGTGGCCCTAAGCCGGAAAGGAGAAACCGTCGGCGGGCTGATGCGGCCGTTGCTGATGAGGGCGCTGTTACTTATTGGGCGTAAGCTTTTTTACACCGGCGGGTAGCTTTAGCTCGAACGCCGAGTCCGGCAACTCCGGATTCACCTTCACGTCCGAGTACAGCACCAGAATCGTGTTCTTGGACGCGTCCGTGATCTTTTCCTGGACCGGGTTGCTCTGCCCTTCGGGAATCCACAGCTCGATCTTGCGGATCAGCTTGAGCACTTCGGGCGACTTGGGCGTAAGCTCGATGCGCGTGGTGCTGGCCGATCCTAGCGTTTCCGTGCCGCCCGCTTTCACGTTGTAGGCCTTGGCTAGCTCGGCGGCTGTCGTTCCAAACCCCAGCAGAAGATAACCGTCCATCACCGCCAGGTATTTGCTGGTGTCATAGATTTCGACGACACCGGCTTTGGGGTAATACCGTTGCGCGGTGTGGCCGGCGATGGCGATGGTGTGTGGATTGGGATCGTTGAAGTTCATCAAGCCGGTCACGCCAGCCTTGCTCCGCTTCATGTGGATGGTGCCGTACATGACTTCGGACTCGCTCAACACGGTGGTGACGTCGGTGCGCTTCATGCTCGCCGAGAAGGAGTGGAACTGCCGCGCGGCGGCGTCCATGCGCGCCAGAATCGCGTCGAGGGGTTCAGCGTGAGCGCCGGCGAGTGCCGCCAACAATAATACAGCGCGGGACACGCCGGAAAAGAGACGAATGCTGGGAATCGCCATGTTACGGCCTGCGCTACGGCTTAGGGAACGCCAGGTAACCGGTCACTTGCTGGTCCTCCGGATTCGCATCCGGATCCTCATAGACCGGCTCCACTCTGGTAATGGTGACGTGGGTTTTGAAGCGCTGGTTGACAAGCTGGGTGGCGCGGGAGGACTGCTCGGCGGAAGCCACGTTTTCCAGCAGCTTGGTTTCGAGCAGGAATCCTTGCTGCGCCGGGAGCATCACGATGCTGGCCGGCTTGGGCTGATCCCGAAAGAAGGAGCGCGGCGTCACGAAAATGAAGACCAGGATCAGGCCGACCACGACGTCGTACTGCCAGCTTCCACGCTTGAAGTCCCAGAAGATGAACCGCGTGAACGTGCCCATTGGTTTTAGTGTAGCAGCGGCGGGGACGAGGGGTCGGTCTTCGGTTTGCCCGACTACGCGGCCACGTGAAACGCGATTGATCTTGTGCAGAACGACGACGAGCGATATGTGGAGCCCAGGACGGTGATCCACTTGGCCGTCGAACGCCTGTTGCGCCCTCTGATCGGTCCCGTCAATGACCGGTATACAATGGCTCAGGGGCACACAAATGCCAGCAGCCCATGGTTCACTTCTCGATCGGATCACGATCGATTCTGATGTGCGCTTCGGTAAGCCGTGCATCCGCGGTCACCGGATCACCGTTCAGGAAATTCTGGAGTGGCTCTCAAATGGGGCGTCCCAGCAGCAAATCCTGGCCGATTATCCCCAACTCGAACCGGACGACTTCCTTGCCGTGTACGCATACGCCGCCGAATTGGCGGCGGGAGGCAAAACCTCCAGAGGATGAAGCTCCTCTTCGACGAAAGCCTATCGCCGAAGCTGGTTCTGTTGTTGCGCGACCTATTCCCGGGGTCCGAAAGTGCGCTTCGAAACGGGCTTGCCTGTGCTGGCGATCGCAGGATTCTGGACTACGCCGCCGCTCACGACTTCATCCTGGTATCGACGGACAGCGATTTCGAAAATCTGTTGAGGCAAATCCCGGGCGCCAAGGTCGTCATTCTCCGTTCCTGCGATTATCCAACTGATGTTGCGGCCGAAGTGCTTCGGCGCAATGCGATCCGAATCGCTGAGCTGCCCGGTTCCCAGGATCAGTTGATCATCCTCGACCAGTAGCACCCGCGTGATGTCGTCTGGCGCACAACGCGAGGGTGTTCCACTTGGCCGTGTCGCCCAAACCGCGGATGTGTCAACACACTGTTCTCTGACCGCGCGGCCAAAAGGCGTTTGGATGTTACCCTCGCACGTCTGTGCATCCAGCCTCTGGTAAGCTGGCTGAGGCGTCATGAACTTCAAACACATGAACTTCAACCTTAAGGGGGGAGGCCGATCATGAGAAAAACTTGGCTGTGCGCAACGGTACTCGGTTTCTGGGCCGCGCTGGGATTGGCCCAGACCACGGAAGAGCTGGTGAACGAGGGCAAGAACACCGAAAACGTCACCATGCACAGCATGGGTTACGACCGCAAGAGCTACAGCCCGCTCAAGCAAATCAATAAATCCAACATCAAGCACCTGGTGCCCATCTGGAACGCGAGCGTCATGAACGACGAAGGCGAGCTGGCCGCGCCCACGATTTACAACGGCGTCATGTACGTGGTCAACGGCAAGTGGACCTTCGCCATCGACGTCGAAACCGGCCGGCAGATCTGGCGCACGCCGGTGAAACTCGAAGCCGGCGTCTCGCGCACCGCGATCAACCGCGGCGGGGCGACTATCTACAACGGCAAAATATTTCGCGTGACCGTCGACAATCATCTGGTCGCGATCCAGATGAAGACCAGCGAGGAGCTATGGAATCAGAAATACGCGGATCTGAAAGACGGCTTCTACTCCACGGGCGGGCCGATCGTGGCCAACGGTGTGGTGATTTCTGGCGTGTCCGGCGGGGAGTCCACCACCCGCGGGTTCCTGGACGGCTGGGATCCCGAGACGGGCAAGAAACTGTGGCGCAGATACACGATTCCCGCGCCGGGCGAGCCGGGTTCGGAGACGTGGCCCAAGAATAGCGACGCGTGGTCGCAGGGCGGCGGCCCCACGTGGCGCTCGGGTTCCTACGATCCGCAGCTCGATCTGGTGTATTGGGGCACGGGCAACGCCGAGCCCTACGATCCGCGGCCGCGCCAGAATCTGGATAGCTTGTACACCAACAGCGTGCTCGCGATCCGGCCGAAAACCGGTGAAATGGTCTGTTACTACCAATACACTCCGAACGATGTTTACGATGTGGACTCCGTGGACGAGCAGGTGCTCGCCGACATCCAAATCAACGGCCAGCCTCGGAAGGTGATGATCCAGGCCAACAAGAACGGCTTTCTGTACGTGGTCGACCGCACCAACTGTAAGCTGATCGCCGCGAATCCGTACGTCAAGGTGAATTGGGCTTCGAAGATCGACCTGGCCACCGGCCGGCCGGTGCTGACCGATATTCAAAAACGGTTCGCCGCCGGCGAGGAGGTCGAGATCTGGCCGTCACGGGGCACCAACGCCGTGCCCATCGCGTTCAATCCCACAACCGGCCTGATCTATGCGACCACCTGGAACGTCCCACGCATCCAGAAGCTCGCGCCGCCGAAAGAGACGATTCCCGGCAAGGATTCAACGGGCGTCGTCAGCAGGCAGCCCGTGATCAAGCCCGGGGATGTGGTGGGACATCTGTTGGCGATCAATCCGGTCACGGGCGACAAAAAATGGGAGATCCCCTTGACCGATCTCCCCAGTTCGTCCGGAATGTTGGCGACCGGGGGCGGGCTGCTCTTCACCGGCAAGTTAACGGGCGAGTTCCTGGCGCTCGACGAGAGCACGGGCAAGACGCTGTGGCAGTTCAAGACCGGATCGAGCGTCAACTCGACTGCCATCACGTACACGCACAAAGGCCGCCAGTACGTGACGATCGCATCGGGACTGGGCGGCATTCTGGCCAGCCGCTACGCTTCGCGGATCATGCCCACGGGCGGCTCGATCTGGACGTTTGCATTAGGGGAGTGATGATGATCTGTGTCTCGGTTTGTTATCCGAACGCCGCCGGCAAGAAGTTCGATCACGATTATTACGCCCAGAAGCACATGCCTTTGGTCATGGACCGGTACAAAAGTTTTGGAATGATTCGTTACGAGATCGATACGGGACTCGCGGGTGGGGCGCCGGGCTCGGGCGCGCCGGCCCCTTTCGTGTGTATTGGCCGGTTGTACTTCAACTCGATGGAGGAGTTGCAAAAGGCATCGGCCGCACACGGGGCGGAGATCTTCGCGGACGTTCCCAACTATACCGATATCGAGCTTCGCGATGTGCAGATTCAAATCAGCCAGACGGTTTCCAGCTAGTCCGGGGGCTTGAGGAGCACTTTCAGGACTCCTTTGGTCGCGGCGGTGGCAAAGGCCTGAGGGGCTTGGTCGAGTGCGAATGTTTCCGAGATCATGCCGCTCACGTTGACCGCGCCTTTGGCCAGCAGGCGCAGCGCCGGTTCGAAGCGGCCGCAGCGGGAGCCTACCAGCGTCACCTCATTGACGATGGCCGGCGCGGTGTCGATCGAGACCAGGCCGTGCACCGTGGATTTCATGATCACGGTGCCGCGTGGGATGCACATGTGTATGGCCGCGCGCAGGCCCTCCGAGGAACCGGTGGCGTCCACAACTATTGGCCACGCCGCTTTCGGGAGCCGCTTGGGAACCAGTTCGGTGGTGACGCCGGAGGGTTCGGCCAACCGCAGTTTCTCCCGATGCCTTCCGAAGAGATGCACGCGCGCGCCATGGGTTTGGAGCACTTGCGCCACCAGCAGGCCGAGTTTGCCATCGCCCAGCACGGCCACCGGCAGGCCCGGCGGGATGCTCACTTGATCCAGGATTTCGCAGGCAGCGGCTAGCGGCTCGATGAAGACGGCGTGGTCGTCGGGGATGGAACGCGGCACGGCGTGTAAATTGCGGATCGGGAGGGTGAGGAATTCGCGGAACGCTCCGGGGTGTTTCACGATCCCAAGCACGGTGCGCGTGGGGCAGTGACGGCCGAGGCCGTGGGCACACCATTCGCAGTGGCCGCAGGCTAAGTTGATTTCGCCGCAAACGCGGCGGCCCATCCACTTGGATTCGTCTTCGTTCGTGGCATTCACGCCGACCACTTCGCCCACGAATTCGTGGCCGGGCGTGCCACGGAATCCGTAATAGCCGCGCTGCAGTTCGAGATCGGTGGAACAGATACCGGCGGCCAAAAGGCGAATGCGCGCGAAGCCTCGCTGGATTCGCGGGAGCGCGGTGCGGCGCAGTTCGACGCGGCCGGATTCGAGATGGACCGCCAACATGTCCTAACGTTAAGGAATTTGCCCGCGGTGGCGCAATCCGAGCGGCTGCGTCGGGGCCATCCCTTGATGTAACGCCTCGATCGCGCCGGCGGCAAAACGCAAGATCTCGGATTCGGACTTGAAAGGAAGCCGATGGGCGATGGCCAGCTTGGCGACTCCGTGAACCAACGACCAGGCGATGCAGGCCAAGGGGAGTGGGTCGCCACCGGGCAGGCTGCCTTCGCGCTGCGCGGCTTCCACCAGTCCAACCAGGACCGAGAAAGCACGCTTGGCGGCCGCGGAAAGTTCCGGGTAGCGGTCCGTAGCCAAGGGCCAGTCGAACATCACCAGCAGGTGTTCGGGCGCGCTCAGTGCAAACCGGATGTAGGCCAGGCCGGAATCCTGAAAGCGGCGCAACGCGGGGGTCGGGGTCGACGTGCGGGTCGGCTTTTCCGGTGCGCCGAGCGCCTCCGCCAGACGTTCGAAACCTTCGGTGGCTACCGCTGCCAGCAATTCATCTTTTTCGCGGAAGTGCCGATACGGCGCGTTGTGGGAGATGCCGGCGCGCCGCGCCACCTCGCGCAGGGTGAAGGCCGCGGGCCCCACTTCCGCGATTAACCCGACCGCCGCCTGCAGCAGGACGGGCTTCAGATTCCCATGATGATAGGGCCGCTTGGTAGCCATGCCAGGAGCATAGCAGAAAGATGTTGACATGCGCAACATAAAACCCTATACTGTGGATGTAGACAGTGTCAACACTTGAGGAGGACCGGGTTATGAGAGTCGCCAGCTACCACCAGGCCAACGTCGAAGATACGTTCGACGCCATCGTGATCGGCAGCGGCATGGGCGGCTTAACGGCGGCCTCGCTGCTCGCCCGCCATGCCGGACAGCGCGTTCTGGTGCTGGAGCGCCACTACACCGCCGGCGGCTTCACCCATGTGTTCCACCGGCCGGGCTATGAGTGGGACGTAGGGGTCCATTACATCGGCCAGGTGAACGATCCGGCGTCCCCAGTGCGCGCCGTTTTCGATCACCTGACGGATGGGCGGCTCGAATGGCAGGCCATGCCGGATGTCTACGATCGTGTGATCCTGGGCGGCCGCGAATACGAGTTCGTGAACGGCGCGGAACGCTTTCGCGACCGGCTTAAAGGTTATTTTCCATTCGAAGGGCCGGCCATCGACGGCTACTTTCGAGCGGTTCGAAGCTGCGCCCGGTCGAGTGGTCTCTTCTTTGCGTCCAAGGCCGTGCCCGGACCCATCGAGCGAATCGCGGGATGGTTGATGCGCGCGCCATTCCTGCGCCACGCCGGACGCACCACCGCGGATGTGCTCGCGGGACTCGGCTGCAGCCGCGAACTGGCGGGAGTGCTCACCGGCCAGTGGGCGGATTACGGGCTCCCTCCGGGCCGCAGCAGCTTCGGCGTCCACGCTATTATCGCGGAGCACTACTTCAACGGCGCGGCGTATCCGGTGGGAGGCGCGGGCGCGATTCTCGAAACCATGCTCCCGGCCATCGAGGCCGCCGGAGGCAAGCTGCTGGTGAGCGCCGAGGTCAAAGAAGTACTCGTGGACGAGCGCGGTCGAGCCGCCGGCGTGCGCATGCTGGACGGCCGTGAGTTTCACGCCTCGACCGTGATCAGCGATGCCGGCGCGGCGAACACGTACCGGCGTCTGCTTCCTCCGGGGTCGAGCGAAGCGCAAAACGCGATTCACAAGATCGAACAAATTCCCCCGTCGATGGCTCACATCTCGCTTTACGTGGGTCTGAAGTCCACCAGCGAAGAACTGGGAATCGTTCCCGGGAACCTTTGGATTTGCCCCGGTCCCGACCACGACGCCAACGTGGCCCAGTCGGAAGCCTCGTGCGACGGGCCCTTGCCGGTACTCTTCATTTCGTTTCCGTCCGCGAAAGACCCCTCCTTCGCCAGCCGCTATCCCGGTCGAGCCACGATCGAAGTCGTCGCTCCGGCCCCGTTCGCCTGGTTCGAGAAATGGGCGGACACGCGCTGGAAACACCGCGGCGTCGAGTACGACGAGTTGAAGGCCCGCTTGGCGGAACGTCTGAAGAGCGCCCTCGAAGAAGCGGTGCCCCAAGTGCGCGGCAAAATCGATGTCTGCGAACTTTCGACGCCGCTCTCGACGCGCGCCTTCACCAACCACCCCAGCGGCGAGATTTATGGTTTGGCGCCCGTGCCCGAACGCTTCCGGCTGAACTGCCTGGGCCCGCGCACCGCCGTGCGTGGCCTGTACCTGACCGGCGCGGACGTGACCACGGCCGGAGTCACGGGCGCAATGATGGGAGGCGTGCTCGCGGCCTCGGCGATCTTGCGGCGCAACATGATGTCAATCGTGACCAAAGGGGTTGTGAAAAGTTCGGCGCGTTCATCGAACCGGGACACGCGCACGAAAGCCGGCGTGGCGCTCGCCGCTCACGGCAGTTGACGCGCTGTAACAGGTAATGCGCGACGAAATCGCCGGCTGCCGCTGCGTTTCTCTTGGAAACGGACCCGGAACCAACATCGCCTCTGACCGCGACCTGGTCCGCTGGGGCTTGGCGAAACCTCCCGGAGAATAGCCTGCAACGAGGGAAAATCCCGAGATTCTCGTAGACAGCGGCGACCCACATGAATGTGGGCAGGGTTACACAGGATTCGCCGCGTCTAAGAATCGACCCCGGGGTGCCACAATCGTTAGCGAGCTGGAGCGTCAGACTTGCGAACTCCCCAAGGCGCCGAAACGGCCCAGGCCGGTGTGGCGGCAAATCTCCGAGTAGTCACTAAACACGCAATGGTTGCAAGATTCTACATCAACTGACATAACACATGGTAGACTTTTAGTGTCAGTTATGCCAAAAAGATTCGCATTGGTAGTCGGAGTAGATGCATATCCCGGGAATCCACTTACGAAATGCGTCAAGGACGCTAGGGATGTCAGCGCTACTCTACAACTTCAGGAGTACGGCTTTCAGGTCACAGAGTTGCTCGACGAAGAAGTGACGCGGAGGAGGTTTGCTGAGTACGTCAACATCTTTTTCCGAGAAGAAGCTGATTTTTATGTTCTTTACTTTTCAGGGCATGGCTGGTCCACCGACATGGGTGTACACCTCGTTACCGTTGATGCAGACGAAATCGACCAAGGTACAAGCTTAGACTCCATCAGAAACTTGATCACGAACGTCGCCCCTCAAGGGGCCTCGGTTCTATTGATGCTTGATTGTTGCCATTCAGGCGCGGCGCTCCCGAGTTCGCTCCCGGACTCCGGTATTCGCGTCAGATCGGACGACGTTCTGAAATCTATGGTGTATCTCCCCGAGGGACGCGTTTTGATCGCAGCGTGCAGGGGGGACGAGGTCGCCTTTGAAGGCCCGGATCTTGAGCATAGCGTCTTCACCGAATTTCTGCTGAGCGGTCTACTGGGAGAGGCCGCAGACATAAATGGCGAAAGTGGGGTATTTACTTCACTCAGGTGACCCCTACCGGTTGTGGTCGGCGTCTGAGCCGACGGCGGCACACCTGACCAGAGATTTGTATGGCACTGGATCGACGACAACCGCCTGCTGCACGAGGCGGTAGAAGAGTT
>DATNJC010000168.1:0-6175 GCA_035604115.1 Bryobacteraceae bacterium | reverse complement strand
CTCGGCCCACCCTACGACTCGCAGGCGCAAACTTGCCTTCCCCTCGCATTCCCACCCCTCGCTTTGCCAGCCACCACCGGAAAATCGTTCTATCGACGGGCGCAGGTGATGACAGCGGTTCCCTACAGGCGGATTACGGGCATACTGACCGCGTCCGCCCCTTGCCGCCACGCGGGTGTTATACTGACATTGTCGAGCCAACCCAGTGGGCGAAAGCCCACTTTTTTATTGCTCGGAATGTAACAGCGGCGTGACGGGTACCATCATGGCGAACAGGACGGCGATTACAGACCAGATACTGGCGATCGCCGAACGTGTCGGCGCCAGCGAAGGGATCGAGATCGTGAACGTGGAATTAGTGGGCGGCGGCGGCAGCCGCGTGCTGCGCATCACCATCGACCGGGCTCCGGGCGCGCAAACATCCGGAGGGGAAGCCAAGCCCGAAGGCGTAACGCATGCCGACTGCGAGTTCATTACCCAGCAAGTCGGCACCATCCTGGATGTCGAGGACGTGATCCCGGGCGGCCACTATACCTTCGAGGTTACCTCGCCGGGCCTGGAGCGCAAACTCACCCGGCCCCGCGATTTTGAGCGCTTCGTCGGCCACAAAGTGAAGGTCGCCTTGCGCGAGCCCGTCGAAAACCAGCGCCATTGGGTGGGCGCATTGAAAAGCTTCGCCGAAGGAATCGTCACACTCGAACCCGCTCCCGGCAAGAGCGTTCAGTTTCCGCTCGAGCAAGTGGAGCGCGCCAACCTCAAGTTCGAGTGGTAACCCCACAAAGGTTCAGAAGACAGTACCTATATGAGCAGCCTGGGAAGCATATATCAGTCCATCGAGATCCTGAGCAAGGAGAAGGGAATCGAGCCCAAGATCGTCCTGGACGCGGTCAAGGACGCCATGCTGGTGGCGGCCCGCAAACACTTCCACACCAACGAAGAGCTGGTGGCGGACCTGGATGAAAAAACCGGTGCGATCCACATTTTCGGAGTAAAGCGCGTCGCCGACCCGGTGACCGACGCGGACAAAGAAATCAGCCTGGAGGACGCCCGCAAGCACGACCCCGCCGTGGAGGTCGGCGGCGAGATCCGCTTCCCCAAGCCCACCGAAGTGTTGGGCCGCATTTCCGCGCAGACCGCCAAACAAGTGATCTTGCAGAAAGTGCGCGAGGCCGAGCGCGAAAACATCTATTCCGAGTATTCGGGCCGCGTAGGCGAATTGGTCACCTGCGTGGTGAAGCGCATCGAAGGCCAGGACCTGGTGGCCGACCTCGGCAAGACCGAAGCCCGGCTGCTCAAGAAAGAGCAATCCAAACTGGAGAGCTTTAGCGTCGGCGATCGCATCCGGTGCGTGATCAAGAGCGTCGAAAAAGCCGGTAAGAACGCGGGCGTAATCATTTCCCGCGGCGCGCCGGAACTGGTAATGCGCCTGTTCGAGCAGGAAGTGCCGGAGATCTACGACAACACCGTGGTGATCAAGGGCTGCGCCCGCGAAGCCGGAGAGCGCACCAAGATCGCGGTATCCAGCCGCGACCGCGACGTCGACAGCGTCGGCGCCTGCGTGGGCATGAAGGGCATGCGCGTGCAGTCCATCATTCGCGAGCTGCGCGGCGAAAAGATCGACATTATCGAATACAACGACGATCCGGTGGTGTTCGCCACGCATGCGCTGAGTCCCGCCAAAATCTCGCGCGTCACCATCATCGATCCGGTGGGCAAGCACATGGAAGTGATCGTCGACGACACGCAGTTGTCGCTGGCCATCGGCAAGAAGGGGCAAAACGTGCGCCTGGCCGCGAAGCTTCTGGCTTGGCGTATCGACATCAAGAGCGAAGAGGAAAAGCGCCAGGAAGTCGAATCGCAAATGGCCGCGCTGGTGGTGCCCGGAGCGCCGGTATCGGTGCTGTTGGAGCACGGCTTGTCGGAAGCGGTCGTGGACAAACTGGTGGAGAGGGGTGTAACCACAGTGGAAAAACTCGGCGCGATGACGCCCGAACAGCTCGAAGAAATTCCCGGCGTCGATCCCGAGATGGTGGAGCAGATCCAGCAAACTGTGGTAGCCTACTACGGCCAGTTCGAAGTCACGCCCCCGGCGGCGCAGACGGAAGCCGCTGCGCAGACGGACGGACAGACGGAAGCCGGGGTTGCGGTGAACGAGGCCGCCGCGAGCGAAGCCGCCGTGAACGGCGACATTGCCCCGGCGCAGGAGGCCTCCGCGGCACAAGCGTCGGTGGAACCGGCCTCCGGCGAACCAGCCTCCGGCGAACCAGCCTCCCCGGAACAATCTGTTACGATAGACAACAAAGAGCTGCCGGCCGAAGGGCGTTGAGCTTTTTTGAAAACAGGCGAGGAGTGTTTACAATCATCCCTGCTCGAAGCTAGAGCCGGGACGCAACCTATGAGTAAGATCCGCATCAACGAGCTGGCCCGCGAGCTGGAAGTCAAGCCCAATGTGATTCTTGACATCTTGCCCGAATTGGGTGTCGCCGATAAGAAAACGCACTCCAGCTCGCTCGATGACGACGTCGCGCTGGCGATCCGCCGCCGCTTGGTGGGCGGCGAAGAAGAGCCGCACGCACAGGAGCCACGCACGTCCCACGAAGCCGGCGTTGGGCCCAGGCCGCCCGAACACATGGCTTCGGCTCCGGGTCCCTTTCATGAAACAGTTCGTGCGTCTCATGAAGTGGCCGCGCCGCCTCCGCCCGCTCCAGACGCGTTGGTGTCGCAGCCGCGAGAAACGCTAGCGCAAGAAGATGCCACTCCTCCGCAGCGCGTGGCCCCCTTGCGGCCGCCCTTGGCCACGGGATCGCCGTTGGTTCCGCCTTTGGTTTCGCAAACCATCGCGCGGGGCGCGACGATTCCGGTCAAGCCCGCGCCACCGCCGCCTAAGCCGGGACAGATTCTCTCGGGTCCGCGCCAACCTCTTCCCTCCGGTTTGGCTCCCTCGGGTCCCGCCCCTTCCGGTCTAAGTGGACCGGCGCATCCGCGTCCGCAGATGCCGCCAGCCTCCGAAGGGCGCACGGCAGAGGCGGCCCCTCTGCACCCAGGTCTAGCCACGCGGCCCGCGCCTGCGCCCGCCGGGCCCGGGCTTGCCAGCACGATTCCGAGCATGCCTGCTCCACCCCGCCCGGCGATCCGGCCTGGCGCTCCCTCGCCGCAGACAGCCGGCGGGACCATTGGCAGCGGTGTTGGCACCGGCATCAGTAGCGGCGGTCCCCTTCGTCCGCCCGCCAAGCCCAATCTGGCGGGACAGCCTGCGGCGCGACCGGTAGTTCCACCGCGTCCCGACATGCTGGCCAAGCTGAGTCGTCCCGGAGCGCCGATGCCGGGGGCTCCAGCGCCGGCCCGTCCAGGATTTCCGACCAGCCGGCCCTCCAGCCCCGTGCCGGGACGGCCGATTTACACCGGTCCGGTTCGCCCCGGACAGCCGCTGATGCGTGGTCCGGGAGGCCCCAGCGGTCCCGGAACGGGTGGTCCTCCGGCCGGTTTGCGTCTGCCCCGTGGCCGGGCCATGCACCCGACTTCGCCGTTGCGCGCGGAACCCGCGACGCTGCCCACCGAAGCGGGCCGCCGCCACGCCACTAAACCCGGTACGCGCGACCGGCGCCGCGATGTGGATCAGGAAGAGGGTCGTCTCCGCCCGGTTTCGCGACGTGGTCAGGAGTCCTTCGAGCCGCCGCCCGTCGACCGCGAAATCACCATCGCCGAGGGCATCACCGTCAAGGAACTTTCGGAAAAGCTGAACGTCAAGGCCAACCTGGTGGTCAAGCGCCTGGTGGAGAAAAAGATCTTCGCCACCATCAATCAGACTCTGGACGTGAAGCTGGCCGAGGAGCTGGCCCGCGACTTCGGAGCCTCCACCAACAAAGTCAGCTACGAGGAAGAAACCACTCACGAGATCCAGCAGACCGAAGTCGAGGACGATCGCGAGAAGCGCCCCCCCGTGGTTACCATCATGGGCCACGTGGACCACGGTAAGACTTCGCTGTTGGACTCGATCCGGCTCAGTAACGTCGCCGAGCACGAGGCCGGCGGCATCACCCAGCACATCGGCGCCTACCATGTGGAGAAGAACGGCCGCAAGATCGTGTTCATCGACACGCCTGGCCACGAAGCCTTCACCCGCATGCGCGCTCGCGGCGCCAAGGTTACCGATATTGTTGTGTTGGTAGTCGCCGCCGACGATGGCGTCATGCCGCAGACGCTCGAAGCCATCGACCACGCCAAGGCCGCCGGCGTTCCCATCGTGGTCGCGATTAACAAGATCGATAAGCCCGATGCCCAGCCGGACCGCATCAAACAGCAGCTGGCGGACCGCGGATTACTGGCCGAGGATTGGGGCGGCGACGTGGTCATGGTCCCGGTTTCCGCCCGCGCCAAGACCAATCTGGATCTGCTGCTCGAAATGATTCTTCTCGTCGCCGACATGCAGGACTTGAAGGCCAATCCGGCGCGGACCGCGACCGGCACCGTGCTCGAAGCCCAACTGGACCGCGGGCGCGGACCCGTGGCCACCGTGCTGGTCCGCAACGGCACGCTGAACGTGGGCGACTATTTTATCTGCGGCTCCGTGTTCGGCCGCGTGCGCGCGATGTTCGACGACCGCGGGCATCCGGTCCGCGAAGTCGGTCCGTCGATGCCTGCCGAAGTATTGGGCCTGGAATCCTTGCCCGAGGTCGGCGATACGCTGCAGGTGGTCACCGACACGGCCAAGGCCAAGCAAATTGTCATCTACCGCGAAGGCAAAGCGCGGGAAGTGGCCATGTCCAAGACCAACCGCATCACGCTCGATCAGCTCCACGACCAGTTGCGCGAAGGCGAGACCAAGGAGCTGAACATCATTCTCAAGACCGACGTGGGCGGCACCGCCGAGGTGCTCACCGACACGTTGCAGAAGCTCTCCAACGAAAAGGTCAAGATTCGCGTGCTGCATTCCGGCGTCGGTGCGATCACTGAAACCGACGTGCTGCTGGCCTCGGCGTCCAACGCCATCATCGTCGGATTCAACGTCCGCCCTGAGCGCACCGCGCAGGCCGTGGCCGACCAGGAGAAGGTCGACATCCGGCTGCACACCATCATCTACGAGCTGGCCGACGAGATTAAGCGCGCCATGACCGGCATGCTGGAGCCGGTGTTCAAGGAAGTATACAAAGGCCGGGCCAAAGTGCTGGAAGTGTTCCGCATCAGCAAGGTGGGAACCGTCGCGGGCTGCATGGTCGACGACGGCTCGATCACGCGCCAGTCCGAAGTCCGGCTGCTGCGCGATAACGTGGTAGTCCACACCGGGAAGATCGGGTCGCTGAAGCGCTTCAAGAACGACGCCAGCGAAGTGAAGACCGGCTTTGAGTGCGGTATCTCCCTAGCCAACTACAACGACCTCAAGCCCGGCGACATCATGGAAGCGTTCGCCACCGAGCGCGTGGCTCAAGAAGCCCTGGCCTAAGCAGTGGGGCAGGGCCCTGCCAATTTTCGTGCCCTCCATCGGCGTAATCACCTTCGAGCTCCGGCTGACCGAAGCTCATTCTCTCAAGGACAAGCGCCACTACGTGAAGGGACTCAAGGACCGTCTGCGCGGCAAGTTCAACGTAGCGGTGTCGGAGATCGCGTATCAGGATGCGTGGCAGCACGGAGTGGTAGCGGCAGTCACGGTTTCACCCGATCACAGCCACGCCGAGCGCGTGCTGCAGGCGGTCGAGAGGGAAGCGGCTTCCTGGTTGGGGCCGTTGCTGGTGGATGTGGCTGTCGAGTGGCTGGCCTGAGTCGTCACTCCAGCCGCAGGCCGAATTCGCGCGCCGGATCGGCGCCGCCCGTATACAAGCGAACCCAGTAGAGTCCCGAGCTTAGCTCGACGGGCGCGGTGATCACCAGCCGTCCGTCGGTAATGGCGGCAAGTCCGGACCAAGCGGTGCGGCCCGATTCGTTTACCATGTCCACGCGGCACTGCCCGCACGGGGCGATGTCGGGGACTTCGATCGCCAGGGCCAAGGGGCGGCCGGCCGGAGCGGTGGCCGAAAACCCGGTGGCGCCGCCGCGCAAGGCCCTTAGACCATTTTCTGAGTATTTATAGACCATAGCCGCAGTGGCGAAAATGGGCTGTTGCGTGTTCTGAATTCACCGCAGTAAGGGCCGCGGCCACGGCATGCTCCAGCAATTCCAGTTGGCGGATCTTCCAAGCTCG
>DATNJC010000167.1:0-4946 GCA_035604115.1 Bryobacteraceae bacterium | reverse complement strand
ACTCTTCCAGGCTCTCTTCCCCCTGCTGATGCGCCTCCAACAACTTCCGTCGTAGATCGTCAGAATAGGCCTTCGCCATCTCTTGCTTGCAGCCGGATCGCCAGAGCTGGTCTATATTATCTCAGAAAATGGTCTAGAAACACCGAGACGGCGCTGGCTATCGCGAACGCTGCGCGGATATCGATGTGGTCCACCAGGTACGCGAGGAGCAGGTGGAAAGCGAAAAAGGCTCCGGCTAGGAAGAAGTAGTTCATGGGATGCAGGTCCAGCGAGCGCAGGGTGGTGATCAGGAACAGCATAAAGAAGAAGAAAAACAGCGAGACGGGCGCGAAGAAACTGATGTCCGCCGCTAGCGGGCCGGGCTGGAGTTTGTCGGGCATGATCAGCGCGATCTGGTAGCCCGAGAGCAGGTTCTTGTAGTTCCAGTCGAGAATCCAGCCGTTTGCGGATTCGCGCTTCTCGCTGGGGGCCAGCGAATTTTCGGGGAAGTCGATGTCCTTGAAGTCCGTGATCAGGCGCAAGTGAAAATTGGCGACTTGGGTTACATCTGGGCCGAAGCCGTAGCGCCAGGAATCCAGGCCTTGGGATTTGTAGGCTACGTGCACCTTTACCGTTTGGTGCGCACCGACGGCCGTGTCGACCGAGGCGCCGGTTTTCCCCGTTTCTACGCTGTGGGGCTGGTCGTTCACCAGGAATTGTAGATCGTCGTACATGGCTTTGGACGCGGGGAACGGCAGGGTCACGGTGAGCTCGCGCTGCACGTCGTCGGGATTGGTGAATTCGTAGTCGCCACGGAACGCGACCTGATACGTGGAATACCACAGCAAACCTTTCTTGCGATGGGCCAGATTGACGCCAGCGGCTACTTCGCTGGACGTTGGACGCAGCGAGTAGACTGCGTCTCTCGTCTTTTCGACGATGCGCTGCACTCCTTTTTCTTTGATCGTTTCCCGGTAGGGAACCGCTACCGTGTACTCGGCCCGGGGCGCGATTTGGGTTTGCGCGGTGCCCCAGATCGACTGCACGCTGCCGCGCGTGCGGTCGCCCGCTGAGTTGGTGCGGTTCCAGATCGTGGCTCCGAGGATCATCCAACCAACGGAAGTGCAGGCGAAGATGAACAAGATCGCGCACAGACGTTTGACCATGGGTCTACTATACAGCAAGACCTTTGTAATGTAAAGTACTTTCTGGGAGCCCAGGCAGCTCGGGGGATCTTTCTTTTGGGCCACGGATAAGACAGGAATGTATACGCTTAACGCCGGCGCGCTAGACCCAGGGCTACGAGACCGGACGCCAGCGTCAGAATCGTCGCGGCTTCTGGAATTGTTTGGATGGAGACGTCGTCCAGGAACCATTGCGAAGGGTCTTGCTGCGCCAGGAATGAGAGGGTGGTCGAATTCGTCGCCGCCGTGACGTCCAGGCTGACCAGCGTGTACGGGAAGGATGGTTGCGGGCTGGATAGCGAGTAGACGCTGGTACCGTCCCACAGGACCTGGAAGGTCTCGACGCCGACATCGGACGGGTTGTCGTTGGCCAGGTAAAATTCCAAGTTGTACATGACGCCGGGCGTGGTCGCGAGGCTCTGCGATAGCGTCGTAACGCCGCCGGCGTGACCGAGGCTCATGGCGTAGTTGCCGCTGTGCACGATGCAGGTTGCCGCGCCGATCGGATTGCCGGCCTGGCACACCGCGTCGAACACGCTGCTGTTGGTGAGCGTCCAGCCGGTGAGATCACCGGTCTCGAAGCCGCCGTTAAAGACTGTGGTGGCTTGTGCCGCCACCGCTAGCATAGCCATGCAGGAGAGAGCTATTGCCGGACCGCAGAAGCATCGGCTTTTCATCTTTCTTGCTCTGACACTGCCGGTGGGCGCTCGCCGGGCGCGCGCGGAGGGAACTCGCAATCGGCCCACAAGCGGGAGATTTGCACGAATGTACCGGAATCTGCCGAAAAGGGGAGCCCCAACGATTGTAATGGTTGGGGCTGGAAAGTCAAGAACTTCCTTAATCGGAATTTCCCTAATCGTTTCGAGATCTGAGCGCGATTCGCGGGTCGCCTCTCGGTCATCACGGTGGTGAAGGCGTGGATCACCGGCGATCACCCGCACGCTGTCCCCGCAATGTTGTTGTCAGGCTCGGATGGCTGAGTCCCCGCCCTCACGGGCGGGGTTATTAACCCTGGGCAGGGTGCACCGCATCATATAACTTGTTACAACTCGGGGTGCAGGTGCAGGGTCTTGCCGGCTACTACGTAGATTTGCTCAGCGAAGGAGGTTTTGCCGCCTTCCTTAATCTCTAGGTTGTAGCTGCCAGGGCGCAGCCGCATCGTTTTATTCGCCTGCGTCGTGCCCGCGAACGAGCCGTTGATGAATACCTGGGCGTCCTTCACCTTGGTGTCCAGTTTCACTACGCCCGAATTCGGATAGACGTAGTAGGGACCCATGTAGGCGGGACCCCAATACGGTCCCCAGAATGGGGCGTACCATCCGGGGTAGACTCCGGGGCCCACTACCACGACCCCGCCACGTATTGTCATTGCCGAGGCGCTCATGGGCGCCAGTGCTAATACAACCGCTGCCAGAACCAGCAATCCTTTTTTCATGATCCACCTCCGCTTAATGAGGTGCACTTCCCATACCAAACCGAAGTTTCGCAGGATCAAGCAACTGCGATTGGAGGCCTGGCCGAACATGGCCAATCTGGCCGAATTCAGCCACCAGGCCGCCAATCGGGGCTGCGGGCGAGTTGCCCGTTAGAGCTGCGGTTGCAGATGAATTGTCTTCCCCGCGACTACATACACCTGCTCGGCAAAGGGCGTCGTGCTGCCTTCGCGAATCTCGATGTTGTAGTTGCCGGGGCGCAGCCGCATGGTCCGGTTGTCGTGGGTTGTGCCGGCGTAGGAGCCGTTGATGAACACTTGAGCGTCCTTCACCTTGGTGTCGAGCTTCACTTCACCCGAGTTCGGATAAGCGTAGTAGGGACCCACATACGCAGGACCCCAATACGGCCCCCAGAACGGGCTATAGAATCCGCCGCCGTAGAACCGCGGACCCACCACCACAACTCCGCCGCGCACCATCGCGGCCGACGCGCTCATCGGCGCCAGGGCCATCACTGCCGCCGCCAGGACTAGCAATCCTTTTTTCATGATCCACCTCCGCTGTTAATAAAGCAATTTACGTTCCAAACGTAAGCCATAGAATATCAATGATTTATTGTTGTGCGCGGCTGGCCGAACATCACCGGTCCGGCTGAAATCGGCCACCATCCTGTACGATTTATTGCGAGGCTGCAACTTGCGCCAAAGCGCCAAAACTGCGCTGGCATCTCACGCCGCGCGCCTCGAAAGCCCGCCGGGCAGCCTTTACGCGTCGCGTAATTCCAATTCCTGCAACGGATAGAATTCGGGTCTCCGTGGCCATCGGGATGCGAGTAGAAGTGGCATGAAGAAGGCGTTGTTCGTTACCGTAGCCGTTTGTGCGTGGGCGGGCGACGCGCAACTGGGCTCGATCGTGCTGGACCAGCAGGGTTGTCTCGAATGCCACACCGTGAACCGGGAAGGCATCGGCCACGAGGCTAATGCCACGGCGCCGGATCTGGCCGGGAATCCCAGCTCTGCCTACACGCCCGCATCGCTTGCCAGCTCGTTGTGGAATCACACCTCCAACATGTGGAACCAGGTTTCGGCGAAGCGCTCGGGGCGGCCGGCGCTGGCGGAGGCGGAGTGGCAGGACTTATTCGCCTATCTCTACTCGGTTCGCATTTTGCAATTCCCGGCCGACACGCGGCATGGGCAAGAAGTTTTCAGCTCAAAGAAATGCGCCGATTGCCATTCGCTGGGCTGGCCGGCGCGCGGCGCGGGCCCGCCGGTTTCCGCTTGGAAAACGGTGGATGATCCGGTCACTTTGGTCTACCAGATGTGGAATCACGCCTCGTCTATGAAGAAAGTAACTGCCTTCCGCAAGAGGGACTGGCCCACGCTGGACGGGGAGGACTTGATGGATCTGGCGGCCTACGTTCAATATGTTCAAAAAGTCGCGCCCCAGCATTGGTTCTCGCTGCCGGAAGCGGCCAGCGGGAAGATTCCATTCGAGCACAACTGCCAGGTATGCCACCAGGGTGCGCTCGCGCTCGAAACGCGGCTGGATAACAAGACGTTTCTCGATATCGGAGCGGGTGTGTGGAACCATGTCCCTCTGATGGGACCGTTCCCGGCTGTTTCCGAGGCGGACATGCGGAAGATCCTGGCCTATGTGTGGGAGCTGCAATACCGGGGGGAGGAAGGGAACGTCACGCTCGGTCAACTCGCTTTCGCGGTCAAGGGGTGCTCCATGTGCCATAGCGACCCGGCTACGCACGCCGCCGTGAGCCCGCGGCCCGGCAAGGTCTTCACGCCGTTTTCGATGGCCGCCATCGCCTGGGGTCCGACCCGCTGGATGCATCAGCAGATGCGGGAGAAGGGCGTGGACTGGCCTGCTCTATCGCCACAAAACATTTCTGATTTGACCGCTTACCTGAATTACTTGTCCCGGAAGTGAGGTGCGGCGCCGGCTAACTGCGGGCGCAGGAGAGACGCACCTACCGCCCCAAAGATGCCTTTGAGCCCCGCCGCGCTATCAGCGCAGTAGAGAGAGTCCCGCGATTACCAGCGCTCCGGAGAGCACTAGAAACACCTCGATCCATATCGCGCTGTAAACCTGCCGGTAGGCCGTGGTCATGGCGGTTACCTCCCGGAATGCCGTGAGCACGTTGAGCGCCGAAGCCCGGTGTTGCAGCTAAAGGCTCGCGAGACTTCGAGGCGGCTGGCGCTGCCCGTGATCCGTCCGTAACCGGCGGTGCTGGAGTGCGCAGTGCGCGAGAGATGTGTGGCGAACGGCTTCAAGTGGGCGGTTGAGTCAAGCCCGTTTTGGTGAAGCAGGAGCAGGAGGTTTCACCTTGCGGGTGAACGAG
>DATNJC010000166.1:0-15681 GCA_035604115.1 Bryobacteraceae bacterium | reverse complement strand
CGGCCCACCCTACGACTCGCAGGCGCAAACTTGCCTTCCCCTCGCATTCCCACCCCTCGCTTTGCCAGCCACCACCGGAAAATCGTTCTATCGACGGGCGCAGGTGATGACAGCGGTTCCCTACAGGCGGATTACGGTCACGGGTACGGGTCACGGGCTGAAGCCAGTGTCACTGTCGATTATGTTACTCTGCCCAAACGTATGGACTTGAAGGGCAAAACGGCGGTAGTCACCGGCGCTGGGGCGGACGGGTCGGGACGCGCGATTGCGCTTCGATTGGCGCGCGAAGGCGCTGCGGTGGTGGTTTCGGACATCGATCAGACCGGCGGCCTTGAAACCGTCCGCTTGATTGAAGCCGCTGGGGGACAGGCCGCTTTTTTCGAGGCGGATGTGCGGGTCCAGGAGCAGGTCCGGGAGCTGGTCGGTTTCGGCGAACGGACCTTTGGAGGATTGGGTGTTTTCGTCAACAATGCTTCCGGGCCGGACATTCGGCCGGACGAGCCGCTGGAGCACTGGGACGTAAATCTCCCCACCGATGTCTACGGGACGATGTACGGGACGCGGCTGGCGATCGACGCTCTGCGGCGCAGCGGCGGTGGGGCCATCGTCAATATGACCTCCATCACCGGGCTGTGGCATGGACGGAAGAATCCTGCGCCGGGTTACGATCTCGCTAAGGCAGCGATTATCCGGCTCACTACTATGCTGGCTGGGTTGGGTGAAAAGGAAAACATCCGCGTGAATTGCTTGGCGCCGGGATGGATCGCGTCCGCGCACGTTCGAAAGTACTGTGAATCGCTCACCGCGGAACAGCGAGCGGAACGAGGCGTTCCTTCGAGGCTCCTTTCGCTCGATGAGGTGGCTGACGCGGTCTTTCGTTTGGGCACGGATGAGTCCCTGGCGGGGCGGGTTCTGGTGTGGTGGTCGGAAGGTTCGCCGGGGCTGATTCCTCGGGGCGATCGCGGGTACGAGAAACTCGACGAGTACTTCAGGGCTCCTTTTTTGGCCGTTAATGGACGTGAATGAACGCCGATAAGACGGGCTGTCAGGGGCTGGGGAACATCTGACTTAGCGTGACGAACTGGAAGCCGCGATCTTGCAGGCGGGGGATGGCTTGCTCGACTGCTTCTAGCGTCGCGCGGATGTCGGGATTCGGCTCGAGTACGCGGCCGTCGTGCAGGCAGAGAATGGATCCTGGCGCGGACTTGGCGATCAGTCGTGACGCGACTTGGGGCCCGGGCCAGCGCCAGTCGCGGCCGATTATGGTCCACATTGCGCCGGTCAGTCCCAGGCGTAGTTGCGCGGGGCCGACGCCGAACCAGCGGACGCCGTAGGGTGCGCGGAACCAGCGCGGGGTTGCGCCTGTGGTGGATTGAATGATCTGCTGCGCTGTGGCTAGTTCTTGAAAGATGAATTCGGGAGATTTGAAATCGAAGCGCGGATGGGTGTGGCTGTGATTGCCAGGTTCGTGGCCTGCGATGACCACTTGGTGGGCGATGTTGGGGCAACGCTGCACGTTGCGGCCGCACATGAAGAAGGTCGCTGGAACGCGGTGGCGCTCGAGGATCGCCAGCAGTGCAGGCGTGGATTCGCTGGGGCCGTCGTCGAAGGTTAGGGCTAGCTGCTGGGTTGCTCGGCTGCCGCGCCAGACGGAATCGCCGAATACGTGCGATGCTCGGCCGCGGACCGCCCACGCTAGAAGGCCGGCTCCAGCTAGAGCTGCGGCGGCGGCCGTCGACGCTGCTGTGGCAATGCCGCTTTGCATTCTTTCTCAGGATAACTGCGTGCCGCTCCGTTACCGGCGCGGTTCGGTTGCGGACGGCGCGGTGCGGGCACTGCACACCATCGGGCTGAGGGCTACGTTGGTGAAGGCTACGAATTGCTCCGGCGGGCAGCCCATGGCCCACGCCTGGCTGCGCCACAGGTTGCCTTCGTCCAAGCCGGTGTAGTCCCATTGCGTGGGGCGGCTCGAATACATTAGCCAGACGCGGCCGGAGAAACTTCGGGGGATCTTGGCTTCCAGATCGTCGATCACGGCTTGCCGCGTGGACGAATGCGGCGGGGCCAGGTGATCGCGGACGCAACAGGGCCAGCCGGTGGCGCCGTAGACGGGGCGCGGCGCGGCGAAGCCTTCCATGGTGGCGTATAGCTCGAAACCTTCCTTGACCGAGGGATGGACCAGCAGCAGATCGGCGGGCGCGGCGTGCTGGCGGAGGAACTGGACGGCTCCGGCGAAATCCTCTCCGGGGAGGTTGCGGTGCTGGTGAACTTGCCGCCACGCGGCGGCCAGGGGGATGGCGGCGGCGGCGATCCAGACCATGGTCGAGACCGCTGGGACGATGCGCGGCCAGCGACCTAGGAACTCGTCCGCTAGTATCGCCAACAGCATCACGAGACACGGCAGCACAAACAGCCAAGTGCGGGGGGTCGCGGGGTACCATCCTAGCGCTGAACTAGCGACCAACAGAAGGCCAGGGACCGCGCAGATCCAGTACATCCATTGGCGTGCGCCGGCCGCGAATGCAAACCATGCCAGGGCACCGGCACACAGGCAAATCGCAGCGATCAACGCAGCGGACGATACATGCTCGGAGGACGCGGCCCAAAACTGGCGCAGGGCTGGGGAGTAATTGGGTCGAATGAACAGCGGATAGAGGATCGCTAGTACGGAGCTGGCCGTGAGAGCCAGCCACGCGGCACCGCGGCGATCGCCCGTGGCCCACACCGCGACGACCAGGCCGGGAATTAGAAACACGGCCGGGTAGGACAACGGTGGCGCCACCAAGAGTGCGACGAGCAGCCAACGGAAGGTTCGCGGGGAGGCGTTTCCGAGATATGCGGACGCGGCGGCCAGCAGCGCGGCGGAGGCGGCTACTTCGCCGCTGTATTGTTTCGCCGTGCGGGAGTACTCGATGGCCACGGGATGGAAGGCGACTAGCGTGGTTGCCAGGACTGCTAAGGGCAGGGCGGCTACACGGCGGGCGGCGGCGAAGAACAGTCCCACGGCGGCCATTTCGAGTGTTAGTGGAACTGCTCGCAGGGCTGCGTTCGACAAGCCGAAGAGGTGTATGGTGGCGCGCTCCAGCAAGAGAAACAGCGGGGGGCTGGTTTGCAGCCAGCCGGGATAATAGAACATCTCACGGAGGGTGGGTGCGTGGACGGAGTTGGCCACCCAGGCCTCGTCCAGCCACAAGCTGCGCTCGATTCCGAACAGGCCGAAGGCTAGGGTCGCGGCTAGTAATAGAAACGCCAACAACGGAAACATGGACGCGCGGGCGCTCATCGGAACGATGGAGATTGGCGCGGGCGGCGAATTGTGTCGAGACGAGTCTCGACACGGCACGCATGAGTGCGTGCGCCACGGTGCGCGCCGGAAATCGCTTGAGAGCGGGGCTTGCGCATTAGGCTTGCGCCGAGGCGGCTTGCATGCGGTCGTAATCGACGCGATAGGGCTGGTACGTCGCGCGGAACAGCACTAGCATCGAGACCGACGCCATGCCGATCCATAGCGCCATCGACGCGCCCAGCATGTGCTCATCGTGGAACAGGTAATCGTTGAACACGCCGGGCAGCAACGGTCCGAGGGTCAGGCCGCCGATGTTCAGGATGAAAATGTACAGGGCGCTGACCAGTCCGCGCACCTGGTTGGGAAAGATCACCTGCAGAGCCGCCGGGGCTGGGCCCATGGACCAGGACAGGGCAAAGAAGGCGGGCCCCATGAGCGCGACGCTCAGCCAGGGAGTGGGCGCCAGAAACGCCGGCACCATCAGCACCAGAGTGGCGATGCAACTGAGCATGGACACCTTGAGAGCGGCTTCGCGGAGGCCGCTCTTCTGCCAGCGGTCGCACAGCCAGCCGCCGAAGACTTGGCCGGCGCATCCGAATAGGGCGACGATCAGCGCCAGGGCGCGTCCGGACTGGCCGGGGGTCCAGTGGTAGACGCGCTGAAAGAACGACGGGGTCCAGAACAACAGGCCGTAGTTGCAGCCGGACTGGAACACCATGGCGATGGAGATTCCGGCCAGCGATTTCCAGCGCTGGCGCATTTCGACGATGGCTTGGGCGGTGCTGATGCGCGTGACTTGGCCTTCGCGATTGCGCGCCAGGCCGCGGCGCACGGGCTCGCGGATCGTCAGAACCAACAACGAAAACAAGAGACCGGGGATGCCGACGACCAAAAACGTCAGCCGCCACGAAGCGATGGTGCCCAGGATCGGGACAGTCACGCTTGGGATGTGCGCCACTGAATCAAGCACCAGGCCGCCGATCAAAAACGATAGGCCCGAGCCCAAGTACACGCCCATGTAGAACACGCTGAGGCCGATGCCCAGGCGCTCTTTCGGCAGATAGTCGGCGATGGTGGAGAAAGCGGCGGGGTTCAGCGCGGCTTCGCCCACGCCTACGCCGATGCGGGCCAAGAACAGCGTCGTAAACGTGCGCGCGGCGCTGCAGGCGGCAGTGAAGATGCTCCACACGAAGATGCCGCTCGCGATGATGTTGCGGCGGTTGAGAGTGTCGACCATGCGGCCGAGCGGGAGTCCCATGAAGGTGTAGAAGATGGCGAAGGTCAAACCTTGCAGCAGCGCGATGCGGGTGTCGCTCAAGCCCAGGTCGCGCTTGATGAAGGGGACCAGCTGGCTGAGGATCTGGCGGTCGATGAAGGAGAGCGTGTAGCACAGCATCAGCACGACTACCGCGTACCAGGCGTGGCGCTGGCTGACGAGAGCGGGCTGGGAATCGTTCGCGGCGGAGGCCGTGGCGGGCTGATTCATGGGAGTGGCCACAAAGAAGTGCTTCCCGGCAAGTATACACCCCGCGCTGCGTATGGGTTCTCGAACGATCAGCGCACGGTCTCGATGGTGCTCGGATCGATCCGATTTCGGCCGCGTTTCGGAGGCGGCTGGGTCGGCGCGGGCTGTGCCGGTTCCTCGGGCGCCGGGGAAGGGTAGGGCGTCAAGCGCGGCGGCCGCGCATCGGGTTCGAGAATCCATGCGGTCCGGTCCGGATAGTAGCGTCGCAGCGTTTCATTCTCGTCGCGGCCCAGATCGGCGGCGAACACTACTCGGGATGCATCGATGTTGGCCGGATTGTGAATCCATTCATCGAAGAGATGCCGCGGCCAGTAGCTCACATACACCAATTGCTTCCCCGGCGACTGGGCCAAACGCCCGTCGATTGCGGCGCGTCCCTGGAAATCGCCGTAGTTGATGTAATCCCAGGTTTCGTACGGACCCAACGCGTCCAACAATTGCGGGCTGGCGGAAAGATGGACTCCGTACCAGAACAGAAACTGCGCCGCGGCGAGGAACAGAATGGTGCGTGCGAGCTCCTTTCCTACCGGAGACCCGCGGGTGGTCCAGCGGCTCAGGCGCTCCAGCGCGGTGACCGCGATCAGGAGGAACACACACGTCAGCGCGGCGATGTAATGGGGCTGAAAATACGGATAGAAGTTGGTTCCCAGCGCGAAGACGATCACTGCAAGCAGCGCCCATAGGAAGCGGGACTCGCGAAGGGAAAACAGGAAAACCGGCAGAACCAGATACAGCGGCGCAAGAAAGAAAAACCGGTAGAAGCGCACGCGGTAAGCCAGCCGCGACAGATAGCTGCGTACGGTATCGGTTGCCTCGCCATGCACCAGACGCTGCGCCTGGTAGTCGATGGATTGTTCGTGCGTCAGCGGCCGGTGCGGTGCTGGATTTGGCTGCAAGGTAAAGGTCGTGGGCACACCATATTGATAGCGGCTCAGCATGTAGGGAAGCGTGGTCCAACTTCCGGTGGCCGCGCGGTCATGCAACAGGGTGATCGCGACCGCGGGCACGGCGGCAAGCAGGGCGATCACGGTGGCTTGTGCCAGTCCGCGCCATTCGCGCCCGCGAATCACGAGCGGCGCGAAATACAAAAGAACGCACAGCACCAGAAGCGCCGTCTCAAAGGGGCGCGTCAACATGTGGACGCCTACACCGGCGCCTAGCAGAGCTGCGTCCCGGCGGCGCCATCCGGAGCGAAGCCTGGGTAGCGATCCGAACACCAGGCAGCCCGCCGACGCTGCGACCGCTCCGCCCCAATAGCTGTTCATCCATGGACTCAGTGGGCCGAACTGGAACACGGCCAGCAGCGCACCGATCAGCGCCCACAGCGGGGTGGTCCACGCCCGCAGCATCCAGAAGCTCGACGCGCACAAGGCTGCCACCGAGAGCACCACCCCCGCCCAGGGGCTGCCGAACACGACTTGCCCCAGCGCCAGCGCGATCCCTTGGCCGAGAGGAAACATCGATCCATAACTCGGCTCCTGCAGGATGAATACGGCTTCGAAAAACCGGTGCAGAGGATGAACCGGATTTGCCAGCCGCAGGTGCGACAGGGTATCGCCCAGCAGCAGGTAGCTGAAATCGTCGGCGGTGTCGGGCGTGGGGACCGGATGCCCAGGCAAGAGCGCGAGCCGCAGAATCACCGGCAGCGCCGCCAGCAAAAGCAGACACCAAACGCTTCTCTGCGCCAGCGCTCGCGCCGGCCTCTCCAGCCAGGATCGCGCCAGAACCAGCGCTGCGAGCAACACGGCCAGGGTGAAGATCACCGAGTCGCTGACGCCAAGCCCCAGGCGGTTGTCCAGCGGGAGATAGGAGCGAACAAATTCAGAAATCACGGTTGCTGAGCCTGAAGGCGGCCTATCTCACAATACCGAATTGCCGCATCCCGGCTACGATGGGCGTTAAGAAAACTCGGCGTCGGATAATAATCGGCTGCGGTCCTGGGAACGCCCTCGGCGAACGCCCGACGTCAGAACTGCTCTACACAATTCAGAAATCGGGTGCCGTCCCGTCTCTGAAGCGCGTGAAATGGTGGGGCCAGCCCTTCCGGGCTGCCGCCGTGCTTTTGCGCGGCGTCTTAACCTTGCACAATCCACCGGGCGACGCGCCGCCTCAAAAGGCGGCGGCAGGCTGAAAGCCTAGCCCCACTCTCAGCGGCCGAGGAATTTCTCTATGGTTTCGAGCGCGCGCTCAGCCATTTGCATTTCGCTTTTGGTGGCGGCCGGGTCGTTCGCGCGCAGGGAATCCATGGCTTCCTTCATCAGGTAGTCCATGCGGGATTCGGCTTCGAGAATGTCGCCCCGCAGGTCCAACCCCTGGCGGCGCATTTGTTGTTGGATGGAACCCAGCCCGCTCTTGGCGGCGCTCACGCGCACGGCCAGCAGGTTGTACTCCTGCCGCAGTTCGTTCATCTGCTGCACCGAGGGTCCGGTGCTGACTGGCTGCTGCTGGGTTTGCACCGGAGGCGGCTGTTGCTGCACCGGGGGCGGCTGCTGCGCAGGGGGTGGCTGTTGCTGGGCCTGTACTGGAGGCGCTTGTTGTTGCACCGGGGGCGGTTGCTGGACTTGTACGGGCTGCTGCTGAGCCGGTTTCAACTGTTTGGCTTGCACCGGTTTGGCCTGCACCACCGGGGCCTGGGCCGGCGCGGGCTGGGCCGGCGCGGGCTGAACAGGCTGGGGCTCGACGGGCTGGGCTGCAACGGGATCGGCTCCGGTCTGGCCCGATGGATTGGCCGGTTGTGGTTCGGCTGGTTGGCCGGCGCCTGAAGCCGGCGGCTGGTTTCCGCTCGCCGGTGCGGCCATATTTGCGGCGGATCGCCACAGTTTAGGGCCTTCGACGACTGCGGCCGCGAGCACCAACAGCGTAGCTACCGACCCCAGCGCCATGTACAGACCGCGGCGGCTGGATTTGGGGGCCACCGGAGGCATGGCAGGCGGGCCGTAGGCCGGAGGCGCGAATTGGGGCGGCGGGGGCGCCGTCCAAGCCGGGGCCATGGGCGCTTGTGCCGCTGGAACTTGAGCCATCGGCGCCTGGGGCAACGGTGGCGGAGGCGCGCCCGGCGGGAGATTCATCGGAGTGTTCACCACCGTCGGCGGCACGGCGGAAACCGGGACCGGCGGAGGCGCGGGAGGCCGCAGCAAGGTCCCGCCTGGTCCCTGTGCCGCCGGCAGACTCTTCAGGGCCGCCTGAAAGGCCTGGGCCGACTGGAAGCGGGTCACCGGATCCTTGGCGATAGCCATCAGGATGATTTCGCTCAACTCGCTGGGCACGCCCGGGATCACTTCGATGGGCGCGACCGGCTTCTGCTCCAAGTGCGCGGCCATGATCGAAAAATCGCTGGTGCCATCAAACGGACGGCGTCCGGTCACCATTTCGTACATGGTGATGCCCAGCGAGTAGATGTCGGACCGGGCGTCGGGATTCACACCCTTGATTTGCTCCGGCGACATGTAGAACAGCGAACCCACCGCGTGGCCGGTTTGGGTGAGGCGGCGGTCGGCTTCCATGCGGGCGATCCCGAAATCCATCAGCTTGGCCACGCCCTGCGGCGTCAGCATAATGTTGGGGGGCTTGATGTCGCGGTGAATCACGCCGCGGGCGTGGGCGTAGGCCAGCGCGTCCAATACCTGGACCATGCAGCTCAAGGCCTGCGGGAGAGGCAGAGGGCCCTGGTGCAGCAGCGCCTCGACTGACTGGCCCTCGACGTACTCCATCACCATGATCAACTGGTTGCCCGCCAATTGCGCCGTGTTGAGGCGGGCGATGTTGGGGTGGTCGAGAGCGGCCTGGACTTTGATTTCGCGCTGGAAACGCTCGGCCAGTTCGGTGTCGCCGCCCAAGTTGGGCAACAGAACTTTCATGGCTTCGATGCGGTCGGAAAAGACATTGCGTACTTTGTACACCTGTCCCATTCCACCCGCGCCGAGGATCTGGACGATTTCGTAATCGCCCACGCGCTCGCCGATGTTCATGGCTGGCCTCCTGTGAGGTGAACCGCTCCTTCACAGTCGCGGCTCGGTTGGCGGAAACTACCGCTTGACGTGGTCGCCGACTTGGACCGTTTCATTCCCCGAAAACGTCCCTTCGGAAGACCCGGCGTCGGCCGAAGTTATGGTGACCGACCCGACCGGAGTTTCCGTCCGGCGGAGCACTTTGCCCGTGGCCGGATCTTTAATCTCGCGTCCCGTGCGGACCACCTGCAGCACCTGGCCGGCCTTCAAGCCGACGGACGAGCCGACATTCAACACCACGGTGGACCCGTTCACGTCGGCCACCAGGCCGTCGACCGGAATCACCACGGTGGGGATTTTCGCCGCGCTGGAATTGAAATCCATGGCCATCATGGTTACTGCCTTGTTGGTCGCTTCGCCCAGGATGGTGGCGCCGAAGTTTTTGCTGCTCATGTCCATGCCGCCGCCGCCGGCTCCGCCGCCACCGCCGCCCGCGCCCAGCAGCCCGGTACCGCCGCGCGAGGATTCCCCCTTGCCCTCGGCCACGGCCAGAATCTCGCCGGTATCGACGCTCACCATGCGCGCGGTGACTTCCACCACCGCTTTGGATTCGCTCTTGCTGATGCCACCCACGCCGAAGCGACCGGTGATGCCGCCGATGGCGCCGCCGCCGACCGAAGTCTTCTTGTCATCGCGGCCGAATTGGGTGATGCTGCCGACAATAATGGCGCTGACGCCCAGGAGCTTGCCGATTTTCGCCGCGCTGGCCGGATCGGCGCGGTTGCTGTTCGAGAAATTCTGCTCGGTCAGGAGCTTGTCGAGTTCCTTGCGCTCGATCACCGAATACGTGCCGTCGCGCACCAAGCGGTCGACGAGCATGTCGGCGATGCCTTTGCCCACGTCCACGTTAGATCCGAAAATGCCGGCCACGCCGGAATAGACGGTGGCGTAGTCGAAGTTCATGACGGCAACGCGTTTCTTGTCCTGTGCTGAGAGCGACCCCGCGAGTACCGAGGCCAGCAATACGGTTGTAACCAACAGACGGCGCATAATTTCCCTCCCCGAAACATTATACGCGCGAATGGCAGGAAAACGGCTCAGGTAGATCCCCGGCCCGCCTGACCCGTTTTTCTAAGGTCCACGCGGATTCGGTTGCCGGGAGACGGAGAGGGTATTTGTATGGCGACGATCAGACAAGCTGTCGGCGTTGGGAACCGTGCAGAAGAGTGATGAGAAGCCCGGCTGTCACGCAGGGTAGAATGGGCTCAGTGCGGCACATCTACTATGCGATCGTGTTTTCATCTGTTTTGTGCGTATCTGCTTTTGGCGCCGGTCAACAGTACAGATTTTCCACGCTGGGCGGGGGCCCGCCGCTAGGGCCGGTGCCGGCGGTCAGCGTCTCCGTCGGCGGAACCGTCGGAGTGGCCGCGGACGCCCAGGGTAATTTCTATTTCAGCTCGTTTTTCAATTGTGTTTTCAAAGTCGATTCCGCCGGCACTCTCACGATGATTGCCGGAAGTGGTATCCCGGGCCCGATCGGCTCAGCCCTCAGCGCCCAACTGAACCTGCCGGCCGGGCTCGCCGTGGATAACGAGGGCAACATTTATGTTGCAGAGTTCTTCGGCGGAAGCGTCAAGAAAATCTCAGCGCAAGGCACGATTGCGACGGTCGCAGGAGGCGGAAGCGATGGCGATGGATCTCCCGCCACCGAGGCCTTCTTGAGTTCGCCGCAAACAGTTGCTTTGGACCGCTCGGGAAACTTGTATATCGGAGAGCGCAACGCGCTCCGAAAAGTCTCCCCGAACGGAATCATCACGACCGTGTTGCCTGGCGTGTCGCCGGCCGGGTTGGCCGTATCGATGCCGCCGGGACCCTGTACATCGCCGACCTCCAGACCGCCAGCGTCATCAAGCTGACAACCAACGGCACCCTGACGACGCTGGCGAGCTCTCTGGGCTCGATGACCGGACTCGCCCTGGATCCGGCCGGCGATGTAATCGTCACGAACGAATCGGTTTTGCGGATCGCGCCGAACGGCACCGTTCAGGTGATTGGCCCGGACTGTTGCCTCAGCGCGTTCTCGGCCTACCACGCCGCCGCCGGCGCAGTCGCCGTCGATCCTGGCGGCAACATCTACGTGACCAATCAGTCGGCTGGTGAGATACGCGAGATTGACCCCCGTGGCGTGATCGCCATTGTCGCAGGCACCGTGAGTCCAACCAACATCGGTGACGGCGGCCCCGCGACCAACGCCCAGTTCTTGAACCCGGAAGGGTTGGCAGCGGATCGCGAGGGAAATGTTTACATCGCCGACTACAGCAACTCAAGGGTCCGCAAAGTCGCTCGCGACGGAACCATCACGACCATCGCCGGCAACGGCACAGCGGGATTTTCGGGCGATGGCGGGCCCGCCGTGAAGGCGCAGATCAACGGGCCAGTCGGACTGGCAGTGGATCTCGCCGGCAATCTTCTGATCGCCGACGCGGTTAATAACCGGGTTCGGAGGGTCGCCGCCGACGGTGCCATTACGACCATCGCCGGTGGGGGGCCATGCTGCAATCTAGGGGATGGCGGCCAGGCGACAAACGCGGTGATCGCCGGACCTTATGGAATCGCAATCGATCACAACGGTGCGATCTACGTCACTGAGTTCTACGGCAATCGGGTGCGAAAAATTACTCCCGACGGAATCATCTCGACTCTTGCGGGGATCGGTACGCGCGGTTATTCAGGCGACGGCGGGCCGGCAACTCAGGCTCAGTTAAACGTGCCCTGGGGGCTTGCCGTCGATTCGATGGGAAACGTAGTTGTGGCGGACGACCAAAACCTGCGCCTCCGAAAAATCTCCCCGGCTGGAATCATCACTACGCTGATCAAACTTAATGACACCCCGACTGCCATCGCGGCGGACGCGGCTGGCAATATCCTTACGCCTGGATTCATGAGAATCTCGCCCGAAGGCGCCATCTCGAATCTGTCCCTCGTTGGTCCTCCTGTCATTAGTACGTCGTCCTTGGAAAACGGAATCGCGATCGATCCGCTGGGCGAGATCTTCATTGCCGACACCGGAGACAACGTCATTGAGGCGCTCCGGCCGGAAATGTCGCGGCGGCGCTGAGCCGAACCCAAGGGTGTGCGACATAGAAGGGGAAGAGTTGGAGGCCCGGATCAAGAACCAGTCACAGGCAATATCCTATTGAAACCGTTCACAAATACATCCGGTGCTCTGGACACCGCCAGTTATCCTGGGATGTGGAGAGGTTCTTTATGTGACGCGCTTCTGTTCCCATCGATCCGACACAATCCGACACATCCGACACCTGCATAAAATCTGTCGGCTGGTAGCCGTTGGGGGACTCGGCTTTTTTTAGGCTGCCTCCGGCTTTTAAATTGGCGTCGCAGCCGCGCAGCCCGGCTGCGGGCTTAAAGCTCGACCGCACCGCGAATTTGCTGGCGTAGCTTGCTCGCTCGGACTCTTGAGATTTGCGTAGGAATCCCGGGGCTCCACTTTTGCGATTCTCGCGCACCCTTGCTTCGCGTTGCGGTTCGTGGGTGGCTAATCTGGTATGATATGCGTGGAGCAGCTTCTGCGCTGCTCTATGACTTAGGAGGGTTCACGATGGGTTCCGTTGGCGTCCAAGAGATGGTCGTCATCTTCCTCGTCGCCCTCGTTCTGTTTGGGCCCAAGAAGCTTCCAGAACTGGGGCGGACGATCGGTAAGGCACTTACCGAATTCCGGCGCGCCTCGAACGACCTAAAAGCTACGTTCGAGCGCGAAATGCAGACTCTGGAGCGGGAAAGCAATGAACTGAAGGACACCACTCGTCAGATTTCGAGTGACATCCTGTCCAGCACCAACCTCGATTTTTCCTCTTTCGATACGATCGCCGAGGCCGAGCCGTCGACCCTGCCGTCGCATCCGGAGGATCACCTGTTGTTACCCGCTCACGACCCATCCACGGTAGGCGCTTCAGAAGTTCCGGGCGCCGAATCAAACGGGACCACCGCAACCGAGCCCTTCACGGAACATTCCGGAACGACGGCTGCGGCGCCGGCCGAAGCAACGCCAACGCCAGGGATCGAGGGCACGGTGCCTCGCACGCCGGCCGGAGTGTTGCCTACGGAAGACGCAGCACCGGTTGTTTCGGCGCAGGCCGGGCACGCTGAAGCGGAAGTCCCCCAGCACAGTTAAGGTTAGGCCGAACGGATGAGTACCGACGATATCCACGGCGGAGAACTGCCTCCGCAACATAATGAGCCCGTTTATCCCGACGATCCGTTCGCCACGGGTCCGCCGCCGGTGGTGACTTCGACGCCGATTCCGGGGGCGCCCCTGGCCGCGGCGGGTGGCGGGGGCGGCCGTATTCCCCCTCCGCCTTCGGCCGGCGATCCGGACGACGAAGACGAGGGCATGCTCCGCATGAGCTTCCTGGAGCACCTGGAAGAGCTGCGCTCGCGAATCATCAAGGCGTTGTACGGGCTAGGCCTGGTGTTTCTGGTGTGCGTGGTCTTCAGCACCCAGCTGTTCAGGATTGTTCTGGCGCCCGGCCAGGAAGCGCTGCGCGCCACAGGCGATCCGCTGGCGCAGTTCATCGCCATCAATCCCATGGAGCAGTTTTCCATCATGTGGGTCTGGACGCCGCTGGTGGCCTCGTTGTTTTTGGGGTCGCCTTGGATCTTGTGGCAGGTGTGGTCGTTCATCGCACCGGGGCTGTATTCCAAGGAGAAGCGGTGGGCGGTGCCCTTCGTACTCTCCACCGCGAGCTTGTTTCTGGCCGGCGGAGCGTTCGGCTATTTCCTGGCGTTCCGCTACGGCACGACGTTCCTGTTCGGCTTGGGGCAATCGGTGGGCGTTCACCCGATGATCTCCATCGACTCGTACTTCGACATATTCGTGGACGTGATGCTGGGGATCGGGGCGGTATTCGAGCTGCCCGTCTTGATCTTCTTCCTCACGCTGATCCACGTCGCCTCGCCCAGCTTCCTGCTGAACCACTCGCGCTACGCGATTTTAGGCATCGTGATCCTGGCGGCGATCATCACGCCCACGCCGGACGTGTTCAACCTGATGTTGTTCGCGGTGCCGATGTGCCTGCTGTTCTTCCTGGGAATTTTTGCCAGCTACTTGCTAGTGTTGAAGCGCGAGAAGCGCAAGTTCCCGTGGAAGGCGTTCCTCACCTGGTTGGGGATCGTGGCGGTAGTGTTGGGATCGGGATTGGCGTTGGCCATCGTGCAGTTCCACTTGCACTGGGTGTGGCACAAGCCGTTTTTGGTGAGGTAACGGCGCTATTCCTTAAAAAACCACAGCCAGAAATACTGGTTACCGGCGCCGTAGGTGTAGCGCATCTCGAAACCCGTGCGCTCGGCCATGGCGCGGGCCTGCTCTTCTGAAAACGATACGCCATGCCAGGTGTCGCCGGGCGTAGACCGCGCGCCCAAATATCCCTGTACCTGGAACTTGAACAGCGCGCCATCGCGCAGCAGACGATGCACCTCGCGCACGTAGTTGTCGATCACTTCATAGCTGGGGATGTGCTGGAACACGATGGTCGAGTAGGCGAAATCGAACTCCTGCGCCGGGATCACAGTCAGGTCGCAGCCGTTGTTCTGATACAGGCGCACATTGGGCCGGTCCTGGAGGGCTTCCTTTGCGAGCGCGACCATCTGCCCGCTGACGTCCACCGCGTGGATCTCGCCGAAAATCCGGGACAGGGCGCGCGTCACGCGGCCCGCGCCGCAGCCGATCTCGAGCACCCGCATCGCCTGGGGATCGCGCCCCTGGCAGATGTTGGTCATGTCGGTGAGCACGTCCTCGGAGACGGCTTTTTCACCCGAGGCGAAGAAGTCTTCATCGGTCCAATCCTTGCGGCCGGTGGCGACGTAGTAGCGCGCGTTCTCGCGGGCGCGATCGTCCCAATCGCGGCGCATTTTCTCTAGTTGATCGGGGGTGATTTCACTGGCCATTGCTGCGGCAAGATTCTGATGATAACAAGAAATCTGGTATCCTCTCCCGCATGAGCCGTACTGTTGTGATCCGTTGTTCCGCCGGGGTGCTCGCGCTTCTCGGCGCATGGGCCGCCTACACCCAGAATCCGCAGGGCAAGCAGGGCCCACCGCAACTCAACTTGAGCAAGGTCAAGGACAACCTGTACATGATCGAGGGCGACGCCAGCGGCAACGTCGGCGTGTTCGTCACCAGCGAGGGCGTCATCCTGGTCGACGACAAGTTCGAACGCGATTTCGACGCCGTCATGGCCCAGGTCAAAAGCGTCACCGCCCAGCCCGTGAAATACGTGCTCAACACGCATCAGCACGGCGATCACACCGGCAGTAACGCCAAGCTTTTGCCAACGGCCGAGATCATCGCGCACAAGAACGCTCGCGCCAACATGGAGAAGAGCAAGCAGCCCGGCCTGATGCGGATCGTGTTCAGCGAGGAGACATCCGTGTTTCTGGGCGGGCAGGAAGTGCGCGCACGCTACTACGGGCGCGGCCATACCAACGGCGACGTAGTGATCTATTTTCCGGCTCTGCGGACCGTTCACACCGGCGACCTGTTCGTGAACAGCGCGCCCGGCGACAAGCACGATCCGGTGGTCGACTACAACGCCGGCGCCTCGGTGGGCGACTGGCCCGGCACGCTCGACGGAGCTCTCGCGCTGGATTTCGACACGGTGATTCCGGGCCACGGACCGCTGGGGAAGAAGGAAGACGTCGCCAGGTTCCGCGACAATATGCGTACGCTGGCGACGCGCATGACCGGCATGGTGCGCGATGGCAAGTGTCGGACCAAAGTAGAAAGTTCCTATTCCCACCAAAGTAGAAAGTTCCTATTTTGAGGGTTGACTCAGAACCCTGATGCTATGTTGGCACAGCTTCGTCGGGGTCGCGCCTGGCGGGGCTGCCCAAAGCCGAGGCGACGG
>DATNJC010000165.1:0-6738 GCA_035604115.1 Bryobacteraceae bacterium | reverse complement strand
GGAAACTCTTCTACCGCCTCGTGCAGCAGGCGGTTGTCGTCGATCCAGTGCCATACAAATCTCTGGTCAGGTGTGCCGCCGTCGGCTCAGAAGCCGACCACAACCGGTAGGGGTCACCTGAGTGAAGTAAATACCCCACTTAAAAAAGTTTCGAGCGGTTTTTGTGGAAGGCTGCTTCTTGGCCATGAATGAACGTGAATCGACATGAATGGATGGGACGAAGGACGAAACGCTTAACTGTTGTACTCGCAGGGCCTTTCTGCTGGTGTTTTTCGAAGGATTCAATCATTCAATCGACACCAACCAAGCGTCGAGAAAGTCTCGGGCCCAGAGGGCACCCCGCACGCCTCGGGCGTGCGCCACGGGGAATCTAAAATACGAAGCGCGCTACTATGGTGCCGTTGCGCGGGCCCGACAGGCCCGAAACGCCGCCCGCTACTGCCGCGGTGTTGATGAAGCCGAAGCCGGATACGGTGTTGCCATTCGCCGCGCGCACTTGCGAAGCTTGCGGGTTGGTCGCCACCGGGTCGGGCGGCGTGGCGCGGTTGAAGACGTTGTTGAACTCCACGCGCATGTTCAGGCTGACGCGCTCGGTGATGCGGAACTGGCGCGACACACTCATGTTTTCCGACGGCCGGCGCTGGAAGCGGTAATCGTTGTAGAACGCAGCCGCGGTGCCGAAGGTTCCCGCGGGCGCGTCGGTCCAGGCGGCTTTGTTCAGCACGAACGTCGCGCTGGGGTCGTAGCAGTGGCAATTGATGTTCGAGACAGTGTACAGCGGAACGCCCGGAACGCGGTTCTGGAACGTGCTCTGAAAGAGAACCGAACTCAGGCTGTTGTTCGAAGTGGGCGCTGGGATCGGCAGGCCGCTCGCGTACGACAGCAGCGTCCCGAAAGTCCAGTAGCCAAGAGCCCAGGAGGCCGCTTTCATCGGTTTTCTGCTCGCCTTAAGCGTGGGCACGGTGTAGTTCAGGCCGGTGACCCAGGCCAGCGGCTGATCGAAGGCCGAAAGCGTCTTGTTCACAGGACGGTTGAACACGTTGTTGATCAGTCCGTCGGTGGCCGTGCCGCCGGGGCTGATGCCGGCTGCGCCTGAAGTCTCGGCTTTGGCCCACACGATGTTGCTGGTGAGCGAGAGGCCGTGCGACAGCCGCTGCGTCAGCTTGAAATGCATGGCGTTGTACCAGGTCTTTCCCAGCGGCGCAAACAGCGCGGAGATGGTGCCGTACTGCGGGAACGGCCGCAGGGACTGGGCCACGGTCGCGGTGCAGGGGAAGGACGCATAGGGCACCTTGAACCCCGCGGCGGCCGCGGCGGGCGAACAGATCTGCGAGGTGAGCAGCGTGCGGTTCGCGGCTATGGTGGGATCGAGCCCACGGGCCACGAGGGTCGTGGAATTGATGGCGTTGTAATTCACCAGGCCGTTGGCCACCCACCATGCGCCTACGTTCCCCACATAGGAAATTTCGGCGAGCGTGTTGTGCGTGATTTCGCGCTGCACGCCGATGCTCCATTGTTCCTGGCGCGGCGGACGGCCGGAGTTCTGATCTACCACGTTGATCGCGGCGAGGCTGGGGAACAGCGCGGGCGACGTGCTGGGCCACACGGGCTTCAGGGGAATGCCGTTGGCGAGCGTCATGACCGATTGATCGAATCCAGCCGATCCCGACGGCAGCACGAAGCTCTGCGTGGCGGCGCCGCTCTGGATGCGGCTGCCCGGGGCGGTGGAAGCGTACACGACGCCGAAGCCCGCGCGGACGACGGTTTTGGGCGTCGCCTGGAATGCGAGGCCGAGGCGCGGCCCGAAGGACCACGGATAGTTGTTCGCGAAATCGCAATTGCAGTGACCGGGGCCGGAGCCTTCATAGACCGGCGCGCCGAGTATGCCGCCCAGCGCCGCGTTGGGCGTGGTGAGAGAGAGCGACGGCATGCGGCCGTACTGTTCGCGCACGTAGGTCTGGAAGTCGTAGCGCAGGCCGTAGTCGAAGGTGAGTTTGCGAGTGATCTTCCATGAGTCCTGCGCGTAAAAGTCGAGGGCGTGCCGTCCGACCCTCGGATATTCGGGCGGGTTCATGGTTACCGAATCTACTTGGCCGAGCAGGAAGCTGGCGTAGGGGAACCCGACAGCGCCACCGCCCAGGTTCTGGCCATTGGTGGACGGCAGGCCGGTTTGTGCGGCCGAAAGGCCGAAGTTGCCGGAAACGTTGTTGAATACTTCGGAGGGATAACCGCCGATGTTCAGTTCGCCGCCGAATTTAAAGGTGTGGTCGCCGCGGACCCAGTTGACGCTGGTGGCGGCTCCAGGCTTGATCATGTGGTCGTAGGCGAAGGTGGTGGCGCCCATGTTCTTCATGCCGCCGACGGTGGTCTGGAGGCCGGAGAAGTAGGGCGCCTGGCGCACCAGGGAGGCGCCGGTGAGTCCCCAGTATTTGGCCGCGTCGAAGTCGATATTCAGCGGGTCCGAACTGAGGTTGAACTTGATGTAGCCGACGCCGACGTGCCAGACCAGAGTGGGCGTGATGGTGCGGTCGTAGTTGACCCGCGTGGTGTAGGACTGGATGAAATTGCCGCGGGAAGAACTGACCACGTCGGGCCCGGTGTATCCGTCGACGTTGGTGAGGTTGATGGCTTGAATGCCGTCGACGGTCTGCAACTGGGTGGCGGGCTGGCGCGAGTTGGCGTCCGTGGTGGACCAATAGACAGACACCTTGTTGTTGGCGCCGAAGTACTGATCGACTTTGAAGGCGGGGATCTTCGTATCCTGCGGCGAGTGCCACGGAGCGATCAGATTGTTGATCAAGCCGCTGTTCTGCGGGAGCGGAATGAAGTCCTGAATTTTCAAGGCTACCGGATCCATGCGGTTCAGCGGGATGGTGTTGTTGGGGAACGGATCGCGGATCAGCGTGGCGTTGGTGGCGCTCGCGGGCCGCTGTGTGTTCGGGTCGTAGACGGAGTTTTCCAGAATCGGGCGGCCGAGGGGATCGGTGCCGAGCGTACGGTTGGTGAACACACCTGGCTGATTGAAAACGCCCTGACGCATCTGCAGCGTGGGGACCACGAGCGGCTGGTTGTTGATGTACTGCACTTCCTTGTACTGCTCCCAGTTGAAGAAGAAGAAGGTGCGGTCTTTGCCCCGGTAAAGTTTGGGAATGCTTAAGGGGCCCCCGAAGGTGCCGCCGAAATCGTTGCGGCGTTGCGCCGGGCGCAGCAGCGAACCGTTCCCGTTGTTGGTGTAGGGCGTGCCGGCGTTGAGAATTTCGTTGACGAAATAGTCATAGACGGTGCCGTGATAGGAGTTCGTACCGCCCTTCATGGTGTAGTTGAAAACGCCGCCGCCGGATTGGCCGTACTCGGGTGCAAAGTTGCTGGTCAGGATCGCGGTTTCTTGCACCGCATCGATGCTGGGCTGAAACAGCGTGGTCGAAAACGACATGATGTCCGCGGTTGCGTCGAGGCCTTCCAGGCGAACGGCCTGACTGTTGTTGGGCGCGCCGTTCACGCGAATGGAGGTGTTGGATTGGAAGAACGTTCCGGGCACGAGCTGGGTCACGGCCATGGGGTTGCGCAGGCCGAGGTTGCTGGAGCTCTGCGCGCCGATGCCCATCGCGGGCAGGTTGTCCATGCGGTCGGTGGTGACGTTGTGGCTGAGGTCGCCGGAGTCGGTTTTGAGAAGCGCCGCGGCTTCGGTGATGGTGACCGAGTCGGTGGTGTCGCCGACCTGCAGAGCGACGTCGATGCGCGCGGTCTGCGCGTTCTCGATCGTGAGTCCTTGACGAGTGTACTTCCGGAAACCCTGGGCGGTGACGGACAGCTCATAAGGGCCGGCCGGGAGTTGGGCGAGCGTGTAGTTTCCGGTGTCGGTGGTGGCGGCCTGGTAGACGGCGCCGGTGTTCACGTTGCGCGCTTCGATCGGCGCGTTCGCCACCACGGCGCCCGCGGGATCGGTAACCGTTCCGGTGATGTTGCCGCGGTCGCTCTGGGCGAAGGCGGCTGAAGCCAAAACTGTCAGACCAAGTGCAGTGAACAGGCGATGCATATCAAAGCCCTCCCAAAACGCAGCGCGACCCAGACGCTAAAGCGATCGAAAAAAGTCTATCACCCGAGCCCGGTCCTGTCGATGGGCGCCGGCGGATGTGTCGCGCCGGCTGATGAACTTTCAATCTGATTGAGACATTCTACGTTATCGCCGCACCGTAGAGTAGGCTAGGCGAGCGAAGCCCCGAATTACTGATGTAAGCCAAAGCAGTGTCAAGGCAAAGCACCAGTGGCGCCGGCCGGTTCGCCGCGGAACAGCGGGCACTTTCCAGAATCAAGAAGCGAGTTTCTCTTGGCTTCTGCAAAAGCGAACTCTTCCAATTCGATTCGCTCCCGGAGAACTCGCTCCACCCACCTGCCGACAGCTTTCTCCCGGTGAAGCTTGGCAAGAAGCGTCGCTCGCGCCGCAAGCTTGCCCGGAATGGACAGCGAGGCTGCCTTGAACCGTTTGACCTTGATGGACGGCGCCCAAGCGGAGCCCAGGCCGTCCTGAGAGGTCACGATCCGGTCGATCTCTTCTTCGCGGCTCGCAGCCGGTTTCCTGGATTGTTTTCTCATACACGATACTCCGGCGGGATAGTCCATCAGCGAATGAACCTGATCAGGTGCGCCGACTGCCCGGCCAGAGCATCGAATTCGTGATGATCCGCCGTCAGAATGGCGCCTTTCAGTCGTTCTGCCAACTCGATGGCGAAGCAGTCGGCCAAAGAAACACGGCGGAGGTTAGCCTTCAACGTTCCAGCCGCCTGCCAGACGTCAGAGGCGAGGTTTGCATCCTCGATCACGCCCAGCCGTGCCAGGTCTGCTATTGCCTGCGAAGCCTCCTCGCGACCCGAAGCTCGGTGAAAATCATAGAAGACCTCGCAGAGATTGAGTGCGTGAGCATGGCATTGGGACTCTGGATCGAGAAGCGCTTCGGCGACGACATCGGCACCGCGCTCATCCCGCAGGAACGCGATCATCGCGCTCGCATCGAGAACAAAGATCACGGCCGGGATTCCAGGGCGGTGTCTTCCTTCTTACGATTCATGAACGATTCACTGGATGTGGGGACGTGCCGGTACTTGCCCCTGATCGAATCGACCAGTTGCTTCCGGCTGGTGGAGACGGCCGGCCGCGAAACCTCGATGGCTGCCAGGGCTACCATCAACTCGCGGCGCTGGTCTGCGTCTAGGCTGCGAACCGCCTCGACGATAGATTGCACCTGCTCTGACATGGCGATTCAGTTCCCGCCACCATCATACCGCCTCGACCCCGCGCCGTTGGGTAGGCTATTCGAGCGAGATCACAGATTTGGCGCACTACCTAGGCTAGTCGAGGTACCCTAAGAGCGTGAAGGCGATCCAGGTACAGAATGAGGAGCAGTTTAAGCGACTCCTTGATCGCGTTTCAAACGACACCCTACGCGCGGGCGACTACTGGCGTCTCCTGCGAGGTCTGGAGACCGCGGTCACGGAAGACGGAAGAGAGTTCAGCCAAAATCCGGCGTTTTGGGGGTTCACGTTCAACGCTCTTAGCGAAGTTACGCTCTCCTACCTTACCCGCTTGTACGACAAGACCCGCGACTCGCTCAACCTGGAGAGCTTTCTCCTGACTGTCAAGTCGTGCTCGGGCTACTTCTCCGAGCAGGCGTTTCGACAACGTCGACTGGACAGCCCGCACCTAGAGAGCCTCGCCTCGACGAGGCGGACTCTGGACTTGTCGGTTCTCACCGCAGATATCGCGAGTGTAAGCGACAAGGAGCCGCTCGTGAAGCGTCTTCGCGACTTTCGCAACAATTACGTCGCTCACCGCGACGCCGAAATCGTGCGAGACCTGAGTCTTTCGTCGCAGACTGGGCTCACCGTCGGAGACATAGACACGCTGCTCAGCCGAGCGGCTCGGATTGTCCGCTACTACAACCCGCTTTACAGCGGAACGTTTCTCTCCGCGGAAGTTATCGGAGCTGACGACTATAAAGGATTGCTTCAGATTGTGAAAGAGCACCTCGACGCCTTCACCGCCGCGTGCGACGAGGACTACAGGCGGGCCAGAGAGGGCTCAGGCACAAGCGCACGGGCCGGCGGGAAGGAGGCGTAAGGGGCGCGACCATCCAACTTCGCAAGGGACAGGGATGGTGTGTCGCAAAGATGTCCAAGGAGAAAGCCTCCCAAACGGCCTTATTTCAACAATTTGATTGTAATCCTGCGGCGCTTGCGGCGGGAGCATCGGTCGACTGGCCTCAAGTTAGGGGAGAAGCCGTGCGCGTCTACAAGTACCTACCGGCTGAGTCTGCTTTAAAAACTATCGCCGGGCACAAGATCAAAATTTCTGAGTTCGCCGACATGAACGACCCGTTTGAACTCGCGGGTGTAGTTCTCTCATGCCCAAGAGTCCACAAAATCATCGTCGCCCTGGCTCATGAGAACGGAGCCTTGTGCCTTTCAAACGAATGGAACAACCCGCTTATGTGGAGCCACTATGCCGAAAAACACACTGGTCTCTGCCTCGGTTTTGAGATCGGTCCGAAAGTGGAGGTCCTGGACCTGCACTACGTCGAAACCGTACAAGAGCTTTCGGTTGACAGTGCGCCCCAACGGCGCAGATCGCCAGTGGAAGGAGGATCCATCCATGTAGTTGTCGGTAAGACATGGTAGCTACCGAGCGGCTTGGTCGGGTAACTGGCTAGGTCGAAGCCTCGGGACAAAAGTCCGCCTTTGGGCG
>DATNJC010000164.1:0-50243 GCA_035604115.1 Bryobacteraceae bacterium | reverse complement strand
AGCCGCTCACGCATCTGCCAACCTGCCACTTCCCCCGCCGCATTCGGCACCGTGAGCCGCAAAAAGCCATTCAATACCCAGAGGCTCGTTCCGGCTCCGTTCAATGAATTCTATCCGAAGTGCTCCGGCCCGACCATTCCGGTGCACCACGCCATCCTTCCGCCGGAGCCCTTCCGATAGAATCCGTTTCATTAACGGTAGCGTCTCGCCGGTAGCCTCATACCTCCTGCCTCGTTTTTCCGCGGCGGTATACTTGTCTCGAACTGGAGGCAAAATGGGTAATGTCCAATCGAGTCTCGTCCTGCTTCTCACGGCGCTCGTTCCCCTCTCTGGGCAATGGTTGAATTACCCGACTCAAGGAATTCCTCGAACGGCGGATGGAAAACCGGACCTTGCGGCCCCGGCACCGAAAACACCGGATGGCAAGCCGGACCTCTCCGGAATCTGGGTAACCAGTGAGCAACAGAGCACATACCCCCCTGGCAGTCGCACTTTATGGATCTCGCCGTCGATCTCAAACCGGAAGAGGCTCCCTTCCAGCCATGGGCGAAGGCGCTCTCACAACAGCGACAGGACAATCTACATAAGGACGACCCCTTGGCGCGGTGTATGCCTCCCGGCGTGCCGCGAATCAACACCATCGCCCCGTTCAAGATCGTCCAAACCGGACAGTTGATCGTGGTTCTGTACGAGACGAGTGCCAATTCCGCGTTTCGTCAGATCTTCACCGACGGACGCCCGCTTCCGAAGGACCCCCAGCCTACTTGGCTGGGTTACTCGACCGGGACGTGGGAGGGTAACGCGCTGAAGGTGGACACCATCGGTTTCAACGATCGGGGCTGGATTGACACGGCGATCGGTCATCCCCAGACCGAAGCGCTACACGTCATTGAACGTTTCCGGCGGTCCGATTTCGGGCACATGGAAATTGCCGTCACCATCGACGATCCGAAAGCATACACCAAACCATGGAACGCGAACTTAAAAGTGGGCCTCATGCCGGACACTGACCTGATGGAAATGACCTGCGAAAACTCGCGGGGCCTCGAACACCTGGTCGGAAAGTAAGGCGGCTTCGGAATTCGAGACTCGTCATCGGCCCGTTCGTCACATCCGGCGTGAAATCCTCTCACTGACGATCTTTCCGCCTAGCATGGTCATCAGCAGATTCATCGATTCTCAGCCCGCGTGCGGGGGATGGTAACTTTTCCAGCGGCTTCGGGACCAGAACTGGTGAGATAACTCGGATGCGCACGTCCCGTCAATGTCCTGCACTCAACTCCATTAGCCGGTTTCAGGTGATTTTCATTGGCCGGATTTTGGGTGATCCCCGAGGCTATCGCGTGGACCGCCGCATGCAATCTGCCACCGTTAGTTCGCTAATTCCTCGCCGCTGGACCCATAGCGATGAACTCGAGAGTGGCGCCCTCGGGCCCCGTTCCGTCGTAGTGCATCTGATTCGGGAGATCGTGGACTACGCCCCCCGGCCCGATAGCAACGGTGTTGTTCTTATCGAACTTCGCCCCCGTGCCGATCAGGAAGGTTCCCGCCAACACGGTGATGAATCGCTCATTCGGATGCGAGTGAGGCTGGCTCCACTCGTTTGGGCCGCGTTTGGTGACCTGGACGTATAGACCGGGTTTTGATGGATCGCCAAATAGACTCACCGTTTTGCTGGCGGCTCCTTCCGGGCCTTTCCATTCAAACTGATCGGGCAATTTGAAATCTCGCGCATTGCGATCGATGGTAACGACGTCGGCGCCGTAGATGGCCATTATGTTTCGTACATGTGGAAGAACCAGGCCGGCTTGATTGTTCGTCCTCGCTGAGGGGCCCGAAAAAAACACCACAGTCAGGAATCCCAACACCGGAGCCATCCGCCAAAGACCGCGACTACTCGGTTTGAACATGGTGAACCTCCTTGCTCAGAATAGTCCAGGATTCCCAGCGCGTCCAGGCCACCGGAAGCTGGAGCGATTCCCTCTCTGACATGTGGCCGGAGCCTCGATCACCCGAGCGCGGACCCGCAAAGGTCCAGGTCGCCACTCGAATCTCCACGTAAACGCTCAACTTCCGGGTAGCGACCAGATGGACGAAATGCCCTGATCGGCCCTACCATCAGTTAGCTAGGCGTCGCAAACACCGGCGCCCGCCGCCCCGGAGCCGGAAAGCGGCGTTAAAGGATCGATACTCACGGTCTTGCTGACAACGTTCCGTTGATGTGAATTGTCAGGCCCGAAACAGGCCAGTCTCCCGCCATGGCCCGGCATAGGATCGATAAACACCAAGCGACAAGGGAGGAGCTATCTTCTCGAAGATCGGCGATCATCAAGAGGTGCATCGATTTATGCGGCTCAATCTGGCGTTGCGCATCGCGTTGCTCGCGGGGACAGCGGTTTATGGGCAACTTCCAAAGTCCGGGACCTTGTCTGCGGAAGACGAGCGGCCGTTCAGAGCCGAGTTGTCCAGGCTGGAACGACTGTTGGAGACAGCAACCGATAAAGCGACCGTCGATTACGCTTTAGCTCGTACGTCGGCGGCGGGACAGCAATGGCCAGAGGCAATGCAGTGGCTTCGGCGCCTCGACCCGAGAAGCGGGATCGATCCGTCGAAAGATCGGATCTTCGCTGGCCTTCGCGGAACGGTGGAATTCGAGGAAGTAGTCAAATCAATCCGGGAAGCAATCACTCCAGTCGCAAACAGCAGGCAGGCATTCCGTGTCGCCGAGGGCGACCTCGCGCCTGAAAGCGTGGCCTACGATCCGGACGCCAAGATGTTCTACTTCGGGAGCCTCAGGAAGGGGAAAGTAGTCCGCTGTTCCCCTGGTGGGGCCTGTGGGGACTTCTTGACGGGGATGGGAACGATTCTGGGCCTGAAGGTCCATGGCAGGAATCTTTGGCTCTTAAACAACTCTGATCAAGAGTCAGATGTTATGATCTACGAGCTCCACACGGGGCGTATCGTCGGAAAGCACGCGGTTGGGGCTGGACACCTTCTCAACGATCTAGTGATCTCCCCCAGCGGGGAAGCATTCTTTACCGATACACGTGCCGGAGCGGTCTGGCATCTTGCACCAGGCGCGCAAGAGTTGGGGATGCTCCCCGGCCGATTCGAATTTGCAAATGGGATCGCGATCTCTTCAGATGCGAAGTGGTTGTATGTTTCCAGTTTTCCGGACGGAGTAACCGTGTTCGATTTGCGAACGCACACGGCTTCGGCCCTGCAACGGCCCGCTGGGTTGTGTCTCGCAAACGTGGATGGATTGTATTTCTACCGCGGTGACCTGATCGCTATCCAAAACGGAATCATGGCCACGCGAGTCATCCGAATTGTTTTGGCGCGCGATGAGAAATCTGCGGTACGCTTTGACGTCTTGGAACGCGGTAACCCGCTCTTTGACGGGGTAACAACAGGAGTCGTTGTCGGGAAGAGCTTCTACTTCATGGCTAACATTCAGGACGACAGGACGACTGACTTCAGGCCGATCTCTGTGCTAGCGCTCCGTCTCTGACCGGGCTGCCTTGTGGATGTAATCCGCAAAACGGCGTAGCGTTGAGCGATCAGAGACGGTAAAAGTATGTTTCCGTCTAGCAAATTCCGGCGGGATCATGACGGCAAGCGAACAAATCCCGGTGAACGTCCGTGTCCGGAGCGGCCCGGCATCCGGTGCGGGGCCGTAGCGGGAGACCGGCTTGTTTCGGACCTGACAACTCACATTATCGGTAGGCAAGTCCCGCCGCCCGCTCCAACGACAAGCTGGCGAATACAGCTGCCTTTTGTTTCACTTCGTGAAACGAAAGTCCGGGGACTGCTTAAGCGATAGATCGAACTATTCTAAGAGATTGCATTTACGACAATAGGGACAGTGGCTAAGCTCCAAAAGCACAGCTTCCCTGTAGGATAGGTCATGAGACTCATTCTCAAACTCCGCATCTGGGTCGACCATAGGGCTCAGGACCTCATTGAGTACGCTCTGATGGGAGGATTCGTAGCGGTGGCAGCCGCCGTTATTATACCGGGTGTCGCGAACAGCATCAGCCAGATCTTCTCAAGGGTTGCTTCCGTCCTGGTCAGCGCGAAAAACACAGGGAGCTGATCTGGCCGATCACATGTGCTGCATTCGGAAAACACCTGCTTTCCGAAATTCTCTTGATCCCTCTTGCCGTGAGGTCGCGCGTTTCTGAGTGAGGGGAGGAACCAATGACCGATGATCGAAGAGTTCCAGGCAAAAGCAAGCTGCCATTGACCCCAGGTAAACTTGAGCTGCGCGGGCTACTGTTTGAGCACCTCTATGAGGATTCAGTGGACCGGCACGGCCTCGACGACGGGCAGGTTCGCATCTTGTCGCGGCTCCTGGTCCCGGCAGTTTCTCCGAGAACCAATAAAGCAACTTGCTGAGTCGCTCGCCCTGAGAAACTGTCTGCTCAGGTGTTCATCGGCGTCCGGTCTGTGGGGTCGGCCGACTCATTCGTCGTCATACTTGTGCGGCGGTATTTCGACCTCTTCCATACACATTCGCAATGCCTCATCCGTGATTTTGCCTGGCGGATTCTCGCCGTTCGCGAGTTTCAGCATCCACTCCGTCCAGTACGCTCGCCACTTGGCCGAGTGCGGGACCAAGCCCCGCTCGTCCGTGAGCTCCGCTTCTAGTTTCGCGAGCCGCCGCCCGAGCTTCGATCTACGCAACTGATCGGACACGCTAGTCCTTTCGTAACTGTTCGGATCGAAGACCGGTTTATCGGCTCTGCTTCGCTTCCTGCGCCGCCCGCTCCAACTCGGAGACGCGTACCTCGATATCCTCGATTTCAACGCCCTTAACTGCAAGGTCAAAAACACACTCTGCCGCTCGGAGTCTGACGGTCGCAGGCACGCTCGGGTCGGTCATCAGTTTCAGAATGGTCGTGCCAGCGGCACTGGTGGCCTGTTGAATTCGCGCCAGGGCCTGCTGGACCGACTCCCTGCGTGCTCGCAAATATCGCGCTTTGAACTCCGGCTCCTGAATCCACCGCCGAAGCGTCTTTTCGCCTACGCCCGCAACGCGGGCAGCGTCTTCGATGCTCGGGCGCGTTAACAGCGCGGCGATTGCCTGCTCTGCCTTGTGTGCGAATTTCGTCCCATGTCCGGTCATCTGCGGTCACCTGCGGTCATCTGGGCACCGATTCCGCGTCCATCGCCGTTCCATCGCCTGGTGCACGTCGCTCTATATTTCCCTTGCAATTCCGTCGCACCAGAGTGATCCATGTCGTGACCGCGGTAATCACCGCCAAAGGAGAAACCAACATGATCGCGAATATCGAAGAAACAGCCGCCCCCCAGGCCACAGCGACGGCTGAGCCGCCGAAAGCCACGAAAAAGGCCAACGTCGCCAAACGTGCGCGCAACGTCGCGCCGGCCAAGGGCAAGTCCGGGAAGAAGGCCAGCCCGGCGAAGAAGGCGCCTAAAGCCGCCCGTGGGGCCACCCCCAAGCCCAAGGCCGCTCGCGCGGTGAAAGCCGCCAAGGAGAAGGGTCCCCGCGAGGGCAGCAAGACCGAAACAATCCTCGCCCTGCTGAAGCGGCCGGGCGGAGCCAACCTGAAGGAGATCATGAAAGCAACTTCCTGGCAGGCGCATTCGGTGCGCGGGTTCATCAGCGGTACGCTGGGCAAGAAAATGGGGCTGGCCGTCACGTCCACCAAGGGCGAGGATGGGGAACGCAGCTACTCCGTGAAAGCTTAGAACCAGTCGTTGCTGCTCGCATCGCGCCGCCGGGTTCGCGCCCGGCGGCGTTTTTCGTTGGTCCTCCAGTGCTCTAGCCACGCCGTCTGCCCCGGCTCCAGCGACGGTCGTTCAACGGCCGAACTGGACCCATCTTCAGCACCAGTGTGTGCACCACTTTCCTGTCTGCGTCGACAAAGTTGATGTTCATGAATTGAGGAGGACCCTCTTCCACCGGCAGAAGCGCTTGCTCTAATAGCTCAATCCGTCTGTGAATCCTGTTCACGCCGCTTCCCTCCGCCGCTCCTGCGCGACTTCGTCGAAGGTGCGTCCGTCTCCCTCCAGGACGGCCGGCTTGCCGGTGTACTCCTGAAACCGCTGACAGATACAGTCCGCGTATTTGGGATCGAGTTCCATGAGCCGCGCCCTGCGGTTCCGTCGCTCGCAGGCGATCAACGTTGAACCTGATCCTGCGAACAAGTCCGCCACCAGATCGCCCGCCTTGCTGCTGTTTAGCAGCGCGCGTTCGATCAACTCCACGGGCTTCATGGTTGGGTGCAGCCTGTTGGCTGCGGGTTTGTTCTCTTCCCACAGCGTCGATTGGGACTTATTGCCGTACCATAGATCCTTCTGGCCAGCGACGTAGCAGTAGAAAATCGGTTCATGTTGGAATTTGTAACGCCCGAATCCCCATGCAAAAGTGTTCTTGGCCCAGATGATTTGACACCGGACCTCGAAGCCCGCGACTTCGAGCGCGTTCTGAAACTCGCGCTGCCACGAAGAAGAATGGCAGACGTATAGCGAGGCGCCGGGCTTCGCCGCGGCCCGACAACTGGAAAACGCCGCACGCAGGAAACGTTCAAACTCCTCGGGCTTCATGCGGTCGCCTTTGATCTTCAGCTTTTCGTCAGTGTACCCTTCGTAGTCAACGTTATACGGGCTATCAATGAACAACATGTCGGCCGCGTCGCCCGCCATCAGGCGCTCTACATCCGGCTGCAGAGTGGCATCGCCGACGAGCAGTTTGTGGTTGCCGAGATTCCAAAGGTCGCCAGTTACTGACGTCGGCGTTTGCGGAAGCGCCGGGACTGCATCCTCATCGGTGAGCCCGGCGATCGCATCCTGCGCGGCCAGCAGGCGCGCCAGTTCTTCGTCTTCGAATCCGATGACGCTGATGTCGAAGTCCTCCTCCTGCAGGGCCGCAAGTTCGGCCCGGAGAAGGTCCTCGTCCCAGCCCGCGTTCAACGCGAGCTGGTTGTCCGCGATGATGTAGGCACGCTTCTGCGCCTCGCTGAGGTGATCCAGAACGATCACCGGGACCTCGGTAAGACCCAACTTCTGCGCGGCCAGGAGACGTCCGTGGCCGGCGATGATGCCCGCCTTGGTGTCCACCAGAATCGGGTTGTTGAAACCGAACTCCGCAATGCTGGCCGCGATCTGGGCGATCTGCGCGTCGGAATGGGTGCGGGGATTCCGTGCCCACGGAATTAGCTTGTCGATCAACCACAGCTCGATATGCTTCGCCATTCGGTGCAGGTTCATCGCGGGCTCAGGTTGGTGTTCTTCTCGCGCGCCAGGGGCTGTTTCCATGCCCGATTATATGCGAGGTCAGAGATTATGCAAAACGCTGTAAAATCAGATGTTATCTGTTGTTAAGTGTTGCCCGCTATGACTAGCGGTCAGACGGCCGCATCGGTCTTTTGTGAACACATCAGATTCATGGCCCAAGCTCGAAGCCGGCTTCAGACAGCTATCCAAGTCCGAAGGAGACTTGCACGCGAATGGTTTTGGGACACATTGGAACCTCACTGGCGGTCCCCGCGACACGCACGAGCGAACGCTCCAGCGCAACCAATTTGACTTGCTGGCTAGGCGCGCCGGAATCAAAGCCGGCGTGCCGAATCTTTCGAACGCGCGGGACGGCTGGTTGAACTGCGTTCGAGACGAAAGCCCGCAGTTCACCGGGCACAAGGGCCAGGTGATTAATCAGCCTTGTCTTGCGTCAGCGGACACCTGTAAAAAGCTGGAGACGCGCGAAATCGAGCTGAAAACAACCGCGGCGTCCAGCGGTCCGTACGGTCTTCGACGCGATCAGTATCCGCTGGTCTCGTGGCTGTACGACCACAGCCACGAGCCTTTGGCAGATCCTGAAGCGGAACTTGCTTACTGGACTTCTCACATTTGGGGTAGATTTCGCGAGCTAATCGAAGATTTCGGCCGAATCATCGAAGACACCAAACGCAAAGGCGATTCGCTGGGGCTTGATCCGGCTGCAAAACTGAACGATGCCATCGTCGGGCTGTCTTATGATCTCGCCGTACTTCAAGCAAATCACGTTCTAGACCGAGGTCTCCGCGGCGAGAGCGCGGTGAGTGCCTTCCGTACCGCAGAGGGACCGCTCTTGGAGGAAATTGGAACGGCCCGGCGCACGAGCAAGATCCGCTGGGCCGTGTCAGACCAGCATGAAGAGGAATTGGCTCGGTCCTCCGCGACAGCGCTTCGTCGCGTCGGCAGGGACCTCCAGGAGTTACTCATCCTCATGGGTTCGAAGGAGATGCTGCAAGCGGGGCGTCGTGAGCGCAGCCGCGATGGCGCGTTTCTCAAGCTTGTACTGACCGCTAGGCCAGCCGCGGAATCCAAATTGCGCAGAGCAGCAACAGATGCGATAGAGAAAGATCTACTCGGTGACCGCCGCCAGTTGGCGCAGGTCTTATGGCGCCCTCTATCAGAATATGCGGAGACGATCTTTGATAGGGCCGCGGAAAACCGGCTCGGAACGCTTGGGTCCAAAATCTCCGTGGGACGCTATCTGCGTTGGCTGGAATCGAGTTGCATTCCGGCGGTTGTCGATGATATCTGCACACCAATGATTGGCCAGTTCCATAAGACTGTTGAACATGTCTATGACGCTCTCGGCGAAGGCCGCGGAGTTGAGGAAATCGCGGGCGCGAAACGGGCTCTCGCGGGCCTACTAACAGAAGTGCCGTCGGGACCTCATACTGAAGATCTTGAAAGTCGGCTGCGCACGCATTTGAACGCGCGGACCGGCCTCTGGAAGTCCAAAGCGATCGAGCAGGCGTCGGGCCTTTCGCGTCCGGAACCTGCTCCTGTTGAGCCGAAAATAACTCAGCCCCAAGCCAGGAGGCTCGACCTCGAGTTGATCGGCAAGTGGATGAGAGACGAGGGCTACCACAATAAAGATCTGGCCTCCGCGCTCCAGATAAGCGTTCGTACGGTCTCATCCCTGCGCAACAACGGCATGTATCATGGCGACGCCGCCGTCACGAAGTTGGCGAATCTGATGAATCGTGAGGTAGAAGACCTTTATCAGCCGTGAAGCTTCTAGTTTGCTTCACGTGAAGCTTCTACTCTCCCGTGTGACAAAGACCCATGTATTTAGCGTGACTTACGACATCCTCTTTGGCGGGGGGCACGTGGTGCGGTTAGAAGTGGAGCATGCACACTTCACTACCGAGCGAGCGCAAGAACCTCGCTGATCTCAACTTAGAAACCCTTCTCACCGAGCACGAGTACGCCCACGTTACCAAGCGCAGCGTGGCCAGCGTGCGCCGCGACAGGCTGCTTGGACAGGGCTGCCCCTACGTAAAACTGGGCGCGCTCGTGCGCTATCGCCCTGAGGATGTGGGAGCACACCTTGAGCGCAACTTGCGGCGGACCACGGCCATGAGCGGCGCCGAATAACGGCAATCGTCTGGAGCAAGGTCATGAAGGAGCCGACCCCGCCGATGATGCGCGTGCGTGATTGGGAGCAACTCTATGAGAACAACAGGAGCCGGGATATGAAACGGACGAACTGGTTCCCGGCGCCCAACGATCTCAGTGCCGACAGCTACGTGGAGCTGGTGTCTCACGAGGACGGCGCAGCGCATCTCGGAGTTTGGATCGCCCTGCTCATGGCCGCATCTAGAGCGACGCCGCGAGGCTTCCTAGTGTCGGGGGGCGGCCGGCCGCACACGGCAGAATCGCTCGCTCGCCTGACGCGATTGCCCGAGACGGTGATAAGGACCGCCATCCAGCGTCTGCTAGCAATCGGCCTCTTAGAGATTCGCGGAGAAAAGCCTCCCAAAAAGAGTAGGTTGACACCGCACCCTCGTGCGGAAAGACCGCAGGATGGTGCGACAAAGCCGCAGGAGGGTGCCGTAGAAGGGAAGGGAACAGAACATCATCATCAGGAAGCGAAAAGAAAAGGAACTGGAACTGAACCCCAGGGAAGAGAACGCCCGCACGCTGCGTCGACAACCGAGCATTCCGGGGCGCCCGGCAGTGCCGCTACTTCTTCTCAGAAAGGTGATGATGTTGCTGATGACCCCGAAGTCCGATACGCCTCGCCCGATGATGAACTGAAGGCGATCTACCAAACCAAGACTGGCGAGCGCATCACGATCGAGGTGCTGGACGCCATTCGAGTGAGCCTCGAAATGGCCGGTGTCTCCATGCAGGATTTCGTCCTGGAAGTGAGGAAACATGCCCAAAACGAATGGCGCAATCCTCCTGGCTTCCTCCGGGATCTTTCCAGGCGTTTCCGCGCGAAAACCCGCGCGGCCGGCCGCCCGGTTACCGCGGCCGAAGCCGAAGAGCGCAGCTACAAGTGTCCGACCTGCTTTTCCACCAAACGCGGCGAGGGCGCGATGCTCCGTGACGGGAAATGGGAGCCATGCACATGTGCGAGCGCGGATTAGATCGCGCGCCAACGGGCGCGTGGCGTCTTCGGAAAGGATGCCCCGCAGTGATCAGCCGCGAACGCGGATTCGCGGTTGACTTAGTCCCTCGAACCACGCGACCAATGTCATGGCCCGCGGAAAGGGCGGGCGCGTAGCGATGGCGCTATACAAGCGCGGCCGCGTCTGGTGGTACAAGTTCACCTGGAACGGGGAACCGATTCGGGAGAGCACCAAGCAGACGAACAAGCGCGTCGCCGAACAGATCGAAGCTGGGCACAAAACGTCGCTCGCCAAGGGCGAGGTTGGCATCCGCGACCGAGTCCCCACCGCAACGCTGCGGGAATTTGCCGAACGAGACTTTACTCCGTTCGTCGAAGCCCGTTTCCAAGACAAGCCGAACACGTTGGAATACTACAAAACCGGCGTGAAGTGTCTGATCGAGTATTCTCTTTTGGCGAACTGCCAACTGGATACGATTACCAGTGAGAAGACGGCCGGCTACATCGCGAAGCTTCGGCATCGATATTCCTCAGTTGCGACCATCAACCGTCGGCTTGAAGTCTTGCGTCGAATCCTCAAGCTGGCGATGGAGTGGGGGCGCGTGGAACGCGTGCTTCCCAAGATTGAAATGCTGCCGGGCGAGAACCACCGTGATCGCGTTCTGTCCGCCTGCGAGGAAGAGCAGTATCTGAAAGCCGCAACAACCATCGGCGAAGGGTTGCTGGATGCTTATCGACGAGCCCTCGCAGGTATCCGCGCGACCATGCGAGCCCAACAGCCAATCCAGCCGGACGATCCTTTCCTACTCCGGGACGTCGCGACGGTTCTGAGTGACTGTGGCTTGAGACCAGACGAATGCTTCCGATTGCGGTGGGAGCATATCCGCGAAGGCGCCGTCCACGTGCCACGAGGAAAGACGAAGAATGCTCGCCGCGTGATCCCATTGACCAAGAGAGCTACGCTGCTTCTTGAAATGCGGCGTGAGGCGGCGAGCGGCGAATGGGTGTTCCCGGCCGCGACGCGGTCTGGGCACATGGAGAAATCTACCCTAAAGAAAAAGCATGCGAAGGCCTGCAAGCTCGCCGGAGTTGCATTCTTTACGTTCTACACCTTTCGACACACGTGCATCACTCGCTGGGCGGCGTTCATGGACCCGTACACACTCGCCTACCTCGCGGGACACAGTGACTTTGCGACCACGCGGCGCTACGTTCATCCCGAGGTGCATACAATCGTGGCGGCGATCGAACGCGCCAGAGAAGTACAGGGTGGGCACAAAACTGAGCACAAAGACGAAACGGCGCTCGAAAGCCCGAAGCATTCAATCGCTGCAGTTCAATGACGTTGAAAGAGATAGTTGGTCGGGGCGAGTGGATTCGAACCACCGGCCTCCTGGTCCCGAACCAGGCGCTCTACCAGGCTGAGCCACGCCCCGACAAGACAATGGGCCGAATCGCAGGCGAGTCGGCCCGAACTTCAGTATAGCATCCGGGCACCAATTCAGAGTCGGACTCAGAATTGAAAGTACACGAACGGCACCGCCTTCTCGGTGACTCCGATCATCTCGACCATGAGCAGCAGCACGACCGCCGCAGCGACGTAGGCCCACGCGGGACCGCGTGCCAGACCGTCGATCCACTCGGACTTTTCCTCGAACAGTGCGATCAGCAAGGCGATTCCCACCAGCACCAACAACCATGCGGGGATCAGGAAGTCAGCCATGCCGCGCGCTCCAACCAGCATCTGGCGGAGCACGTAGGAGGAATCGGAAAGCGTCGCGGCGCGGAAGAAGACCCAGCCCACGCACACCAGCGCGAACGTCAGCACCGCGCGGAAGGGATACAGCAGCGCACTCCCGCGTTCCTCGAAATACCTGCGCCCCATTATGCGCTCCAGGCTCAACAGCAACCCGTGGTATCCGCCCCAGATCACGAAATTCCAACTCGCACCGTGCCACAACCCGCCGAGCAGCATGGTCAGCATCAGATTGCGATAGGTTTTCCACGGGCCGTAGCGATTTCCGCCCAGCGAAATGTACAGGTAATCGCGCAACCATCGCGAGAGTGAGATGTGCCAGCGATGCCAGAAGTCGGTGATCGAAAACGCCAGGTACGGCCGCCGGAAATTCACCGGGAAATGGAACCCCAGCAGCAGCGCCATGCCGATGGCCATGTCGGTGTAGCCCGAGAAATCGAAAAAGATCTGCATGGCGAACGCCGCCGTCCCGCTCCACGCCGCGGCCATGCCGGGATGCGCGGTCAGGTGCTGGAAGTAGGAGTCGGAAATGGCCGCGAACTGGTCGGCGAGCGCCATCTTCTTGGTCAGTCCCACCAGCATCAGCATCACGCCGCGCAGGCACTCTTCTGACGTCGGCGCCACCCATTGGTACAGGCCGCCGAAGAACTCCCGCGCGCGCACAATCGGGCCCGCCACCAACTGCGGAAAAAACGCGATGAACAGAGCGTAGTCCACCGGATTGCGAATGGCCTTCTGCTGTCCGCGATACACGTCCACGATGTAGGACATGCTTTGAAAGGTGTGGAAGCTGATGCCCAAAGGCAGGATGATCGCCAGGGCGAAGGATTGCGGCGGCAGGCGGAACAATTCCGCGATCATCGCGGCCAGGAAGTTGTAGTACTTGAAGAATCCCAGGAATCCGAGATTGGCCACGAGGCTGAGCACCAGGAACAACTTCTTCCGTGCGGGCTCCCGGCAGCGTTCGATCCACAGCCCCGAGGTGTAATCGATCGCGGTGAGCGTAAGCAGCAGCAGCACAAACTTGGGGTTCCAGCTCATGTAGAAGAAGTAGCTGGCGGCGAGCAGGATCCACTTGCGCAGCGGCTTCGGCGAGGCGTAGTGCAACGCCAGCACCACGGCGAAGAATAGGAAGAAGCGCGCGGTGTTGAAGAGCATCGGCGATCACGAACCGGCGAGTAAATCGCGTATCTCGAACGCCAGCATGCGCGAGAACTCCTCGGAGCCGGGCTCGTTCAAATGCACTTCATCGTGGAATAACTCCGCCCGCTCCAGCGCATCGTAGAAAGTTTCGGGGATTAGGCGGACCTCGCTATGCGCTGCCAGTTCACGCACGGAGCTATGCGAGTTCGGCGGCGCCGGATCGGGCCGCACAAATCCGCCCCGCGGCAGACGCAGAAACACCAGCCGCGTCTTCGATCCGCGGTAGAGACCGTAGATGCGGCCCAACCAATAATGCATGTACGCGCTCTCGCGGCCGGTATCCGGAGGCAGCGGGTCCAGAAGCCGCGTGCGCAGCGCCTGCTCGAGATCCGGCCGGGCGCCCCGAGGAGTGCTCACCGTGCGCGCCGCGAAATCCACATGCACGTCCTTCAGGCTGTCCGAGGTGTCGACAAAATCGTTAAACCAAATGTGCGAATCGCGGCGCGAAAGCTGCGCGTACGCCAGGCGCGCGGCCGGGTGCAGGAGAAAATCCTGAAAATCGCGCTTGAAAACCAAGCCTTTAAACAGAATGCCGCGAAAAGCCTCGCGCTGCAATTGTGGGTTGTGATAGGAGCCGCTGAACTCCTTAAGATCGCTCCAGCGCAGGCGCGCGATCAGATAGTGCAGATCGGATTCGCGGTCCGCATAGTCTTCCCAGCTCTCGGCGTCGTCGTAGCTTTCCAGGCCGATCACGATCGCGGCGTAGCGTTTCGCGCCCGGATCGGCGTCGCGCAGCATGTAATACCAGCAGCGCGGCGTCGCGCCGGCTGCTCCGACGCTGGCGAACGTCAGCCCGGTTTGGCCCGTGAACCGGTTCGCGATGCGCGGCTTCAGCGCCCCCATGCGCGAATCGCCGATCGTCAAAATCTGGGGATGGGCGTCGCGGGGACGCCGCAATTCGTTTTCGATCCACGTCTCCAACACACCTGTGGTGGAAGCCGGGCTGATAATACTCGCGTAGAGACTGGTGTGAAAAATCAGTCCTTCCGCGCACCAAAAGCCCGCGGCGATGGCGAACAGGATCCAAGCAGCGCGGCGCACCCCAGCTAGGCCTCCGGGGGAGGATCGACCACGCGCCCATCCCGCATGTGGACGATGCGGTCGGCGAAAGCGGCCGCTTCGGGATTGTGCGTGATCATCAGGATGGTCTGGCCCAGGCGCTTGTTCAGATGGCGCAGCAGCGTCAGCACCGCGTCGGAGTTGCGGGTGTCGAGATTTCCGGTAGGTTCGTCGGCCAACAGCAATGCCGGACGATTAACGATGGCCCGGGCGATGGCCACGCGCTGCTGCTCGCCTCCGGAAAGTGCCCGCGGCTTGTGATTCAGACGGGCTTGAATGTCCAACAGCTTCAGCGCCTCTTCAAACTGTGCATCGGGCGGCCGGCCGCGATTGCCGGCAATATCGCGCGCGATTTCTATGTTGTCCGCCGCGGTCAGGGTCGGCAGCAAATTGTATTTCTGAAACACGAAACCGACCTTGTTCTTGCGCAGAGCGGTGCGCTGAGCGTCGCTCATCTTGGTGAGATCCTGACCCTCGATAGCGACAGTTCCCGCGGTCGGCGGCGTCAAACCTCCCAGAATGTGGAACAGAGTAGATTTGCCCGAGCCGCTAGGCCCCACCACCGCGACAAATTCGCCGCGCTCGACGAGAAGATCGATGCCGCGCAACGCCTGCACATCGACGTCGCCGGTGTGATACACCTTGGTGAGCCCGTGAATCTCGACCTCAGTCATAAGCCAGCGCCTCGATCGCATCCTGATTGGCGGCCTTGAGTCCGGGGTAAACCGCGCCGATGAGCGATCCGCCGACGGCGATCGCGGCTGCGACGGGATACCAGTCCGGCACGATCGCCTGAGGCATGTTGGGAACGAATACGGCCATTATTTCGCGGGTTCCGTACGTCATCGCGATCCCAACTACAGTGCCCGCGACCGCCAGGACGACGGTTTCGCGCAACAGCAACCCCACGATGTAGCCCGGCGAGGCGCCCAGGGCCTTCAGGATACCGATTTCGCGCGTGCGTTCCAGCACCGCCGTGTACATCGATAACGACACCATCAGGAAACCGAAGAATGCGGCCAGTGCGATAACCACGCGCGTAAAGGGCTTTAAATACGGCACGTTGTCCACGGAGAATAGCGAAACCACCTCGTCCATGGGAACGATCTTGTAGCCTTCCAGCTTCTGTTCCAGCGCTGCCTTTACCGTCGGAATGTTGGCGGGATCATCCAACTTCAACCACACCACAGAGATCTTTCCAGTGGATGAAAACAGATCTTGCAGCGACCCGAGATCGGCGAAGGCCCGGGAGAGTTTGCCTTGTTCGATGACTCCGCACACGCGCCACTTGTGGCCCATGTCGACCATGTCGCCGGCGTGCAGGTTATGGGCGCGCGCGTAGATTTCGTCCACCAGCAAATCGCTGGGATCGCGGAACGGCCCGCCTTCCAAATAGTGCAGACCGCCGGTGATCGCGCTGAATTCGTCCAGGTGAATTCCGGTGACGTAGTCGAGAAAGTGCACCGGCTGCATCAGCGTGCCGGTGGCCAGAGCTACGTGGTCCTGTTTACGCACCAGGTCCACGAACTTCTCCGACATCGTGCCCGTGAATCCGATCACGCTGCTGTCCGGCGGTTGAATCATGATATCGGCGCCGGTGCCGCGCGAACGCTCCGCCATGCCGTTGAGCATTCCCCGGCTCACGCCCGCCAGCGTCAGGATCATCGTGACGCCCACGCCAATCGCCACGACACTCAGCAGGGTGCGCACCGGACGGTGCCTGAGATTTTCGAAAACCAGACGGTAAATCAACTTTTTAGTGTAACAGCCATGCGCCGACGGTTACAGACAGCGCGGCGATCGCCGCTGTTTCGGCGCGTAGAATCAGGGGTCCCATCGATACGGGGGTCCATCGTGCGAGTGCGAAGCGCGCCCGCTCCTCCTCCGTCCAGCCGCCTTCGGGTCCGACCAGCAGCGCCACGCGATCCGAAACGTCGCGCCGGGCCGGCACAGCGGCAGAAAGCGGCGCGCCGCCCGGTTGTTCATCCAAAACGAAGCGGTAGTCGGCCGTTCGCGATAAGACTTCTGCGAGACTCCCCGGCTCGGCTACCTCGGGCAAATGCGCGCGCCGCGATTGCTGGCTGGCTTCGAGCGCAATCCGCCGCCACCGCTCCAGGCGCTTCGAAGCCGCGCGCTCCAGGCCCCGCTCGCTGCGCACGGTTTCCACCGGGACGATTTCCTCGACGCCCAACTCGGTGGCCTTCTCGATAGTCCATTCGAAGTGCTCGAACTTGATCAGCGCCATCGCGAGCGTGATATGCACCCGCTCCGGTTCGGGTGGCAGCTTCTCCAGCGTGCGGAACATCACGTGTTCCTTGCGCGCAGTCTCAATCTCAGCCAGGTAGACGTTGCGATTGTCGGAGATCTCGTAACGCTGCCCAGGCTCGACGCGCAGCACGCGCGTGAGATGCCGCGCTTCCTCGCCCTCAACTCCCGCGTGCCCATTGCGCACTTCGCTTACGAAAAATCTCCTCCGCATTCTGACTCCTGACTCCTGTCTCCTGTATTCTTTTAACAATGATTGCGCATCTTCGTGGAGCGGTTCTGGAGAAGCACCCCAATCTTGTCATTGTGGACGTGCAGGGCGTAGGTTACGAAGTCGCCATTCCCGTTTCCGCCTATTCGTCTCTGCCTGCGCCGGGCGCGGAGGTGCGGCTGCACATCCATACGCATGTCCGCGAGGATGCGCTCTTGCTGTTCGGTTTTCTGACCAAGGCCGACAAAGCGCTGTTTGAGAAATTGATCTCCGTCAGCGGCATCGGGCCCAAGCTCGCGATGACCGCCATGGGCGGATTGACGGCTCCAGAGCTAGCTAACGCCATCCGTTCGGGAGCGCTGGAACAACTGGTGCGCCTGCCGGGCGTCGGCAAGAAGACCGCTGAGCGGATGGTGGTGGAGCTGCGCGACAAGCTGGACATGATCGGCATTCCGGCGCAGGCTGCCGCGGCCGCCGCTAAGAGCGCCTTCAACGCGGTCGAGGAAGACGTGATCTCGGCGCTCGCCAACTTCGGCGTGTCCCGTCCCGCCGCGGGGGACGCAGTGATCAAAGCGCGCTCGGACACACTGCCCAACGATTTCGACCCGCTATTCCGCCGGGCGCTGAAGCTGGTCCGGTAGACTACACTAAGGATTCACGCGCACAACGGACATCGCCTGTGCGCTCGAAAACTTCATGCGCGAACAGGGCATAGTCTCCGCCGCGCCGCGCGCGGACGAGCGGCAATTTGAAGCATCGCTGCGCCCGCTCCGCCTGGCCGATTTCGCGGGCCAATCCAAGGTCAAGGAAAATCTCTCCATCGCTATCGAAGCCGCGCGCCGCCGCGGCGAAGCCATGGACCACGTGCTGCTCTACGGCCCGCCCGGCTTGGGCAAGACCACGCTGGCCGGCATCATCGCGTCCGAGCTGGGCGTGGGCATCCAGCAGACCTCGGGTCCGGTGTTACAGAAGAAACTCGACCTGGTGGGCGTGCTGAGCAATCTGCAGGAACGCGAAGTGTTCTTCATCGACGAAATCCACCGCTTGCTGCCGGACGTGGAGGAGATGATTTATTCGGCGCTCGAAGATTTCCGCATGGATATCCTGATCGGCACGGGGCCGGGCGCGCGCACGGTGCCGATGGACATCAAGCACTTCACCGCCATCGGCGCTACTACACGCCAGGGTCTGATCAGCGCGCCCCTGCGCGGACGCTTCGGCCTGGTGCTCCGCCTGAATCATTACGACGTCGAGGAGCTCACGCGAATCGTGGAGCGCTCCGCGGAGCTGCTGGACGTTGTGATCGACGCTGAAGGCTCACGCGAGATCGCGGGCCGGAGCCGTGGGACGCCGCGCATTGCCAACCGCCTGCTACGCCGCGTGCGCGACTACGCCCAGGTACGGGCTTCCGGACACATCGATGCCGCCGTCGCCCACAGCGCGCTGGACCTGCTTGAAGTCGATCGCCACGGACTGGACGAAATCGATCAGAAGATCATGCTGACGGTGCTGGAGAAATACGCCGGCGGGCCGGTGGGACTCAACACCATCGCGGCGTCCGTAGACGAGGAGCCCGGCACGATCGAAGAAGTCTACGAACCGTATCTGATGCAGTTGGGTTTCCTCGATCGCACGCCGCGCGGCCGCGTGGCTACCGAAACCGCCTTCGAGTATTTCAAGGTACCGCGCCGCGTTCGCGGAATGCAGAACACCTTGTTTTAAGTGGGTTTTAAGCGGGTTTTAAGCGGCAGGTTTCTAATCGATGGCGCTGGCCAAGACCGTCTATCTCTCGCTGGGCTCCAACCTCGGCGACCGCCGTGCGAATCTGGCACGCGCGCTGGAGCTTCTAAGTGAGTCCGGAGTGCGCGTTCTGCGCGCCTCCTCGATTTTCGAGACCGAACCGATGTACCTCGCCGCGCAGCCTCGCTTCTTCAACCAGATCGTTGAAGCCGAGACGACCCTCTTCCCGCGCCAACTGCTCTCGGCCACCCGCGGCGTCGAAAAGGCCGTGGGACGCACGCCGGGCAAGCGGAACGGTCCGCGCGTGATCGACATCGATATCGTGCTGTACGCGAAATCGGTAGTGAATCTTCCCGGGCTGGCGATTCCGCATCCGCGCATGGCGGAGCGGCGCTTCGTACTCGAGCCACTGGCGGAATTGACCCCCGATCTTCGCCATCCCGTGACGCGCCGCACCGTCCGCGAAATGCTCGCGGAGGTCATGGATCAGGCGGTGCGCAAGACTGCAGCACCGGACGTGAGTCCAGGGATTTAGATCGCGCGGTCAGAGCACCCCTACTCGCCGAACTTTTCGAGTTCCAGTTGATCGCCGGCCACCGTGCCTGTCGCGTCCAGTGTGCCGGCGGGCAGCTCCAGTACCGAATGCGCGCGCAGGCACAGCGAAATTCTGCCGCGCACCATGTTCGGACGGGTCTTCAAGATGGTCCGCTTCTTGTCGAGGAACACCACGTCAATCGGAAAATTCATGCGAAACGTGTGCACACCCTCGCAGGGCACAATCCACAAGCCTTCGCCCGGCGCTAACCCGGAGTGTTTCAGGAGTCCCGTGCGGCGCTTGGCGCTGGTGTCGGCGATGTCGGCACGGTCCGCTAGCGGCCGGCCGCGGGTTTGGTTGACTACGCGGAGTTGGGGCAAGCTTCTCTATGGTATCGCCCGCAAAACGGAGCTACGCCCTTTGCGGGCGGGCTAACAAACCGTCAGCGCAGGGCGTGATGCCGGACATCCTCGCCCCGCACCAGAAAGATGACGTCCTCGGCGATATTGGTCGAATGGTCCGCGGTGCGCTCCAGGTGCCGCGCCACAAACATCAGATCCAGCGCGGAGGGAACGTTATCGGGCTCGGTCTGCATCACCTGGACGACCTCGGTGAACACCCGGTCGCGCAGCTCGTTCACTTCGGCATCCACCGGAAGAACGGACTCGGCCAGCTCGGCGTCCTGCTTGACGAATGCGTCCAGACTCTTGTGCAGCATATCTTCGGCCAGGGCCGCCATCTTGGGGATGTCCCCAATGTCCTTCATGGGCGGACGATGAATCAGAGAAAGAGTCCGCCGCGCGATGTGCACCGCCAGATCGCCCACGCGCTCCAAGTCGCCGTTGATCTTAAGCACCGAAGTCAGAAATCGCAAGTCCCTGGCGACCGGTTGTTGGAGCGCCAGCAGGCGGGTCACCCGCGAGTCGATGTCCATCTCCATTTGGTTGATGCGGGGCTCGTCCTCGATGATACGGTTGGCCAGCCGCTCGTCCCGTTCCTGCAACGCCTGCACGCTGCAGTGCATGGAGGATTCGACGAAGCCCCCCATCTGCAAGACGGCTTGGTTTAACTCTTCGAGTTCCTGGGCAAAATGACGCACAGCTTGGGTTCTCCTCAGTGAACGCGCACGGACGCCCGGGGGAGCGCTATCCGAACCGCCCCGTGATATAGTCTTCGGTTTCTTTCCGCGACGGTTTCTTGAACATGACTTCCGTCGAATCGAACTCGATCAGCTTGCCCATCAGGAAGAACCCAGTGCGATCGGCGACGCGCGCCGCCTGCTGCATGTTATGCGTCACGATTACGATGGTGCACTGGTCCTTCAATCCAAATAGGAGATCCTCAATTTTGGCGGTGGCAATCGGGTCCAGCGCCGAGCACGGTTCGTCCAACAGTAGCATCTCCGGATCTACCGCAAGTGCGCGCGCGATGCACAGCCGCTGCTGCTGCCCGCCGGAAAGCGCCAGGGCGGACTGGTTCAATTTGTCCTTCACTTCGTCCCACAGCGCTGCGCGCTTCAGGCTCTCCTCAACCACTTCCTTCGCCGAACGCCCGCGGCTTAAACCATTGACGCGCACGCCGTAGGCGATGTTATCGAAAATCGACTTGGGGAAAGGATTGGGCCGTTGAAATACCATCCCCACACGCCTGCGCACGTGGGTCACGTCCATCTCCATCAGGTCGACGCCATCCATCAGGATCTTGCCTTCGACGCGGGTGTTGCGGATGGTTTCGCTGATCCGGTTCAGAGTGCGCAGGAACGTCGATTTGCCGCACCCGGAAGGCCCGATCAACGCCGTGATGCGCTTCTCCTGCACTTCCAGCGAGACACCGTGCAGGGCTTGGAAGGTGCCGTAGTAAAAGTTCAGATTTTCGGCCTGCATCTTGATGCGGGTCTGGTCGGCGGGCTGGGAGGCCGGCGGTATCTGGCCGGTGTGCGAGGGCTCTGGTGTGGGAGTCACGGCCAATCTTTGCTCCGGTATGCTGCTCATAGTAGTCAAGCGATCCGCATGGATTTCTTCTTAGTGGCGCAAACGCGCGCTGGCCCGGGCCATAATCGTCCGGGCGACAATATTCACCACCAGCACCAGGGATAACAGCACAAAGCCCGCTGCCCAAGCCTGCTGGTGCCAATCCTCATAGGCTCCGATGGCGTAGGTATAAATCATCACAGGCAGGGACGCGGTGGGTTCCAGCCATCCCCGGCTCCAAAAGCGGTTCCCTAAGGCGGTAAACAACAACGGCGCGGTCTCTCCAGCCACGCGCGCCAGATCCAACATCATACCGGACATGATGCCATCCTTGGCGGCGGGAACCACGACGGTAAATACGGTCCGCGCCTTGCTGGCTCCCAGGGCCATGGCGCCTTCACGCAGCGAATTCGGCACGTTATGCAAGAACTCGTCAGTGGTGCGCAGTGCGATCGGAATCATCATCACGCCCAGCGCCACTCCCCCGGCTAGGGTAGAAAAGTGGTGCACGGGACGGACCACAATCGCCCAGGCGAAAATTCCGATCACGATGGAGGGCACGCCATTCATCAAGTCCGTCGCGTAGCGAACCACAAAGGGGAATGGACCGTGACCGTATTCCGACAAGTAGATGCCCGCCAGAAATCCGATCGGAACACCAATGCTCACAGCCACCAGCAGCATCTTGGCGCTGCCCACAATGGCGTTGGCCATGCCTCCGCCCATCTCGCCCACTGGAGCGGGAAGTTTGGTGAAGAAGTTCCAACTGAGATGCGAGGCCCCATTCCAGGCCAGGTATCCCAAAATGACGAACAGCACGCTAGCCACCAGCACAGTGCAAAGACCGGTGAGCGTTAGCATCACCGCGTTCAAGGATTTCCGCCATCGCATCAGGGTCATGCCTTGACCCTCGACCCGGTGGTCAAAATCAATAACTGCGCCAGCCCATTCAGGATGATGGTCAGCGCGAACAGCACCAGGCCCAGCTCGGTCAGCGCCTGCAAATAGGTATCGCTGGTGGCCTCCGCAAACTCGCTGGCGATCGCCGCGGCGATCGTATGGCCCGGAGCCAGCAGCGACGACTGCAGCTTAGGAGTGTTGCCGATCACCATGGTCACGGCCATCGTTTCGCCCAGCGCGCGTGCTAACGCCAGAAAGATCGAGCCATAGATGCCGCGCCGCGCATAGGGGAGCACCACTTTCCAGGTGGTTTCCCAGGTGGTCGCGCCCAACGACAAGGAGGCTTCCCGCTGATCGGTGGGTACCACCAGCAGTACCTCCCGCGACACCGACACGATGAAGGGCACGGTCATGATCGACAGCACGATGCCGGCGGAAAAAATGCTCACTCCATAGAAGGGGCCGGCAAAGATGGGAAGCCATCCGAAGACCGCTTTGAGGGCTGGCACCACGTACGACTGCAGCGCGGGAATCAGCAGGAAGATGCCCAGCAGGCCATAGATGACGCTAGGCACCGCGGCCAGCAGCTCGATCAGAAACGTCATGCTGCTGGAGAGTCTGCGCGGAGCGAGTTCCGCCAGAAAAATCGCCGCTCCCACGCCCAGAGGCACGGAAATCAGCAGTGCTAGGCCTGCAGTGGCAACGGTACCGAATATGAAGGGCAGGGCGCCGTACTGTTCGGCCACCGGGTCCCACACCTGGCTCGTAATGAAGCCGAAGCCGAACTTGTGACGCGTAATTTCGGAACCCACCCACAAGTAGTAGACGAGCAGCACCGTAACCAACAGGATGCTGCCCGCCGCGACCATTGTGATCGAATACGCCACCGCGTCCCCGGCATGCAGCCGGTGGCCCAGGGAACGGCCGGCGGAAACTTCCATTGACGCGGGAGCGGGAGCGGTGGCCATTCAACGACTAGTGTACCTTCGCGACTGCCTTAAGTTCCTTCGCCACGACGGGCGCCGGGAGCTGGGCGAAGTCCAGAGCCTCGGTCATCTTTTGTCCGGGCCCCAGCATCCACTTCAGGAAATCGGTGATCACCTTAGCCTTCTGCTTGTCTTTGATTTCTTCGGGAACCAAGAGCCAGGTGAAGGAGGTCACTGGATAAGCGGTCTTGGCCGGCGAATCCGTGATCGACACACGGAAATCATCCGGCATCGTCACGCCCGCCGCCGCCGCACTGACCGAAGCCAGTTCGGCTTTAATGAACGCTCCCGACTTGTTACGGACTTTGCCGTAGGTCATCTTAGTCTGCCGGGCGTAAATCAGTTCCACGTAGCCGATGGAGTTCAGAGTCTGCTTGATCTGTCCCGACACGCCTTCATTACCTTTCCCGCCGAGACCGACCGGCCAGCTGACAGCCGGGCCCCTCCCGGCCTTCATCAGCCACTCCGGGCTGATCTTCGAAAGGTAGTCTGTCCAGATGAATGTCGTGCCGCTGGCATCCGAGCGGTGGACCACGATGATATCCGCGGAAGGCAGTTTCACACCGGGATTCGGCCCGGTGATCGCGGGGTCATTCCATTTTGTGACCTTTCCTAGAAAAATTCCGGCAAGCGCGTCCTGCGTGAAGTTCAGCTCAGCCGTCACCCCCGGAATGTTGTACGTCGGAACATCCGCGCCCAGCACGGTGGGGAAGTGCAGGATGTTGGTCCCACGCTTGTCGTGGAACTCCTTGATGTTGTCGTCGCTCATGGGGCCGTCGCTGGCGCCGAAGTCCACCGTTCCTTCGGTGACCTGTTTGATACCGCCGCCCGAGCCGATCGACTGGTAGTTGATCTGGATGTTGGGGTTGGCCTTGTGGTACTCGTCGAACCATTTCGAGTACATGGGATAGGGGAAGGTCGCACCGGCCCCGGTTACGTTGATCTGAGCGAAGCTCATCGCCGCGGCGGCAAGCCCCAAAATCGCAAACGAAATCACCCGTTTCATATGAGATCCTCCCTCTAAATTCGTCTAAAAGTTCGGCATGTTGCCAGGCAGCGTGTAACGCAGGTTGAAGTAGATGGTGTTGTCGTGGGTGTTCTTCGGCTGTCCCACAGCCACATACCATGGGTCGCGTTCCAGCCACTCATATTGTCCCATTGCGTTGATGGCGCCGTAGCGCGGACTGGCCCAGATGGTCTGGTTGAAACCAAACGTGATTTCGTTGATCACGCGGTTCTGGCTGTTCGGCGACCCGGTGTAGCCGTAGCCGATCTTTGTCGTTCCGTTCGCATCGAGCCCCGTATTGCGGCCGATGTAGTAGGCGCCGTAATAGGCGTAGAGCAGCAAACTAGGCACCACGCGAGCTTCGAAGCCGTCAACGGTACCCCCGGAATGAACCGTGCTCAGAGACCCGTTGGATCGGACGACCACATCGGGCGCCTGGCCGAAGAGGTAACGACCGCCGCCATCGCTCCAGTAGTTAGTCGTGATCAGGCGGAAATTCTTAAAGATCTCGGCGTTAGCGCCGACGATACCACCGGCGCCCGTCTTGGAGAAGTGCTGGCTCAAAAGGCTCGGATTCACGACCTTGAAGTCGCGCTCGATCCCGCCAACTTCGAAGTGGAAACGCGAGCTCGGGTCGAATGCCAGCTTGGCGATGATGTCGGGATGCACCGTGGGCTGGTTCAGGATGTTCTGACCGGCGCTTACGTTCTGCGAGATGTCGAGCTGCGCATTAGCGTACGAAGCAAACGCGGCCGGATATGTGATTGTGGACCCGCCCGCCGAACCGCCTGCGTACTGGTCGGGATTCTCAAACGACATCCCGAAAGTAACCTTGTTGCTGGGATGGAACAGAACGCGCATGCCGGGCTGGCGCGTCCAGGTCAAGCCCGTGTTGTAATTGATGTCCACATCCTGGGTGTAAAAGAGATTTCCGGGAAGCGCCGAAAGACCAACACGGTTAGGGGTCAGCAGACTCCAGCTCTGGCCCGCCAGAAACTCGATCGGCCCCTTGCGTACGTCTACCCAGAACAGGCGGAGGCGAGGCACAAAAGCGCCGTTGGAAGCGGCGATCCCATTCGATCCGCTGGTGCCATTGAAGTCAAATTCGTTGTACCCGATGAAGTGGGTTCCCTTCCAGTCGCCATCAAAGCGGAAGCCGATGCGCGAGTTCTGCGGGGTGAAGCGGAACTCAGCCAGATTACCGTTCACTGTATTGTTGAAGGGAACGCTACCGAAGTTCGAACCCATGCCGGATCCGGCGTTCTTGTCGCGCCAGACTGCGGTGAGATCCATGAACCCTATTGGGATCAGACAAGTGCTGCCCAGCCGGATGAAGGTCGGGGTCTGACCCTCTGGATTCGCTTCGCACGGGTTTGTGGCCGCAGTCTGGGCCGTCTGGGCCTGTGGAATCGGCGGTACAACTGGACTCGGCGGTACAACTGGACTCGGCGGGACAGCCGCGAACGGGCTGGGCTTCGGGTCCGGCAGCGGCGGCACTACCGGGGTAGTCGAGGCGACCTGGCCGGAGCTCGGAAATTGCGGCCCCGCAGGTTTGCCTTTGGCTTCCAGCTTCTCGAGCGCCGCGGCTTGGTCCGCCAAAATCTGTCTCAGTTGTTCAATCTGGGCTTGTTGGGCCGCCAGCTTGGCCTTCAACTGGTCCAAGTCGGATGCCGTCGCTGAATCGGCATCGCCGGCGTACGCCGCGCCTACGACGAGGATAGACGCAAGTACCACATTATAAAACGCTTTCATTCAGACGCTCTCCTGTGGGATGGGTGAAAAACTGTACTTAGAGGAAACAGCTTATCCCCGATTTGTTAACGACCGATGAACGCCGGGTGGCGACACGGTAACAATTTATGTGTTACAAAAGGCGCGTCTTTGTTTTCTCTGACGTGCCTAGCGTGGCGCGCCGAACGTGAACCGGGAGTCGTGCACCTGCCCCTTGTCGTCCACTGTGGCAACTGCTTCAAATCCAGGAGCTTGCGGCGTGCCGAAGCGCAGGTCGATGAGTTCCACCTTGCTGGCGCCCAACGCCGTAGAGACCCGCCAAAACGGAAGCTGGTTGAAGCTCGCGAACGCCCGAAACGCTTCGGTTGGGCGAACTGCGTCGATGGCCGCTGAGGACACCGTGGGGTAGTCGGCGCGTCCCGCCCCGGGGTCGAATTCACCCGTCAGATCGACCGGGACCTCATAGACGAATCCGTCGCCTTCGACGATGCCGCGCCAGCGCCACGGGCTGATGCGGCTGGGCGTCGCCGTCACCCGGATCGGCAATCCACCGGCGTAAAGATGCGCGCCCAGCACCGCCAGCGCGCGCTGGTGCAGCACCCAGCGGCCGCCGTCGTAAAGCAGCACCGCCGCCAGCGCGAATTGCGCCCATCCACGCACTGGCGCGGGCACTTTGCGCGAGGCAATTTCGGAGCTGACCAGCCCCACCAGCGCCGGGGCCGCCAGGGCCGCGATCAAAATCAGCAGAATCCACGGATCGATAATGTCGGTGATGTCCAGACGCAACCAGCGCGGCGAAAACGGCAACAACAGGCGGATCCCGTAGACGTTGGTCCAATCCAGCAAGAGATGGCTGAGCACGCCGGCCAAACAGGCGAAATAGGCGCTCCAACCGATCCGCGCGCGGGCCACCAGACGCGCCACCAGCAGCGGAGCCAGCGCCAGCACCGGAGCGCATGCCAGCGAATGGGTGTAGCCGCGGTGAATGTCTAAATAAGACAAGGCTCCCCGGAAGCCGCTGGCTGCGTCCACGTCCGGCGCGTTGGCCGCCAGCAGCAGCATTAGCGTCGTTCCCTTTTCGCGCCCCAAACCGCCGCGCGCCAACATCCATCCGGTGAGCGTGTGGGTGACGTTATCCATTACTTGGAATGGTATTTGGAATGGTACTTGGGATGGTACTTGAAATGGATCATCGGGCTGATCCATACGCAGGCGGAACCAGCAGGCTTACAGCGCCGGGCACGATCTCGATCGCCGCAGGGCCGCGGCCCACGTATTCGCCGTCGATCTGGAGATGGGCGTCGGTCAGCACTTCGGCGGCATCCGCGGCCAGCACGCGCACACCACGCATCGACTTCACGCGGCGCAGCAGGACGCCCGACATGTACCAAGCGTAGCGCAGCGCTTGCGTGCCTTCGAACGTGACGACCTCGAAGGCGTCGTCCAGCAGGGAAGCGCCGCGCGCGATCTCGAGATCGCCCCCGTAGTTGCGCACCCGGCTCACCAGGGCGAAGCCACAGCCGTGGGCTGCGCCATTGACCCGGACCTCCAGCGGCTCCACGCGGCGTGTGATCTGGGCCAGGCCGGACCACCAATACGCCAGCTTGCCGAAGGCCGCCTTGAAGCCCGGATCGATCTCGTGCACTACACGTGCATCCAGGCCCACGCCGCACATCATCAGGAAGTAGCGCGTCTCGCCTTCCCGCGTGACGATCCGGCCGGCCGCTAGCGTGCGCGGAACGCTGGCGGCGAGCCGCTTCGCAGCCCACTCCAGGCGCGAACCCAGGCCCAATTCCGTCGCCAACACGTTAGCCGTGCCGCCAGGCAGAATTCCCAGCGGAACGCCGGTATGCGCCATGCCGTTGGCGACCTCATTGATGGTACCGTCGCCTCCCAGAACCACCACCAGATCGGACCCGTTGGCGACGGCGCTGCGCGCCAGGCTGGTGGCGTGTCCCGCGCAGTAGGTGGGCAGCAACTGCGGCGCGATGCCCGCGCGGCGTAACGCGGCCGTGGCCCGTTCCACCAGGCGCCCGGGGTTGCGTCGGAATTTTCCAGCCGTCGGATTGTAGATCATCACCGGCTGGTGATACTCGGCAAGGCTGTTCATGATAGCGTCGCTGGTGTGCACGCCTTCACGTCCACCGCTGTTGCTGCGTTCGGTTAGCGTTTGCGGCTGACTTTCTTCGCCGCCGGCTTAGGCGCCGCCTTCTTCACGGCGACTTTCTTGGGCGCGGCCTTCTTGGGCGCGGTTTTGGCCCACAGTTGTCTGCTGGCGATGTCGGCGCCCTCGCGCAACGAGCGCAGCTTCATCCAGCACAGCGTCGGGAACACGGCGCCGAAACCGGCGAAGGTGCCGAAGCCGCAATCCGTCCCGGCGATCACGCGCTCACGGCCCACAGCCCCGGCGTAGCGCAGGATTCTTTGGGCCACCAACTGAGGGTGCTCGACGAAATTGCAACTGGTGTCCAGCACGCCCGGCACCAGGATCTTGCCCGCCGGCAGCTTGTGGGTCTGCCACAGCTCCCATTCGTGTTCATGGCGCGGGTTGGCGCCCTCGATCAGGATCTGCGAGGGCTTGGCCTTCAGCACCGCGCCCAGCACCTTGGCCAAGGGAATGTCGCGGGTGTGCGGACCCTCGTAGTTGCCCCAGCAGATGTGCATGCGCACGCGGTCGGCCGGCACATGGGCCAGCGCGTGATTGAGCGCCTCCACCTGAACGTGTGCGTTGCGTACGAATTCCTTGTCGTCCACGTCCCGGAAGCGAATGTGCCGCCCCATCCCCAGGTCCGGACAATCCACCGAGAGGTACAGTCCGGAATTGACGATGGTTTCGTACTCCTCGCGCATCGCGCTCGCCAGCGCCTCGAGATAGGTCTGGTGCGACGGATAGTATTCGTTGGGCTGAAACACGGCGATGGTCCCCGGAGACGCCGCGGTCATGAAGCCTTCCACGCCCTTGGTCTCCGACACGGCCTTTTTCAAGCGCGCGATGTCCTTGTGCAGCGGCTCCAGATTCTTGACTCCAATGGGTCCTTTGCAAATCGGCCGCAAATACTTGGGCGTGGCGCCCATGGCGGCGATCTTGTCGCGATACTCGGGGAAATCGTCCAGGTCTTGCGGAGTGGCGCGGGGAACGTTGCCCGGCTCAAAACCCGTCAGCCGGTGCCGGATGTAGGTGGCGTAGCTGATCTTGCTCATCTCGCCGTCGCTGACAAAATCCACCCCGGCTTGCGCCTGCTTCTTCACCGCGTCCCCCACCGCGCGTTGCATGGTTTGGTCGAATAGGGCGGGGTCGTAAGGCTCGCCGCGATCCTGCGCAAACAACAGATCGACAACGTCCTGCGGGCGGGGCAGGCTGCCGACGTGCGTGGTCAGAATGCGGTTTTGAGACAAGCTCAAGCGGATCGCCTCCTCCCGGCAAATCGCTCATCATACCACAAGCTTGCAGCGATCCGCCGCCAGTTCTCTGCGGCACCGAGAGCCTCGGAACCCGGCCTCCCTCCTAAGAACGGCACTTGACGTGCTCAAGCATCCGATATGGGACACGCCCAGCACGCTGCTCGCGACTATTCTCAAACCCCTCTCAACATCTACTGGGAGATGACGCTAGCCTGTCCGCTGGCGTGCCGGCACTGCCGGGCTGAAGCTGTGCCCCGGGCCCTGCCGGGTGAGCTTACAGGCGCAGAAAGCCTGGCGTTCCTGCGCCAGATCCCGGACTTTGGGCATCCCATGCCCCAGCTTATCCTCACCGGGGGTGACCCCCTCCAGCGCGCCGACCTGTTCGAGATGATCGACGAAGCCCGCCGCCTGGGTATCGGCGTCTCCATCACACCCGCCGCCAGCCCGGCGCTGACCCGCGACGTGCTCGAAAAGCTACAGGCCCACGGTGTCGAAGGTCTGGGGCTAAGTCTCGACGGCTCAACGGCCCAGCGTCACGATTCCCTCCGCGGCGTCCCCGGCACCTTTGACCTGACTCTGCGGGCCATGCGCTGGGCGCAGGAGATCGGTATGCCGTTGCAAGTCAATACCCTGGCCTGCGAGGAAACCGCCGCCGATGCGCCCGGTATTTTCGAATTGCTGAAGCCCTTAGGCGTCGCGCGGTGGAGCTTGTTCTTCCTAATTTCGGTGGGCCGCGGCAAGGTGCTGCAGCCGCTCTCGCCGGAAGCGGGCGAGCGCCTGATGAATTGGGTCTACGACATCACGCCCACAGCGCCGTTCATTGTCGCCACCACGGAGGCGCCTTCCTACCGGCGCGTCGCGTTGCAGCGGATGCGCGAGGAGGGCTTGCACGGCGACGACATCAAGCGCAGCGGCGTGTACCGCGGCTTCGGGATTCGCGACGGCCACGGGATCGTATTTGTCTCCCACACCGGCGACATTTGTCCGGCCGGTTTCCTTCCGCTGACCGCGGGCAACGTGCGCACGGACCGCCTCGCCGACGTTTACCGCAGCGCGACGCTGTTCCGCGCGCTTCACGATCCGGCGCAGCTCGAAGGGCGCTGCGGAGAGTGCGAGTATCACGCGCTGTGCGGCGGCTCGCGCGCCCGGGCCTACGGGGCTAGCGGAAACCCGCTGGCCGAAGATCCGTTGTGCGTCTACCAGCCGCGCTCGGCTGTCGCTATCGGTGCGCCCAGCGGCCGCTAACGGCTCCTTTTGTGTACACTGTGACTCATGCCGAAGGACTTTGCGCCTGTATTCGCGACGCTTAAGCCGCTGCTCGAGAAGCACGCCAAGCGTCTCGCAGTGAAAACTGACCGGCCTGGCGAATACACCTTAGTCACGAAATGCGCTTCGCCGTTCCCGCAACACAAAGGCCAGCCTATGTGGGTCGCTTCCGTCCGCGTGGGCAAAGCTTACGTGAGTTTTCACCTGATGCCGATCTACATGTCGCCCGAGCTTACAGGTGGCCTCTCTCCCGAGCTGAAGAAGCGCATGCAGGGCAAGTCTTGTTTCAACTTCAAGACGGTTCCGGAACCGGAGCTGATCGCCGAGTTGAAGGAACTGACCAAGGCAGCGCTCGAAAAGTGGCGCGGGAAGCAGTGGCTGTGAATCGCTCGCGGATAGTCCGGGGACAAGCATAGTGGGTCGTTTCCCCGATGCGGGCTTGGTGCTTTACTTCACCAACTCAGGGATATGGGACTGGTGCACTTCGCCGCCCGTCAGGTGACGCCCCGGAGATACGCCGGAGGTGCACGACATTGAAGTTGGAGTCAGGAGAGTCACGAACCTTTTCTCAGCCACAGATACCACACTGATTCCACACCGATGCGACCGATGCTTTGAGCGTCGTCATCCGTGTGAAATCTGTGTGGTATCCGTGGCCCAACGGTGTGCGTACGGGTGCGCTCGGACGCTCCTCTGAGTTCGAGGACACCCGGGTGTGCGACCTAGAACTGGAGAGTTCCAGGCCCGGATCAAGAACCAGTCACAAGCCATATCCCATTGAAACCGTTCATAAATACACCCGGTTCTCTGGACACCGCCAGCTATCCTGGGATGTGGAGATGTTCTTTATGTGACGGCGCCTCTGTTCGCCATCGATCCGACACAATCCGACACATCCGACACCTGCATAAAATCTGTCGGCTGGTAGCCGTTGGGGGGACACGGCCTTTTTAGGCTGCCTCCGGCTTTTGAGTTGGCGTCGCGAGCCGAGCAGCCGGCTGCGGGCTTAAAGCCCGACCGCACCGCGAATTTCCCGGCGTAGCTGGCACGCTCGGATTCTCGAGATTTTGCGTAGGAATCCCGGAGGCTCCACTTGTATGTCGCGCACCCATTCGCCGGAGGCGATTGGCTTCGGCCGCTAGTAGTGCGCTACGATTGAGTAGCAATCGCGAAGTGGCAGCGTGACGGTCGGTGCAGCGGACCTCCGAGCCAGTTTGAACGCGCAGGATTTACGCGCAGGAGGATCCGAGCAAATGAGACTTGTCATTTTTCCCCTAGTTTTCCTGTGTGGAGCCGTGCTGGCGCCACGGGCGTCGGCCTCCGTGATCAACTTCGGCCCCACCAATCAAAGCATCACCCTCACCGGTGTGGGCGCCAACGGCGCGGGACAAGCCTTTTCCCGCGTTACTTGGGGCTCTTGCGTGTTCAACGATGCCGTTACCACGTGCACTCTGACGGCCCCATTCACCGGCGTCGGCGGAGGGGGCACTGTTGCTTTCGTGCTCAGCTACCAGGGGAATGGACCGTCTCCTATGACAGCCGTTGTCTTAGACCCAACCAACCCTAACACCATTACCATTTCCATAAGTGGCGGCTCTTTCGTGGAGACGCTCACGGAAAACAACGGGTCCACCCTTACTTATTACGGAGCAACCTCCAGTTTCACCTCTTGGACAACGCAGTGCACGGGCGTCCCGGTTTGTGACGCCCAACACGTGGGGCTGACCCCGAACGCGACCATCACGGGGCCGTTCTCCGCCACCAACGACATCACCCCTGCGATCCGGTCCTCGGGAGTCATCAGCGCCGGCGCCTTCGGAGCCTTCCCTTCCGTCGCGCCGGGCACCTGGATCGAGATCTACGGCTCGAAGCTGGGCACCACCGTCGCCCAGAGCAACACCTGGGGCGCATCCGATTTCAATGGCGTCAACGCGCCCAAGGCGCTGGCGGGAACCACGGTTACGATCGGAGGCCAGCCCGCATTTATCGACTACGTGAGCGCCGAGCAAGTGAATGCACAAGTACCCTCAAGCGTCGCGACGGGACAGCAGCAGGTCGTGGTGACCACGGGCGGCGGGAGTAGCATCCCGTATCCTGTTCAGGTGAACCCCATCCAGCCGGGGTTGCTCGCGCCGCCGGTGTTCCAACTTAATGGGCGCCAGTATATCGTGGCTCTGTTTCCGGACGGGGTCACGTATGTGCTTCCTCCCGGCGTAACCAGCGCCGTGCCCACCAGGCGAGCCAGGCCCGGCGACACCATCTTGCTCTACGGCGTGGGCTTCGGACCGGTGACGCCGAATATCCCGGCCGGCCAAGTCGTAGAGCAGTCCAATACGCTCCCGTCGTTCCAGGTTTCCTTCGCGGGGACCCCCGCCCAGGTGAATTACGACGGTTTGGCGCCGACCTACGTGGGCCTCTATCAGTTCAACGTGGTCGTGCCCACCACTGCGGCCAGCGACACCGTCCCGCTCACGTTCTCGGTAGGGACAACCGCGGGATCGCAGACCCTGGTGATCTCCATCGGAAACTGACGAGCATCTCCTCTCCCAACCTCCATTGCGAGGCGGTATAGTAGCGCAGAGAGGTGGCGAATGACGAACCGCAGATCGTTCTTGTCCGCGTTGTGGTGCGCGTTGGCGCTGGCGGTCACCGCTTTCATGCCGGCAGCTTCGGCCCAGACGCCGAAGGCCAAGCCGCCTAAATCACTGCGGCTGTACGTGTTCGATTGCGGTACCTTGGACATCCCCGACACCGCCAATTACGGGCTAAAGCCGGAGGAGTTGGTCACCAAGAACATGTCGGTGGCCTGCTTTCTGGTGGCGCATCCCAAGGGAACTCTCATGTGGGACACCGGCGCGGTTCCGGATGGCAACTTCAAGCCGGGGGGCGGCCCAGGAACCATGCGCTACGCCACCTCGCTCCGGCCCCTCGCGGCGGACCTTGCCGATATCGGATACCGCCCGGCGGACATCACTTATCTGGCACTGTCGCATTTTCACTGGGACCACATCGGGAACTCGAATCTGTTCGCCGGTTCCACGTGGCTGGTGAAGCAGGCCGAGCGCGACATCATGTTCAGCGATCCGCCGTCGCCGCGCACCGAACCCGCCAACTTCGCCGCGCTTAAGAACAGCAAGACCACCATCATCACCAAGGACGAATACGATGTGTTCGGCGACGGCTCGGTGATCATCAAGGCCGCGCCCGGACACTCGCCCGCGCACCAAGTGTTGTTTCTGAAGCTGAAGCAGACCGGCCCGGTGGTACTCAGCGGCGATTTGTACCACTATCCGGAGGAGCGCAAACTGGGCAAGATTCCCACCAACGAGTTCAACCCCGCGCAAACGGCCACCTCGCGTGCCGAAATCGAGGCGTTCCTCAAGAAAACCGGCGCGCAGCTTTGGATTCAGCACGATCTGACGGCCAATCGGAAGCTGAAAAAATCGCCCGCATTTTACGAATAGATTACGCCGCGGGGTGTAAGCAAGAAAACCGGCTTAAATCGCCACCCTTTGCGCTACCATGGAGCAAGGAGCGTTCCTGCCGCGTTTGTGTGCGGCCTTCAAAAATTGATCCAACACTCAATGTCATGGGACCTGTCTCGATTATGTGCCGGTGAGCAGGCTCCGGTGGGCAACCGCCATGGAGAAGCCTAATGGTGCTCGGAGGGTTCCCCCCTTTAGTTCGGGGTCAAATGACGGAGGCTAGGACGGCGACGGTGGTGCGCTCCTCTTTGACCACCCTTATCTTTTGACCAATCTCCTCTTTATTGGCGACATCTTCGCTTCGGTAGGCCGGGGTCTAGTAGCCCGCCACCTTCCCGAGATCGCCGCCGCGGAGCAGGTCCATCTCACCATTGCAAATGGCGAGAACGCCGCCGGTGGGTTCGGCATCACGCCGCAACTGGCCGAGGAACTGTTCACCTACGGCGTGGACGTGCTCACCAGCGGCAATCATATCTGGGACAAGAAGGAGATCTACGATTACCTGCCGCGCCAGCAACGCCTGCTGCGGCCGGCCAACTATCCGGTGGGATTGCCCGGCTCCGGACTTCTGGTCAAGGAAGCCCGCAACGGAGTTCCCGTAGCGATCCTGAACCTGCAGGGCCGCGCGCACATGGCGCCCATCGACTGTCCGTTCCGAAAAGCGGATGAGCTGCTGGCCTCGCTGCCGGACGTCAAGGTCCGCTTCGTCGATTTCCACGCTGAATTGACCAGCGAGAAGACCGCCATGGGCTGGTATCTGGACGGTAGAGTTTCCGCCGTGGTGGGCACCCATACCCACGTCCCCACTGCCGACACGCGCATTCTTCCCAACGGCACGGCTTATCAGACCGACGCCGGCATGACCGGCCCCTACCACGGGATCATCGGCGTGGACAAGGACATCATCCTCCAAAAATTCCTGACCCAGCTTCCCGTCCGCATGGAAGCAGCCCGGCATGGAGCGGAATTGCATGGTGTGATCGTGCAAGTGGATGAGTCGAGCGGGCGCGCCACGGCCATCCGTAGAATCGAAGTAAGCTGAGGAAGTGGCCCTCCCGGCGGGGTGCTGGGAAACCGGAATTTAGCCGCTGATAAACGCGGATACGATTCTTGTTTTATCCGCGTTCATGGGAAAACTGGATGGCGTTACCCTTCGAACAAGCCCGCGCGTGTGTGATTCAAGAGGTGGGACAAGCTTTAGCCGCTCGACGCCCCGCCACGGAAGAGCTTGAAACCCTGACCGCAGCGGGGCGCGTTCTGTCCGAAGACATCCCGGCCGACCGCGACTACCCGCCGTTTCGCCGTTCAGCCCGCGATGGTTTCGCCGTGCGTGCAGTGGATTTACCTGGCGATCTGGAAGTGATCGGCGAGGTGCGCGCCGGCAGCCTCTTCGAAGGCACGATCGGCTCGGGCCAAGCGGTGGAGATCATGACCGGCGCTCCGCTGCCCGAAGGCGCCGACGCGGTGGTGATGGTCGAGCATGCCGAGCGCAGGGGAGAGCGCGTACACATCGCCCGCACGGCCAAGCCCGGAGAAAACTTCGGCGCCCGAGGGATGGAAGCAGCGCAGGGCGCCGCGGTGCTGCGCGCCGGACAGCGCCTGGGCTTCGCGGAGATCGCCGCGCTGGCGATGGTGGGGCGCACTCGCGTGCAGGTGTACCGCCAGCCGCGAGTGGGAATTGTGCCCACCGGCGATGAGATCGTCGAGGTTCACCAGCAGCCCGAGCCGTATCAGATCCGTAACTCTAACGCCTGGTCGCTCACGGCACAAGTGGCCCGCGCCGGAGCCGAGCCGCGGATCCTCCCGATCGCGCGCGACAACTACGAGTCCACGCGCAGCGCGGCGGAGGCCGGTCTCCAGTGCGATCTGCTGCTGCTTTCCGGCGGCGTGTCCGCGGGCAAATACGACATCGTGGAGCGCGTGCTGGCCGATTTGGGCGCGCGATTCTTCTTCGACCGCGTGGCCATCCAGCCGGGCCAGCCGCTCGTGTTCGGCACGGCGTGCAACACGTTCTTCTTCGGACTGCCGGGCAATCCCGCGTCCACCATGGTGACTTTCGAGGTCTTCGCGCGAGCCGCGGTCGACCTGCTGAGCGGCTCGAGCGACACGCCTCTGCCGTTCCTCCGGGCGCGGCTGGAACGCGAAGTCCGCCAGCATCCTGGCCTGACGCGCTTTCTACCAGCCCGCCTTTCGCCCGATGGAGCGAGCATTATGCCCGAGCGATCGCAGGGCTCCGGCGACATCTGCGCACTGGCCCGCGCCAATGCGTTTGTGGTCACAACGCCGGATCGGGAAGTGTGGAACGAAGGGGACGATATACGGGTGCTGATGAAATGAAGAAACTCTCGCATTACGATGACGCCGGCCGCGCCAGCATGGTGGACGTCTCGGCGAAGGCCGACACGCGGCGAGTAGCCCGGGCCCAGGCGTTTGTCAAGATCCGTCCGTCGGTGCTCAAGAAACTGCCGCAAAACCCGAAAGGCGATCCGCTGGAGGTAGCCCGCATCGCCGGGATCTCCGGCGCCAAGCGCACCGCGGAGTTGATTCCCATGTGCCACCCTTTGCTGCTGTCGCACGTGGATGTGGACGCCCAGGTGGAATCGCGCGGCGTGCGCATCACCACCACGGTTTCGACCACCGGGCCCACCGGCGTCGAGATGGAAGCGCTGACCGCGGCGGCCGTGGCCGCGCTGACGGTTTACGACATGACCAAGGCGCTGGACAAGCGCATCGAGATCCAAGACATTTTGTTGCTGGAGAAGACCGGAGGCAAGAGCGGGACATTCCAACGTGTCAACAAACGCCGGGGCCAGCGCCAAGGAAGGTCATGATCCGCTTCGCCGTCATCACCATCAGCGATTCCGCTGTGGCCGGCACGCGCGCCGACCTGTCCGGCCCCGCGCTCGAACAGCGCGTTCAGGAGTTGGGCTGGACCGTCGCGGCGAAACAACTTCTGCGCGACGAGGTCATGGAGATCGCGCAAGCGCTGATGAAGCTGGCCGACGGCGGCGAAATCGACGTGATCCTGACCACCGGTGGCACCGGCCTCGGCCCCCGCGACGTAACCCCGGAAGCCACCCGCGCCGCGGCGCACCGCGAAGTCCCAGGTTTTGGAGAAATGATGCGCGCCGAGGGTTTGAAAACCACGCGTTTTGCCCCGCTGTCCCGCGGAGGAGCCGCCACGCGCGGCCAGACGCTCATCCTGAACCTCCCCGGCTCGCCGCGCGGCGCCGTAGACTCATTCAACGTTGTGGCGGGCCTGCTGCCGCACGCTGTGGACTTGCTGCACGGCCGGACCAAGCATTAGCCTGCCTGGGTCGAGTGATGAAAACAGCCGCCTCGAAAGCCGGCGGCAGCCAGCAATGGCTGCCCCACAGGGATTAGCTATTTCTGCGCGACGCAGGTGAAGTTCTCGGCGGAGTCGATGCTGCCGCTGCCCTTGTATTCGGCGACCTGGGGATAGGCGCAGATGGGCCGCGTGCGAGTGGTCTTGCCGCCTTCGACGTGTGCGCCGACCACCATTGACGGGGCTTGGCCTTTTTCTACCCAGTTCACCGCGGCCGTGAGCCAATCGACATTGCCGCAGCCAGGGCCGCCGCCGCAATGGAACATGCCGGGGACGGGGAAGAAGCGGTAGAAATCCTTGGTCTCCTTTTCACCCATTGCCTTCATGGCGGCTTCGTAGTAACCGATCGACATTTTGGGAGTCACGCCGGGGTCGGCCCAACCGTGATAGTGGACGATCTTTCCGCCGCGCATCTTCACCGCGGTCAGGTCGGGAATGGTCGCGTCGATGCGCAGGCCGGTGGAGGTCATGCGCTGCGAGTCCACATCGAAGTTGAAGGTGTGGAAATCGTAGGTGGGGCCGGGCGCGGGGTCGAAGGCCATGTACTTCATGAAACTTTCGGCGAGCCCAAAACTCTCGCCGGCGGTGCGTTCCCAGCCGCTGTGGAGCTCGTTATTGCGGCCCTGCGGCGCCATGGCTTCGCCGCCCACGGGCATACCGGGGAACAACTGGCGGCCTTTGGAATCGCGCGGGCCGTCGTACACTTTCTTCAAGCCTTCGATTTGCGCACCGGTGAAGCAGTCAAGCGCGTCGGAGTCGCCGGTGCAACGTTTCAGATCCTTGGTTGGATCGAAATTGCACTTGAGGGGATTTTCGATCAGGCCGTCCTTGAGTCCGTCAAGCGCGTCGCACTTGCCGTACACGGCGGCGGCCAGCGTGGGGAGCTTCGCAACCGCGATCTTGCCCGGGCCCTCGTTGATCGCCAGATAATTCCAGATGGCCTTCATCTGCAGGCCGGTCAGGAACAACACGGGCGCGCCGACTACGTAGCCGTCGAAATCCTCCGGGTACCGCTGGGCTTCCATGAGTCCCTGGCGGCCGCCGGTGGAGCAGCCGACCCAGTAGGAGTAGAGCGGATCGCTGCCATAGTAGGCGCGGATCATTTTCTTGGCGAGCAGCGCGGTCTCATGCACGGCGAGGTAGCCGTGATCGACGAGCTTGCGCGCGGCGTTGGGATTGGTGGCGCTCGGGTAGGCGAACTGCGCGCCCGGTTCCTTCTGCGCGTCGTGACCGGTGTCGGTGGAAGTGGTGGCGTAGCCCAAGCGCACCGCCGTGTCCATGGGGCCGAGGCTCAACACGCCGGCCCATCCGCCGCCGCCCTCCATCTGGAAGCGCTGGTTCCAACTGGTGGGCAGCTTCACAGCGAACTTGGCCTCGGGCCAGATCGAGCCGCGGATATCGCAGTGCTCGGGGAGATTGGGGGTGGCGGCGACGAGCTTGGCGGAGTCGATGGTGACGTCGGCGCCGAATTTGGCGGAAGCGAGATCGTCGCACTTTTGGATGGGCGCGGCGGCGAAGGCGCCGGCGCAGGTTAACGCCAGCAGGAGGGTCGTGTACCGGATGGTCATGATTTTCTATATTAGTCGGAATTTCGCGCGGGGTCGCGGGGGTGGCGATGTGATCGCTCCGCAGGTCAGTCCTGCGCCGGATACGCGGTTATCGTGGCGCCAGAGGCATCTGCCTTCGCCAGCAACTCCGCGCGATCGAGCAACAACGTCCGCCCCGCATCCACGGCCAGGGCCGTGGCGCCGGTTTCACACATTACTTCGACCGTCTGGGGCCCGATCACCGGCACGTCGAACAGGAGGTGCTTGCGGCGTCCGGAGGCCTTCACCAGCGTCAGGGGTTTACCTTCGGCGAGCGACGCGGCCCGGCGCAGCACGGCGTCGGTGCCTTCCATCGCTTCCACGGCGACGCAAGCGCGGCCCGCGATCACAACGCTCTGGCCGATATCGAGCGACGACAGCGCGGCGGCGATGCGCCGGCCGTAGGCGATGTCGCGCTCTTCTTCGGAGGACGGTTTGCGGCGGGTGAGCACGCCTTCGGGCGCCAGCAGATCCTTCAGCAGCAGCGTCGAATCGGCCAGGGTGATGCCTTCGTCCGCCAGGACCTTAACGACTGCCTGGATCAGCGCATCCGTATTCTTGGTGTCAAGCGCGGCCAATAATTTCACCAAGCGCCAGTCGGGGACGATCGACGAAAAAATCTTGGCGTGCTTCACTTGGCCGCACATCATCAACTGCGTAATGCCTTCGCGCTTGCATATTTCGATCAGCTTGCTGAGCGCGCCGAGCGAAATCCAGTGGAAACGCACGGTCAAGGCTTCGATTTCCGGGGAGGCTTCCTCCTTGATGCCGATGGCGACGATTTCCATTCCGGCCTGGCGGGCGGCTTCCAATGCCAGCACCGGGAAGCGGCCGTTTCCAGCGATCATGCCCAAAGCCATAGGCGGCCCTACTTCACGAATCCGCGCTCGCTCTGCGCGATGAACTCGAGCAACTCGGCGATTTCCAGAATTGGCGGCACCTCTTCGGCGATCCGCTCGATGGCTTGGCTGGTGTTGAGTCCGGCGCGGGTGAGGATGCGGAGCGTTTTGTTCAGCGCGTCGATGGTTTCGGCGGGAAACCCGCGCCGCTCCAGGCCTACCGCGTTGGCGCCGAAGACTTTGGTTTCCCGTTCGCTCACGGTGGTGGAAAAAGGCAGCACATCCTGGGTGATGACGCTGTAGCCGCCCACGATGGCGTGGCGTCCGATGCGGCAGAATTGGTGCACCGCGCTGCCGGCGCTGACCACCGCCCAGTCGCCGACCGTGACGTGTCCGCCCAGCGTGGCCGCATGGCCGATCACGGTGCGGCCGCCCACCTTGGTGTCGTGGGCCACGTGAACGTAGGCCATCAGCAGATTGTCGTCGCCGATCGAAGTGAGCATTCCGCCGCCTTCCGTGCCGCGATGAATCGTGACAAACTCGCGGATCTTGTTGCGGTGGCCGATGGAGGTGCGGCTGCGCTCGCCTTTGTACTTTAAATCCTGCGGCGCGACTCCCACCGTCGAGTAGGGATAGAATACGTTGTCCTCGCCGATTTCGATGGGGCCTTCCATGAACACGTGGGCCATCAGGCGGGTGCGAGCGCCGATGGAGACATCGGCCCCGACGATCGAATACGGGCCGATCTCGGCTGACTCGGCGATGCATGCGCTGGGATCGACGATCGCCGTGGGATGAATCGGCATGGGTTTAAATCTGCAAGGGGACGCGTTACGCCCCTTGCGTCGCACCGGGCCGGTCGGCGAGTTTGCACATCAATTCCGCCTCGGCCACCACGGCGCCATCGACGGTGGCTGTGCCGTACATTTTGGCGACGCTGGCTTTCCGCTTAGCGACCTTCATCTCGATCCGCAGCTGATCGCCGGGGCGCACCGGTTTGCGGAATTTGGCTTCATCGATGCTGACCAGCAATACCAGTTTGTTGTGCCGGTCGGGGATCGAGCTAAGCACCAGCACTCCGGCCACCTGCGCCATCGCTTCGATGATCAGCACGCCGGGCATCACTGGAAAATCGGGAAAATGGCCGGAGAAAAACGGCTCGTTGGCGGTGACGTTCTTGATTCCGACCACGCGTTCTTCTTCCAGTTCCTCGATGCGGTCCACCAAAAGCATGGGGTAGCGATGAGGAAGAATCTCGCGGATGGCTTGGATATCCAGGGCGGGCATGCAGTTTTGTCATTATAACAACAGTGGACTCCTGCCTTGAGTTTGCGCGTGAACAACAAAGCGCCATCGCCGCGATGATTGAAGAATTCGCGGCTTGTGAATCGCCGACCGACGATGCGGGGGCAGTGAATCGCTTCGTGGAGTTGTTGGCCGCGCGAGTCGAAGGGCTCGGCCGCGTGCGCACCTTGTCTGGAGGCAAGTTCGGAAAGCATCTCCGTTGCGAACTCAAATTGCCGGGCAAGCCGAAGTCCGGACAGATTCTCGCCCTGGGACACTCCGATACCGTGTGGCCGATAGGAACACTGCGCACAATGCCAGTCAAACAGGCTCGCGGCCGCATTTGGGGGCCCGGCGTGCTCGACATGAAAGGCGGTCTGGCGCTGTTCCTTTGCGCGGTCCGAGCCTTGCGCGAACTGGATGTCCCGGTGAACCGCCGCGTGGTCCTGCAAGTGAATTCCGACGAGGAAACCGGCAGCGAGTCTTCGCGCACTCTTACCGAAGCAATCGCGCGGCAGAGCATCGCGGTGCTGGTGCTCGAACCCGCCGCCGGCTTGGACGGCCGCGTGAAAACGGCCCGCAAGGGGGTCGGCGATTATTCGATCACCATCCGGGGACGGGCGGCCCATGCCGGACTCGACTTCGCCAACGGCGCGAATGCGATCGTCGAAATGGCGCGGCAGTTGGAGAGAATCGCCGGCTTCACCAAGCTCGACCGGGGCATTACGGTCAGCCCTGGGGTGGTGCACGGTGGAACGCGCAGCAATGTGGTTCCGGACGAGTGCCGCGCCAAAATCGACGTTCGCATCCCGCGCATGGCCGACGCGCGCTATCTCGACCGCTGCTTTAGCTCGCTCAAGCCGTTCGACCGGCGGTGCTCCCTCGAGGTGACCGGAGGCGTGAACCGTCCGCCGCTGGAGCGGAGCGCCGGGGTGAGAAAACTGTTTCGCCTGGCCCAGTCGTTGTCGGCCGAGATGGGCCTGGGGCTGGAAGAAGCGGCGGTGGGCGGCGGTTCGGACGGAAACTTCACCGCGGCCTTGGGCATTCCCACGCTGGATGGCCTGGGTGCGGTTGGGGAAGGCGCGCACGCCGCCAACGAAAGCATTCTGCTCAGCCGCATCGCCGACCGCACCGCGTTGCTGGCCAAGTTGATCGCGGCGCTTTAAGGGCAGCGCTGCCATAATAGAAGCAAGCTTATGCGCCGCCTTAGGTGGCTTTTGCCGGCCGCCATCATCGCCATCGTGGTCTGGATCGCCGTGACTTATTCCAAACGGAAAGCCACGCTTGCCAGCGAAGCCCCGGCGCCGCCACCGCCGCTCGCACAAGGCCTGGAGGGCCGGGCCAACGACTGGTGCTACAAGCAGAACTCCGGCGATCTGCCGCGCGTGCAGATCTGCGCAAAGAGTTTTCGCCAGATCACAGAGCCGTCGCTGATGGAGCTGGACGGTGTGGAGCTGGACTTGTACCACGCCAACGGCAAGCAGTTCGACCTGGTGAAAACCGCCAGCGCGCAGTTTGATATAAACGGCAAGACGCTGTACTCCGATGGAGAAGTGGACATCACTATGGGAGTGCCGGCGGTAGGCCCGCAGCACGGTCGGGTCCTGCGGATTCGCACCTCCGGGGTGCGGTTTGCAAGCGACACCGGCAAAGCCTCTACGGACCGCGCTGCCACGTTCGAATTCGATCAGGGCGGGGGTTCCGCGGTGGGTGCGGAGTACGATCCGCAGACACGTGAACTACACTTGGCGAGCCAGGCGAAACTGGATTGGCGCGGCGCGTCCGCGGACGCGATTCCGATGCACATCGAATCCGGAACGGGAGTGTATTCCGAGCGCGAAGCCAAAGTGACGCTGGGACCGTGGTCCAAACTGGCTCGCGGCACGCTGCAGATGGATGGCGGCGCGGCGGCGGTTTTGCTGGACAAGAATCAAATCCGTCAGGCGGATATCCAGGCGGTGCGGGGCACGAAAGACGACCCCGGGCGCAAGGTGGAGTTTGCGGCCGATCACGCGGTTCTGGACTTCGGCGAAGCGGCCCAGATCCGCGCCATCCAGGGGGAGCGGAATACTCGCTTGGTCTCCACCTCCGATACGTCACGCACCACCATGACCGCGGACCGCTTGAATCTGGAGTTCGCGGTGGCCGACAAAGAAAGCGTGCTTACGGCCGCCCTGTCCACCGGCAATAGCGTGGCGGAATCGGCGCCCGTGCCCCGCCCCGGTGTCGATCCGGCGGATACTCGCACGCTGCGCAGCGATACCATCCAGCTCAAGATGCGCGACGGCGGGAAGGAGATCGAGAGCGTGGAAACCGCCGGGCCGGGCACGCTGGACTTCACGCCCAACCGGCCGGGGCAGCCAAAACGCAATCTGCACGGGGACCGTATCTGGATAGCTTACGCCGGCGCCAATCGCATCCAGTCCTTCCGATCAGTCAATGTGACTACGCGCACCGACCGGCCGCCCGCTGTGGGACGTCCCAACGATGCAACGCAGGCCCAGCCGCCCGCCCTGACGGCGAGCAAGGAAATTACCGCGGCGTTCGATCCGGCGACCAGCGAGCTTACGCGTATCGACCAGAACACCGGCTTCAGTTACGACGAAGGCGACCGCCACGCGCGCGGGGATCGCGCTTCGCTGGAGCAGCAAAGCGGGGTGATGACGCTCGTGGGGTCGGCGCACATGTGGGATCCCACCGGGTCAACCACTGCGGATCGCATCGTGATGAATCAGAAGTCCAGCGAGTATACGGCCGAAGGGCACGTGGCCTCCACGCACTTGCCGGATAAGAGCGGGAACTCCTCCGCCATGCTCTCCAATCAGGAGGTGCTGGAAGCTCGCGCGCAACGGATGATCTCTACCAACAACAACCGCCGGATTCACTACGAGGGAAGCGCGGTGGCTTGGCAGGGCGCCAATCGGGTGCAGGCCGACCGGCTGGATATCGACCGCGACAAGCGTGTACTCGAAGCCCACGGGAAGGTCGTCAGTCAATTTGTGGATAAAGCCAAAGACGCTAAGCAGACCGAATCGTCCAAACAGGCTGGTTCGAAGGCTCCGGCTGGCCCGACGTCGGCCCCGGCACGGCTCACGGTTTCCACCGCGCCTGTGTTCACGGTGGTGCATGCGCCGGACTTGATCTACTCCGACGAGACCCGTCTGGCGTACTACCAGGGCGGCGTAGCGCTGGAGCGGCCGGATCTTACGGTGAACTCGAAGGAGTTGCGCGCCTTCCTCAACGATTCGTCGAGCGATTCGTCGCTAGATAAAGCGTTTGCCGACGGCGCGGTCAAAATTGTCAGTAACGCGGTGGACACCAGCGCCGGCAATGGCCGACGCCGCACGAGGACCGGCACGTCCGATCATGCCGAATACTACGCAACCGAGCAGAAGGTGATCCTGGCGCAGGGCCAGCCATTAATGGTCGACAGCGTCAAGGGACGCACTACGGGCCAACAATTGACGTGGTTTGCCAACAATGATAGGCTGCTGGTTGATGGGGCGGAGAGCAAGCCCGCCGAAACCATCCTCCACAAGAAGTAGCCCACAGTGCACACGCTCGAGACTTCTGCAATCACCAAAGCTTACCGCGGGCGCAAGGTGGTCGACCACGTTTCCGTGCAGATGACTCAGGGCGAGGTGGTGGGCTTGCTGGGGCCCAATGGCGCGGGCAAGACCACGTCGTTTTACATCATCGTGGGGCTGATCACGCCGGATTCCGGCACCGTGCTGCTGGATGGCGAGAACCTGACTTCCCTGCCGATGTACAAGCGGGCGCGCCGCGGGATCAGCTATCTTCCCCAGGAAGCTTCGGTGTTCCGCAAGCTGACGGTCGAGGATAACTTGACGGCGATTCTGCAGACGCTGCCGCTCTCGCGGCACGAGCGCCGCGACCGGATGAACCGTCTCGTCGAACAATTGGGGTTGGAGCAGGTCCGCCACAGTAAGGGTTACATGCTATCCGGCGGCGAGCGGAGGCGCGTGGAGATCGCGCGCAGCCTGGTGATCGAACCCAGCTTTCTGCTGTTGGACGAGCCCTTCTCCGGCATCGATCCGATTCAGGTGCTGGAGCTGCAAAAAATCATTTCCGAGCTGCGGCGTTCCGGCATCGGCATCCTGGTGACCGATCACAACGTGCGGGAGACGCTGGCGGTTACCGATCGCGCCTACATCATCAACAACGGGAAGATTTTCCGCGCAGGCTCTCCGGAGGAATTGGGGAATGATCCCGAGGTCCGGCGGGTCTACTTGGGCGAGAACTTCAGCCTGGAAATGCAAAGCGGGCGATGGCAAGTCCCGGCCGCGGATTAAGCTGAACGCTGTTTTTTGTGAAAGCCGAACGCCGATTGGTGAAAGCCAAACGCTTCTAGGCAGCGGCGCCCGCGATGGCTCGCTCGCCCATGACGTTGGCGAAGTGGGCGACTACCAGAGACATTTCCTCGAGGGCGTTTCGCGCGGCGGTGGCGGAGAAGGGCCGGCTCACCCGATACCAAGCGCCCATCAGCCGGTAGTTGAACTGCAACATGCGATCTTCCAAGCCGACATCGCCCCGATGTCCCGCGGCGTGACTGACCAAGTACGTCAACAGCGCGTAGTCCCGGTTCAGAGCGTCGTGGAGATGGTTGAGGTCGCCGCTTTCCGCCCGCAACTGGTTCTGAACCGTCAGGAAGCTCAACTGATTGGCCGCCGCTACTTCGCCGGCGAAATCCCGAGTGGTCTTGGCTCTCAGGATCAGGACGCAGGTATAGCGAAACCAGTAGCAGAACAACAGCGCGGAGCTTGCGGTGATGACCAGGGTTGCGATAAAGTCAAACATTTCGAAACACCCAACCACAAATGCGAACAACTTGTAAACTTCTATAGGAAGCTTAGCATCGCGCGGCAGCGTCTTCAAGAGTTTTGGCGCGTTCTAAGGTTGTTTTGTGTGGAAGTCGCGGCTTCGGCTCGGACGATCAAAAAGTCATATTGCTCGGCGCCTCGGGGTGTGCTGCCAGGTGCTCGTGATACAGCGTGGCGTAACTGCTGGTAACGTATTGGTCCGGGGTGAAACCCAAGTACGCTGCTGTCTCGTCGATCCAGTACTCGGGGCCTTCTAGTTCTAGGAAGCTCCCAATCGGAGTTTCATCGAGCGTGATCAGGCCTGAACCGGTTCGACTGGCGGAGACAAACTTCGTCCGGTATTTCTCGTAGCGGAACGTGCGAGAGTAACCGAGGGCGGCCAGGATGGCCTCGAACGCCGCCCCGTCGGCGAGCTCGGTTTCGATCTCCTCGCGGCTTTTATAGGGGCCGGCGCGCGGCGGCCCTTTGTAGGTGAGGATCCAATCCGAGCCGCGGCGGCGCAGTCGAAGCAATTGCCCGGAACGGCGCAGAGCTTGGTCCGGCAGGTCGAATACCTGGTCGATTTCCAGTTGCCGGGGAGAGGCTTCGGCGAAACCGTGCTGTTGCAGCAATTCGACAGCGCGTTCAGGCCGCTCCGGCCAGCGCAACTTGATTTCGGTCTCAACCGGCATAGTGCGAGATAATGTCTCAGACGGGCGCGTAGCTCAACTGGATAGAGCATCAGCCTTCGAAGCTGGGGGTTGCAGGTTCAAGTCCTGCCGCGCCTACCACCGGACCGTGGAGCGGGCTTTAGCCTGCAACGGAGGCTTCAGCCTCCGCGTCGGCACGGGTGCTAAAGCACCCGTTGCAGGCTGAAGCCCGCTCCAAACAACTACGGTAATCTCACGGAGCCTTCCGTGGTGAAGGTCAACACGGTCTCCGAAGGCACCCGTACGCGCTGTCCCTTCATAAAGACACCGGACCCAGCGCCCAAGCCGGCGCCCGCGCCTGCACCGATGGCCGCACCCTTGCCGCCTCCGGCGAGGGCGCCAATGATCGCGCCGACCGCGCCGACAGCCGCCGCCTTCTTGGCCGTACTCGCGCCTTGAGAGTGGCTGTATTCGTTCACCGCCGTGCTATTGATCGTTACCGGCTTGTAATCCACGGTGACCTCGTCAAGCCGGAGAGTGAGCTCCGCCCGGCCCGTCAACTTACCCGAACTCTTATCGGCTACCAGCCGCACCCGAGCGTCGGCGCCCTTGGGGATCACCACATCGTTGCCCAATGTCACCGGTTCCTCCAGCGAGGCATGGAAGTCCTGGCCCTCGCGGTCTTTCTCCGAGTCGATGGAATCGATCAGCCGGACGTGGATCTCGGTTCCCGAAGGCAGTTCACGGCCTCCCCCTTCTTTCATCATCATCGAAAGGATTCGCTCGCTTACCCCGGCGCGCTTCAGTTCGACCACGGTGGACGCGTCGGTTGAATACCGCCCCGGCTGTTGGCGCATCAGATCCTCGACAAAATCGTCGCTGAAACCGGCGCGGGCCAGCCGCATCACCGAATCGGAATTGAGGGGCTCGGGAGGAGGGCTCTTCTTGACGGCTTCCCTCAGGACTCGCTCGCTGACCCCGGCGTTTTTCATTTCGATCAGGCCCGTCACGCCGGTGGAAAGCTGCGAGCCTTGTTGGTTGACGGAGTTCAAGATGAAGTCTTCGCTCAGCCCTGCGTTAGCGAGCTTGATCAGGTCCGCATTGGTCATCGGCGCTTGGGCCCACGCCGCTGTGCACGCCAGCAACGCTCCGACGATGGTGCTCAGTTGACGTTTGAACATACAATCTCCCCCTTTTTGGATGATACCCCGCTCCCCGACGTTTCACCCCTTTTAGAATCTTGAGACTCAGAGGTTTTCAACACCGTTCGGACGGATCACGGCCTACAAGACCAGAGTATCCTCTACCAGACGCCCCTCCGGGAACCGGGCGAGGTCAAATTGGCGGACATCGGTCAGGCTGGTACGTCCTTCCAGGATCAAATCCGCGAGAATCTTGCCGGTGGCCGGCGAGTGCATCACTCCGTGCCCGCTGAATCCGTTCGCGAGAAAGAGCCCGGGCACTTGCGGCACGGGGCCCAGAATGGGGTGATGGTCGGGCGTGACCTCGTACAGTCCGGACCAGGCGCGTGAGGGATTCACCTCGGCTTCGGCAAATACGGGTACACGGTCTGCCGCCAGCGCCAGAACCTTCTCGATGAACCCTCGATCCACTCCGAGTTTGAAGCCCAGGGTCTCCGCGGGATCGTTCCAGGCCATTAGGAATCCCAAACCTTCCGGACGGAAATGAAATCCCGTGGCCATGTCCACGGTCATCGGCACGTCGTGGGAGATGCGATCGAACGATTCGGTCGGCACCAGCGTTCTGCGGAGTGGCTCTACGGGCAGTTGGACGCCGGCCAGCGCCGCGACTTCCGCGGCCCAGGCGCCCGCCGCGTTCACCACGACACGCGAGGGGAATGACCCGCGCGAAGTCCGCACCCCTGCGATTCCTTGGGAGTCCCGGTCGATCCCGGTGACGCGCGCCCCGCGCACCAGTTGCGCGCCCTGCTCCGCCGCGCGCTTCAGGAATCCCGTGAGTACGCTGTGGGGGTCGACGAATCCGTCGGAAGCGCAGAGACTGCCGCCCAGGACGTCGTCCGCGCGCAACTGCGGAACCAGAGCCACGATCTCGTCGCGCGAGATCAGGCGAACATCCCGCACTCCTTCGGCGAGCTGGCGGGCGTGATTGGCGCGCAAGGCTTCTACATGGCGTGGCTGGGTCGCCACAAACAGGTATCCTCGCGGGCGGTAGCCGGAGGGATGTCCTGTCAACGCCTCGAAATCGCGGAACACCGGGATTGAGTACCGCGACATCCGAATGTCGGCAGCGAGGGAGAATTGCGCCCGCACGCCGCCCATGCTCTTGCCGGTCGACCCTGCGCCGGGCTGGGTCTCGCGTTCGAGGAGGATGACGTTGCGGCACCCCGCGCTGGTCAGATGCCAAGCGATGCTCGCACCCACGATGCCGGCTCCGATGATGACCACGTCGGCGGTGGCGGACATTCTTCAGGTATAACAGGCCGCTAGAATTAAGAATTGCCACCACAAGACTCCGCGAATCTTTCCGCCAACCCCACCGAAGGTAGTCCGGCTGCGCGGCAAGACCGGCCCAGCTTGGCCCAAGCGACATGGCCTTTCTTCTGGTTCGGCAACACCACCTTCGGCGGCGGATACATCACCATGATCGTGCTGGGGCGTGAGCTGGTAGACCGGCTCAAATGGCTCGCGCGTAAGGATTTTGAGTTGGCTTTCGCCCTGGCGCGCGTCACGCCGGGCACCAACATCATCGCGTTCTGCGCGGCGGTCGGAATGATGCTGCGGGGATGGGCGGGAGCGTTCTCGGCGGTGATCGCTGTCACGGGGCCCTCCGCCGCGCTGGCGGTGTTGCTGATGCAAGGCTTCGAATCCTGGCAAGGGCGGCCGCTGGTGATGGCAGCCCTGGCTGCCACGGTCGCCGCCGTTACCGGTGCGATGTGGTCCACGGTGTGGATGCTCACCCGGCCCCACGTTGGCAGATGGAAGCAAACTCTGCGGGCGCTGATGTTCATGGGCGGCGCGTTTGGGGCCGCGCGGCTGGGCGTGACCCCGGTCCCCATCATTGTGGGCGCACTGGTCTTCGGGTACCTGTGGCTGCCGCAGCCTGCGCCGGACGGCAAGGGGGCGGAATGAATTTATTCTTGTTGTACCTTCTGTTGCTGAAGGCCACCTTGACCTCGGTCAGCGGCTTGGGTTCGCTGCCCATGGTTCGTCAGGACTTCGTGGTTACCCGCCATCTTCTGACCGATCACCAGCTCAACATGGCGGTGGTCGCGGGCCGCACCGGTCCGGGCCCGTACGGGATTTATCTCGTGTGCGTGGCCTACGCAGTAGGGGGCGTGGCGGGTGCGATCATGGGCCTGCTTGCCACCATTACGCCGGCCTTTCTGGTGATCCCGCTGATGCACTGGGTGGGCGTCCACGCAGACAAGCCCCGCGTCCGCGGCGCGGTGCAAGCCTTGATGCTGGCGAGCGCGGGTCTGCTGCTGTTCGCCTCCGTGCCGCTGGCGCGCGACGCGATCGTGGGACCGCTCACGCTAATCCTGGCTCTGGCCAGCTTTGCCGCCATCACCTTCACGCGCCTCGAATCGATGTGGGTGATGTTCGCCGCTGCCGCAGTCGGACTGATTGCGCGAATGTTCGTGTAGAGATGTGGGGCAGGATGGCATCCTGCGGCGGGTTGTCAACCCGCTCGTACGGGCGCAGACACGCGGGCAGGCCGATTGACAATCGGCCGCAGGTTGCCAACCACACCTGTCCAAATTACAGAGGGGCGGAAGACCGATACTTTGATTGGGTTCCCTGGAAAGAACCAATCAGAAAAAGTAGAGGTCTCCGCTTGAATCGAGTA
>DATNJC010000163.1:0-50135 GCA_035604115.1 Bryobacteraceae bacterium | reverse complement strand
GGAAACAACCTCAACAGCTGCGAGAAAATGCTGCATACTCGATTCAAGCGGAGACCTCTACTTTTTCTGATTGGTTCTTTCCAGGGAACCCAATCAAAGTATCGGTCTTCCGCCCCTCTGTAATTTGGACAGGTGTGGTTGCCAACCTGCCCCGCGTTAGTCGACGTACACGCGCGTCACGCGGGCGTGGATTCCGCACAGTACGCTGTAGGAGATCGTTCCGGCTACGCGAGCCATTTGCTGGGCGTCGATGGACACGCCGCCCTCGGAGCCCAGTAACATCACCGCGTCGCCGGCGCGCAGCTCGGGGCAGGCGGTCACGTCGATGGTGGTGAGGTCCATCGAGACTGCGCCGACGATGGGCGCTAGCTTGCCCTGGACGATCACTTGGCCGCGGTTGCCCAGGCGGTGCGGGATGCCGTCGGCATAGCCTGCCGCGAGCACGGCGATGCGCATAGGGCGCGCCGCGCGGTGGATGCCTCCGTAGCCGATCAACGCGCCTGTTGGGAGATCCTTGACTGCCAGCACCGAGGCTTTCCAGGTTAGAGCGGGCCTTATGTCGAGTACCGGCGCGGGCGCCGCCGCGCCTCGGGCCGGCGAGACGTAGCCGTAGATGGCGTGGCCGGGGCGCACCAGATTGCCCCACCCCGCCGTGCGCCGGTAGGCGACCGGGATGCTGCTCGACGCATGCGCGTAGCGGGGCCCTAGGCCGGCGGCCCGCAACGCCTCGAGGACTCGCTCGAAGTGCGCGATCTGCTGCTCGGTTTGCGGGCTTTCGTAGTTCGCCGAGGACGCGAAGTGGGTCATCACGCCTTCCAACTCCGCCTGTCCCGCGGCAATGGCGCGGACAATCTCATCGGGCGTCGCGCGGGTGCCCAGGCGGCCCATGCCGGTATCGATTTTGAGGTGATAGGGAGTCCGCAGAGTCGCGATGTCTTCTAGCGTGTGCGCTACGGGCGTTAATTGGAATTCGTTGAGGGCGCCGGGGGGCGGGAGGAAGTCGGCCATCACTAGAATGCGCGCGGTGATGCCGGACTGGCGGAGGGCTGCGCCTTCTTCCACGTTCGATACCGCGAGCCAGCGCGCGCCTTCGGCCTCGAGAGCGTGCGAGACCGCGACTGCGCCGTGGCGGTAGGCGTCGGCTTTTACTACGGGCATGATGTCGACGGAAAGTCCCACGACCGAGCGCACGGCGCGGTAATTGGCGCGGATTTGTCCCAGCGATACTTCGAGCCAACTTCGTCTGAAGGAATGGGGATGCTTATCTGGGTGCCCGTTCATGATCGAGCCAGACCTGTGAGCAGTTTCTCATACGCGTCGGTTACTGCATCCCAACTGTAGCGCTCACGGACGCGCTCGGCGGCGCGGGCGCGCCAGGATTCGCGCTCGGCCTCGGACATTTCCAACACGCGGCGGATCACGTCGGCCAGATTCCCGTGGTCGAAGGCCAGACCTGCGCCGGCGGCCACCTCGGCATTTTCGGGTGTGTTCAGATACAGCGTCAACGCTCCTCGTCCCATGGCCTCGATCAGCGCGGGATGCGTGCCGCCGACCTCGGTGGCGTGAATGTAGGCGAAGCAATGCGATCCCAACTCGTGGTATCCGGCGCCGTAAATCGCGCCGGGCGTCAGGATGCGTGGGTCGGTGGTATCGCGCACTTGCGCGATGTACTCGGCCGCGTAGGGCGCGTCGCCTACCAGCGCTAGCTTGTAGTCGGTCTTGACCTGCTCGAAGGCTTGGCGGACCAGCAGCGCGTTGTTCTCCGGTTCCATGCGGCTCACATAGAGGAAATACTCACGGGGGCGGAGGCCCAGCGTTTCGAGTACAGCCGCGGTCGCGACAGCGCCCAACTCCGCGCCATACGGGATCATCACGGAAGCGCGGCCGTAGCGCGCCTGATAGTATTCGGCGATGCGGACGGCGTCGGTCACTACCGCGTTGGGCATCCAGGTGGCCAGCCATTCCGAGACGCGATACCAGGCCTTAGCCGCCTGATTCCATTTCTTGCGGTGGCGCTCCAGGCCGTCGACGTTCAGCGCCACGGGCATTCCGAGCACTCGCGGAATCCATGTGAACACGGCGTTGGCGGCGTTGCAGTACAGTACGGCATCCTGCTTGCGGCCTCGCAGGCGCACCGCGGCCAGGTGGAGAGTTGAAACCACCGAATGCGCGAGGGTGTCGAGGTATTTGTGCCGGATCGTCGGCAGATACTGGAGCGCCACGCCGCGGTACTCCGGCTCGGGGTGACGGACGCGGCAATAGACCGTCAGGTGGTGGCCTCGGGCGGCTAGGCGGGCGCTCAACTCTTCGGCGAACGTTTCGAAGCCGCCGTAGCGTGCGGGGATGCCTCGCGTTCCGAGAATGGCAAACTTCACTGGTATGGAGTGTCGTGGAGCACGCGCTCTCGCGTGCCACGTCGCGACTCATCGCGACGCTTGGCGGGCTGGCGCAAACTTGCCGCGCGTCGGCACAAGTGCCGACGTGGCACGCACGAGTGCGTGCTCCACGGGCGGCGAAGTTGTTTCATTACTGGTCCGGGATCAGCCACGGGCGGCGCGGGCTTTGGCCAGCAGGCGCGCCGACGGCCGGGGCGCGGGGCGGCTTACCGGCTGGTAGCTGAACCAACTGGCGATGTAATCGTCCTTGGCTTTGCGCCGCCGCATGATCTCGTGACGCTTGGCCATCACCCGCTTCCAGTTCCGCGCCAGGTACACGAACGCCTTAAGCGAGGAATGCTCATGCAGCAGACAGGCGCCTAACACGACCAGGTCGCGCGTTGTGATCGACAGCCAGTTGCGGCGATACAGGTCCGGCGTCATGTTCTTGATCCGCAACAGGAACCGGTTCTTCACCGAGTGCATGTTGATCACCGGCGGCAGCGCCCGGCGGTTGCCGGGGAGCACGTTGCGGACATGGTAGCCGCGGGCCATGGGCGTGTACAGGCAGCGCCAACCCATCAACTGCGCCCGCCAGGCCACATCGGCGTCCTCGCGGTACACAAAGAAGTCGGGATCGAAGAACTCGCCCTGAATGGAAATATCGTCGATCATGGTGCGGCGATACAACGCCGCCGCCGCGGTGGCGCCGAAAACGTACTCGAAGTTGAGAAAATGGCCATTATCCACCTCCTGGCTGCCGCGGTCCAGATGGCGCAGCATGGGGGTGAAGTAAATGCCCGTCGAGTCGACCAATTGTTTGTCGGGCAGATCGAAGTTGGACCGGATCGTCAGCAGCTTGCCGCACACGGTCCCGACCTTGGGATCCATGTAGGCCGCTTCGACCAGAGCCTGGATGAAGTTGGGCAATAGCAGGACATCCGGGTTCAGCGACAGGATGAATTCGCCCTGCGCCAGAGCGATGGCCTGGTTCTGCGCCGCCGCGAACCCCAGATTCTCATCGTTGTAGTAGAGGCGGCACCGGCCCGCGAACGGCTCCAAAATGTCCACCGTGCCGTCGGTCGAGGCGTTATCGACCACCACGACTTCCAGTTGCGGATATTTCTGCTCTAGCACCGATTCCAGGCAGCGTTTAATAAATCGACCACTGTTGTAGGTGACTATTGTGACTGAAACCAGGTCCTTGTAGGCCATTGGTGCGTTATGCGTCTTGTCCCGTTCTGATCTGCCCCGCCGGGGAGGGCTTGCGCCTTCCCGAAGATCTAAAGATTTCCACAACAGCAGTGGCAGGCTGCAGGCTCTTTTGTCGTATCATCCCCGCTACCATTCGCGGAATCGCACCTAGTACTGCCGCCAGCCATACGGCCCGGTACTCTGACGGTCGTAAGTGCTTCGCCGCATATCTAAGAAGGCTACCATACCAATAGCGGGTCCGGCATCCCACTGGTATTTGAGAGACCGAGTGCCCACCCTGATGAACGGCTTGAACTTCGGGCACATACTCGATCTGGTAGCCTGCGTCGAGCGCCCGCCGGCAGAAATCCACGTCTTCAAACCAGATCGGGTGGAAGCTCTCGTCCAGCCCGCCAAGCTGCTCCCACACGTCGCGGCGGAGCATCAGGAAGGCTCCTGCCGGTTGTTCCACGGGACCGGCTTGGCTGAGGTCGCGATCCAGGTAGCGGTAGCGCCGGTTCACTGGATTGTTGCGCCAAAGCCGGTTAATTCCCAGTAATTCGAGGCTTAAGGAAGCTGCGGTGGGCAGCCTTCGGATGGTGAAACCGGTTTGGGGGCGGCCCGTGGCATCCGTTAACTTGCCGGCCGATAGGCCGCAGTTGGCGGCGGCCCGTACCAGGCTGTCAACCGGGGTGGTCAAACATACGTCAGGATTCAACAGCAGCACGAAGTCGGCTGAAGTAGCCTGGAATCCCTGGTTGACGGCCGCGGCAAAGCCTCGATTTCCGCCGTTGGCGATCACCTGCGCGCCCTCGCGGCGCGCCCGGCCGACGCTCGCGTCCGCCGAGGCGTTGTCCACTACTATCGCTGCGACCTCGGGAGCCATTTTAGCGAGCGCCTCCAGGCATGCACCGATCACGCGTTCCGAATTGTAAGTGACGATTACCGCCGCGACAGCCAGAAGTACGCCCTCCAGTAGCCGTCGAAGCCGGTTTCCCGCTGCAGTTCAAAGATGGTCCGCTCGCTTTCCGCGACAATTTCGGTCAGACGGGCGATGCTCCGGGGGTCGTCGGTGTTACAAGCCGCATTACAGGACTTTTGCTCATGAACCTGTCGCGCCAACCGCAGCCCCTGGGCTTTGCCTCGTAAGTACGAGAGCGCCCTGCCATGCCGGATTGCTACTAATCCCCAGAGCAACTGCCCGGCCACCAGCGGCCACCGGGGTAGGCGCTGAAAATGCTTTGCTGCCAATAAAACCTGGTTTCGCGCCAGCAGCCGCACTGTGTCTTTATTCCACCGTCCCAAGGTCGCGCTGCCCTCATGGTAGGCCACGGCCTCGGGCACGTAGACGCCTCCCCGGCCGGCCACTGCGCACCGTAAGCCGAACTCGACATCCTCTAAATAAGACACAAACTGTTCATCCAGTAAACCGATTTCCTCAAACAGCGAGCGCCGGAACAACGCGGCGGTCATGGGCGCGATCCGTATCTCTCGGGGCCGGTTCCATACCGGACCGTCCGGACGCCCCGCTCCGCACCGCCAGGCGGTGGCTCCTCGGGACACCTCGTCGAAGCAGCCGTCGATGCGGGAATGATCCTGCGCTGAAAGGATCTTGCCCGTGGCAAAACAGATTCCGGGGCGATCGGCCGCTTTCAGCAGCCGTTCCAGCCAGTCAGGCTCCAGCGTGACGTCATTGTTCAACACGGCGACCCAATCCGAGCCTGCCGCGGCTTCGATTCCGCGATTCACCGCCCCAGCGAATCCTACGTTCCGCGGCAGGGCGACCACCTCCGCCCCCAGCCGTCGCCCTTCGGCGGCCGAACCGTCAATGGAGCCATTATCGACCACAATAATGCGCTCAAATGGCCGAATCTGTCCTTTTAAGTTGGCAATTAGCGCTCGCAGAAGGTCTACGCGGTTCCAGTGGGGAATCACCGCGGCTACCGTCATGCCTTAAGAAAACCTCTTCTTGAGCAGGAACCACAAGTTGTAGAATCCGTCGCGCCACGGGTTCAGCTTGATTTCGCCCATCCGCGAGGTGTACATGATGGAAATCTCGGCGAAGCGGGTGCGGTTTTTCTTGAGCGCCTCGATCTTGATCTCTTCGGAAAACGCCATGCCGTCCGAAGTCAGGCTCATACCGTCGAGCAGCGAGCGGCGGAACACCCACATACCGGATTGCGAATCGCGCACCCAGCGGAAATACAGCATCGACATCGCCAGCGACAGAATCAGGTTCCCGATTTTGTGTTTGAAACTCATGGCCTGGCGATCCCGCACCGGAAAACGCGAGGCGTTGAGAAAATCCACGTCCAGGTGCAGGAAGGCTTCGAGCAGATAGGAAATCGCATCCGGCGGATAGCTATGGTCGCCGTCGAGAGTGACGATTAGGTCGCCGGTGGCGGCGGCGAACCCGGTCTTGTAGCTGCGCCCGTAACCGCGGACATCTTCGTGGACCACGATCGCGCCCAGGCCGCGCGCGATGTCGGAGGTGCGGTCTGTGGAGCCGTTATCCACCACGATCACCTGGTCCACGAATTCCGGCATCCGCCGCAGCACTTGTTCAATTCCCTGCTCCTCATTAAGACACGGGCTGATGACCGTGATCTTTTGTCCCTTATACATGCACAGTTCTGTGAAGCGCGCAGTCGCGTACAACAATTGAGCATAGCGTGTGTATGATGGAACTATGAAGTCTACGCTCGTCTTAGCAGTGTTGATTTTGGCCCTCGGCGTCGCATCGGCCGCCGACTTGGCCAGCGCGAGCAGCGTCTACATCATGCCCATGACCGGCGGCATCGACCAATACCTCGCCTTGCGGATGACCACCGGCAATGTGATGCGAGTGGTGACCGATCCAAAGTTGGCCGACGTGGTGATGACCGACCGCATCGGCACCGGCTTCGAGGAGCGCTGGAACGAACTGTATCCGCCCGTGGCCGCGCCCAAGACTGACGACAAGGATAAGGACAAGGGCAAAGAAGAAGTCTTCAGCGTGCAGCACGGCGCGAGCCAGCCGATTTCGCGCGGACGGGGCGCTTACTTCCTGATCGACCGCCAGACGCGCAATGTGATCTGGAGCACCTATGCGCGGCCCAAGTCCGGTGAGCCGGACGACGTCAACCGCACGGCGGATCAGATCGTGAAGGATTTGGCGAAGGCGCGCAAGCCTAAAGGCGCTAAAGAATAAGTCTCTGAGTGTGGGGCAGGATGGCATCCTGCGCGCCGGTTGGTAACCGGCGCTCGGGGATTCTGCCACACGCGGCCAGCGGGTTTCCAACCCGCCGCAGGTTTCACAACCTGCCCCACAACCAGGGACCTGATTACACTGCTCAGGGAGTTCACCGGCGCATTCTCTCTACTTCCGCGGCGTAGGATTCGACTAGCTTTTCCGTCATCGCGCGCATATCGCGAGCGGCCACTACTTGATCGCGCGCGCGCCGCGCCAGGGCTTCCGCTTGGGCGGGATTTTGCAATAGCTCCACCGTGCGGCGGGCGAAACCTTCGGGGTCGTCGGCCAGGGCGCAGATATCGCCATCGGTTTCCGCCAGGCCTTCTGCGCCGAGGTACGTCGACACCACCGGGATGCCAGCGGCGAACGCTTCTAGCAATTTCACCCGCACTCCGCTGCCGCTCAGGATCGGGCACACGAATACCGCACAGCGCCCGAGCGGCTCCCGCACGTCGGGGACGAAGCCAATCAACTCGATCGCTTCGGCATCTTTGAGGGAATGTCGCGGCGGCGGATCGGAGCCGATGACGATCAAGCGCGCCCGTGGCTCGGCCGCGCGGATTTTCGGGAACACTTCGGCGGTGAACCAATTGAGCGCTTCGGCGTTGGGCAGGTGCCGGAAGCTGCCGAGGAATAGCAGCGTGAACGGATCTCTTCCGGTAGGGCGAAAGTCGTACAGCGAAGTGTCGATTCCCGCCCGGTATCCTGCATCGATGCGGCCTCGCAACTGGGGCAAGAAGGTTTCTAAGTAGGCAGCGTTGTCGCGGCTGCAAACCTGAATCCGGTCGGCCCGAGGCAGCAGCCGCAACTCGTAACGTAACGCTCGCAGGTATTCCCAGCGCGCAACGGTTCTTTCTACTGCGCCCGTGATAAACGGCAGGCGCCGCGCGATCGATTGGAAGTAGATGTCGTGCTCGAACAAGATGCTGGGGATGTTACGGAAACCGCCAGCGTACTGGCCCAGCACGGTGTATTCGAGTTGCAAGACATCGACACGGCGCAAGTACAGTTGGCGGTGAATCAGCCAGGCCAGTTCGCGATTGCGGAACTCGCGTGCGGCGTGGGGTTCCATGGAGCCCAGGGCCTTCTGCCGCCCTTCCAGGCGCACGATGTAGCGCGTCGAGGCGCAGATCGCGTCCAGTTCCTTGTGGGCCTCGCGTTCACGTTCGTGATCCAGAAGCACGATCAGGTTCAGGTCGCACAAGCGCGCCAGCTCGCGCACGGTTTGGTACATGAAAACGGCTCCGCCGTGCACGGGTGGGCAGATCGGATAGGGCGAGACGAACAACACGCTCAAGCGGGCGGGCCGGGGCGGAGGAGCTACGAAGGTGTCGCGGAAATGCCCTCCGAGCGGGCGTCGAAAAGCCGCGCGGTCGCTGACCCAGGCCAGGCGGCGGGCTCGCATGCGGCAGCCGGCGGCTCGCGGAAGCGCAATAAATGCCCGCGCGATGCCGCCGAGGCTGGCGCGCTCGGGCGAATCTCCGGCCAGCCAACTCAACATTGCGCTGGCCCAGGCGAAGAAGAAGTGCGAGACCATCCATCGCCAGTCATGAATGTTCTTCCACGCAAACAGAACGAAATTCTTCTTGAGGACCGACTGAATATAGCGTTCCGAGAAACGCTTGCCGATGGTCCCGCGGTGTTCGTGGTACACGATGCTGGCCGGCTGGTACAGCACCTTCCACCCGCGCTTCCAAGCCATGTAGCCGACGTCGGTGTCCTCCAGATAAAAGGGCTTCAACAGTTCGTCGAAGCCGCCGAGTTCGAGAAACTTCCGGCGGTCGTAGGCGCAGGACCCGCCGCCGCCGTAAAAGCAAGGGTAGAGTTCGCGGATTTCCGGTTCGATGCGATGCCGTACGCGCAGCGCTCCTTGCAGCCACCAGCCTTCGGTGAGCCCGGTTTCTTCGCGGAGCTTTGCGGGATCGGAGAAGAAGATCTGGCACGCGACGGAGAAGACCTGTTCGTCCGTAAATCCTGTGAGTAGGGGCGCGAGAAAGTCGGGTTCCACCCGCATGTCGCTGTTGAGCAGGACCACGATATCGTTTTTTGCGGCGCGGAAGCCTGCGTTGGAGCCTCCGCCGAAGCCCAGATTGCTCGGTAGTGCCAGCACGCGAACTTGCGGAAATGTTTCACTCAGGAACTGCGCGCTTCCGTCTTCCGATCCGTTATCGACGACGATAATCTCGCTATCCGGAGAACGTTCGATGGCGGCGATCACCGACGGGAGATATTTGGCGAGCAGGTCGCGCCCGTTCCAGTTGGGAATGACAATGCTCGCCGCGTGGGTGCGCGGTTTTATGTCCGACGACTTGGCGCGGCGCGGGAGCAACCAAAATACGAGGTCAGAACACAACAGAACCACGGCGGAGATCGTCAGCAGAAGCGGAGCGATGAGAGCCAGCGGTAGATCTTTTAGGAATCGAAGCACCGCGCGAACGCGGCTACTCATTCGGACCGCACCTCTGGCCCCAGTCCGAATGTCCGGCCGAGTTTCACCCACCGCGAATCCCGGATCATGGCGAGCTGCTGTCGTAACCGCGCGAGGTCGGCGTCAAGACGCTGGGCCCACTGGGTGCGTTCGATCACCGTAGCTTCCGCGGCGTCGAGCAGTGCGACGGTTTTAGCCAGGTGTTCGGCGCGAGCTTCGAGATCGGCGCTCAAGCGGGCTTCAGTCTCGATCGCCCATTCAGTCTTCTTGCGGTCCTCGTCCAACATATGCGCAATTTGGCGCTCGTATACCGCGGTGACCCGCTGCACCTCATCTTGAAGTTCGACGATGCGCTGCTGCGCGGCCCTCCAGTTGGTTTCCAGTTCCTGCGCCCAGCGATTCTGCTGTTCCAGGTGTTGTTCCAGCCGCGCGTGCTGACCCAGCAATTCGTCCCGGTTGGCGGTGGTTTCTGCCAGCCACTGCTGATTTTGTTTGAGCTCGCCCTGGAGGAGCTTGATGTGCTGCTCGCGTTCGCGCAGAAGGTTGGAAGCGCGCGGAATATGAATCAGCGGTGGAATGTCCGGCAGCGGCGCGGGAGAGCAAAGACCGATGAAGAAGTTCGCATCCGCTGCGGTACCTCCGGCGGAGCGAATGGCCGCATCGGTACTGTCCGAGATTCGCGCTGGAGTGCCTTGGGCTGGGAAAATCGCCGCCGGATAGAACGCGAAGGCCTCCAGCCGATTCTGAAAAAACACGTTCACGTGCGGAAATACGCGGCTGAGAGCTGCGTGGAATTCGCCGAACTCGAATTCGTGCTCATGGAACTGATTGGGTCCAAGCTCGGCCCGCGACTCGGCGTAGTACAGCGTGTTGGGCGTGGACACTACGAATAAGCCGGCCCGGGCGAGCACGCGGCGTCCCTCGCGGAGCAACGCGTTCCAATCGCTCAAGTGTTCGATCACCTCGAATGCTGTGACGAGGTCGAAGGAGGCGTCGTCAAACGGCAAAGCCGAAGCGGGGGCTTCGAGGAACGTTGGCCCCGAATAGTGCGCCTGCGCGTAGGCGATGGCATCCGGTGAGATATCGATGCCCGTTGCTGTGGCGGCGCGACGAGCCAGTTCCGCCGTTCCGTAACCCGTCCCGCAACCGACGTCGAGTACGCGCCGGCCCGAGGCGAAGCGAGTGGCGAAGGCGTAACGCGCCATATGCTCGGCCCACAGGTCGTCATTCACCTCGCCCGGAATCACGCGTTCGCCGGTGAATTCGATCATGTCGGCTGGCTACCGAACCGCCGTTTCTTCACGCGCTGGTTTCGCCGCCTCGATCTTCCGGTTCACCTGGACGCGGCATGGCAGGTGAAATTGTCCGTAGATCGGCTGGTCGGATTTTTGCATCTGGAGCACTACGGCATTGTCGATCCAGTCGCAGATGGAGTACTGCTCTAACGAGCCGTTGGCAATGGCGGGCGAGAAGGAGAATGAGGAAGCGTACAGCGGCGGGAGGTCCACGTAGAAATCCACCGTGGCGATGTCTCGGTCGAACATGGGCTCCAGGTCGGCACGCTCGCGCGCGGTGTTGGTGCCGGCGAAATCGACTCCGAGGTGATTGCGGAACATGAAGCCCACGATAGGCCGATCTAGAGTCGCCTTCGCGCGGACGCTGATTCGTACTACAATTGTCGAATTTGGCTCCAACGCGGCTACGCGGCTGCCGTCGGTGTCCAGGACCGCGATGCCGATGATCTCAGCTTTGCCGTCACCGAAGCGATGGTCGATGTTGGGAATGCCTTCGACGACATCTTCGGCGATGGACGGCGTGGAGCGGATCGGGTGCAGATCCCGAGCCTGATACGCCATGTCCTTGGCGGACATCGCTGCAAGATATTGAGCTACAACGAGATCGGTTCTTCCAAGTGCCTTGACGCAGCCCTTGTCGAGCCATAAGGCGCGATCGCCTAGGGCTTTGACATCGCTGGTGGAGTGAGATACGAATAGAATCGTAATTCCGTTGCTTCGCAGTTCGTGGATCTTGCGCATGCAGCGCTGCCGGAAGTACACATCGCCGACGGCCAGGGCTTCGTCCACCAGCAGGATCTCGGGGTCCAGGTGAATCGATACGGCGAAGGCAAGGCGAACAACCATGCCGCTGGAGTAAGTCTTCACCGGTTGGTCAATGAAGTCGCCAATTTCGGCGAAGGCTGCTATCTCCGGGAATCGGCGATCCATCTCCTTGGCTGAGAGGCCTAGGATTGATCCGTTGAGGTAGACATTGTCCCTGCCGGAGAATTCCGGGTTGAATCCTGAACCGAGTTCGAGCAAAGCCGCGACGCGGCCCTGAGCGACGGCCGTTCCGCTGGTGGGCTGAAGGATACCAGCACAGATTTGGAGGAGCGTGCTCTTGCCGGAACCATTTTCGCCTAGAACGCAGAACGTCTCTCCGCGGCGCACGTCGAAAGAAACGTCGCGGAGCGCCCAGAAATCGGTGTGAAAACTGCGGCGGTTTAGCAGCGCCAGTTCTTTCAGCCGGTCGCGGGGCGCCGCATAGATGGAGTACGACTTCGAGACGTGAGAAAACTCGACGGCGAGTCCGGATTCCGCAGCTGCAGACACTAAGGGAATTGTAGTCTCTTCGCGGGTCTCGCGTCCACGGCGCTGCGCTGCCGACAGCTTGACAGGATCGGGAGTCGCTCAATATTCTGGTAGCAGCGCCGGCGTAGCTCAGGTGGTTAGAGCGACGGTCTCATAATCCGTAGGTCACTGGTTCGACTCCAGTCGCCGGCACCATTCCTCGGCCCCGCCCGCCACCCTAATCGCGATAGTTCACCAAGTGGTTGTATATCCGGTCGCGCTCCGCCGCGGAGTAATATTCGATTTCAAACCGGCCGCGTTGATCGCTCAACACCACGATTCGGACTCGCGTTCCGAGGGCTTGCTCGAGCGATTCTACTGCGGCCCGAACATTGGGATCGTCTACGGCATCCCTTCGGGATTGCCGGCTGGGTTGATTCTGCCCCGTTTCTTCTTGGACCAAGGCTTCAACTTGGCGGACAGACAATCCTTGTGCCGAAGCTTTGTTCGCTAATTGAATTTGCTCGTCGGGGGACGTCAGACCGAGGATGGCCTTGGCGTGGCCCATCGAAAGCCGGTGTTCCGCGACCAGCAACTGGATTTCGATGGGGAGCTTCAGAAGCCGCAGGGTGTTGGCAATGGATGCGCGGTCTTTCCCCGTACGCCTCGCGATTTCCTCCTGGGAAAGGCCTAAATCACGGGCGAGGCGCTCATAGGCGTGCGCGGTTTCGATTGGATTCAGGTCCTCCCGCTGGAGGTTTTCGATCAGGGCCAGTTCCAGCATCGCGGGATCGGCGACATCCTGGACCACCACAGGCACTTCGGTGAGTCCGGCGAGGCGGGCGGCGCGCCAGCGGCGCTCGCCGGCGACAATCTGGTAACCCGTCTGGGTTTCCCGCACGATTAATGGCTGGATGACTCCGTGGGCCCGGATCGACACGGCCAGTTCCTCCAGGCGGTCGGGTTGGAACACCGTCCGGGGCTGCATCGGATTGGGCCGAATCGTATCGATGGGGAGGGATTGCGGGCGGGGCTCCGGCGCAGGAGCCGTTGCCGTCGCCGTAGAGGCTGGGGCTGGCGCGGCAGGGTGCGGCGCGCGAGCCGGTAAGAGCGCGGACAGGCCCTTACCCAGCGCTTTGCGTTGCTTGTCGTTTACGCTGTTCATTCGCGAGGATCTCCTTGGCGAGTTTTATGTAGCTCTCGGCGCCGCGGGAGCGCGGGTCGTACATCAAAATCGGCTTCCCGTAGCTGGGCGCCTCCGCCAAACGGATGCTCCGGGGAATGACGGTTGCGAACACTTGTTCGCTGAAGAAATCCTTCAGATCGTCTGCGACCTGGCGTGTCAGGTTCGTTCGGTCGTCAAACATGGTGAGCAAGATTCCTTCGATTTCCAGATTGTGGGCGAAGGATTCGCGGACCTTGTCGACCGTGTCGATGAGTTGCGAGATTCCTTCCAGGGCGAAGAACTCGCATTGGATCGGGATCAGGACCGAATCCGCCGCGACCAGCGCGTTCAACGTCAGCAAGTCCAGGGCGGGCGGGCAGTCGATCAGGATGTAATGATACTGGTCTCGAATCGGCTCCAACATCTTGCGCAGGCGGTATTCGCGTTCGGGCACGTCGACCAGATCAAGGTTGGCTGCTACCAGATTTTTGTCGGCGGGCACGAGTTCAAGGCCGTCGCAGTCGGTTTTGCGGATCACCTGTTCGATGGGGACCCCGCCAAGTAGTGCGTTATAGACCGTCAACATCTCGGGCGTTTTTTCGATTCCCAGGCCGCTGGTGGAGTTTCCCTGCGGGTCTGAGTCCACCAAGAGAACCCGTAAGTCGTTGGCAGCTAAGGATGCTCCTAAGTTGATAGCGGATGTGGTCTTCCCCACGCCGCCTTTTTGGTTGGTAACTGCGATTACTTTGCCCACGATACTGTTCGATCTTAGCATGGGCGTCGAGGTGTTCCACGTGGAACAAACTCCAACCGCCTGTTCCACGTGGAACATCACAGTTTGCCGCCGACTTTAAGGGCCGCGACGCGTCGGTGCCCCCATGGAATCCCAACGACCTTCCAACCGGTGAGGAGGCTGGCATCCTCCTCACCGATGAGGAGCGCGATATTTCGACTCAAGCTGAGGCGAATTACTTCAGAAGGGGAAACTGCACGCGAAACGATCCAGTCAAAACGCTCTCGGACCTGCTCGGATCGTGACGACTGGACGCGGAGGTTGCCCAGGCCCCGAGACGCCTCCCGCAAGAAAACCGCCTTCCGCTGGTGGGATTCAACCAGCGTAATCGAGCATTCCGTACGAAGAATCGCCAACGGTATACCAGGGAACCCGGCACCCGAGCCGATGTCGGCGATGCTCAACTCTCCGGCGGGCAACACAGTCCCGAGGAATAACGACTCGCAGTAATGCAACCGGACGACGTCCTCGACCCGTCGAATCCGGGTGAGATTCATACTGGCGTTCCAGCGCTGCAACAGCTTGTAATGATCTTCCAAACGATCTAGCTGCGAACTGGACAAGCTACCGTAAGGAGCGAACTCGCGCTGGAGGAGCTCCCGGAAAGCAGCTTCAGGCATCCAGGCGGAGGTAAACATCGAGGACAGCAATGGCGGCCGGCGTCACTCCGGGAATTCGCCCCGCTTGTCCCAAGGAGACCGGCCGCACACGGGAAAGCTTCTGGCGAACCTCAATAGAAAGGCCCGGGATGTCGTTGTAGGAGAAGTCTGACGGAATCCGGCGCTCTTCAGCGCCCTTGAGCCGTTCCACCTGGCGGTGCTGCTGCGCGATATAGCCGGCGTACTTGAATTCCGTCTCCAGAGATTCGAGCACTCCGCAAGCTGGCGTTGCTACGGCTCCACGCAATGCCTCGGACAATTGATAGATCCGAGCTTCCGGCCGCCGCAGCCACTCCGCCAAGGTGGGCCTGTCATCCGGTGCTAGCGTCAATTCAGGCACCATGCTCGGTTCCAGACGCATGGCTCCCAATAACTGGCGCAAACGGAGCCGCTGAGCTTGTTTCTCCTCGAAAAGAGCCCAGCGGTCGTCCGTTACTAGTCCTGCCCGGCGGCCCAACGGGGTCAGGCGTTCGTCGGCGTTGTCGATACGAAGATGCAGCCGGAACTCGGCGCGCGAGGTGAACATCCGGTACGGCTCGTCTGCGCCCTTTGTGATCAAATCGTTGATCAGGATTCCGATGTAGCCCTCGGTGCGATCCACGATTACTGGAGAGGAGCCGCCCACCAGCGCTGCGGCGTTCAAGCCGGCGATCAGCCCTTGGCAGGCCGCTTCCTCGTAACCGGAGGTACCGTTAATCTGGCCGGCCAAATACAGTCCGGCGATCGACTTGACCTCCAAACCGGCGGTCAACTCGCGAGGATCGATGGCGTCGTACTCGATGGCGTACCCGGGGCGGATCATCTCGGCATCCTCGAGCCCTGGAATCGAAGCCACCATCGCGGCCTGAACATCGATCGGCATGCTGGTTGACATGCCGTTTACGTAGACTTCGTAGGTGTCCAAGCCTTCCGGCTCCAGAAAAATCTGATGCCGCAGCTTGTCTGGAAACTTGACGATCTTGTCTTCGATCGAAGGGCAATACCGCGGTCCAATGCCCGAGATCTGCCCGCTGTACAAGGGCGAACGAGCGATGCTATCTTTTAGAATCTGATGGGTTTTTTCGTTCGTAAATGCAACATAACAAGGTACTTGTTCTCTTACTATCTTTGTAGTTAAGAACGAGAACGGGACCGGCTCCGCGTCACCCAGCTGCTGCTCAAACCGCGACCACTCGATGGTGCGGCCGTCCAGGCGCGGCGGAGTTCCCGTCTTCAACCGTTTCCATTCCAGACCTAAAGACCGCAGTTGATCTCCCAAGACGTTCGAAGGAGCCTCGCCGCTGCGCCCGCAACTGTAGGTTTGCTCGCCCACGTGGGCCAAGCCGTTTAGGAATGTTCCGGTGGTGATGACCACCGCCTCGGCTTCAAGCGTCCGGCCGTCGCGAAGCTCCACACCTGTAATTCGTCGGCGCGAGCCTTCAGAGGACATCAGCAGCCCCGCCACCTCGGCCTGCATGATCCGCAGGTTCGGCTCTGCTTCCAGGACCTGGCGCATGTGCAAACGATACTGCTTCTTATCGCACTGCGCCCGTGGCGACCACACCGCCGGCCCACGGCTGGTATTGAGCAGCCGGAACTGAATCCCCACGGCGTCGGTGACTTCGCCCATTACGCCGCCGAGGGCGTCAATCTCACGCACCAAGTGGCCCTTGGCGATGCCGCCGATCGCCGGATTGCAGGACATCTGGGCGATGAGGTCGATGTTCATGGTGATCATCGCCGTGCGCAGCCCCAGTCGGGCGCACGCGCGTGCGGCTTCACAACCGGCGTGCCCGGCGCCGACAACGATCACATGATACGGTCTTGCCACGATGACTTTATTCTAGTTGAGAAGTGCGGCTAGCCGCTGATTCCGGCTGTCAAATCGCGTACAATGCGGGGTGACCATGCGACCAATCCTCATCGCGGTGGGGCTGCTGGCGTCAGCGGCTTACGGCCAGAACAATTGTGATCGCGCCTGTTTGGAGAATTTCATCGACCAGTATCTCGACGCCGTGGCGGCACACGATGCTTCGCACCTTCCCTTAGCGAAAGGCGTCAAGTATACGGAGAACGGTCAGCACCTGGATTTGAACGACGGCTTATGGAATACCATGACCGCCAAGGGCAGTTATCGTCTCTTCGTCGACGATGTTCAGGCCGGACAGGTTGCGTTTATCGGAACCATTCGAGAAGCCGACGCTCCCGCCATGATCGCGGTGCGGCTGAAGGTTCAGAATCGCCAAGTTTTCGAAATCGAGACATTCGTGGTGCGCAATATGAACGCCGCTAAGAATCTCGAGGAGAAATGGAAGGCTCCGAACCACCTATATCTTGAAGCCGTGCCCGCATCGGAACGCATGTCGCGGCCGGACCTGGTCAAAACCGCGAACATGTACTTCACCGGCATGCAGCAGAACGACGGCAAGGGAGTGTACCCGTTCGCCGACGATTGCGATCGGCTGGAAAACGGCAACCAGACCACCAACGCCCCGCTCGCGCAAGGCAAGCAGAGACCCGATCCCAAGACCGCGTCGAACTATTCTTCGGCCTGGAGTTGCAGAGAACAGTTCGAATCGGGTCTGCTTCATTTCGTGACGCGAATTCGCGACCGCCGCTTTGTCGCCGTCGATCAGGAGCGCGGCCTGGTCTTCAGCTTCGCCTTTTTCGATCACGCCGCGGGTAAGACCCGCACATTTCAAACGCCGGACGGGCGAACGGTAACCGCGGGGCCGGTGCGTCCTTGGACTTGGGAAATCGCCGAGATGTTCAAAATCGATAAGGGGAAAATTCGGCGTATTGAGGCTATCCTGGAGCAGGTGCCCTACGGAATGGGATCGGGCTGGAGCAGTTGGGAAGATCAAATGTCGAGTCGCGCCAGATGAGTTCAGGGTGTGCGGTCAGGTCGAAGACGCCGCCTGAAAGGCGGCGGCAGGCTCATAGCCTGCCCCACGTCTTGCTGCTATTGGCGGGGGCGGCGCTCCTGTTGGGTGCGGACACCAAGAAGCCCAAAGGGCCCGTGCCGCTGCCGGAACCGCATTCTATGGTCGGAGAAACCGCCAAGGGCACACCCATTCCCGCCTACATGGTGCCTGGGGCGGCGGCCAACTCTCCCACGGTGCTGCTCATTGGCGGATTGAACGGCTTTCAGCGAACCTCGCGTGGCATCACCATGGAGATTCGCAAATACCTGACGCGGAAGCAGCGTAATCGTCCCTTCCGGCTGCTCGCGATTCCTAACGCCAATCCGGATGCGATTCGTTTGGTCTTTCCTCCGGAAGGCGTAGCATATCGCGATAATCCGGAATCGCACGCGCTGTGGCGCTGGATCGCCATGCAATCGCCCGACCTGGTTTTGATCGAATCCAACGAAGACTACGGCTTGGCGGACTCCCTCGCGGACAGCCCGGTAGCCGGGGTCGCCAAAGTGGCGGCGCGAGATATTACCTCCAGTGAAGATGTTCTCGACTCACTGCCGCAATTGCTGGCTCAATCGGAAGCGCACCGCGAGATGGACCGCCGCGTGGCGCGTTCGCCCAAGCAGGTGGCCGACGAACTGGCGCAGGTCTACGGGCAGGAATTCACTCAGCCCATCTATATCCAAGCCTTGGCGCTGATCGGACAAATGCGCTTGGGTCACACCGCCGAGGTGCAACGACTCGCGATCCCGTTCGTCAACGGCAGCCGCGATCCGCTAGCGCAGGCCACTTCGCTCACGCTCGGCGGGCATTTGGTGTTCGCGGAACTCGCGCGGAAAACCAACGACCCTCGTTACGCGCAACTGGTCCGCAAAGCCGCTGATCTGGGCTTCGACGAACACGGCCAGATGAAGACCTCCATGCCGTATCACGACGAGATGTCCGACTCGGTGTTCATGGCGTGTCCACTTTTGGCCGAGGCTGGGCGGCTTACCGGGGATCGCAAATACTTCGACATGGCCGCCCGGCATTTCGATTTCATGCAGAAACTGGACCAGCGTGCCGACGGCCTCTGGCGCCACTCGCCGCTGACCGACGCCGCCTGGGGGCGGGGCAATGCGTTTGCGGGGCTGGGACTGGCCTTGACGCTGTCCGCATTTCCGAAGGATCATCCGGCGTATGGACGCATGGTGCTGGCGTTCCAGCAGCACATCGCCGCGCTCACACGGTTTCAGGACGCCGATGGTTTGTGGCACGAGGTCATCGATAGACCGGCTTCCTACGCCGAATACACCGCAACGGCCATGCTCGGCACGGCGATTCAGCGCGGGATTCGCAACCGGTGGCTGGAAGAGAAATCGTACCGGCCGCATGTGGAGATGGCGTGGCGGGCGGTTTCGGCGCGCACGGCCCCGGACGGGCGGCTATTGGATGTGTGTGAGTCGACGAATAAGCAGAAGACGCTGGAGGATTACATGCGGCGGGCGGCGTTGTTCGATAAGGATGCTCGGGGGGGCGCTATGGGGTTGTTGTTTGCTACGGAGTTGGCGGGGTTGCAGTAATGTATGTGGTGCAGGGCCAGGCCCTGTAATGGCAGCGCGCGCTGCCCCACTCTTCTTAAGCAGGAGGTCGCTATGAGAAATCCAGGCAGCATTGTTGGAGTTCTGTTGCTGTCGGCCGTGTCCCTCGCGGCGCAACACGAGTACACACCGACCGAGGCTGAGATCGGCAAAGGCGTGTACCTCAATAATTGCGTCTACTGCCACGGCCCGGACGGCGATCAGATCGCGGGCATCGACCTGGGCCACGGCAAATTCAAGCGGGCCAAGACCGATGAGGATTTGATGAATATCATCCGCAACGGGATCGATGGTACGGGCATGCCGGCGCAAAACATCCGCGAGCAACAGCTCCTACCCCTGGTGGCGTTCTTGCGATCCCTGTCGAGCGAACCCGCCGGTCAGGCAGCCGCCCTGGGCGATCCCAGGCGCGGGAAACTGATCTTCGAAGGCAAAGGCGGCTGTGCCGGTTGTCACCGCGTGCGAGGCCAAGGGTCCTATGCCGGCCCGGATCTGTCCGAAATCGGCGGAATGCGGCGGTCCGCGGATCTGCGGCGCGCACTGCTCGACCCGGCCGCCGATGTTCTTCCGCAGAACCGGTACTTCCACGTGATGCTCAAGAACGGGACCACATTCACAGGCAGGATCTACAACCAGGACACCTTCACTGTTGAGTTGCTGGACAGCCAGCAGAAGCTGCGCACCATTTCGCGCTCGGACCTGAAGGAATTCACGCTGGTGAAGAACCCGCCCATGCCTTCGTACAAGGACAAGCTCAGCGCACAGGAATTGAACGATGTCGTGGCTTACCTGGCGTCTCTGAAAGGAGTCTGATCATGCAGCGAACCTTACTTCCACGCGCGGTGATGTTGTTAGCTGGAGCCGCCGGACTGGCCGGTGCGCAGGGCGTCACCTTCGACCGCATCCTCAACGCTTCAAAGGAGCCGCAAAATTGGCTCACCTACTCGGGCGCCACCGCGAGCCAGCGCTACAGCTCGCTTTCACAGATCACTCCGGCCAACGCCAAGAACCTGGAGCTTCAGTGGATTTTCCAGGCTCGCTCGCTTGAAAAATACGAAGCCACGCCACTGGTGGTCGATGGCACGATGTACACGGTACAGGATCCGGATGACGTGGTGGCGCTGGATGCCGCTACGGGGCGCGTGTACTGGACCTACAACTACACGCCTTCGAAAGACGCCCGCCCGTGCTGCGGACGGCTCAGTCGCGGCGTCGCGATCCTGGGGGACACGCTCTACATCGGCACCATCGACGCGCACTTGCTCGCGCTCGACGCCAAGAGCGGCAAGCCGCTGTGGAACACTACCGTGGCCGAGGCCGAAAAAGGCTACGCCATCACTCACGCGCCGCAGATCGTCAAGGATAAAGTGATCGTCGGCATGGCCGGAGGCGAGTACGGAATCCGCGGCTTCATCGCCGCCTTTGACGCCAAAACCGGCAAAGAAGTCTGGCGGTTCTACACGATTCCCGGTCCGGGCGAGCCAGGTCACGAGACCTGGCAAGGCGATTCGTGGATGCACGGCGGCGCTTCCGTGTGGGTCACCGGTTCCTACGATCCGGAATCGAATCTGACTTACTGGGGCATCGGCAATCCGGGGCCGGATTGGAATGGCGATGTGCGTCCCGGCGATAACCTCTATAGCGATTCCGTCGTGGCCCTGGATGCCGACACGGGCAAGCTCAAGTGGCACTACCAATTCTCGCCGCACGATGAGTTCGACTACGATTCCGTGCAAGTGCCGGTGCTCGCCGACATCGAATGGCAGGGACGTCCGCGCAAGGTGATGATGTGGGCCAATCGCAACGGGCTGATGTACGTGCTCGACCGCACGACCGGGCAATTCCTGATGGGCAAGCCGTTTGTGAAAGTGAATTGGATGGATGGGTTCGATGAAAAGGGGCGGCCTAAGAAGCTCGCTTCGGCTGCATCCAGCAAGACTGGCACGCTGATCTTCCCCGGTAACCAAGGTGGCACTAATTGGTACAATCCGTCCTTCAGCCCGCACACGGGATTGTTCTACATTCCCAGTTGGGACGATTACTCGTCGCTGTATGTGAAACAGGACCAGGATTTCGTTGAGGGGCGTACTTACGGGGGCGGCGGTCCGCAGAATCTTCCCCCTGCGGGGATTCCACCGGTGAATCTGGGTGCGGGTAATTATCGGGCTGAGGGCGATATCTACGGGGCGGTGCGCGCTTTTGATCCTAAGACCGGGGAAAAGAAGTGGGAGTTCAAGATGGCCGATGTGACCGACGCCGGTATTCTGACCACGGCTTCGGACGTGTTGTTTAGCGGCGGGCGCGAAGGGTACTTCTACGCGCTCGACGCGCGCAATGGCAACCTGCTGTGGAAGGTGGCCGTCGGCGGACGCGTTACTTCGGGGCCAATGACTTATATGGTCAATAACCGGCAGTATGTGGCCGTGGACGCGGGGAATTCGCTACTGGTGTTCGCATTGCGGCAATAGGCCCCCGTGGAGCACGTTCTTGAGCGTGCCATGTCGGCACTCGTGCCGACACTCGTGGACGGGTCCCGGCCATGCGTCCCCAAGAGTGGGGACGTGGCACGCTTGAGAGCGTGCTCCACATAGCAAATAGTACACAGCACAGCACGCATCAGCGGACGCGGGCTAGGAAGTCTTCTAGCGTGCGGCCCTGTTGCCGTTCAAACACTGCTCCGGCGGCAATAGCGCTCATCCGATCTAGACGGAAGCTGCGAAAATCGCGGCGCAATTCGCACCACGCGGCCAGGGTCCAGACGTTGCCCCAGAAGTAGAGGCCCAGCGGCTGGGCTCCGCGGCGCGAGGCTTCTCCGTCCTCCCTTTGATAGTCGAACTCGAGGCGGCGGGTCTCGGCGATCGCCTGCCGGATGGTATCGAGCGACGCCCGCACACCTGGTTTTGTGCGCAAGTCGACAGCGTAGATCTGTGGTTTGTTCAGCTCCGCCTTCAGCCGCTCCGGTAGCGCGGCTTCGATCTTTTGGAGCGCCTGGCGCGCTGCGTCGGAGAGTTTTTCAGTCGTCCAGGCCTCGACCATTCGTGCGCCGACCACCAGCGCTTCGATTTCTTCACGCGTGAACATCAGAGGCGGGACGTCGAAGCCGCGCAGAATGTATCCGACCCCGGCTTCGCCCTCGATGGGGACTCCCGAGCGCCCCAGATCTTGGATATCTCGGTAGATTGTCCGCTCGGAGACGGCCAGCTTGCGGGCGAGCTCGCGCGCCGTGGTGCGAGTCCGCCGCAAGCGCAGGTGCTGGACGATTTGAAAGAGCCGGTCGGCGCGGCGCACGTTCTCAATTTACTCTCATTCGAGGCTTTATCAATCGAGCGCCGAGAGCCCGACCAGATTGCCTTCGAGATCGAGGAATCGCGCGAAGAATCCCATGCCGGGGCCGATCGGAGTCTTGGGGATCACGATCTTGCCGCCCGCGGCTTCGACTTGGGCGATGGCGGCGTCGATCTTCATAGCGCTCAAATAGACGACCGAGCCAGCACCCGACGGAACCATCCCCGGCCCTCGCATGAGGCAGCCGCCGGGACCGGGGTCTTGGTGCGGAAAGATTGCAATCTGGTTCGGCCCAAACTCTTTAGCTTCGAGCTTCAAGCCGAGCACTCGATTGTAAAAGGGGATCGATGTGTTGAAGTCCGCCGTGGGAATTTCAAACCATTCCACGGCGTTTTGGGATGTGGTGTTCATGCTCGAATTGTGCCGGAGGGCTCCTGACAGCGTTGTGTCAGGAGACTTTGAGTCCAGCGGCTCGCGCCAAGCGCTTTTGCCCCCGGTCGAAGGTAAGAAACACTTCGGCGTTGAGCGAGAGCGCGATAGCCACATGCAAAATGTCGAGCGATCGGACTCCGCTGTGCCGGGTGTGGCGGCGGGTGAGCAACAGCGCTTGCTCGTAGGCCGCGGCCGGCATCGCATGACGACGCAAAAACGTGCCGATGTCGGCGTCGAACGCGCGCAAGGACTGATCCGCCTGGTGCGGGGTGATCTCCTTGCGGAACACACGCAACTCTAACGCGTTCGTAAACGCGAATTCGCCAAATGGAACCAGCCAAAGCTCGCCGTGTCCGGTCACGCCTGCCTGCGCCTCAAACGAGTTGGCGTCGGGAGTGTAGAGCGAAACCAGGAAACTGGAATCCGCGTAGCCGCCCACTCAGCGATCCCGGTCCCAACGAATTAACTCGGCTCCGCTTACCTTCAGGATTTTGTCGCCGTAAATTTTCTTCATCCGCCCCAGGAAATCCGGGATCTGAACCGGTTTCTGCCCCGCGTCGGGAGGCACCAGTTTGCCGATGACTTTGTTGCGCTTGGTAATCTCCACCGGCTCGCCCTCGGCCAGCAGGCGTTCCACGCGCGGAAAGTCATAGCGCAGATCGCGCACGGAGGCCCGCTTCATGTGATACATTTTAGCATCACAAAGCGGGTGTCTCACAAGAGACGTTGTCGATCAGCCGGGTCTGCCCCAGCCAAACCGCGGCGGCGATGAGCACCGGGCCGGACACGTTTTCGATGGGGATCATGTTGGCGGGATCGACCACCTCGACGTATTCGACGCGCATCGGGGTCGCCTCATGCAGGCGGTGAAGGATCGCCTGGCGGATGTCCCGAGCGGACGCCGCGCCGCGGGAGACCATCTCCTGACCGAGCCGCAACGCTTCAAATAGCACCGGCGCAACGCGGCGCTCTTCGGCGCTCAAACGCTGGTTTCTGGAACTAAGTGCCACGCCGTCCGCCTCCCTGACGGTCGGGACCGGTACGATTTCCACGGGAAAATTCAGATCCCGGACCATTCTCTCGATTACAGCCAGTTGCTGAGCGTCCTTCCGGCCGAAGTACGCCCGGTCAGGCCCCACGATGTGAAACAACTTTGCCACGACGGTTGCGACGGCTCGAAAATGACCGGGCCTGAATTTCCCGCAGAGACGCTCGGAGACGCCGGCTACTTCCACGGCGGTGGACGGCGCGGCCGCGTACATTTCTTGCTCCGCTGGAGTGAAAATCGTATCCACGCCGTGCGCCTCACACAACGTCACATCGTGCGCCAGATCGATTCCATATGCCAGGTAATCGTCGCGCCGGTCGAACTGCGGCCCGTTAACGAAGATGCTGACACACACGTGATCCGTTTCGATCCGCGCGCGACCGATCAACGCAGTATGGCCCGCGTGCAGGGCGCCCATCGTCGGCACGAACCCGATGGTTTTCCCCGCCCGCCGGAGTTCGCCCAGACGCCGCCGCACTTCAGCGATGGTGGCGATCAATGCGGCGGACACGGCGGAAACCGCCCCTCCCGCACATCCTCGACGTACTCTTTGGCGGCCGCCACCAGCGTCTCGCCGAGCCGGGCGTACCGCTTTACAAACGACGGAACGGACGGGTACAGACCGAAAGCGTCGTAGCTGACCAGCACCTGCCCATCGCAGTCCGGACCGGAGCCGATGCCGATCGTGGGTATGGTCAACGCGGCTGTGATCGTCTGCGCGAGCTCGGGCGGAATACATTCCAGCACGATGGCAAATGCTCCCGCCTGCGCCAACGCCTGGGCGTCTTCCATCAGCTGCCGGGCCTGTACTTCGGTCTTGCCGGCCCGCCGATACCCGCCCATACGATGGACCGCTTGCGGTGTGAGCCCGATGTGTCCCATCACTGGAATGCCGGCCTCCACGATCCGCGCGACAGTGGGCGCAATCGGCGCTCCTCCCTCCATTTTGACGGCCGCAGCGCCGCCTTCCTGGATCAGCCGCCCGGCATCGCGCAGTGCCTGCTCCGGGGTCGCCTGGTAGGAAAGAAATGGCAGATCCGCGACGACTAACGCTCGCTGAGCGCCCTTGGCAACGGCCCTGGTGTGGTGAATCATCATGGCCATCGTCACCGGGATGGTAGTCTCCTCGCCCAGGATCACCATGCCGAGCGAATCGCCCACCAGCAACGCATCCACGCCGGATTGATCCAGCAAGCCCGCCATGGTGGCGTCGTAAGCCGTAAGAACCGCGATCTTTTCGGAGCGGGTCTTCTTGGCGATCCAGTCGGTAATGCGAACGGGTGTGGTCATAAACGTCGCCGCCAGCTATTCAAGTCCAGGATCGCATGAACCTCGTGCGATCCATCCATCCGCTACACTGAAAAGCAATAGATGGCGGCGCGCTACCGCAGTTTTCGCGACATCGATTGGCCCCTGCTGCTGATCGCCCTGATCATCTGCGCCCTGGGCGTGCTGCAGATCTATTCCGCCACCCACGATACCCGCTGGCACGACGCCTGGTGGAAACAGTTGCTGTGGGTCGCCATCGCCCTGGGGATCATGTGGGTGGTCATGTCCATCGACTACCACACGCTGCTGGGACAGGTGCCGGTTCTATACGTGCTCTCGCTGGCGGCGCTGGTGGCCACCATGACGATCGGCCGGCTGGCGTTCGGTTCGCGGCGCTGGATCCGGATCCCGGTCTTGGGCTTCAATTTTCAGATCTCGGAATTCGTCAAACTGGTGATAATATTGTTAGTGGCGCGGTACCTCTCGGAGCTGAAAAGCAGCGATGTGCGTTTCCGCGACCTGCTGAAAATAGGAGGCTTAGTCGGAATCCCGACGGCCCTGGTGATGTCTCAGCCAGACCTGGGAACGGCCCTGACCTACGTGCCGGTCCTGGCCGGAGGGATTTTACTGGCGGGCGTGCAATGGCGCTACCTGGTGCTCATCGCAGTGGTGCTCGGTCTGGCGCTACCTCTGGGCTGGCAGGTCCTGCAGCCCTATCAAAAAGCACGTTTGCGGACTTTTTTAGATCCCTCGCGCGATCCCCGTGGGGCTGGCTACCAGGTCATCCAGTCCAAGATCGCCGTAGGGGACGGAGGCATGTGGGGCCGGGGCGTCACCCAGGGCACCCAAACGCAGCTCCGGTTTCTCCCGGTGCCGCATACCGATTTCATCTTTTCGGCCTTCGCCGAGGAGCATGGATTCGTCGGTGTGATCCTGGTCCTGGGCTTGTATTTCTTGTTGCTGATGCAGATCGTGCAAAACGCGCAGACTGCACCCGACCGCGCCGGAATGTATATTTGTATGGGCGTGGCGACGCTGTTGTTGTTCCATTTGCTGGTGAATGTCGGCATGGTTGTGGGAAGCATGCCGGTGACGGGAATTCCTTTGCCGCTGATGAGTTCCGGCGGCTCGAACATGTTTTCGGTTTTCATGATGTTGGGGCTGGTCAATAACGTCCGGCTCCGGAGGTTTGCAGGCTGAAGCGCACAGGCTGTCAGTCCGTTGTGCGCGGATACGCTAATGCAGCGCGCGGGCGGAGACGATCTCCGTAATAGTGCTGCGGTTTCAGAGAAGTTTGAAAGACGGACCAGGGTGCCGGGGAACCCGCTTGCGGGTCCGGCGCGGGGACGGAAGGCAGGTTTCGGAAAACAAGTTTTGGGAGCGGTTTTGCGGAGGATTCAGGGAAGCGCTCGATTTGAAACAGTCGGCGCACCGGATCCTTGGCCTCCGCGACGCTGTTCCATAGTGGCAGCCGGGTAGCGCGTTAGAGGAGTGTTGAGGGACGGCTCTTCACGAATGCGTACATCGGGAGGCGGCGGCCGGCGTTGAAGCCAACGTCGAAGAGGGTCGCGGCGCCGGGTGCGCTCCACTCCAGCGCGTGAAGCCTCCGCTCTGAAGCGGAGGTTTTCGAAGATTACCCGGCCGGGCGCTCCAATCCCGAACTCCTTCCATAATCTTCCCGCCCAAAGCGCCCGGTCCTTCACGTGAAGGCGCCCCGCGTCGTAGCCGCGGGGAGGGAGGGACATATGAGTAGTAAAGAGTTGGTCATCTCGGCCAACCGCCACGAGACCAAAGTGGCGTTACTCGAAGACGATCAGTTAGTGGAAGTGTACTTCCAGCGGACCAACGAATATTCGCTTGCCGGAAGCATCCATAAGGGCCGCGTCACGCGCGTGCTGCCCGGAATGCAGTCCGCCTTCGTGGATCTGGGCCTGGAGCGCGACACGTTCCTGTACGTGTCCGACTTCCTGGAGGAACACGAGGACATCGATAAATTCACCGGCGACGAGCGCCTCCCGCAGGAGCGCGCGGGCCGCGGTGGCGAGGGTAGAGAAGGCAGAGAGAGCCGAGAAGGCAGAGAGAGCCGAGAAGGCAGAGAAAGCCGAGAAGGACGCGACCGCGACGATCGCCGCGGCCGGGGTTCCGGCGACCGGCGGCCCGCCCAACAACCGCCCCCGCTGCCCCCTATCGCCGAGTCCCCGGCCGCAGCAGTGGAAGCTGCTGCACCCGAAGCGCCGGACGAAGCCGCAGCCGCACCGGTCCTATCTCAGCCGCTCCCAGCGCCGTCTCAACCCCATGCCGGACCCGCCCCGGACCGTCACGACGATCGCGGAGACCGCCGTGGGCGCCGCTCGCGCCGCCGCCGCAACCGCGGCCGTGGTTTTCCCGAGTCGAAATACGCCCCGGAAACGTCGACTGCTCCCGCCGCAGTCACGGAAGAGCTGGAGCCTGAAGAAATTCCCGCGCCCGTCAGTGCCTCCCCCGTCAGTGCCTCGCCATTCAGCGCGTCCCCTGTCAGCGTCTCACGCTTCAGCACCGCCCGGGAGACCCCCATCGTGTTGCCGGGAGAGTCCCTCGCCAAGTACCGGCACACGCCGCTATCGAGCCGTCAGGACCAACGCGGACCCGAGCCCGAGGAACTGCCAGCGGTAAAAGTCGCCGCCCAACCTGCGAGCACAGTCCCCACGCCCGTCCCGGCCGGCGTGCCCGAACCAGACAACGAAGAAAATGAATACGACGAGCCCCTCCACTACCCTCCCGACAACCTGCTGCCGGATCTCCCGGCGCACTTGGCCGAGCCGGATACTCCCGAGCGCCTGAGCGAAATTCCGTTTGCCGACGTGCCTCCGCCGCTGCCGCGCGCGGCCCGAACCGAAGCGGAAAATGAGGCCGAAACCGAGACCGAGTCCGGAGCCCCCGCCGTGGCGTCCATGGGCGACGAAGACGAAGACCTCGACATCCAGGCCATGATCCTCGGAGAGGCCGGCGTGGAGAATGGTTTGGAGAATGGTGTCGAGGATGGTCTGGAGAGTGGCTCCGAAGACGAGGAAGGTGAAGAGTCCGAAGAGTCGGCTGAAGCTGAAGCCGCCGCCGGTGAGGCTCCCGCCGTCGGCCCTGAAACCGGATCGGCGCAAGTCCGGCAACGCTCAGGCCAATATCCGCACCGCGTATCGCGTCGCATGCGCCGGGGGCGCGGCCGGGGTCCGGAACGCGGACCTGAACGTGGACCTGAACGCGGACCCGAGCGTGGTCCGGAACGCGGAACTGAACGTGGACCAGAACGTGGCACAGATCGTGGTCCCGAAGGTGGCCGCTCCGCCGAAGAGCGCGAACAAACGGTATCTCGCCCGGTGGCCCGTCCCGTAGCGCCAACCCTATCCATCAGCGACCTGCTCAAGGAAGGCCAGGAAATCATCGTCCAGATCGCCAAGGAGCCGCTCGGCCAGAAGGGCGCGCGCATCACCTCGCATGTGGCCTTGCCGGGACGCTACGTGGTCTACATGCCCACGCTCGAACACATGGGCGTGTCGCGTAAGATCGGCAGCGACGAGGAACGCTTGCGCCTGAAGCGCATTCTGCAAGGCCGCCGTCCCGGACCCGTGGGCGGCTTCATCACGCGCACTGCCGCCGAAGGCCGCACCGAAGAGGAAATCGCGGCCGACATGCAATTCCTCTACAGCCTGTGGACCGAGATCCGCCGCAAAGCCGAGTCGAAACCCGCGCCGCTGCTGCTGCACCACGACCTCGACATCGTGCAGCGCATCCTGCGCGACCAGTTGGCCGACACCTTCAAGGCCATCTGGATCGACAACGAGGAGCTGTACGAGAACGTCCTCAGCTTCGTCCAGCGCTTCCAGCCTTCGCTGGTCGGCAAGGTGAAACTGTACACCCGCGAAGCGCCCATCTTCGACGCGTTCAGCATCACCAGCGAGCTCGAAAAAGCGCTGCGGCCGAAGGTGTGGCTGAAATCCGGCGGCTTCATCGTCATCAATCAGACCGAAGCATTGGTGGCGATCGACGTGAACACCGGCAAGTTCGTGGGCAAGACCAACCGCCTGGAAGACACCATCGTCAAGACCAACACGGAAGCGATCAAAGAAATTGTCCGGCAGATCCGGCTGCGCGACCTGGGCGGCATCATCGTGATCGACTTCATCGACATGGACGAGCGCAAGAACCGCCAGAAGGTGATGCAGGTGCTCGAGGAAGCCATGCGCGTCGATCGCGCGCCTTACAAGATTCTCCAGTTCAACGATTTCGGGCTGGTGGCGATTACGCGCAAGCGGGTGAAGCAGTCGCTGGAGCGGACGCTATGCTCGCCCTGCCCGCACTGCGAAGGCGCGGGCTACATTAAGAGCACGCAGACGGTAGTGAGCGAGATCCTCACCGAGGCCCGCAAAATGTCGTCGAGCGTCGAAGGCAAGGACGTCATGCTGCGTGTGCATCCCGACGTGGCCAAGGTGCTGAAGTCGCACCAGAACAAATTCCTGGAGGAGCTCGAAGACGTGCTGCGGCGGCCGGTCCTGGTGAAGAGCGATCCGCTGTTGCACCATGAGAAGTTCGATTTGGCGTAGCGGCAAGAGGTGCGACCTGATGTGAAACTCCTCGCGGCATTTCTTGTGCTTGTGCCTCTCGCGTTTGGCGAGATGCACCAAGTGTGGGAAGTGCGGTTGGGGAACAAGATCAAGGAGCCTCCGGGATGGGGGACTCTCAAACGCCGCGAACTCCAAGATATCGCGTTTTCACCCGACGGAAAGCTGCTTGCCGTCACGATCGACGATCACGCGGGGCCGGCCACGATCGGCACGCATGTTCTGGTGATGGATGTAGCCACGCCCGCCGCCGATATTCGGCAGTATGACGTCGGCACCTGCGGCGCACCGCTCGAATGGTCGCCCGGCGGAGACGCGATTCTAGTCTGCGGGTACGTACTCAGGTTTCCGGGCGGCACGGCGTGCAGCACAATCGAACCCCGATCCGCGAACCTACCGCCACTCTTTCCGATCTTTCGCGATCAACTTAGTCATGAATTCTGGCGGGATTCGACCCACATCGTGCAGATCGAGTTAGACGGCGCGTCAGTATTGGACAAAGACTGCCACAAGCAGCCCGCTACCCGCGAGGAAATATTGGATCTTGAACGTGCGTCCCGCAAGATGCCGTCTGGCTGGCCGCCTGAAGCACTCCAAGACTACATAGTGGTCAGCGCATCGAGGGATCGGTTGCGCGTTCTTGTTGAGCATCATGGCTTCAGCTCTCTCCATCATATCGATCTATTGGCGCAGTTGACCGACGACCCGAAGCCAGTCGACCGGCGGCTGGTATGGGATGTAGGCACGGCGCGCGAAATTGCTGCATGGAAACCGTTCAAACAACCCTACTCCCCCGCAGTCACGGTGCACCCATACCGGAACTGTGCACTCTCGTCCGACGGCCAATTCGTGGCAGAAGGCGGCGACGGTGTCGTGCGACTATATCGGCTCGATTAAGTCACCAAGCTCAGGTTAGCGCGCCCGCCACAGCTTAAGGCCGGGAACGTCCGCGAAATCCGATGGATTCAGCGTCCACAGTTCGGCCTTATGGCGGATGGCGCAGGCCGCGATGGCGATGTCGATTTCCCGGGATCGCGCGCGGCGCACCGAACGATAAATATCAGCGCTCAATGCGGCGTCCTCAACACTAAATGGAATGGCGGCGCTGGCAGGGACCAGGAACTCCTGCATTTGGATCTCGCGTTCGGTCCGAGGTCCGCGCAGCCATTCGTAGATTACAAGCACCGACAGCGCGACTTGTCCTGGCGTCTCCAAGGCGCGTTGGAGCGAGGGGCCGGAATGTTTGGGTCCGGTCAGGCTGTCGATCAGGACCGATGTGTCCAGCATGACCACGATGGATTACTCGGAGGGATGCAGCCTGCCCCCGGATCGACGGGCGCGGCGGATCTCCTGGATCTCACGATTTACTTCATGCTGGGTCCGGGTGGGTGGCTCCTTCAAGTACTCTTCCAATGCGCGCAGCTTCCGCAGACGCTCGGCAGGGCTCCAGGGGTCGGACTTGGTGTGATAGTCATGGATGGCTTCACGCACAGCCTGGCTTTTCGGAATGGATTTGCGTGCCGCAGCCTCGCTCAGTTCGGCCACCGTAGTTTCGTCGAGCGTGAACGTCACCTTTACCATACTCCAGCCATACTACCATATCGACTCGCCGGACCACGACCGCCGTGTGAAGAGGTGAAATAATGGCCCTGATGAAATCCCCGGCCGCGTGGCTTTGCCCCTTGGTGGCTCTCGCGAGCGTCGTCTCCGCCCAGCCCCTCCAGAAAATCACCATCAACTTCCCCACCCGCAGCGCGTCTTCCTGGCCGCTGTTCATGGCCAAGGAGGGCGGCTTCTACCAGAAGTACGGCCTCGACGTGACGCTGGTGTTCGGCGTCCACCCGGCGGGCATCGCCATGGTGGTCAGCGGCGAAGCCCAGATGACCAACTATTCGCTCGAAACCGCGATGCAGGCCATGGCCCGCGACGGCTCGCTGGTGGTGGTCGGCAGCCCGCTCAATACCGCCACGTTCGCTCTGATGGCGCGCAAGGACATCCCCAACGTCCAGGCGCTCAAGGGCAAGCGCATCGCCGTCGGCCAGATCGGCGACGCGCCGTCCAACTACGCTACTGAGCTGCTCAAAGCCTACGGACTGAAAGCCCGCGACGTGGAATGGATGGCCGTGGGCGGTGATGCCAACGGCCGCGCGGCGGCGCTCGAAGCCGGCCGCGTCGACGCCACCATGCTCACCGCGCCCGCGTATTTCAAGATGGAAGAGCGCGGATACAAGAGTCTGACCAACCTCGCCGATCACCCCGAAATCTTCGCGTCCACCACGTACCTGATGAAGAAGTCGGTCGTAGCCGCCAACCCCAAACTGCCCGAGCTACTGATCAAGGCTCAAGCCGAAGCCATCAAGCGCTTCTACGACGACAAGGATTTCGCCGTGCGCGCCTACATGGTCTACGATCCGCAATCCCGCGCCGATGTTGAACGCTTCTACGACATCCACTCGAAAGGCAATCTCTTCGAGCGCGTGCCCTACGTCTACGCCGGATCGATCAAAGCGGTGATCGAGGAGCAAACCGATCCGCAGTTGATCGCGGTCATGAAGGGTTACGATTACCGCAAGGTGGTCGACAACACCTACGTCGACCGCCTGGTGAAGCAAGGCTATTTCGAAGCGTTGTTCGGCCCCAGTATCAAGGCAGAAGAAGACCGCAAATCCAAACTCGCCTTCCGTTGAAACCCCGCCCGTAAGGGCGGGGATACCGAGAGCCTCCCACATGCCATTCAAATATCGTGCCGATAATGTCGGCAGCTTACTCCGTCCCGCCGAGTTGCGGGAGGCCAGAAAGAGCCGCGACGGTGACGGAGTGGAACTGAAAGCCATAGAAGACCGCCACATCCTACGCGTACTGCAGCGCCAGAAGGAACTCGGATTCCGCATCTTCACCGACGGCGAATTCCGCCGCGGCGGCTTCATGAGCGACTTCAACGAGTCGGTCGAAGGCCTCGACAACGCCGAAATGATCGCGCGCGACTGGAAGATCCAGGGCACCGGCGCGGAGGCCTTGGCCGGGGTCAAGAATCGCTTACCCGGAGTAGTCGTAAGCAAGATCCGCCAGAAGAACCGCCTCACCGCGCACGAGGTTCCGTTCCTAAAGCAGCACAGCCCCGGCGATATCAAGATGACTCTGCCCACGCCCAACCAGTTCCCGGCCATCGCCTACAAGAAGGGGCTGAGCGACCGGGCCTACGCCAGCTATTCGGAATTTCTGTGGGACATCGTGCCCATCTTCAAGCGGGAAGTGGAAGCTCTGGCGAGCGAAGGCGTCCCTTACATCCAGCTCGACGCGCCGCGCTACAGCTACTACATCGATCCCAAGTGGCGGCAGTACGTAAAGGAGCAGATGGGCATCGATCCGGAGCAAGCTCTGGACGAAGCCATCCGCGCGGACAATACCGTGATCGAAGGCGCGCGGCGCAAAGGTGCCGTGATCGCCATTCACTTGTGCCGCGGCAATAATCGCAGCCAGTGGTACGCCGAGGGCGGCTACGATCCCATCGCCGAGAAGCTCTTCAACCAGCTCAACGTGGACGCGTTTCTGCTGGAGTACGAATCCGAACGCGCCGGCACCTTCGAGCCGCTACGCTTCGTCCCTTCCGACAAGACCGTGGTCCTCGGACTGGTGAGCACCAAGCTCGCCGAGCTGGAGACCGAGGATCAACTGCTCCGCCGAATCGACGAAGCCGCGAAGTACGTGCCGCTCGACCAGCTCGCCCTCAGCCCGCAGTGCGGATTTGCCAGCGTGCTGGAAGGCAACCTGCTGACCGAAGATCAGCAGTGGCGAAAGATGGAACTAGTGGCAAACACGGCGCGGCGCGTCTGGCCGGACGCCTAGCGAACATTATGGTCCCGGACACGATTGCCCCTGACAGGCCACATCATAGATGGATTGCATTCCAGGGCCACAATCCAATGTGACCTGGTATAGATTTGCGGCGAAGCCGTAGCCGGTCGTCGGTGTCTGGATGTCGAGCTGGTAGAAGCCGGGCAGCCCTGGAGCAGGTCCAGCGTAAAGAACCGGCAGATTGCAGGAGATCGAAGCGCCCGGTGGAAGCCCCATCGCATAGAAGTGCACGATCTCTCCGGGCGAGGCCGGAGTCGTATCTAAGCTCACCAGGGCAGACCAGTCCTGGTGAATCGGTGAGCCACCCAGATCGATAAAGCAACCATTCCCCGATGGAAAACAGATGGGCAACCAAAGGAACATTGGCCGGCTGGCAAACGGGCTCACGGTCGCGGTGGAGAAGGCCTCCGGTGCCGAGCCTGGATTGAAGGTCGCGGTTAGCTGGACAGGGCGAAGCGGCAGAGTGTCCGGGGAGACGAACGTAATGCTGGACGAGCTGAGCGAAAGGACTTGTGCCGGAACACCGTCGATGTCGATTCGAACGGCGTCCGGAGAGCTGGGAACATTAGCTCCGTAAAGGATCGTAGCGGAACCTGGAACCAGCGCAGCGGCCAGATCGACCGCCGCCGGATGGTACGTCGTGCGGACGATTCCTTCGCCATGAAGATCTAACTTGGTGATCGCGCCGGAGGGCGATGAGTACCATGCGGCCAGTCCATCGTCCGACATCGCAAAGTTAGTGACTCCCGCGGGTTCGTAGACGCTGGTGAGGTCGCGAAAGCCCGTCCCATCGATGTTGATCGCATACAGTTGCTTCTGCCCCGCCGGCAGGCCCGTTCCGAATGTCACCGTGCTCAGAAAGATCACGTGCTGCCCATCCGCGCTGATCGCCGGCGCAAAGAATCCGCCATTGCCGGTGATCAGTGTGCTTTGGACTTGTGCCTGACGGCTTAATAACTGAACTGAGCTCCGATCCTGCGAAACGAAAACGATCCGGTCGGCGTTAGCATCCATCGTGGGTTCCTGGCCGCTTGCGCCGATCACTCCCTCTGGCAGTGGCGGTCCGAAGAGTCCAGGGTTGACCCCTTCAACCACCTCGCCCTGGTTGGAAATGATCCGGCCCGTTTCGTCCCTCGCGGCACCAAAAGGGAAGAGGGGAACGCTGACGCCTTTCTGCAGATCGACCACCGCGGTGCCTGGCGTCTCGAGCTCGCCTGAGTTGGTAAACAAATAGCGCCCATTCGCCGACAAAAAGCCGTACCCTGAGAACGAAGCCGCGGGCTGTCCCGCCCGTATTACTGTTGTCTGGAAGAGTGGCATAAAGCACAGCACGTCGCGGCCCAAACAATCTCGCTCGCCGGTGTACGCATAAACCGATCCATCCGCGCTGAATTGCGGCAACGAGTACTGATAATAGTCCGTCAGATAACCGAAATCGAGAAAGCCCCTCGGGTTCCACGGCGCTTCCGGGGTGCCCGTGGCAAGAGTCGCCGTCGACTCACCGCCGATCTTATATATCGACTTGGGATTCGTATTGGCGTAGGGACCCAGCCCGGGTCTGGACACCGCGAGCGAGTAATAGAGCTCCGATCCGTCGCCCGGCGCTCTTAAATCGACGAACTGCGCCAGACCGACCGAAACGAACATGCCGCTCAATAGGACAACGTGTTTCATTTCACTGCAATCGGCACCGCGCCGATGTGCTGCTCCCATGCCAGTTGCAACTGCACTTTCCCGCCGCCCTGGTCGGTGAAGGTGTACTTCATGGTCTCGATGGGTGACGGCGGCTTGCTCATGGTCATCTTCACGCGGCCCAAGTCGAGCTTGGGGTTGTAACTCAGCCCCCACTGCCCGGTTTCCTTGCTAATGATCAGCTCCCACGCATCGGGATTCTTCACCCAGCAATACAGCGTGTAGTCGCCCTTGGGCACGGCCACGCCGCCGATGTCCAGATTCGCGTCGGTGTGAAAGGCCGTGGCGTCGTTGGCCCCGGCGCGCCAGGCCGGATAAGTCGGATCGTGAGACAGGAGCCCGCTGTCGCCAAAAATCTCCCGGCCGCGCACCGATGGGGCGGAGTAGCGGATGGAGAGCTTTTTGCCGGCGACCGTGATGGTCGCCTGGGCGGGTGGGCTCTCCTGGGCGCTGGCGGTCGCGGCCGCGCCGATCATTAATAGGATCAAAACTGGGCTCAAAAAGGTTCTCATCGGGGGTTGATTCGACACTTTCCTACACTTCCGACACTATCTACAATTTCGACAGCAGCAGCCGGTTCACGGACGCCGGGTCGGCCTGACCCCGGCTGGCCTTCATGACCTGGCCGACGAGGAAACCCAGGACGGCCGTCTTGCCGCCGCGGTACTGCTCGACCTGCTTGGGATTCGCGGCGATCACCTCGTCGATGATCTTGCCCAGGGCGCCCTCGTCGCTGATGGAAGTCAGGCCCTCGCGTTCCATGATCGCCTCGGGCGCGTCGCCGGTGGCGAACATCTTGGGAAAAATTTCCTTGGCCAGCTTGCCGCTGATTTTGCCCTGAGCGATCAAGGCGACCAGATGGCCCAGCGCTTGGGCGCTGACCGGCGATTCGTCGATCTCCTTGCCTTCGGCTTTGAGGGCTCCGGCCAGATCGCCCATCACCCAGTTCGCAGCGGCACGGGCGTCACCCCCATTAGGACTGGCGGAAGCCGCCACCACTCTTTCGAAATATTCGCTCAAGGGACGCGTCGCGGTGAGCACCTGGGCGTCGTACTCGCGCAGCCCATAGGACTCGATGAATCGGGCGCGCCGCGAGGCGGGCAGCTCCGGCATGGTGGCCTTGATCTTGGCCAACCAGGTGTCGCTGACCCGCAGAGGAACCAGATCGGGCTCGGGAAAATAGCGGTAATCGTGCGCGTCTTCCTTGCTGCGCATGCTGAAGGCCTGGCCGGTGGAGGGATCGAACAGCCGCGTTTCCTGAATAATCCGGCCGCCGCTTTCAACGATCCCCACCTGGCGCTCGATTTCCTGGTCCACGGCCATCTTTAAAAACCGGAATGAGTTAAGATTCTTGGTCTCGGTGCGCGTGCCGAATTTCGAAGCGCCTTTGAGGCGGACGCTCACGTTGGCGTCGGCGCGCAGGTGGCCCTTCTCCATGTCGCACGTGGAAACTTCCACGTACTGCAGCATCTGCTTGACTTGAGTCAGGTAGGCGTGGGCTTCATCGGAGCTGCGCAGGTCCGGTTCGCTGACGATCTCGATCAACGGCGTGCCGCAGCGGTTCAGATCGACGTAGGTGTAACGGTCGGAGTCCTTGAAACCTTCGTGGATGCTCTTGCCGGCGTCGTCCTCCATGTGGACGCGCGTGACGCCGATACGCTTCTTCACGCCATCGACTTCGATGTCGACGTAGCCGTGCTCGGCCAGAGGTTGATCGTATTGCGAGATCTGGTAGCCCTTAGGCAAATCGGGGTAGAAATAATTCTTGCGTGCGAACACCGATTGTGGATTGATGCGGCAGTTGAGAGCCAGGCTGGCCTGGATGGCGAGCTCTACCGCATGGCGGCTGAGCACCGGTAACGCTCCCGGCAAGGCCAGGCACACCGGGCACACGTTGGTATTGGGCGGCGCGCCGAAGCTGGTGGGGCAGCCGCAAAAGATCTTGGTGCGCGTGGCCAGTTGGACGTGGACCTCGAGCCCAATGACCGGCTCGTATTTGGCGATCAGGTCCGGGGTCACCGGCGGCGCAACGCTGGAGGCCATGTGGAACTATTATACCGGCGAACCCACTTCGGCCTGGTTCAACCAACTGCCGTGCTTGGGTGTGTCGTGAACCGAGACGGCCCCTCAGATACCCGCCCCAATCCTCCCCGAAACGATCGGTCAGCGCCTCGCGGGCGGTGTCATGAACCCTTCAGCCAGCCTGGCTCTTCCGTCCGGACATGCCACAGGACCAGGGCTTGAGTTATGGAGTTGATGGGCGGCATAATGTAGACCGAACCCCGTGGGGCCGCCGGGCCGAACTGATCGAGAATGACCGCCTGCTGGGTGTCGTTTAATCCCTCCAGGGTATATTCTGGTGTTGCGTTCCTGACCAGCCCCCCGCCCGCCGCCACGCTATAAACGTAAGGCTGGACCAACTTGGCGTTAGCCGCTACGTAGTTGCCGATCAAGTACCAGAGATAGAGTCTTTCCAGCTGATCCAATTCCGGAGGGGTGAATACCCGCGGCAACGGTTTCAGTATGCCCTTCATCCAGTCCGTCAGCGCTTGCTTGGGTTTGGCCGCGGCGCCGGCGTGGTCCAGCCGCTTGGCGTACTCCAAATGAAGGGCCGTCGTCGCGTCCTCCCAAGCCTGCTCGGCTGAATTGCTGCTCTGGATCAGCTGATTGACCGGTCCTCCGGCGGCACCCGAGAACTGGGAGAGGAGTGGATTGACGGGGCGTTCTTCTGTACTGAGGCTTTCCCCGAGGCGTTTGCCAGCCTCGAGGTGTTTGTCGATCTTCTCCTTTATTTCGATTCCCTTTTTTAGGTTTTCTGCCCCCTCTTGCACAGTCTTCGCGACAGTGATCGCAAGTTTGGCATCCTTAGCCGTTTCTTCAACGTACTTCAGCAATGCAAGTTCGGGCAGAACGACAACCACCGCCGCGAATGCGGCCGGCCAGAAGGAGGGCGGCGGCGCGCCCGGCGGCAGACCCATGAACTGCGCCAGTTCGGTCATGGCGGAGTTCAGTTTGAGCGCGCGGTTGTACAGTTCGCTGTTGACGCGGTTGAGATAAGTATTGATATAGTTCTTGGCGTCGTCGTTGTCCTTGTTGATCTCGTTGATCGCCCGTTCATTGGCTGTTAGAGCCATGGTGTTTGTCCTCCTGACGCGTCTCCGCACGCAACCATCCGGACTGTCGACTTCGAAGCGCTGATCCGGCCGGTACTTGCGATCGTTTCCGGCGTCATAGGGTTGCAACGCCGGAGACCGGGCGGGACTATTATATACACATCCGCTTGGTCGATACGGCGGTTGAGGGCGGGGCCAGCTGCTCCGCCCGCTGTGTTACGATTCGGACAACGCTTGCGCCGTGGCCACCGAATCCAAAATCCGCCGGATTGAGCCGGATATCACGGTCGTCGAGATCTCCGGACGCCTGGCGCTGGGCAACGTTTTGGTTTCCCTGGAGTATTCGGTGCGGCGGCTCATCGAGGAGGGGGCCCGCAAGGTCATCGTCGACCTGACTGGGCTGGACAACCTCGACAGCGCCGGAATTGGAGTTCTGGTGGCCTGCAGCGGACTGATGGAGCAGAGCGGCGGTCGGATGCGCCTCGCAGGGGCGCATGGCTCGGTCGCCAAGGCATTCAATATCGTCCACATGGACCGCATTGCGGCCCTCGATCCGGACCTGGAAGCAGCCTTGCGCCATCTGGAGGCGGACAGCGCCGCGGTTTAACGTCTCGCCAAGGCGCTAAGCCGCCAAGAAATCCACGACTTTCCGGGCCATACTTTGCGCCTCCGCGTCTTGGCGAGAGCATCTTTTGGGACAGCACATTTAGGATTCCGCGAGCAGGCGAACCTTTCCGGACGCACTCGCGGCTCGGCCGAGTTTCAAGGTCAGCTCTGCCTCCCCGGGCGCGATGGCGCGCGGAACCTCGACGTTCACCTGCCAGGAACTCGAAACCGGCCCGACAAATACCGTAGAACACTTGCTGCCGTTCAAGAAAACCCGGACGTTGTTGGCGTCTGCGTTGTCGGGAAAGCCCTCGCACCAGATGCACAGGATGCGGCCGGCCTTCAGGTCGAGTTGACCGGCGGCCCAAGTGGCTCCGTCCCGAATTCCTACGATCTTCAGCTCGCAGTTGTCCGGCAAGGGCAGATCGACGGCGATGCGGAGCGCAGCGCTCTCCGGCCCTTCGCGGACGGCGATGGTCACCGGGTGCCAGCCGGGCGCGAGACCCGGCGGAACCTTGAAATTCGTCTGCCAGAAATCGCTTCCGAGCTTCGTTACCGAGATGGGGCGGACACCGTAGCCTCCGACGCGCGGCTGTACGTCGCCGCGAGTTAGGTTGGCTTCCTCCGTTCTGAAGGCGCAGGCCAGGTAATCGTCCCGCATCCAACTGCAATTGACGCCGTAGTTGGTGTTATGAAACGTTTGGAGGATCTCGGCACGGGCTCCCTCGGCGCGCGGCGCTTGAAACTGGCGGTGACACGCGAAGCCCGCGCTGTAAGTGAGGATCTTGCACAGATCCACACGGGCGAATCCGGCGGTCCGGCACATGGCGGCCAGGCAGGCCAGGTTGGGCGCGACCCAGTTGTCGGTTTGTCCCTCGAACTCGTCGTTCTCGTAGAAGTGCAGCAGCGGTTGGGCGTTGAGGTCGAAATTCTCGCGCAGAACGAAGGAGTCCACCGCGGCCAGACCGGTGGTCACCGAACACACCTTCTCGAGTGCGAGAAGAGGATGCTTCAAGTGGTAGAGCACACCAAAGAACAGGACAATGTCGAAGGTACCGACGGTTTCAGGCGAGAGTTCGTATACGTCCATCTGGCGGTAGTCGACGCGGGAGCCGTAGACGGCATGCATTTCCCGAAAGCGGGGATTATCCCAGATGTCGATGGCGACCACTTCGGCGCCGCGCCGTTCCAGCTCAAAGCTAAACCACCCGTCCCAGCAGCCGATGTCCAGCGCGCGCCGGCCAGTGAGATCCTGGGGAATCGGAAACTGGCCGAGGCGTTCACGGAGGGCCGGGATTTCGCTGACCCCGCGGATGACGCGCCCGTCGGGGAGCTCAAAACTATGCCACCAGCCGGTTTCCACCAGCATGCGGTGCCATCCGGGGCCGTAGCCGGGTTTGAACTTAGGCTGCGCGCTCATCGCTTCCATGGTACAAGGCCACGGCCGTTCGCCACGCTTAGGCCGCCCGACGCCCGATGAACAAGAAGTGATCGGAATAAGCCAGGCCTTCGATGGTTGTTCCGGTGGCTTCCACAATGTCCAACCAGCTGGCGATCTCGCCCGCGGACTTCGATTTCCACTGGTCCTGCCAGGGCGCGGTGAACGACTCGGTTCCGGCCAGCAACACTTCTTCAAAGCCTGCGGTCAGCAGCTCACGAAATTCGGAGATCGTCGTCAGATGGGCATAGCCGATCGGCGGAGCGTGCTGCGGATCGAGCGTCCCTGTCGCGAGAAACTGTGCCATGAAGCCCTGTTGACTAGGGTCCGGCTGCGAGGTTCGATGAGCCTCCGCGAATTCCTCGCCGAAGAACGTTGCCGAGAACGGATCGGGTGAGCGGAACATGTCGCGCAGGAAGGCAATGCGATTAATCCCGGCGGCGGCCACCACTCCGCCTGGTTTCAAAACGCGCCCGGCTTCCTGGACCGCCTTCTGCCGCTCCCGCAAATCGCGCAAGTGATACAGCGGGCCGAGCAGCAGGACGGCATCCAGCGAAGCATCCGCCAACGGCAGTTCGGTCGCGGAGGCGTGGTGAACCTTGGCGATGGATTCGGCCAGCCCGGCGGCCGTGAGACGCTCCTGCGCCGCTTCTAGCAAGCGCTCGGAGACGTCCACAAGATCGACGCGGCAACCGCGGCGGGCCAGAAACTCGGAATAGTGCCCCGCTCCGACGCCGATCTCGGCGACGCGGCAGCGCTCGGGCACGAAGCGACCCAGATACTGGAGTGTTATGGCATACTCGACCGGGCAAAATTGTTCCAGGCGCGCCGATTCCGCGTCCACGTAGCGGTCATAGTGCAAGCCGACCGCCGCGGCATCACCCAGGAGTTGCTTCGATTGGCTCATACTTGTTGTTCTCTTAAGTCTTCCAGATTCGCGGCCGAAGAGCCACGATAGCCGGCTGGAACTGCGCGTGCTGCAAGACCGCATGGAGAATACCTGATGGAACTCACGGAAGTCCTAAAGAATCGGCGTGCCGTTCGAGAATACACGGATGCTCGAATTGGGCGCGCGGAGATCGAACGCCTCGTCGGCGCCGCCATTCTCGCGCCCAGCGCCATGAACTTGCAGCCTTGGGCGTTTGCTGCGCTACTTGACCCGAATCGGGTTGACGCCTACGCCGAACGCGCCAAGAGCTGGTTGCTGGCGAATTTCTCGCAAACTCCCTTCGACGCGTCCCTGCGCAGCCTCCTCGAAGACCCCAACTACAGCCTCTTTCACCACGCACCCGCCCTGGTGCTGGTGTTGGCCAAGGCGTCCCATGCTCAGGCCCTGGAAGACTGCTGTCTGGCAGCCGGGAACTTGATCTTAGCGGCTCGTGACGAGGGTCTCGGCACCTGCTGGATCGGGCTGTCGCGCCCTTGGCTGAATCTTCCGGAGATCAAGGCCGAGCTCGGTCTGCCCGGGCCTTACCATGTCGTCGCGCCGATTGTGCTAGGTCACCCTAAAGTATGGCCGGCGTCACACGGCCGAAACTCTGCGGAAATACACTGGGTGGGTTGAAAACACTGGCTGTATCGAGTCTTTCGGACCAAGTAGTAGTACTGGCAGGCTACGTGCATTAGATGAGAGCGACCCGGAACAACGCCGGAATATGTAAGGAGACCAGGTATGTCACAAGTTGCAATCGAGAAAGTGAACGACGCGAGCCAGAAGACGCTGCCGATCTTTGCTGAGATCGCGAGGCGATTCGATGCCATCCGGCGGCGCGCGTTTAGTTTGTTCGAGAAGCGCGGCTGCGAACTCGGCCATGATGTGGACGACTGGCTAAAAGCGGAACAGGAACTCATGGGCTGTTCCGCTGAGTTGGCCGAAAAAGACGGCACCTACCAGATGCAGATGACGTTGCCGGGTTCTGAGGCCAAGGACGTCGAAGTTACTGCCACGCCGTCGGAAATCCTGGTGCACGCCGCCACAAAGCGGGAGAAGAAAGAGGAGAAAGACAACGTCCTATGGACCGAGTTCGGCTCCAACGACGTGTACAGACGCTTTGAAGTGTCCAATCCGATCAACGTCGATAAAGTTACGGCCAATCTCGACAGCGGCATTCTGCGGATCAACGCGCCCGAAGTTGCGAAGCCCAAGGAAGTCGCCGCCGCAAAAGCGGCATAGCTCCCGGATCGCCTTGGCGGGTTTTCTTGGAAGCGGCCGGAATCAACCGGCCGCCACCGACGCTTGGTCTGAATCCGGTGTATCGAGATTGTGCTTCTTGAGTTTGTAACGCAGCGCATCGCGGCCGATTCGAAGGATGCGTGCAGCCTTGGATTGATTGCCGCCGGATTCTTCAAGCGCGCGGATCAATAGCGCACGCTCGTGCGCCTCCAGTGTGTCGATGCTCGCAGGCGGGGACGCCACAAGTGGCGTGTGGTTTTCGGAACGCGCGTTCAAGTATGGGGGCAAGTCCTGCACGTCGATCGTATCTCCCACGGTCATCATGGCGGCGTGCCCGATGACATTCTCAAGCTCTCGCACATTGCCCGGCCAGGAATGTTGCGCGAGCCGAATTTGGGCGCGATGGGTCAGGCCGCGGATTTCCCTCCCGTATTGCGCGGCGAACCGGCTGACGAAATGACGCTGCAGCAACGGAAGATCTTCTTTGCGCTTCGCTAGCTGCGGCATCCGAATCTCCACCATAGAGAGCCGGTAGTAGAGATCTTCACGGAAACTCTTTTCGGCAATGGACGCGCGCAGATCGTGGTTGGTGGCAGCCACGACACGCACGTCCACCTTTCGGGTATTGAGCGCTCCCACGCGCTGGACCTCCTGGTCCTGTAATACGCGGAGGAGTTTGGCTTGGGTCGCCAGCGGCATGTCACCGATCTCGTCCAAAAACAGCGTGCCGCCATGGGCATGCTCAAAGAGACCAGGTTTGTCATGCATCGCCCCCGTGAAGGAGCCTTTCACGTGGCCGAACAGTTCACTTTCAAACAGCGACTCGACCACGGCCGAACAGTTGAGCACGACATAGCGGCCGGTGGAGACCGGACTCAGCTTATGAAGCGCGCGAGCGGCTAGATCCTTTCCGGTTCCCGTGGCTCCCGTGATCAAAACCGCCCGGTAGTGCGGGGCGACGCGCTGGATGCGCGAGAACATCTCCCACATCAGTGGGCTGCGGCCGATGATCCCCTCGAACTCCGCAGTAGTCCGCAACTCCTCTTCGAGGTGCATGGATCGTTGGCGCCGGCGAGCTTCATTGACCAGTTGTCCGATGCGCTCCCGCAAAGCCGGCACGGAGACCGGCTTGTTGAGGTAGTCGCTGGCTCCCTTTTGAATGGCCTCCACCGCGGTTTCCGCAGAATAGTGTGCGGTCATGAGGATCACTTCCGTCGCGGGATCGACTTCGATGAGGCGTTCGAGCACGTCCATGCCGGTCAGGTGCGGCATCATCAGATCAGTCAGCACAATCTGCGGGTGGCGGCTGCAAGCGGTGTCCACGCCATCTTCCGGGTCGGAGGCTGTGAGGATCTCCAGGCCCGGCTGGGCCAACGCGTTTGCGTGCAACTCCAGGCTGCCCGGATCGTCATCGATGATCAGCAGCGAAATCAAAGACCCAGCGGATTCAGACACAGCGGACCTTGATCGGATACGAGACTCGCTCTAATCATAATCATAGCCCACGATTCGAATCCAAATTGGATTGGAATCCAAATTGCCTGAAAGCCGGACATGGCGCAAGGAACTGTAGTTCTTGCTGGCAGTCTTCCGGTCGAACGTCTGGCACTCGACCATTTAGTCGCGGAGTTTGGGTGGTCGCTCAAGGCGGCTGGCAGCCTCCGCGGCGTAGCGGCGTTGAACGCCGATCACAACCTGGTAGCGGTTCTGTTCAGCCCGCGGGGTTTGGCGCTTCCCTGGGAGCAAGCTCTCCGAGGCATCTTGAACGCAGCGCCGGAAGCTCTTCCCATCCTCTGCCAGGGGTTTTCGGACGCGATTCACTGGCCGAAAGTGGTTGCTGCCGGGGGTTTTCACTCACTCTTCCTGCCCTTCCACATGGGCGAAGTCCGGCAGAGTCTGGGGTTTGTCTGGGACGCAAAGTGCCGTGCGGCAAGCATATCGATATGCCGCGACCCCCACCCCAGAACCGTCGTCCGCGAACAGACGCTGGCAGGCGGCACCTCGTCAGCCAGAAACGTGGCGTAAGGTGGACGCGGACTGTGCGATGGAGCGCGAAAACACGGCTAGGTGCGTCAAACCACCCACAGGCCTCTGGCCACGTCATTTAGCAGCGCCGGTGCTCATCGACCGCCGCGCCGCCATTGCCTCTTACCACCCGATTAAATGCCCGCATCGAACCCCCCGGCGGCAATCTGCAGATCGAGAGCCCTTCCGCATCGGAGCCGCCCCGCAACGGTTCGCGAATTGCACACGCGGGTATAAGGAGGAATCAGCCATGTTACGAACAATGTTAGGAATCGTGGGCGGATTGCTCTTGTTATTCACATCGGTAGCGAGTGCTGATGAGTACAGCAAGAAAACCGTCGTAACCATCAATCAGCCCGTGATCGTCGCGGGCGTCAAACAGGTAACCTTACAGCCCGGCGTTTATGTGATCAAACTGCTGAATCACCCCAGCAACCGGAACATCGTGCTGTTTTACAACGAGGATCAAACCAAGTTGTTCGCCACCGTAATGGCGATCAACAACTACCGTCTGTTCCCCACGGAAAAGACGGTCCTGAAATTCTGGGAGACCCCGGGTGGCAATCCCCCGGCGCTGCGGGCGTGGTTCCCCCCGGGCGAGCGTTGGGGCCAGGAATTTGTGTTTCCCAAAGTTGTGGCACTGAGGATCGCTAAGGAGACCGGCGAAAACGTGTTGACCGCGCCGGCCACAACGGAAGCAGAGTTGACAACCGCTCCGGTGACTGAAATCGAGTCCACCGGCAAGGAAGTTCCGCTCGAAGAGGCTTATGTCGCGCCTGCCGTCGAGGAGGAACTGGCCAATGCGGAGCCCGGCCCGGTTGCGCCCGCGGGTGAACCCCGGCCACCGGAACCGTTGCCCGCCACGGCCAGCCCCATCTTCGCCATCGGCTTGTTGGGATTGCTGATCGGCTCGGCCGGTGTCATGCTGCGGCGGATTTCGTAGTCGCGACTCAGGTTGAGTATGGTAGTCAAGGTTCGAGCTGAGTCCTTGTGGAAGCCCGTCAGCACAGCAGTAGCGAACGTGCTGATCGTGGCCGGTTCTGCGGGCGTGCTGGTATGGGCGTGGAGTTTGCTGGACACCGCGCTCTACCAGCACGTTCAAAAGGATCAGTTTCAACGCAGATTTGTGGAGCAGCCCGGGGATCCGGCGCCGTTGCAATCCACCCGGTCCCGCGTTTCAGCGGAAACCGGCGCGGCGACGCGAACCCGGGCGGCTCTCAAAACTCCGGCGGCCGCATTCGGTTGGCTCCAGCGGGATCCTTTCGTAGTCGGTGAAATCGAGGTGCCCCGCCTGGAGATGAGCGTGATCGTCCGGGAAGGAATGGACGACACAACCTTATGGAAGGCCGCCGGACACGTTCCCGCCACCGCACTTCCCGGAGAACCGGGAAATTTTGTTGTGCTGGGCCACCGCGATACGTTGTTCCGGCCCCTGCGCGGCCTGGAAACGGGCGACAACGTCCGGGTCCGCACCGCCGACGGAGATTTCGATTATTGGATCGACTCGATTGAGGTCGTCTCTCCGGAAGCTGTGGATCTGAATGTGACTGCCAGGGAAGCTCGGGAACGGGACATCACTCTGGTGACCTGCTTCCCCTTCGATTTTGTAGGCCCGGCACCGCGCCGCTTTGTCGCGCGCGGCCACCTGGAGGCCAGATAGGGACCACCATGCGAGTTCTGATTGCAACCGACGGCTCTAAGCATGCTGCGGCTGCCATGACAGCGGCCTGCCGGATTCTCTCCGCCGAGAACCGGTGCATCGACCTGCTGTGCGTGGTGCCGGAAGCCGGCACGAAAGCCCCCACGAGAGCGCCCACCAAAGCCCTCATCAAAAATGGACTCTCGGATAAACTTCAGCGGCGAGCCACCAGAATTCTGGAAAAAGCCCGGCACGCCTTGGCGGAGCAAGGTGTCTCCGCGCGGCCGCTGCTGGAGCACGGCTCAGCCATCAAGACCCTGTTGCGCGCGTCCCTCCAATACGACCTGACCGTGGTGGGAGCCAAGAGCCGCAACGACGACTCGCCCAGCGGATTGGGTCCCGTGGCCAGCCGCATCATCGAGCACTCCACCGCTTCTGTCCTGGTGGGGCGCGAAGGCCGCAACGACACGGGATTGCGGATTCTGGTGCCGGTCGACGGTTCGGATCTCGCGCTGGGCGCTCTCGATAAGCTGGTGTCGCTGGTGGATCTCTCCACCGCCGACGTCACGCTAATGCACGTGGTCGAAAAGCCCTGGCTCGCCGCGCCGGATCAGGAGTTGTTCGAGGAGGAAGAAGACCAGACCGACCCGGAATCTCAACTGACACACGAATTCGAACGCGAGCTGGAGCGCGAAGCCGAGAGCGTCATTGAAGAGGCCCGCTCCCACCTGCCAACGCGAACCGCGGTCAACCGGGTAATCGAGAGTGGGCTGCCCGCGGACGCCATCCTGGCGGAAGCCGAACGCGGCGACTACGATCTGGTGGTGATGGCGGCCAGCGGCTCCCACGATATGAAGCACCAGTTGTTGGGAAGCGTGTCCGTCAAGGTCACCTGGGACGCGCCCTGCTCGGTATTCCTGGTGCGGTCCGCGGCCTAGCGTTTCTGCGCGACATGGCCTCACAACGTCGCGGCGTGCATGTGCCTTTGGAAGGTCCCGTGCACAAGTGACACCGGAAGGAGAACGTCATGAACACTATTTTGGAAGAACCCAAAGTCGAAAGTGGTGCCGACGCCGGAGTCTGCAGCGCTGCAGCCCAATGCCACTACGAAGAAGCAGCAAAACGAATCGAGAAAGCCTTGAACGATGCGAAAACTTCTGTTTCCGCAAGACTGGAGGATGGCAAGACCGGGGCTGAGCGGCTCTTGAAGCGCGGCCGGTACGCGGTTGAGGACGGCATCGACGAGGCTGCCCACCAGATTCGGCGTCACCCGGTTAGCTCTCTCGCGATCGCCTTTTCCGCGGGAGCCCTGTTAGCTTTTCTGTTACCTCGACCTGCCAAAAGGTGAAGTTGCCGGGCAGGCCGAGGTAAGAGGCCACGCGAGCCTACACAACGGCCACGGATGAACACGAATAAACGCGAAGAGGAACAAGAAGCTTAATGCGTGTGTATCCGTGTCCATTTGTGGCTGAACAGCGTGCCTCCGAGTTCTACCGCGGGCTGCCGGCCGGTCTGGGTCCCTGGGCGGCATTCGCCGGAGGTCTGGGATATACTCGTTCGGGGAGAACTCGAATGCGACAATTCTGCTTGGTGTTGGCACTGGCAATGGCGATGTTCGCGCCCATCGGGTTGACTCAACAACCCGGCCCGTACAAGGTGCTCAAGACGGCGAGGGTCGGCGGAGAAGGTGGCTGGGACTACATCTATGCCGACGCCGCCGGACGCCGGCTGTACATCCCGCGACGGGGAGCGCCGAACGCAACGCCGGCCGTTCAGACGCGGCTGTCGATCTACAATCTCGACACGCTGGATTTGGTCGGCGAGATTGCCGGGGTTGGAGGCAATGGTACCGCGGTCGACCCGAAGTCGGGTCATGGCTTCACCAGCAGCAAGCCGATCTCGATGTTCGACACGAAGACGATGACGCTCATCAAGACCATCGATGCAGGCGCCGCGCAGCCGGACGGCATCTACTTCGATCCGTTTAACGAAAGGGTGTACGTCTTCAGTCACCCGACCAAGGACGCGACGGTGATCGACGCCAAAGACGGGACCGTGCTCGGCACGATCGATCTGGGCGGCGTGCCGGAGCAGGGCGTGGGCGATGGCAAAGGCATGCTCTACGTCGTCATGCAGGACGCGCAGGGCAGCGTCACGGCCGTCGACGTCAAGACCATGAAGGCGGTTGCGCACTACCCCTTCGGCGACAAGGGCCGGTGCAACGGGTTGGCGTTGGACGCGAAGAATCATGTACTCTTCGCCGCGTGCGCGAGCTCGGGAAATCCGCCGGCCCAACCGGCGCAGCCCATGATGGTGATTCTGAGCGCCGAGGACGGCAAGATCCTCACGAGTCTGCCGCTCGCCGGCGGGTCCGACGGCGCAGTGTTCAACCCCTCGACGATGGAAGCCTTCAGCACCCAGGGCAACGGCACCTTGACCATCGTCAAGGAGAAGAGCCCGGCGAGCTTTGAGGTCGAGCAGAACCTGGATACGATGAATGGCGCCCGGACGATCGCGTTCGACAGCAAGACGAACCACATCTTCACGATGAGTCAGGAGCGCGGCCCGGCGCCGCCGCCACCCCCCGGCGGAGGCCGAGGGCCCCAGGGCGCAGCGGTGCCAGGTTCGTTTACAATACTGACGATCGGCAAGTGAGAGCGAGCCATTGCATCGAATCGAGGAGATTACAGAGTGAGAATGGCCTTCATGCGTTCCCTTCTCGCGGCGGAGGCCGTGCTGATGTCCTTGGGCTTCACGCAGGCAACCGCATTCGCGCAAAGGGGCTTTCTGGAAGGAACCCCCAAGCCCCCCACGCCCATCCCGACAGGTCCGACGCCTCGCATGCCGGACGGCAAGCCGAATTTTTCCGGAGTTTGGAACTCGCCGGATTTTGGAAGCCTCGGAGGACCGCTGCCCTTGCAGCCGTGGGCGCAGAAGTTGGCCGACGAACGCAAGAAGAGCGGTGAGATCGACGATCCAGAAGGCAAGTGTCTGCCCGGCGGCGTACCTCGGATCTCGCCCTACCCGATGAAGATGGTGCAAACTCCCGACCTGATTGTGATGCTGTTTGAAGGCAACGTCCATTCCTATCGCCAGTTCTTCCTGGATGGCCGCGGTCACGACAAGAATCTCGATCCGAGTTTCATGGGGGACTCGGTCGCCCATTGGGAGGGCGACACGCTGGTCGTGGATACGGTCAATTTCAACGATAGGACGTGGTTGAGCAGCGGCTCCGCTGCGCCGCATACCGACAAACTGCATGTGGTCGAGCGCTACCGGCGTCCCGACTTGGGCCATATCCAGGTCGATATCACGCTAGAAGATCCGGGCGCGCTCACCAAGCCGCACACCTTTAAGCGCATGCATACCCTGGACACCGCGTGGGAGATTCACGAGTATGTGTGTAACGACCTGGTACTGGATTTGACCCGCAAATAGGCCGCGGCTGAATGGAAGTCGAAAACGTGATGTGGAGGTTATTCGAGTGAGCACTAAAACTAAGATTGGTTCCCTGATTGCCGGCGTGGTGATGCTCGCCGCGCCGGCGCGGCCCACCTTCGCGCATCACGCGTTTGCGGCTGAGTTCGACCTGAACAAACCCTTCACCGTGACGGGAATGATTTCGAAAGTCGCCTGGCAGAATCCGCATGTTTACGTCTATGTGGATGCGAAGGACGAGAGCGGCAAGATGGTGACCTACGCTCTGGAATGCAATAGCGTCAATACGCTGGTGCATAAGGGCTGGACCAGGGATGCCTTGAAAAAGGGCGACCAGGTCACGGTGAGCGCGTATGGAGCAAAGGACCCCCGGCCTTTATCCGACGGCTCGATTCACGCGAACGCCCGGTCCATCAAGTTCGCCGACGGCCATACCGTGTCTGCCGGATCGTCGGCCGATGAACCCGCCCAAAAACAGTAAAGAACATTGGTGGAGCGGGCTTTAGACCATTTTCTGAGATAATATAGACCAGCTCTGGCGATCCGGCTGCAAGCAAGAGATGGCGAAGGCCTATTCTGACGATCTACGACGGAAGTTGTTGGAGGCGCATCAGCAGGGGGAAGAGAGCCTGGAAGAGTT
>DATNJC010000162.1:0-24883 GCA_035604115.1 Bryobacteraceae bacterium | reverse complement strand
CGCTGCTGGGAACTGCTCTTGCGTGTCCAACTTCGCAACACCGCCTCTTCCTGCTCCGTCAGTCGTATCCCGGCGTTCAATGATCGGGCCATGCCCGATTCTACATCTTAACTGTTATTTCTGCAAGTAAGTACTAGATCGCATTTTCACGGCCCTCTCCGAATTAAACCCTGCTCGCAGCAAGGACGTAATGCTGATACTCCTCTCTCGCGGCGGCAGTATCGAGCCCGCTTACCAGATTAGTAAACTCTGCAAATCCTTCGCTGCTAATCGCTTCGTAGTCGTGGTACCCCGGCATGCAAAGTCGGCAGCCACGCTGATCGCAATCGGTGCCGACGAAATCCACATGGGGCCACTTGGGCAGCTTGGTCCGATAGATCCACAGCTTGGTGGCCTTCCGGCTCTCGGTGTGAGTCAGGCGCTCAAGACTATGGCCTCCGTCGCACAGGAGTTCCCGGGCAGCTCTGAGATGTTCGCCAGATATCTTCGCATGGTACTTACGGTCGAACAGATCGGTTACTGTGACCGGATCAGCGAGTCCGCAGTTCAATACGCTGAACGCCTCCTGTCCACGAAGCCGAACCTTCCGAAGACAATTGAGGCTGTCGCCAGGGATCTGGTTCACGAGTACAAGGACCACGGCTTCGTGATCGACATTGATGAGGCGAGGATGCACCTCGGAAGTGACTGGATCAAGACCGGAACTGCCGAAGTCGCTGTCGCTGAAGAGATTTATACGCGTTTCGAATTGGTGAATTTCTTTCTAGGTTTCAGTCGTTCGAAACGGTTGATCGTCCTAGGTGGCGCGGGCCGACCCGACTCGATAATGATGTTGAAGAAGGACTAGAACCAGAGCCTGCAGGGAGAGATGAGGAGTGTTGCGCGCGCAGCCTTCCACCTTCCAGAACTATGCCCGGCCCAATGGCTGCCCGGAAGGAAGACTTGCTGCGGCCTGACTGCTCCCAATAGACGCCGCTCACAGAAGCGACGCGGTTGGTTTGTCGCCAACCAGTCGAAGTGCTCGTCTGCGCGGGCTAAACCCACTACTAAGCCGCGCTCTAGTATCCTGGTAGGCCGATGATCAAAACCATAGCATTGTTCATTGCAATGGGCCTGCTCGCTACAGCGCAGAACTGGCGTGAGCACCTGGGTGGGGCGGATTCCTCACAGTACTCGGCGCTGAAGCAGATCAACAAAGGCAACGTGAAGCAGCTCCAGATGGTGTGGAGTTATCCGACGGGCGAGGGCAACTATTTGTTCAACCCCATCGTGATCGATGGCGTGATGTACGTGCAGGCCAAGAACAATTCCTTGGTTGCTCTGGATGCGCTGACGGGCAAGGAGCTCTGGACGCATCCGTTCACCGGGCCGGTGGTGCAGCGCGGGATCAATTACTGGGAAAGCAAGGACCGCTCCGACCGGCGGCTGCTGACCATCAACGGGGGCTTTTTGACGGCCATCGATGCCAAGACCGGCCAGACCATCACGTCGTTCGGCGACAACGGGCGCGCGGATTTGCGCCCGGGTCTGGATTTCGACTGGAGCGCGATTCCACCCATTCACACCAATAATCCGGGGCGGATTTTCGAGGACATCATGATCGTGCCGCTGATGCGGAGCGGCGCCGATTATGCGTATGTCCCCGGCGATATCCACGCGTACAGCGTGCGGACGGGCAAGCTCCTGTGGCAATTCCACACGGTGCCGCGTCCGGGCGAAGTGGGCTACGAAACGTGGCCCAAGGATTTCTGGCAGCGCAACGGCGGCGGCATCAACTGGAGCGAGCTGACCATCGATGAGAAGCGCGGCATCGCTTTCATTCCCACGGGCACCGGCAAGTGGGATTACTACGGCGCGGATCGCAAGGGGCAGAATCTGTTCGCCAATTCCACGGTGGCGCTGGATGCTCGCACCGGCAAACGCTTGTGGCACTTCCAGACCGTGCATCACGACTTGTGGGATTACGATCTGCCGGCGGGGCCGAAGTTGCTGACGATCAGACACGACGGTAAGAATGTGGACGTGGTGGTTCAGTCCAGCAAACAGGGGTTCCTGTATGTGCTGAATCGGGTGACGGGGGAGCCCATCTGGCCCATGGTGGAGCGTGCGGTGCCGCAGTCGGATGTGCCGGGCGAGGCGTCCTGGCCCACGCAGCCGTTTCCGACCAAGCCGCCTCCGTTCGCGCGGCAGGCGCTGACGGAGAACGATCTGAATCCGTACATGCCGAAGGAGGAGCAGGATCTGTGGCGTCAGCGGATCCACGACGCGCGCAACGAAGGGCTGTTCACGCCGCCGAGTTTCAAGGGAACCGTCGAGATTCCAGGCAGCAACGGCGGCGCTAGCTGGGGCACAGCCGCCGTCGATCCGGGCAAGGGTTGGCTCTACATTGTGTCGCACGATCAGCCAACGATGTTGAGCCTGGTGCCTCCGGATTCGCCGCGTGCCAAGGGTTCGGCTGGATGGTCGGATAAGCCGCAGCCTCGCAGTAAGACTCCGGTGGATGGCGCGTTCACGCACTACGCGGGGCCCAACCAGGGGTTCGTTTCGCAGAGCACGCGGCTGCCGTCGATTTCGCCGCCCTGGTTTTCGATGACGGCTTACGATTTGAACGCCGGCGCCATCGCGTGGCAGGTGCCGTATGGGACGGTTGCGGCGCTGGCCGAGCAGGGGCACGCGGATACCGGCGTGATTTCCTCGCAGCGCGGCGGTCCGGTAGCGACCGCGAGCGGATTGATCTTCACCGCCACCAACGACAAGAAGTTTCGCGCGTGGGATGCGGAGACAGGCAAGGTGATTTTCGAAACCAGTCTTCCGGCGGCGGCCGAGGGCGTGCCGGCGGTGTATGAGATCGGCGGGCGCGAGTTCATCGCCATCTGCGCGGCGCAGGGGGAAGGGCCCAAAGTGAATATCCCGGGCGCGAAGCCGGGGGTTGCTCCCCAAAATGCTTACGTGGTTTTCTCGCTACCGAAGAAATAATGACTCTCGCCAAGGCGCTATGACGCAAGGGGAAATGTTTGATTCTTTGCGCCTTGGCGTCTCGGCGAGAGCGTTGGGAGGCAATGATGGATCGACGACGCTTTATGCAGAGTAGTGCGGCGCTGGCTATGGGCGCGGCGCAGGGTGAGGATCAGAAGCCCCGCTCGGCGAGAAGCTTCTGGCCAGGCGGGGCGCGGATGGTGGTTTCGCTCTCCTTACAAATGGAGGCGGGTGCGCAGGCAGAGCGCGGGGCGTCGGGGCCTTGGGGGCCTTTGGATACTCGCTACCCGGATCTGCCGACGGAGAAATGGTACGAGTACGGGTTCAAGGAAGGGATCCCGCGGTTGCTCGAAATGTACGAGCGGCGCAAGGTTAAGGTGACTTCGCACATGGTCGGAATGGCCGTGGAGAAGCATCCGGCGCTGGCCAAGGAGATCGTCGAGCGGGGGCACGAGCCGGCCGCGCACGGCTACACTTGGGAGCCGGTGTACACCAAGAGTCCGGAGGAGGAGCGGGCTTCTTACGAAGCCAACGTGCGGGCCATCGAGAAGGCTACGGGGCAGCGGCCGATTGGGTTTAATGCTGCTGGGATGCGGGCGACTCCGGCGACCTTCGGCATCCTGCAGGATCTGGGGTTTCTGTATCACACTGACGATTTGTCGCGCGACGAGCCGTTCCTGATCCCGGTGAAGAGCAAGCCCTTCGTGGTGGTGCCGTATACATTCGTGCTGAACGATCTTCAGAATTTCGAGAACCGTTGGCGCACGTGCAGCGATTTCGCGGGGGAACTGAAGGCTGAATTCGATGCGCTCTACGCTGAATCCGAGCATAAGCGGCGGATGATTTCGATGAGCGCGCACGATCGCGTGGCAGGGCGTCCTTCGCGCATGCGCGTGGAAGAGGATTTCATCATTTATGCGCAGAAACACCCGGGGGTGGTGTTCATGAGGAAGGACGAGATTGCTAAGTTTGCGCTGGCCAGTCCGATGACGATTCGCGAGGGGGAGATGGGGTAGACTCCCGAGCGCTGTTTATTCGGCCACGCATGGACACGCATGAAATCGGCCCAGCCAGTGGATCGAGTAACTTCGGCAATCGAATTCAGCGTCTGATCCGCTACAATTCGGCAGTCGATGACCGGCTGGTTGTCGCGCGTCCAGCGGTAGACCATCCGCTATCGTCCAGGAGCGGGCTTAGCGGGCGGCGCGGACGGCGCTAACGGCGGCTGCGGGCCAACCACTTGCGTGAGCGCTTCGTAGGCGCACTCCTCATCCTTATTCGATCCGCCGACACCGATGGCGCCGATCATCTGGCCGTCGGCGACGATGGGCAGGCCGCCCGAGGTCGGGAACACCGGGAGCTTGCTCCAGCGCAGTTGCAGCGACGTGTTGCCGGCGACGGCGTTGGCGCGGGCGTGGGTGGAATCGCGGGTGTAGAGGACGCTGCGGGCCTTCAGCTCGGCGGTTTCGATGTTGATGGGAACCTGGCCGTCCATGCGATGGGCGTGCACGACGTCGCCGGTGGGGCTGAGGATGAACACCGTCACGGCCATGCCGTTCTTGGTGGCGTAGTCCACGCAGGCCTGGGTGATTTTTTCGGCCGTGGCGGCGGAGATCTCGTTGCGGACCAAAGTTTTCTTGGCGGCTTCGGCGGAGATCACGAACTTGTCGATGCTCTGGGCCGCGCCGCCGATGGACAACGCCCACACGGCCGCGGCGAGCGTAGCAAGGGGTCGCCCTGATGGAAACATGGATTGAAGCATGTTGCCTACTGTATAACGGGCGCGGCGGAGGCACAACCGCTGCCGGATACACTGCGGGCGTATACTAGGCGGTGACCGTTTACAGGGAGGCTGACATGCGCCATTGGATCGGCAAGTGTGCGTTTTTTGCGGCAGGCATTTTGGTGGGGGTGTTGCTGATGCAACGGAGCAGCGCCCAACCGAACTCGCCTTTGGGACTGCGGCTGAATCACGTCGGAATCTACGTCAAGGATTACAACGAGTCGCTGCGATTCTACACGCAGACGATGGGCTTTCGCGAGGCGTTCACGATCAAGGACAAGGATGGCAACCCGACGCTGACGTATCTGCAGATCAGTAAAGATACGTTCCTGGAGTTGGCGCCCGCCAATGCGCAGCGTCCGGCGGGGCTCAGCCATGTGGGCATCTGGCCCCTGGATCTGAAAGCCACGGTTTCCGCGTTGCGGCAGCGGGGGGTGCAGGTGGAGGACCCACGCACGGGGGCCACGCTCACCAGCATCACCAACGTGACCGATCCCAACGGCGTGCGCCTGGAGCTGCTGGATTTCCTTCCAGGATCGCTTCCGCGTAAAGCCATCGACGATTGGAAGTAGCGTTCGCGGCGCAGGTTAAGGCCGGATGCATGGGACGGCGTGAAGGATGCACGAGGCTTGACACCTGCGCATTGAACTGAAAAAATTCGATCTGGAGTCTCGATATTCATGAGAGCGATCGCCTGGTCGCTGGTTGCCGCCAGCGGGGCCTGGTTTTCTCAGCCGGCGTATTCCCAATCTGCGGCCTTCTCGCCGCGTAAGGCCCTCGACCAGTACTGCGTCTCCTGCCATAATCAGAAACTCAAAACGGCCGGCCTGATGCTCGATACGTTGGATCTGGCTCAAGTCGGCCGGGACTCCGATACCTGGGAGAAGGTCGTGCGCAAGCTGCGCGCTGGCATGATGCCGCCCCAGGGGATGCCTCGACCCGATGCAGCCGCCTACGAAGCGCTCACGGCGTCGCTCGAAAACGATCTGGATCGCGCTGCCGCGGCCAGACCCAAACTCGCGTCGCCGGCCGTGCATCGGATGAATCGCACCGAGTACGCCAACGCGATTCGGGACTTGCTGGGGTTGGAAATCGACGCGGCGGCGTACTTGCCTGCGGACGACACCAGCTATGGATTTGACAATGTGTCCAGCGGTCTCCAGGTCTCGCCGGCGCTGGTGGAAGGCTACGTGACCGCGGCTTCGAAGATCAGCCGGTTGGCGCTGGGCCACGAGACGGGGCCCGCGCGGAAGATCTACCACACGCGCGAAGATTACTCCCAGGAAGATCACATCGACGGTTTGTCCTTCGGCACACGGGGCGGCCTGCTGATCCATCACTATTTCCCGGCGGACGGCGAGTATCTGATTTCCTGGGAGCCCGTGCGCACCACCGTGGGCGGATTGTTCGGCGGTGACAGCCCGGACGAAAAACTGGAACTCACGCTGGACGGCCAGCGGCTGAAGCTTTTCGAGATCGGCAAGGACGTTCTGCTGAGCGCGATCCGCGAGAAACTGGAAGTTCGTGTCAACGTCAAAGCCGGGCGGCACGACGTGGGAGCGACCTTTCTCGCCACCACCTACGTGCCCAATTTGGATCTGAACCGGCATTACCAGCGCAGCATTCTCGATGACAATTTGATTGACGGTTTCACTAATACTCCACAGATCAGCTCTCTCACCATAACCGGTCCGTCCAATGGGACCCGGCCCACGGATACTCCGAGCCGGAACCGGATTCTGATTTGCAAGCCGGCGCAGGCGAGTGAAGAGATGGGCTGTGCCAAGAAGATCCTGACGACTCTCGGCCGCAAAGCCTACCGCAGGACCCTAACCGATGCCGACACCGAGAAGCTGATGAGCTTCTACCAGGCGGGGCGCAACGGGGCCGACTTCGAATCCGGCATCGAGCGGGCGCTGGAGTTCATCCTGGCGCACCCCGAGTTTGTGTTCCGCACCGAGGACGCCCCCGGCGGCGTGAAGCCCGGCCAGGCTTACCGCATCGGCGATCTGGATTTGGCCAACCGCTTGTCCTTCTTCTTGTGGAGCACGGTGCCGGACGACGAGCTGATCCGCGTGGCGTCGCAAGGCAAGCTGAGAGAACCGGCGGTGCTGGATCAGGAAGTCCGGCGCATGCTGGCCGATGCCCGCGCGCATGAGCTGGTCGCGAATTTCGCCGGGCAATGGTTGCAGCTTCGCACGCTCAAGAGTTCCACACCGGAAGGCATCGTGTATCCGGATTTCGACGACAATCTGCGCCAGGCATTTCGTACGGAAACGGAGATGTTCTTCGAAAGCGTGGTGCGCGAGGATCGCAACGTCCTGGATCTGCTGACCGCGGATTATACCTTCGTCAACGAACGCCTGGCTCGGCACTACGGCATCCCCAACGTGTACGGAAGCCAGTTCCGGCGGGTCAAGCTCGACGGAGACCTGGATGTGCGGCGCGGACTGCTGGGTAAGGGCAGCGTGGAAATGGTGACGTCGATTTCCGACCGCACCTCGCCGGTGCAACGAGGCAAATGGATTTTGATGAACCTGCTGGGCACCATTCCGCCGGACCCTCCGCCGAACGTGCCGGTACTCAAACCGAGCGGCGAGAAGGCCGGAGCGGAACCGACCATGCGCCAGCGCATGGAGCAGCATCGCGCCAATCCGGCGTGCGCGAGTTGCCATAAAATGATGGACCCGATGGGTTTCGCCATGGAGAATTTCGACGGCATCGGAAAATGGCGCACCACGCAATCCGGGCAGAAGCTGGATACTGCCGGAGTTTTGTTCGACGGTACGAAGATCAACGGCGTCGCCGATTTGCGGCAGGCGCTGGTGCGCTACTCGCCGCAGTTCGTGCGGACGTTGACCGAAAAACTCATGATCTACGGGCTGGGCCGTGGCGTGGAATCGGGCGACATGCCGACCGTGCGCGCGATCGTGCATGAGGCCGAACGGAATCAGTACCGCTTTTCGGCGCTGATTCTGGGTATTGTTAAAAGTGACCCGTTCCAGATGAACCGCAAGCCTGAAAGCGGCGCTGCGGTGGCCAAGAAATAGAGTGGCGTCCATGTTTATATCGAAAAAACACATTTCCCGAAGGACGGTTTTGCGAGGAGCGGGCGCGGCGCTGGCGCTTCCGCTGCTGGATGCCATGTTCCCCGCGCTGACGCCCTCGGCAAAAGCCGCTGCCGCGAGCAAGATTCCTCGCTTTGTCGGCGTGTTTAATCCGCATGGCTGGGCTCCCGATTATTCGGCCATGGAGAAAGCCGGCCCGCTGGGCGAACTGCCGTTTGTGCTGAAGCCGCTGGAGGCGTGGAAAGATTCCGTCACCATCGTCAGCGGCCTGGACGCTACGGCGTCGATGCCTCCGCCGGGGCTTACCGGCGGCGATCATTCGCGCAGCGCGGCCGTGTTCAGCGGCGTGCCGCCGAAGAAAACCGTCAGCGACGACATTTTCCTGGGAACCACGATCGATCAGATGATCGCGCAGAAGTACGGGCAGGAGAATGCCCTGCCCTCGATTCAACTGGGGATCGAAGATCAGAGCGCGCTCGCGACTTGTCCTTGGGGCTATAGTTGCGCCTATGTGAATTCGGTTTCGTGGTCGGGGCCAACGCGGCCGCTGCCGCATGAAGCGAATCCGCAAGCGGTGTTTGAGAATCTGTTCGGCGACGGCGGCAGTCCGCAGGAGCGCATCGCGCGCCGGCAGGCCAAGGCGAGCCTCTTGGACGCCGTGACGCGCGAAGTGGACCGGCTGAATCGGAACCTCGGGGCCACCGACCGCACGCGCCTTAACGAGTATCTGGAAGACATCCGGGAGATCGAACGGCGGCTGAAGAATGTGGCCAAGGCTAAGGATTCGTCGCCGGAAGCCGAAGTCCCGTTCGGCATGCCCGAATCGTTCGAGGAACACATCAACCTGATGTGGGATTTGCAGGCGCTGGCGTTCCAGGGCGACATCACACGGGTATCGACGTTGATGTACGCGCACGACGTCAGCATGCGGGCATACCCGGAGTCCGGCGTCACCACGGCCAATCACGCCGCCTCGCACCACGGGGGCATTCCGAAGCGCGTAGAGGATTGGGCCAAGATCAACCGGTTCCACGTGCAGTGCCTGCCGCATTTCTTGGCCAAACTGAAAGCCACGCCCGACGGCGACGGAAGCCTGTTGGATCACACTCTGATTCTGTGGGCCAGCAATATGGGGGATAGCAACCTGCATAGCCACAAAGCCGTGCCGAACATGTTGATCGGCGGCGCGATGGGACAGCACCACGGCGGCCGCGGCCTGCAGGTGTCGGGTCCCGCATCGAATCTGCTGCTGACGGCGCTGCATATGTTCGGGATCGAAAAAGAGAGCCTGGGCGACAGCACCGGCACGATTTCGCTATGAGGAAAACGACGTCACGCGGGCTTGTGATTCTGTTTGGGCTCGGGCTCCTTTCGCTGGCGAGCTTCGCGGCTTCGAGCGAGGTTGCCGACGCGGTACAGGCCCGCAACATCGAAGCGCTGCGCGGCATGATTCAGAAAAAAGCGGACGTGAACGCGCCCCAGCTCGACGGCTCGACGGCGCTACATTGGGCCGCGCAGTGGAACAACCTGGAGGCCGCGGACTTGCTGATTCGCGCCGGAGCCAAGGTCGACGCGCCCAACCGCGACGGCGCGACGCCGCTGTTTCTGGCGGCGCTCAACGGCAGCCGCGCCATGATCGAGAAGCTGCTGAACGCGGGCGCGGATGTGAATGCACCCGTTCTTTCGCACGGAGAAACCGCCCTGATGCTGGCGTCGCGCTCGGGCAGCAAGGACGCGGTGCAACTCCTGCTGGACCGCGGCGCTCAGGTGAACGCCAGGGAAAACCTGCGCGGCACTACCGCTTTGATGTGGGCCGCCGAGCAGAACCATAGCGACATCATCCGGTTGCTGCTGCAACAGCATGCCGATGTGAATGCGGTCTCCGCGGTGCTCAAACCGCCCAGGCGCCGCGGGCTGGGATTTGCCAATCCCAACGCGCCGGGCGAGACGCCCGCGAAAGGCGGTCTAACGGCACTGTTATTCGCGGTGCGCGAGGGCGGGTTCGACTCCGTCAAGACGCTGGTGGCCTCCGGGGCGCAGGTGAATCAGCCGTCGATCGATGGCAGCAGCCCGTTGCTGGTCGCGGTGCAAAACGGGTTCTACGGCTTCGCCGGCTTCCTGATCGAACACGGCGCCGATGTAAATCTGGCTAACGCCAAGGGCTGGTCTCCGCTGTATCTGGCGGTGAAGAATCGCGACCAGGAAAGTACTGCGATCCCCGGGCCGAGCACAGAAGGGGTGCTCGATTTTACCCAGTTTCTGCTGGAGCACAAGGCCGATCCGAATGTTCGGATCAAGGCGGATACCGAGATCCATCAAGGCATGACGGCGGCCTGGCTTAAGGAAGCGGGCGCGACTCCGCTGCTGCGGGCCGCGATTTGCGGCGATCTCACCGTGGTCAAGATGCTGCTGAACCACGGCGCCGACCCGCAGATCCCCACCTTCGATCACACTACGCCGCTGATGGTTGCAGCGGGCGTGGGCTGGGCCGACGGCCTGCTGCGCGAATACTCCGAGGACGAGACGCTCGAAGTGGTGAAGCTGCTGCTCGAACGCGGGTCCGATGTGAATCTGGCCAACGATCATGGCATCACTGCGCTGCATGGCGCGGGCTACAAGGGCGCCAACAAAGTGGTTCAGTTCCTGGTCGATCGCGGCGCGAATCTGGCGGCCCAGGATAATGGCGAAGATTTCGGCTTCGGTAAGAGCAGCGTCCGCATGACGCCCCTCAATTGGGCTGAGGGCGTTCCCATCGGCATGTCGTCGGCGATTTATCACACCGATACGGTGGCGCTGCTCACTCGCCTGATGACGGAGCGCGGCATTCCCGTGGTGAGCAATACGTTCCACGGCCGGAAGCCTGACAGCTACCCCGTAATCGGCGAGCCCTAAGCCACTTTGCAACCTACCATGCACAGACTACCATCGGAACTTCTGGTGCAGCCGACGCGCCGGGAACTGCTGGGAGCGCTGCTCGGCGGCGGAACGCTGTTGGCACAATCGGCGGGTACGGCTCAATCGGCCGCGCGCCGCATCGATGTGCACCAGCACTACGTGTCGCCGGATTATCTGGCGCTGTTGGCCAAGAAGAACGCGGTGAGCCCGGTGGCAGGGTTCGCGATCTGGCGAGATTACTCGCCGGCCAAGAATCTGGACGCCATGGACAAGGCCGGCATCGCCACGGCGATGCTCTCGCCCACGGCTCCCGGCGTGTACTTTGGCGATGCCGAAGAAGCGCGGAAGATTGCCCGCGAGATGAACGAATACGCCGCCGCGAAAATGGTCGGAGCGTACAAGGGGCGCTTCGGGTTGTTCGCGGTGCTGCCGATTCCGGACGTCGAAGGAAGCCTCCGCGAAATCGAATACGCTTTCGACACGCTAAAAGCCGACGGCGTGGGCCTGCTCACCAGCTACGGCAACAAATACCTGGGAGATGCCGCGTTCGCGCCGATCTTCGCTGAGCTGAACCGGCGCAAAGCAGTGGCCTACACGCATCCGATCGAGCCCACTTGCTGTCTCAACCCGGTGCAGGGGCTCACGCCGCAAACTCTCGAATATCCCACCGACACAACCCGCACGCTGATGAGCCTGGTCGCCAGCGGAACGGCGACGCGCTGCCCGGACGTCAAGTTCATTTTTTCGCACGCGGGCGGCACTCTGGTTTCCATCGCGCAGCGCTTCCTGGGCGATGCCGTTAGCCCCGACGCACTGGCCAAACCGCCCGAGCCGAATTCGCGTATGTATCATGTGAAGCGCTTTTTCTATGACACAGCGGGGTCGGCGAACGCCGTTCAACTGCAGGGCTTGAAGATGCTGGTCGGGTCGTCGCAGATCGTATACGGGACTGACTTCCCGTTCGTCAACGCACCGGCGACCTCCGCGGGCGTCGATCGCAGCGGATTCACCGCGGACGAGCTGCGGGCGATCAATCGAGAAAACGCGCTGAAGTTCCTGCCCCGGCTGTCGGCTTAGTTGGTGACGTGGGGCCAGCCCTTTTGGGCTGCCGCCGCGTTTCTGCGCGGCGTCTTAAAGTTGTGCGGCAGAGGGTGTGCGACTCGCCGCCTCAAAAGGCGGCGGCAGGCTGAGAGCCTGGCCCCACTTAAGGCGTAACCAGGATGGTCACGCGGCGGCGAGAAGGGTCCGTTCGGCCATCGGCTGGCTCCGGTTCATTCTTCCACTCGACGGTTACGCCCGAGACCCCCAATCCACGCATGAGCGTCGCGATTTTTTGCGCGCGCTTTTCGGCGAGCCCGGCTTTTTCGATGAGCCGGTCGCCATTCGATAGGAGCGTGGCGGCGCGGTATCCGGCGACTTTCACGTTTGAGGCGCCGATTCGCTTAGCGTAGGCTGCGGCTTTCGTAACCACTCGATCAGCGGCGTACTCAAGATAGTCGTCATTGAAGGCGTAAAGCACCGCGAACTCCTGCGGACCCGTCAGGGGTTCGCGCTGTGAGCCCTCGGCCTCAGAACGACGCGACGATGGCCCAGGGCCGCGGGGCGCGGGAGGAGCCTCGATTCCCGGTTCCGCCGGCAAGAGCGTATTGCAAGCCAGGTTGACTTCTTTCAGAACTGAAATGGAGACAGGCTGGAGCGGAATCCCGCCACACACGCGCGGACCCTCGGCGATGCGGCCTTCGACGAGCACTTCGTGCTTTAGTTGGGGAGGGTGAAACTCACTGGTGATGTCCTGCTGGATTCCCAGATAATACAATTCGCCGTCATACTCGGCCAGGAAACAGGGCACGGTCTTGGTGTCGCGGACGATGGGGCAGGCGACGAAGTTCCGTTGCTGGCCCAGCGCGACGGCTCCCGCCACAGAGAAGATCAAGCACAAGGTGCGCCCCAAGCGTGTCCGCCGCACTAAAGAGCCCCCAGGAAGTTGATGAGGTCTTCCTTCTCCGCATCGGTGAGTTTCATATCGAAACGGCGATCGTAGAAATCGACGACCTCGCGCAGAGTCTTGGCCGATCCGTTCGCAAAGTACGGGGCGCGCGCGGACAAGCCGCGGAGCTGCTGCATGACAATCGAGCCGACGTCTGCGCACCGGCCTGAAATGAGCGCGCGGCCGGGATCCGTCGTGTAGATGACGCGTCCCAGGTAAGGATGCGGATCGGCATCGCGAGCGCAAGTGATCTTAAAGACCGGAAGTTCGCTCGTTTCCGCGAACGTCGCGGGTTCGGTCCAGGTGGGGTAATTCGTGGTGCCCACATCGACCCATCCGGCCGAGAGGTCCTGGCCGCTCATCTGGGCGTTATGGCAGGTGGCGCAGGTGCGTTTCAGCGGGTTCCCCAGGCCGATGGAGTTGATGTGCGCGGCATCGCGCAGCCAGAACTGGCGAAACATGAAGAGGTCCGCGCCGCGAGCGACGGATGCGCGGTAGTAATCCGTGCCCTTCCACGCGGCGAAGAGTCCGAACACCGGATCGTAGTCGTTGTCGCCCAGAACGCCGGCGCGACGATCGCGTAACGCAGCCGGTCCCAGCGCGGCGCGTCCACCCTCGACGGCCAGGGGGCCACCGAAAATGTGGGCAGACTGCGCGGCGTAGACCTGCGACTCATACTCGACGATTTTTTCAATCTGCTGCGGCGACGGGGCGGCCTTGGCTTGCTCGTGACCTAGGATGGCGCTTAGCGCCTGGGTCTTCAAGGAGGGCTCCCGGGCGTCGCTCATCAGATTCATGCCGACCGGCTTTCCAGTATCGGGATCGATATCGGCCAGCGTGCCGGTCTTGAGGACGATCGGTTGGCCGCCGGACATGACGTACTTCAGATTCGCGGCCGGGCGCGGTCGGCGGTAGACGGAAATGGTCGGCTGCGCGCTCTTGAGGCCGTATTCGGCGCTGGTGTTGCAGCCGGTGGGGTCGCGCACGACTTCGATCGTAAACTCGACAGGTTTGGGCGAGCCGTCGGCATTCCTGGGCGGCCAAGCCAGTGGGATGCGGAACAGGCCGCGCTTGAGCAGCAGCGAGTGGGAACTTTCCTTTTCCTGCGGGAGCCCGGGACAGTTCGACCCGTCAAACGCCGCGAATACAGGGTCTTTGCCATCGGTCAACCGCCAACGCTCCTGGAGGCCGGCTGCCGAGACGCTCATCGCGTAGGTTGGCTGATGACAATTCACGCAGGCTCGCCCGTTGGTTCCGAGCGGGGTAAAGAACGGATGGTTGTCCGTGTTCACGGGTCCCGACGCGTTGAGAACTCCGAGCGTTCCTTCGACGCTGTCAAAGGCGTCGAACTCGGGCAGAATCCCGCCGCTGCCGGGTTCAATCCAAGTGAGCTTGAAAGAGCTTTGGTACTGCGCGCTCAGGGTGAGCGCAACTCCGAAGAAGAGGAACAGTCTGTGCATATGATGGACGATCTTCCTAGAAATAGGGCTATGGTCGGAGATTAGCCTGTTATCGCGCATTCTGTCAAACGGGGAGCGGATCTAAGGGGACTGGACTGAGGCCTCAACCAAAAAGCTCAAATGAGTACGCTCGCGAAGAGTCCGGCAGTCAACTGCGCGACAGTGATACCTAGAATCAGTGTTCTTGATATGGCTGCGTCGTGGATGTCAATGCGGATATTGACTGTCGCCCGCTATTTGCCGATCAAGTGCTGGACGTCGCGGTTGTTTTCCTGGCAGATGTACTCTATCAGCTCGCCCTTCAACAGCGTCGGATGAGTGGTGAAGGTCCAGGGTTTGGAGTAGGCTCCAGGGTCGTTGATCGTGTGTTCGATGTCCAGGTGCCCCATGTCGGGGCGCCGGAACCTCTCGGTCACCACCATTTGGTTCGTGTGGGGATGGCCATCTTCGTCCAACCATGTCTTATCGTTCTGGCCCACGGTTTCGACCACGAGCGTGTCGTTATCTTCCCAGTGGCCGACGGAGTCGCCGAGCCAGGTTTCGACGGTGTTGGGATCGTGCCCGCGGCCGTCCATGAAGATCTTCCGCCAAATGTGCGCGCCGCCTTCGTAGACGATGATCATCATTTTGTCCGTTTGCACCATGGTCCAGGGATAGGGCGTAGTGCTCATGCGAGGAACGCCTGGCGGCAAGCAGCGAGCTTCGGGATCGTCTTTCGAAATGTTGGCCTTGCGCTCCTTGTAGAGCGTCTCAGCCCAGGGCAGCATGGGAGGTTCTCCGCCTACGGAAGCCAGGTTGATGTTTTGACGGATGGCGTTGGGCGCCCAGTTACCCGAGAAATCGACCTTGCCGTCCGGCCGGCGAGGTGCGGGTGTCGTGGGCGGCTGGTATCCGCCGGGTGCCGCTTGTGGCTTGGCGGGAGCGGCTTGGGGCGGTGCGCTCGACGCCGCCGGCTGTCCGAGCACGTAGCGACAACTCAGGAGAGCGAAGGCCGCGAGCGTTGTCCGAAGCGAGATTGTGCGCATGAGTTGAAGTAGGTCCTCCGTTCTGTTATCCCATCGCGGTGGTCTCGCCGTGAATCGCGTGCGCGTGATAGTTCGTATCACTCGTGTTGATGGCACGTTTGAAATCGTCACGGCCGGACCGTATACTGCGTTAAGCTGCAGGGGTTGGCTGGGGCTTAATGCAAAATATCGATCTTCGGCTGTTGGAGATCATTCGCGAGTTACATCGCACTGGAAGCGTGTCTCACGCCGCGCAGAATCTGGGTTTGAGCCAGTCCGCCGTGAGTATGAGCCTGGCTCGCCTCCGCAAACATTTCAACGACCCGCTGTTCGTGCGGACGTCCCGCGGCATGGAGCCCACGCCTTATGCCGAAGGGCTCATCGCCGAGCTTATCAAGGCCACTGAAATCCTGGAATCGGCTATGGATCGCCGTTTGCACTTCGATCCGCTGACCTCGGACCGGATGTTCCACTTGATTTCGACCGATATCGCGCAATTCACGATCCTGCCGCCGCTGGTCAAGCGTTTGGCTCTCACAGCGCCGAGAGTGCGGATCAATTTGCGGCAGCTGACAGAACTAGCGCCGCGGCTGCTTGAATCGGGCGAGGCGGATCTGGCGATCGGCTTGATTCCGCAGATGGGCGCGGGCTTTTGCCAGCAGCGGTTGTTCACGAATCAGTTCATGTGCGCGATGCGTACGGGCCACCCGCGGATCAAGGACAAGCTGACGCTGGAGCAGTTTCAAAGCGAATCGCATCTGTCTGTGACGACGCTGGGGACGGGCTACGAGTCTCTGGAAAAGGCTCTGGAGACCCAGAAGGTCCGGCGGCACATCGCGATGCGTGTACCGAGTTACCTGGGTGTCGGGGCCGTCATTACCGATACGGATTACCTGGTGATTGTTCCGGGCCGGTTCGGCCGCATTCTGGCAAGTACCGGCGATTTGAAACTGCTGCCTCTGCCGTTTTCATTCCCCAGCTATCATGTGACACAGAACTGGCACGAGCGGTACACGCAAGATCCGGCCCAACAATGGTTACGAAGCCTTCTGGCGAATACCTTCCGCGAGCAGCTGCGCGAACCGCAGAAGGTGCGGCGGAGCTAGAACAGGTCTTTGTTAGAACAGGTCTTTGCTAGAAAAGTTCTTTGCTGGCCAGCGCGGCGCCTTCCACTAGCGCCTGGAACTTCGCCCACATCACGGAGTCCGGAACGCGCTCGATCGTTTCGACCTGGGCGAATCCGCAATCGGTACCGGCCATTACGTTTTGCGGTCCGAGGAGCTCCGCATAGCGGATGATACGGTCAGCGACCAATCGTGAGTGCTCGACGGTGACCGTGTGGTGAGTGATCACTCCGGGAATCAGGATCTTCCCTTTCGGCAGCCTGCCGCCCTTCCATACACGCCACTCGTGTTCGTGCCGTACGTTCGCCGCTTCGATTAAATAGGCGCCCGCCGGAACCTGCACAATGAAGTCGACGATCTCTTCCAGAGGCGCATCCGCCAGGTGCGGAACATGCCAACTGCCGAAGCACACGTGATAACGGACGCTGTCTTCCGGAATTCCACGGAGAGCGTGCTTCAACGCATCGATGCGGAGCTGGGCCCATTCGCGATAGCGATCCGGGCTTTGCTGGACCCAGTGGTCGTACATATTTGCAAGCACGGCATCATCCACCTGAAGCAGCAAACCGGACTTGTAGATTTCCAGGTATTCCTGCCGCAGAGCCTCCGCTAGAGCGAAGACGTAGTCTTTGTCGGTCGGATAGAACTCATTCACGCCATCGTATGCGGTGCTCGCCGGCGCCACGGCCGTTAGAAAGGCTCCTTCGACGGTTACGGATTGCAGAGCACGACAGAAATTCGAAATCGCCCGGCGGATGGGGCCGGGATCCTTGTACGTGACCGGCCCGATGCAGGCTTCGGTGGGCCGGCCGGTGAGGACGCTGGGCATCTCCCGGGCGATAGACTCGGCGAACCGCTCCCGGTCCCGGCCCAGCCACACCACCGGCCGCAACTGATCGGGCCTAACCTCGAACCCCGTAATGCGATCGAGAATATAATTCGACCAGCTCGCCTTCCCGAATTCTCCGTCACTAATAATGTCCAGGCCGATCGCGGCCTGTTTGCGCACCACATCTTCGGTGGCTTTTCGCAGGGCCTCTTCATACTCGGGACCCGCCGATGGTTCGGCAGCACGGTCTTTCGAAGACCTGGAGAAACTTCTCAATTCCGTGGGGCGAACCAAACTACCCACGTGCGTGGTCAGAATCCTGTTCTCACTTCGCTTCATAAAAAGAAGGAGCCAAAACTTTCCGACTATATCGCGACCGCGGCGACGACGTCCAGCCGTTTGCCTTGATGGCACACATCAATCGTCTTGATGAAGAATCTTCTTGGATTGCGTCAGTCGCCATTGCTGTTCGCCGGAGCGGCCCTTTGGAGGCAAGCTCCGGACGCTCACCCGGCGAACATCCGGAGCCGACAGTTTCGGCTCGCCGGGAATATGGCCTGCCAGCGTGGATTTATGGCGCGCCGACATGCATCAGCCTATCAACGAAGTTGATAGGGACTATCATTCCCGCCGAATGGACTCCGGATGGGCCCCTGGCGTAGACTTCTTCAGAATCACCCAGGGGGGTTCTCTCCGCGGCGCGAAGAGGGCGTCGCGCGATGCTTTGGTCAAGGAGTGAATTGTGAAACAGGTTACCAGGTCGTTCGCCGCAGCGCTCGTTTTTGTCTGTGCGCTTCCCTTCGCTTTCGCCCAAGTGAATGCGACATTAGGTGGAACCGTAACGGATCCTTCCGGGGCCGTGATGCCCATGGTCGCCGTCGCCGCAAGAAACAACAGTACGGGCATCGTCACCAACGGGACGACGAACACGGCGGGAGCCTATCAATTCCCCACGCTTCAGCCGGGAGCGTACACCGTAACGGCCACACTCAACGGATTCAAGACCGAAACCTACAATGACGTTGCGCTAGGCCAGAACCAGCAGGTGCGCCTCAATTTCACGATGCAGGTGGCCGCCGCCGGGGAGACCGTGGAAGTGATCGCCGAAGCGGACACGGCGCTGGCTACGACATCCTCCTCCGTGGGCGGCGTGCTCGCGAACCGCGATGTTCAGGAGCTTCCGGTCCTTTCGAGGAATGCGCTGGACCTGGTGAGCCTGACGCCCGGCGTGGTCGGGATTCAGGGGGTGTTTACCGCGCAAGGCACGATGATCTCGAACTTCATGGGAGCGCGGACGCAGGACGTCAACACCACCCGCGACGGCATGGTCTCGAGCGACGGGCGCTACAACTCATCGAACGGGGCGTATTCGGCAACCTTCACCAGCCCGGACATGGTGGAGGAAGTGCGGGTGAGCACGAACACGATCGACCCGACGCTGGGCCGCGGGAACGCGCAGGTGCAGATGCGGACGCGGGCGGGCGGAAACGATTTTCACGGCGCGTTGTTTTATACCAACGCCAACTCGGCGCTGGAGTCGCAGAACTACTTCGCCAATCTGCAGGGCCAGAAGATCAGCTACGAGAACCGCAATCAGTACGGAGGCCGCATCGGCGGGCCGATCAAGAAGAACAAGGCCTTCTTCTTCTTCCTGATCGACGACGAGCGCTACCAAACCAAAGTCAACACGGTTTCCGAAGTTCTCACCGGGCCGGCGCGGCAAGGCATCTTCCGCTACCTGACCGCCGGCTCGCCGGGTGGGACGTCGCGCAAGAACGGGAATGCGTTTTCAACGACGCCTTCGGTGGACCTGAATGGCAACATCCTCACTTCGGCGAACGGGCAGCCGCTGTATTTGAACCAGATCAATATGTTCACGCAGGTGGGCGACCCGAACCGTTCTCAGATCGATCCCGTGTGGGTGGGGCCGCAGTATCTGAGCCGCATGCCGCTGCCGAACAACTACACCGTCGGCGACGGCCTCAACACGGCGGGGTATCAGTGGCAGCAGACGCAGACCGGCGTGGACGGCGCTACCGGCCAAAGCCCGGATCCAAACCGCAACAACTACACCTTACGCCTGGACTATCAGGTCAACGATAAGAACAAACTCAGTTTCATCATGACGCGCGAACACGACTACGGCGTCACCTCGCAGACCGGGCTGCCCGGTTATCCGGCGATGACCCCCGGCAACAACGCCGGTCCGGGCTTCTTCGGCGACGTCCAGCGCTATCCCAATTTCTACACCGGCTCCTGGGTCGCCACCATCACGCCGTCGCTGTTAAACGAATTCCGCATGGGGTACAAGGTGGACACGTGGCAGGGGACGTCGCCGGTGGATTTGGGATGCTGCTTCCAGGGAGCATCGAACACCAGTCTTTCGCCGTCGGCGAAACAAGCTCTGGACACGTTCCCGATGATCAACGGAGCCAACACCGTCGTCCAACCGGATACGTCCACGGCCCCGATTAATCCCACCGGCCTCGGGCTGGCAACCTACGCCACTATCAACGTTTCCGCGCCGCGGCAGACCATTAGTCCCTACCTTCAGTTCGCCGATACCGTAAGCTGGAACCACGGCGCGCACGCGTTCCAGGGAGGATTCGATATCAGCCGCACCAGTTCTGCGGCGGCCAACGCGGGCAACGCTCAGACCACCCGGCCGTTAGTCCAACTCGGTGTCGGGAACGTTCAGATTCCTAATCTGAACACCACGAATTTCGCGGGGTTGAACGCCCTGGACGTGACCACCGCGCAGGAGATCCTGTCGAACCTCGCGGGCACAGTCTCTTCCATTACGCAGCAATACTGGGTGAACAGCCCCTCGGCGACGAACTGGAACAACTATCAAAACGGGATCTTCATCCTGCGCGACAATCATGACAATCAGTGGTCGGGTTTCTTCAAGGACAACTGGAAGGTCACCAAGAATTTCACCGTGAACCTGGGGCTGCGCTACGACTGGTACGGCACCCCGTATATGAGCCAGGGCTTGGGCGGCAAGTTTGTCAACCTGTTCGGGCTTTCGGGCACGAATTTCGCGACAGCCGCCACAAATCGTTATACGACGGGAGGTTCTTTAACCACCACCGAATTCACCGGGCCCAACTCGCCAAATCCAAACGCCACGGTGTACAACAACGACGACACCAGCTTCGGGCCGTCGGCAGGCATCAGTTGGCAGCTGCCGTGGTTCAAGCGCAGCACGGTGTTCCGCGCCGGGTACGGTTTGAACTACCTGACGCCGCTGGCAGATTACCTGTCGATCAATACCAACATCGGCGGCCTTCCCGGACAGACCTTGAATACCACCGCGCCGCTGAACAACTATGTGAGCGTCGCGACGTTGAATGCGACGGGGCTGATTCCCGTGACCACCCAGGGGACTCAGCCGTTCCAGCCGGTGCCGGTGACCAATCGGACGGCGCCGGCGGCCGGCTACGCTCCGAATCTGAAAAATCCCTACATTCAGGTCTACAACGCGACCATCCAGCGCGAGATCACGCACACGCTGACGTTTGACGCGAGCTACATCGGGAACAAGTCCACCAAGCTCAACACGACCCAACAGATCAACGACGTGGACATTGTCGACAACGGCTTCCTGGATGCGTTCAACGTAGTGCGGGCGGGCGGCGACTCGCCGCTGTTCAACGCCATGCTGAACGGGTACAACATTCCGGGCGTGGGAGTGGTCGGGCAGACCGTCAGCGGTTCACAGGCCTTGCGGCGCTACACCAGCACCAACCAGTTCCTGGCCAACGGGCAGGTTGGAGCGCTGGCGAACTTCATCAACACCACGGCGGCGCTCTCGGGAGTGCCGGGCGGAATCCTCCGCAATGCGCATCTGCCGGAGAACTTCCTGGTGGTGAATCCACAATTCGGAAGCGTCGGGCTGGTCGGCAACAACGGCAATGAAACCTACAACGCCGGACAGGTTCACCTGGCGCAGCGCTTCACGCACGGGCTCTCGGGGCAGTTCGCCTACACGTTCTCCAAGGCCCTCGGCGACGCCGGCTCCATGGCGCGCATGCAGAACGACTACGCTCTAAACAAGTCGCTCTTGTCCAGCGACCGCACACACGTCATTCAGCAGAACTTCACTTACCAGTTGCCGTTCGGGAAGAGCGGGACCTACCTGACGCACGTTCCGGCGTGGGCGGATGAAGCCATCGGCGGCTGGCAGATCTCCTCGGGAATGAGCTGGCAGTCGGGAGCGCCGCTGAGCTTCACGGCGAACAACACGCTGAACCAGTACGGATCGGCGACGGCGCAGTTGGTCGGCGCGCTGCCGGCCAATTACGAGCAGGTAGTAAAAGGGAACGGATACGTAACCTACTTCCCGACGCTTTCGGTGCAGAACGCTCCGGTTCCCAACTTCGGAACCGGGTCGGACGCGGCCACGCTAGCCGGCCGCTATACCAACCTGCAGGTCATTGGACCGAATGGCCCGGTTCTGGCGAACGCACAGCCCGGGTTCACCGGTGACACGGCGAACAACATGCCGCAACTTAGAGGCCCGGGATTTCTAAGCTTCAACGGTGCGGCCGGCAAGGTCTTCCGGATTCGCGAGAAATGGACGGCGACTTTGAGGGCCGACGTGATCAACATTTTGAACAAGCCGCAGTGGGGCACCCCCACCACCAACATCAATTCCACCAGCTTCGGAAGGATCACGACCGCGTTCGGGAGCAGAACCGTCACGTTGAACGCGCGCGTCGACTTTTGATACTCTGGCGTGCGTGTTATGAGCTCTCGATCCGGGAGGGCCGTGGGCTTCCTCATCCTGGCGGCCGCGATTCGGCTGTGTGGCCAGTCATCGGCAGCGCCATACAAACCGCCTCGAACACCCGACGGCAAGCCCGACCTGCAGGGCATTTGGGAGGTACGGAGCCCCGCGGCCAGTGGGAATCTTGAAGCTCACAGTGCGTCAGCCGGTATCCGGGCGGGAGAGAGCGTGATCGTCGATCCGCCGGACGGCAAGATACCTTACTTGCCCGCCGCCGCCGCGAAACAGAGGGAAAATTTCGCGAAACGGGCCACTGCCGACCCAGTGAGCAAGTGTTACCTTCCGGGCGTCCCCCGAATCACCTACATGCCGTACCCATTTCAGATTTTCCAGACGCCCAACTTCATGGCCATGACCTACGAGTACGTGCATGCCTCCCGTACCGTTTATATGAACGGCTCCAAGCATCTCGACGGCATCGATTTCTGGATGGGCGACTCGCGCGGTCATTGGGAGGACGAGACGCTGGTCATCGACGTCGCCGATAATAACGCCGCGACGTGGGTGGATTCGTCGGGCAATTATCACAGCGACGCCCTGCACGTCGTTGAACGCTACACGAGAACGTCGCCCAACACTATGCAGTATGAGGCCATCATCGAAGACCCGAAAGTCTTCGCGCGGCCGTGGAAGATCCGCCTGCCCCTGTTTCGACACGACGAGAAAGGCGCTCAGCTTTACGAATATGAATGTCACGTGTACCTCGAAGAGCAAAGCCGCAAGTAGCCTGCAAAGGGCCGGTCGTGGCCCTCGATGCGTGGAAGCAACGGCCCACTGTCTGGCCGCGACCCAGGCTCCGTTTTGCAGGCTGTTACTTAGCAGGGTCGCGGCTGCGATTTGTTTAGTAGCGATTCTTCCTATCGGCGCAAGCGCCCAGGCAGCCGCGTTCCCACGCATGCCCGACGGGAAGCCCGATTTACAAGGCTACTGGGAAACCCGAAATGGGTTTAGCGCGTGGGACCTGGAGGAGCACAAGGAAGCGTCGTTCGGAATTCCGGCGGGAAAAGGCGTGATCGTCGATCCTCCGGATGGAAAAGTTCCGTATCAGCCCTGGGCGCTCGAAAAGAAAAAAGACATTTTGGAGCACCACCTTTTTGACGATCCGCAGGCCCACTGCTTCCTTTCCGGCGTGCCTCGCCAGATGTACACGCCCTTCGGTTTTCAAATATTGCAACCGCCCGGCTATGTCGTGCTTCTTTACGAAGCTTTCCATTCCTTCCGGATCATTCCTCTTAGTTCGGGGCCCCTCGACTCCCGCCCGCATGCTTCAGGTGCGATCCGGATGTTTGAAGGGGATTCGCGAGGGCATTGGGAAAACGATACGCTGGTGGTCGACGTGACGAACCAGAACGACAAGACCTGGTTCGACATGGCTGGAAATTTCCACTCCGAAGCCATTCACGTCGTCGAACGCTACGCTCCGGTGGATGCAAATACCTTCCGCTATTCCGCGACCGTCGAAGACCCGAAGGTCTACACCCGGCCATGGACCATAAGCTTCCTCGTCGGCCGCAATCGCGCTCCCGCCTATCAGCAACTGGAATTCGCCTGCGTCGAAGGCGAAATGGATTTGGCGCATTATGTAACTGACACCGGCGCACCCAAGAAGCAGTGATGAAACTGAGCACCGGCCGGGTTCTCACGACCCACGTCGGTAGTCTTCCACGTTCCCGGAGAGTCGTCGATCTTTTGTCCGCGCAAGACCGTGGCGAGCCGTACGACGCAGCCGAGTTCGACGCCGTCATGCGCGAGGCCGTCAGGAATACCGTGAGCCTGCAGACGGATGCGGGCATTGACATCGTCAGCGACGGCGAGACCAGTAAGATCAGCTATGCCACCTACATCCGCCATCGCCTCACTGGATTCGAGGGCGCGCCCCACGCCGCAGGATATCGACGAAATCCCCGACGATCGCGATCGTTTGGTGGCCGCAGGCGCTTCCTCCAAATATCAGCGGCCGGTGTGCAAGGGGCCGATTGAGGTGAAGGATCGTCAGCCGCTGCGGCGGGACATTGAGCACCTCAAGGCGGCTCTGGCCAGCATTAACGTGTCGGAAGGCTTTATGAACGCGGTCTCGCCGGGCACGGTCGCGGTGTTCCAGCCGAACGAATACTACCCGTCTCATCGCGCCTACGTGGAGGCGCTCTCCGAGGCGATGCGTGAAGAGTACGAAACGATCGTGCAATCCGGGCTGCTTCTGCAAATCGATTGTCCCGATCTCGCCATGGGGGCGCCACAGCCGTTTTCGGAATCTAGCGAGGAACAGTTCCTGAGCGCAGCGGAGATTCAAGTGGAGGCGCTGAACCACGCGCTGGCGAACGTGCCCGCCGATCGCGTCCGGATGCATGTCTGCTGGGGAAACTACGACGGACCCCACATCTACGACATCGAGTTGGTCAAGATCCTCCCGTTACTCTCAAGGCCAAGCCCATGGCCCTTCTGCTCGAAGGCGCCAACCCACGGCACGAGCATGAGTGGGAGGTTTGGAAGTCGCACAAGTTACCACCCGATAAAGTCCTGGTGCCGGGTATGCTCGATACCTGCTGCAACTTCGTGGAACATCCTGAACTGGTTTGTCAAAGACTCGTCCGTTATGCCGAATGCGTCGGACGCGAACGGGTCATCGCCGGAACCGGCTGCGGATTTGGCACTTTCGCAGGATTTGTTCCAGTGCATCCGCAAATCTGCTGGCTCAAACTTCGCTCGTTAGTCGAGGGCGAGGAACTCGCTACCAGAAGGCCGTGGCGCTAGAGAGTTGGGTTCTGAAAAGCGTTAAGCAAGGTTGAGTCTGTCGTCTATAAAAAAGAAAGGTGTGTGGATTCACTTAGACCATTTTCTGAGTATTTATAGACCATAGCCGCAGTGGCGAAAATGGGCTGTTGCGTGTTCTGAATTCAGCGCAGTAAGGGCCGCGGCCACGGCATGCTCCAGCAATTCCAGTTGGCGGATCTTCCAAGCTCGCAAC
>DATNJC010000161.1:0-39885 GCA_035604115.1 Bryobacteraceae bacterium | reverse complement strand
TCGGCCCACCCTACGACTCGCAGGCGCAAACTTGCCTTCCCCTCGCATTCCCACCCCTCGCTTTGCCAGCCACCACCGGAAAATCGTTCTATCGACGGGCGCAGGTGATGACAGCGGTTCCCTACAGGCGGATTACGGACCTTCTCGTAGGGAATTGCCCAACTCGCTGTACGCGTGTTCTAATGAAGATACGTCTCACGTCCATGCGGTTTTGTTCCCCTTCAGCAGTTGCCGGTCTGTTGGTGTGCGCCCTCGGCGCGAGCGCGGGTACACCCGCGACTCCGCCCGCGTTTACACCGGGCTCGGCGGCGGCGCCAGGGGACCTGTTGAACTCTATCCCGCTGCGATTTGAACCTCGCGACGCCAGCCAGCAAACCTGGACCGCGCGCGGTCAGGGGTTTGCGGTGTATCTCGACGGCCAGTCGACCGTCATGCGCGCCGGCGGCAAAACGGTGCGGCTTACCTTGGATGGCTCGAATCCAGAGGCGCGGCTCGCCGGCGCGCAACCGGCGGGAGCTCCGACTAACTATTTCACGGGGCGCCAGTTCCGTAGCGCGCCCAGTTTCGGGCGGCTGCGGCGCGTGGGCGTCTACCCGGGCGTCGACATGGTGTTCTACGGGCGCGGCGGAAGCATCGAGTACGATTTCGAATTGGCTCCCGGCACCGACCCCTCCGTGATCCGCATGCGCTTTGACGGTGCCGATGCCGTGCGCATCAACCCGAAGCATGAGATCGAATTGAATTTCGGCGCGGGGACCATGATCCAGCAGCCTCCGGCCGTATACCAGCGTAAGGACGCCAACGAGATCGTGGCCGTGGAGGCCGCATATCACTTAAACGCGGATGGTTCGGTGGGTGTGGCGTTGGGGCCGTACCAGCGCGAGCAGGCGCTGGTGATCGACCCGACGATCCTGCTGCAAGCCTACCTGGCCGGTTCCGGAGGCGACGGCACGGTGGCCGCGGCGCGCGATTCCCAGGGCTTCTTGTATCTGGCCGGTTATACCTACTCCAACGACTTTCCCATCGTGGGCACTCCGTATCAGGTTTTCAATCTGGCCAACATCAGCGGCAACGCCGACGGCACCTGCTGGCTGATGAAGCTCAATCCGTACTCGACCGACCCCAACAACGTGATTGTGTATTCGACCTACTTTGGCGGTAGCCTGAATCAGGTTCTGACGGCCATGACGGTGGACCCAGCCTCAGGGATCATCTATTTCACCGGCACCACGGACTCGGCGGACTTCCCGTTCGCCAACGCGTATTCCAGCACCGCCACCGGCAACAACACCAACTTTTTTTCGGTGCTCGATCCTAGCCAGGGGTCGAGCTCATCGGCTTTGCTGTACTCGACGCTGTTCGGCGGAACCAGTACCGAAGCGACCACGGCGATCGCGTACGCCCAGGGCATCGCCTACATCGCCGGCTATACCCTTTCCGACGACTTCCCGGTGGCGAATGGCTTCCAGGCGACGCGCACGGCGGGCTTCGATGCCTTCCTGGCAGTGTTCAACATCAACACGGATGCGGCGGATTCCCTGATGTACAGCACGTACTTCGGCGGAACCGGCGACGATCTCGGCCGGTCGATCGCCGTCGACGGCGCGGGGCGGGTGTACTTGGCGGGAGGCACGTTATCCACGGATCTGCCGACGACGACGTTTGCCTACCGGCCGTTTTATTCCGGGGAGGGCGACGGTTTCCTGACGGTGATCGATCTGAATTTGAACGTGGCGGTGTATACAACGTACGTGGGCGGCACGGGTTGGGACGAGATCAAGAAGATCCTGATCGATCCCGCGGGCCGCGTGGCCCTCACCGGGTTCACCTTGTCCGACGATTACCCGGTAACGACCGGCGGCGCGCAGTTGCGGCCGGGCGGCAATGGCGACGCGTTCCTCACCATTTTGGACGTCAACACGCAGAACTTTACTCAGGCGCTGATTTACTCGACCTACTACGGTGGCAGCGGCGGTGAAGTGGCTTACGACATGCGCCGCGACGCGAGCGGCCGGTACATTCTGGCCGGCTACACGCTATCGCAGGACCTGCCGCTGGGCGTCAATCAGGGCGCCAACTCCTTCAATACGACACCCTGGGTGGGAGTGAATGGCATGGTGGCCATCATCGATCCATCGGTGCGCGGATCGGCGGGCATTATTTCCGGCAGTTACATCAGCAGCAATCCGGACGGATACCAGATCGCCTACGCGGTGGAAGTGGACCCGCAAGGCAATATCTACATCAGCGGATTGACCACTGGGAACATTTATCCCAATGGACCTCCGCAGCCGGTGAACACCAATACCAACGGGTTCCTGCTCGAGTTCCATTTGTAGAAACTGGCCGGCGCCTTCAGGATTCCAGGATCACCATGGCCATGGCCTGCTCGGCCGTATGCGTGATCGACAACGCAATGTTGGAAACGCCCAACTCTTGCGCGATCTCGGCGGCCCGGCCATGGAGCTTCAGCGTGGGGCGGCCCGAGGGAAGATTGGCGACTTCGAAATCCCGCCAGGCGACGCCGTTGCGCCAGCCCGTGCCGAGCGCCTTCATGCCCGCTTCCTTGGCCGCGAAGCGCGCCGCATAGCGCTCATAGGGGTTGGCTTTGCGTTGGGCGTACGCGATCTCGCGTTCGGTGAATACGCGCTCGATCAGGCGCTGGCCGTGGGGCGACTGGATGGCTTTCGCGATGCGCGCGACCTCGCATAAATCGACGCCCGTGCCTACGATCATCCGCCCGTTAGGGTAGCGGACGGCAGCGGACGTCGGCAAGCGGCGGCGTTTGTCACATTCGTGTTGGAATAGAAGATACGCGTGCACATTCCCGATGGATTCCTGAGCCCGCCCGTGTGGGCCACGCTCGACGTGGCTAGCGCCGGAGGTGTGGCCGTAGTGGCTCGCCGGGCGCACAGGGAGAGCGGGAACCAGAACCAGATTCCGTTGCTGGGCGTGATGGGCGCGTTCGTGTTTGCCGCGCAGATGATCAACTTCCCGGTGGGCTTGGGCACCAGCGGACACCTGGTGGGCGGAGCGCTACTGGCCATCGTGCTGGGTCCCTCGGCCGCAGCGGTGGTGATGACCGCCATCCTGTGCGTGCAGGCGTTCGTATTTCAGGACGGCGGCATCGTGGTGCTGGGCGCCAACGTCTTCAACATGGCGCTGGCGGGCGTGGCGGCGGGTTACCTGCCGTATCGCATGTGGTCGTCGCCCGAGGGCGGCGCGCGGTGGCGGACCGTCTCCATTTTTTCCGCAGGCGCTCTGAGCGTGCTGGTTAGCGCATGCCTGGCGCTGGCCGAACTTCTGATCTCCGGAGTAAAAATGCCGCGGCACATGCTGGCCGTTTCGCTGGGGCTGTTCGCGGTGAGCGCGATTTTGGAAGGCGTGATCACCGTCGCGGCGATTCACGCAATCGAGCGCTTGCAGCCCGTGCGAGCGCTCCCCGGCGCACCTGCGCGGGTGGCCGGAGCGATCGGCGTGCTCGCGGTGCTGGCCGCTGCGTTCGGAATTCTGCTCGCCTCGGCGGCGCCGGACGGTATCGAGCATCTTGCCGCGCAACTGGGCTTGGCGCACACGGCGGCTTGGGCGCACGCCCCGCTGGCGGGTTACGATGCGGGCGTGCCCGGTCCCGCATGGCTGCGCAAGGCGGCGGCGGGATTCACGGGGATGCTGGTGATCTATGTGATCTCGCTGGCCGCCGGGCGGTTGTTGTCGCGGCAGAGGAACGCTTAGGCGGACGCCCGATGCATCACGTCGTCGTCGAGCGTTGGAGCCGGCAGTCCAGTCCGCTGCATCGCCGGGACGCTCGCGGAAAGCTGGGTGTTCTGGTGGCTTTTTTAGTGGCCGTATCGACCACGCCTCCACCGGCGCAACTGGTTTTCGCGGGGTATGGCGTGATGCTGCTGGCGGCGGCGCTGGCTTCGCGATTGCCGCTGCGCGGGATGATCGCGCGGGCCGCGTTGGTGCTGCCGTTTTCGGCGACCTTCGCGCTGCTGACGTGGTGGGCGGGTGATCCGGTCCGGGCTTTGTCGCTGGCCGAGAAGAGTTTTCTATCCGGGCTGGCCGCGCTGCTGCTGATCGCGACCACACCCATTCCAAGATTGCTCGCAGCACTCGATTCGTTGCACGTGCCGCGCACGCTGGTACTGGTGATCCAGTTTCTGTACCGCTATCTCTTCGTGATTTCCGAACAGGCGCAGCACATGCGGCTGGCGGCGCTGTCGCGGAGCGGAAGACAGCGAGGACAGCGGCCGGGTCTGGTCTCGGCGTTTCGGGCTGCGGCGGGCGCGGTGGGCGTGCTGTTCGCACGCAGTTGGGAACGCGCCGGGGGGATCTACAACGCCATGCTGGCGCGCGGCTTCCGGGGACAGTTTACGCTCGCCGAGCCGGAGCGGTTCCGCGCGGCCGACGCTTTGTTTTTGTGCGCGGCGGTGGCGATGTGCGTTTCGATCCGGCTGGCATTGTGAGCTCCGCTTGCGTCTTCTTGGGGAGTTTCGCGAACACCAACTGGTAGGATCGCGTCAGCCGCACCTTGATTTCGGCAGGCGGGAGCGCGTCGTGGGTTTCGAGCGCGACCCAGAAGTTGCGCGCCGCGTAGGGGGCGGGGATCACTCCGGGGCGCTCGACTAGTTCGGCGAATTCCTCGGGTGTGGCTTTGAATGAAAGCGCGATGCGGGCGGGGCTGAGCGGGGCGCCGGCGAACATCTTGCCTGCAATTTTGAAGACCAGGTCGTCGCCCCACTGGACTTGTTCGGTGGCGTGGGGCAGGCTCATGCAGTGGGCTCTGATGAAGTCGATGTTCATGTTGGTGGCCTTGCGCCGGCACGAGTGCCGGCGTGGCACGCACGAGTGCGTGCTCAACACGGCGTTTATTTCATCTCTGCTATCGTAGCGCCGGTGCCGCCTTCTTCGGGCGGGGCGAGGTAGAACTTGGCTACGTGGGGGCTCTCCTTCAACAGCTCGGCGACGGCGCGCTTCAGAATGCCCATGCCGTGGCCGTGCACGATACGCACGCGATCTACTTGGGCCAAGGCCGCGGTATCCAGGAATTTTTCGACCTGGGCGCAGGCTTCCTCGGCGCGTTGTCCAATGAGATTGATCTCACGATAGTTGCCGCTGAAGCTGGGTCCTGCCTGGCGGAATCCTACGCCCGACGGCTTCGAGTCTGGGGCTGCGGCGGGCAGGATCTCTTCGATGTCGGAAGAGCCGATGCGCATCTTCAGGAATCCGGCGTCGACTTCGATCGCGCCGTCGGGGGCGATGCGGCGGACGGTGGCGGGCTGGCGCACTCCCTTGAGCCTGATGCGCGCGCCGGGCTCCAGACGCAGACTCGGCGGAGCGGTGCTCGTGGCCGCCGCTGTCTTCACCGGCGCCAGGGCCAATGCTTCCACGGCTTCTCGATACTCGCGTTGCGTCTTGGCGATGCGGGCGCGGGCTTTCTGACTTAGATCTTCGATAGTCTCGCGGGCGGTTTGATCGAACTTGGCCGCTAAGCGCGCGGCTTGCTGTTCGAGCTCGCGGATTTTGGCGGCGTACTTGCGTTCCCAGGTTTGCTCTAGCGATTGCTCGCGGGCGTCAACGGTCCGCTTTTGTTCGGCCAGGCTCGCGCGCTCGGCTTCCAGCGCTTCGATGCGTGTGTGCAGCTCGGCTAGCAGTCTTGCCAGGTCGCGCTCGTGGGTGCTCATGCGCTCGCGTGCGGCGGCGATGATGGCGGGCTCCAGCCCCAGGCGGCCGGCGATTTCCAGACCCGCCGATTTTCCGGGCGCGCCCAAGCGCAGCACATACGTTGGATCTAGCGTGGCGTCGTCGAAGCCCATGGAGCCGTTGACGACGCCCTCGGCTGTAGCGCCGTAGACTTTGAGGGCCATCAAGTGCGTCGAGGCCAGGGTGAACGCTCCGGATTTGCGGAATTCGTCCAGGATCACGACCGCCAGCGCGCCGCCCTCTTCGGGGTCGGTGGCGCGGCCGAGCTCGTCGAGCAGCACTAGAGAATCGGCAGTGGTGCGTTCCAGCATGCGGCGCACCGCTACGATGTGCGCGGAGAAAGAGCTTAAACTTTCGGCCAGCGATTGATGATCGCCGATGTCGGCCAGGATCTGGTCGAAGAGCGGGACCTCGGCTTCCCGGGCGGGCACGGGCAGAGCCGCGTGAGTCATGGCGGCGAGCAAACCGACGGTTTTGAGCGCCACCGTCTTTCCGCCAGTGTTGGGGCCGCTGATCAGCAGCGTGCGGCGGGCGAAGTCCAGGTCGAGCGACATCGGCACGACCCGCTTGTTCTGGCGGCGGAAGATGTCTTCGAGCAGTGGGTGGCGCGCGTCGCGCAGAATCAGTCGGTGCGCTTCTGGGGAACTGAGGCGCGGCACGGTGCAGTCGAAGTCGCGCGCGAAGTCGGCTTTGGCGAAAAGGAGATCGAGACGCGCCAAGACCGCCGAGGTCGCGGTGATGAGGGCGGAGTGCTGGCGGAGGCGCGCGGTGAACTCGCGCAGGATGCGGTGGACTTCGCGTAATTCTTCTTCGTGCAGGCGCACCAGCTCGTTGTTGAGGTTGATGGTTTCGAGGGGCTCGACGAACACGGTGGCACCGCTGCCGCTGGAGCCGTGGATCACGCCGTCGACGCGGCGCTCGCGGCCGGTGACGATGGGGACCACGAAACGGTCGTTGCGGATGGTTACGAAATCTTCCTGCAACGTGCCGTCTTCGTGATGCGCGCGGAGGAAGCGAGCCAGCGACTCCTCGATCAGGCGGCGCTGGCGTTCCACGTCGCGCCGGAGGCGGGCCAGCGCGACACTGGCGTCGTCGGCCAGGCTGCCATCGGGGAGGATTTTGCCGCGCAGGTCGCGGGCCAGTTCGTCGAGATCGGCAAGCTGGTTTCCATAGGCGGCCAAGCGTGGGAATTTGTCGCCGACGGTGATCAGGATGGAGCGGGCTTCGGCGGACACGTCCAACACTCGGGCCAGCACCAGGATTTCGCTGCCCTCGAGCCCCGCGCCTTCGATGCGGAGGCGGGCGACGAAGGGGGCGGGGTCGGCGGGCAGGCTGAAGTCGAGACGGATCGCGGCTCCCTGGGCGGCGGCTTGGGGGCGGGCGGAGGTGTGGGTGTACTCGACGGCTTCCGTTAGATCGGCGAGCGCGGCTTCGATGGCGGGGCGATCAGAAGTGGGCTCTACGCGCGCCAGTTCAGCTTGGCCCAGAGGGCTGCGGACGTAACGGCCGATCAGGGCTCGGGCGGCTTCGAATTCAAGGACGGGGTCGACCACAATTTATCATCTCGCATTACGGGCAGGCGGAGCCGGTGTTCCGCGCTATATACTGGCTCGTCAGGAGGCTATCGGGAGGAAGTCATGCGTGCGCTTTGCGTTTTGATGGGAATCATTGGCGTCCTGCGGGCGCAGGCGCCCGACCCGCTGCTGGCCGATCCGCAGCATTACAAGTTGGAAATCGAGAACCAGTGGGTGCGAGTAATTCGCGAACACATGGGCCCTCACGAGATGATGCCGATGCACCAGCATCCGGCTCCAGGCGCGGTGATCGTGTTTCTGACCGACCGGCACAACCGGCTCACGTCGCCGGACGGCTCGGCACAGGAGTTGCGCAATCGTGCGGGGGAACTGATGTGGTCGCCGGCGAGCGCGCATAAAGGTGAAAACCTCGACGCCGCGCAGTTTGAGGCTGTGCAGATCGAGCCGCGGCGGCCCAGCGGGGTGGTCATCACTCCAGCTCCGGCGGAGCCGATGGATGCTCCCTTGGTCGATCCGCAGCATTATCACGTGGAAATCGACAACGAATATGTGCGGGTGCTTCGGGTGACGATCGCACCCCACGAAAAGCTGGCGCTGCACAAGCACCCGGATACCAAAGCCGTGCTGGTGCATTTGACGGATCAGAATATGCGTCTGTGGCGAGCCGACGGCACGATGAGCGAGAGCAAGTACGCGGCCAAGCAGGTCCGCTGGGTGGAGTCGGCTGGAGCGCATCAGGACGAGAATGTCAGTGATCTGCCGTTGCGGTTTATCCGGATTGAGCTGAAACTGGCGCGATAAGCTGAACGAAGCATGTGGGGCAGGTTGGTAACCTGCGGCGGATTGGCAATCCGCCTGGTCGCGTACCGCAGTAATGCCAAGCGCCGGTTACCAACCGGCGCGCAGGATTCCATCCTGCCCCACACCTTAGTGCTCCGCCATGAGCTGGGCGTAGCGAGGATCGGAGCGCAGCATGGCCAGGGTAGGTTCGTGGCTGACCTCTTGTACCGGCTGGCCGGCCCGCAGCGCGGCGCGGACCGACGCTAGGGCTAGTTCGCGCTGACCTGCCAATTCATACGTGAGCGCGGCGTGCCACGCTACGGAGCGGCTGGTGGGCGCCAGTTGCAGGGCTCGCCGGGTCTTGACGACCGCATCGCCGTGGTCGCCGAGGCGCGCGCGGTACAGCGCTACTCGCCCGAGCGTCTCCGCGTCGTTAGGGTTCACCATCAACCGCTCCTCTCCTAACTGCACCGCGCGTCGGTAGGCTTGCACGGCCTTTTCGCGGCCGTTGGGGGAGCAGCCGTAGACATCCCCGAGATTGCCCCACACTTGATCGCTCTTGGGAAGGATTTCGGAGGCCTTCTCCATAAGCGGAACGGCTTCGGGACAGCGGTCTTGAAAGAAGTACACGGTGCCGAGGCTGGAATACGCGGAAGCCGTCGGCCGCAGCGCCAGGGACTTCTCATAGCTGATAGCCGCGTTGGCATACTGCCCGTTCATCCAGTACACGGAGCCCAGATTGGTGTAGCCGGAGCTGTTATCGGGCACGAGTTCCGTCATGCGCTGAAAGATTCCTGCGGCGTCCTGATAGCGGCCACGGTCGTAATAGAACACGCCCAGGTTGAGCATGCTGGTGAAGTCGTTCGGACGCAGTTGCGAAGCTTTCTTATAGGTGCTTTCCGATTCTTCCAGTTTTCCCGCGGCCAGATACGCGTTGCCGAGCTCGCTGTAGGCGCTGGCATTGATGGGGTCGAGTTCCAGAGCGCGTTGAAAGGTTCGGATGGCGTCTTCGTAGTGGCCGGTGCCTTCCTGCACGATGCCTAACGTCACGTAGACCGGCGCCAGACGATCGCTGAGCGCCAGCGCGCGGTTGCAATTCTTTTCCGCCGGTTCCACCCATTGCGTGTCGCTGGTGGCGCGGTACTTCTTCCAATACGCTTCGCCCAGGCCCGCGTAAGCGAGCACGTAATTGGAATCCTGGGCCACGGCGCGTTCGAACAGATCGATGGCGCGATCCAGGTCGGCGACGTTGCGGCGTTGCAGGTAGCCCTGGGCTTGCAGATAGAAATCGTAAGCGCCGGCGGCCTTGGTGACCCCGGCGGCCAGGATCTGGCGTTCCTGGTTTCCTAGTTCCAGCTCCAGCATGCGGGCGATCTCGCGGACTACCGTTTCCTGCAGGTCGGCGAATTCGGCAAAGGGCTTGCGAATGGTGCGCGAACTCAACTGGCGCAGCGTACCGGTATCCACCAGACTGGCGGTGAGAATCACCTGGCGGGAATCGCGCTGCAGGCTGCCGCTGATGACCAGGTTGGCGCCCAAGGTCCGGCGCGCTCCGGCCGCGCTGGAGAGCTGCTCGCGCCGCACTTCAGTGGACGGTACCACCCACAGGGACCCGTGAAACTGTTCGAGCTGGGTGAGTTCGCTGGTGAGCGCTTCCATGATCCCGTCGCACAGGGCCTGATTCTCGCTGGCTGCACCCACATTCAGGAAGGGCAGAACGGCGATCTTCTTCTCGGCGGGTACATTGTTGAACACGGTGTTAAACAACGCCGGGGCGAACTTCCAGCCCAGAACAGCCAGCACCGCCAGTATGACGAGCACAGCGGCCGCGGCTGGGAGCCAGCGACGTTGAACACGTTTCACAGCAGGCTCGCTCGGCGGAGGCGACGATGACGCGGACGCCACACCGCTCTCCAGCTGACGGGTGAACTGCTTGAGATCTTCAGCCAAATTCTGCGACGTCTGATAGCGGCGGTCGAGGTCCTTCTCTAGCGCGGTGCTCAAAATTCGCGCAAGCTCGGGGGCGATATCGCGACCCTCGCCGGCCAGGGAGGGCGGGGAGCCGTGGACAATCTCGTACATCAAGCCGACATCGGAGTTGCTCTCAAAGGGCGGGCGGCCCGTGAGCATTTGAAACAAAACCACGCCGAACGAGAAGATATCGGAGCGTTGATCCAGCTCCTTGCCTTGGATCTGCTCCGGCGACATGTAGGCCAAGGTGCCGACCACGATGCCGGGGTACGAGTATGCCTCGGGCGAGATCGTCACGGTGGTGGCGGAGGCTCCCCGGTGCTGGGGTTGGATCCGCGCCAGTCCGAAATCGAGAATCTTCACCAGACCGGTCTTGGTGACCATGATGTTGGCGGGCTTGATGTCGCGATGGACGATGCCGGCCGCATGTGCGGCGGCCAGGCCGGAAGCGATTTGTGTGGCGTAATCGAGGGCTTCGGAGAGACTCAATCCGGCGGGGCCGATGCGGTGGAGCAGCGTGTCGCCCTGCACCAACTCCATGGCAATGTAGTCCACACCGCCGACCGTTTCGATTTCATAGACGGTGATGATGTTGGGATGATTCAGGGCGGATGCAGCTTTGGCTTCGAGCAGGAAGCGCGCTTTTCGCGCGGGGTCCAGGTTGTCTTCCTCGGGGAGAGCTTTGAGCGCGACCATGCGCCCCAGGCGCAGATCCTTGGCGCGGTACACGAGGCCCATCCCGCCTTCGCCGAGCTTCTCCAGAACCTCGTAGTGCGAAATGATCGATCCGATCATCTTGTTCTATTACTAGCGCAAACGCGGCCGGAACGCCGGGGGCGCGGGCCGGCGGCGCGGATGGATCGCCGAAACCGGTCTACTCGTCGACGATGACGTCGGGATCGTGGGTCGGCTGATTGCGGCCGATCGCGCTGGCGTAGTGGTAGGTCTTGCAACCCGCGTCGCCCGCCTTGGCGCATTGGACCGCGATGACGCAGGACTTGGGGTCGCCGGGGCCGGAACCGAATTCCTTCACGCCATTGGCGCAGGGCGAGTCCACGAAACGGACAAACCAGGCCCCGCCCGCTGCCGCCCGGCCCCAACGCACCTCCTGACCGTTCCTGACGTGCCGTTTCTGGTGCGCCTGGATGACGACGCCGGTGTCGTCGATTTGCACCGCCACCTGCTGGTTCTGGCTGGAGGCCAAGCCTCCCAGGAGGAGAGCCGCCGCCAGGATGCTCAGTCTCTTTTTCACTCGCATAGCCTTTCTCCGCACTCATTCAGCGCGGCGGCAGAAGCAGAAGTCATGCAGCGTTTCTCAGTATACACCGAGGTTCCGGCTTTCCCGAGTTTTTCGAGGTATCGCTGAGGACCGTTGGAGCAACAGGGCGGCGGGGATGCAAAGGTCCACTGCTGAGGCGCGGAACTTGTTAGAGTTTTCGTAGCGACTGATCATGGAAACCGAAACCCATCGCCGAACGTGGAAGACTGTGTTGGCCTTCGCGACAATCTATCTGGTGTGGGGCTCCACGTTTCTCGCCATTCGAATTGGCGTCCGCGAAGTTCCGCCGTTCCTTCTTGCGGCGATGCGCTTCCTAATTGCCGGACTCATCCTGTATGGCTGGATGCTCGCGCGCGGTGAGCGCTCACCCGGCGGACGCCAGTGGATGTCGGCATTCTTGCTGGCGGTCCTGATCTTCGTCCTCGACTACGGACTGTTGTTCTGGGCCGAACAGCGTGTGCCTTCGGGCCTTGCCGCGGTCATGCTGGCCACGATCCCGGTGTTCATGGCGCTGTCGGAAATCGTGCTCCTCGGAACACAAAGGTTCACACTGCGCCTGGTCTTGGCGCTCTTGATCGGGATTGGCGGAGTCGCCGCGCTGGTGAGCCGTTCGTTGAACCTCGGCGGGGCGCCGATCGACGGGGCGGGTGCGGTGGCGCTGATCGTGGCAGCGATCAGCTGGTCGGTGGCGTCCGCGCTCACGCGCAAGCTGCCGCTGCCGCCTTCAAAGGGTATGAGCTCGGGAGTCCAGATGCTGGCCGGCGGGACGCTGCTGGCGCTCACCGCAGCCGCGTTGGGAGAATTTCGTGACTTCCATCCCAGGATCGTCTCACTCGGGGCGTGGCTCGCATTGGTCTATCTGATTGTCGCGGGTTCCATCATCGCGTTTACCGCCTATGTGTGGCTGATTCATCATGAATCGCCGACCAAGGTCGGGACCTACGCGTACGTGAATCCGGTGGTGGCCGTCCTGCTTGGATATTTCCTGGGCGGCGAGACGCTGGGCCTGCGAACGATTCTGGGGACTCTGTGCGTCCTAGTCAGCGTGGTGGTCATCACGACGACGCCCGCTACGAAGCCGGTGACAAAGCCTGTAACAACGCTGTCGGCGGAGGAAACAGGGAAAGCCCGGTAATCCGGCGTTCCGCGCATTGCGGCATGAGGCCCTCAATCCGAGGCGCAGCGGAAGCCGATGTTGTAGTCTGTATCGCCCGGTTCGATCCGGCTGCGGTACGAGGCGCGGACGAGATCCGGATCGTCCCACCAGCCGCCACCTTTGAGCGATTTGAACTCGGCCGAACTCGGTCCCGTCGGATTGATATTCTCTTGCGAGTGCTGGACGGTATACCAGGTGTGCGTCCACTCGACGACGTTGCCCAGCATGTCGTACAGCCCGAACGCGTTGGGTTTCTTTTGCGCCACCGGGTGGGTGGAAAGCTGGCTGTTATTCCAATACCACGCGATTTCGTCGAGATTGCCGTACCGGCTTCCGGTCGTGCCCGCCCTGGCAGCGTACTCCCATTCCGCTTCGGTCGGCAGCCTTCCGCCAATGGCGGTGCAATAATAATCGGCGTCGTCCCAGGTAACCATTTCCACCGGTAGATTCGGCCCGTTGAAGATGCTGGGGTTTTCCCCGGTTACTTTTTCGTAGGCGGCTTGCGTGACCTCGGTTTGGCTCAACCAGAAACCTCTGGTCAGGATCACTTTGCGGGTGGGAAATTCGTCTTCATAGCACTCGTCGTCTCCAGGCGAGCATCCCGTCACGACGTTGCCCGGCGGAATCCAGAGGTAACGCAGACCGTCCTTGGGGTTGATCTTCGAGTCTCCAAGTTTGGGACCCGGTTTGGGACTCTCCTTGGCGGACGCGGTCTTGCCGCCGTTGTTTTGAAAACCTACCATGGCGGAGGGTGCGATTGCAGCGAACACGGCGCAGATCGCTACGAACCATCTCCGTGGGACACGCACGTCGGCCTCCTAAAATTGCTACTTTACCATAGTGCTTTCGCGGCGGATCGTGCCGGGCGTTTTCCGATCGCTGAGCAGAGCCGGCTAAGATCGTCGGGCAATTTCCGGGTTGGCCGGCGCAACCTCTGACGCCCCGATGCTAGCACGCGGCACCAAGAGATTTGGGTGAACAGTTTGTTGGCTCAGCGGCGGGGGAGGTGGTTCAGGGGCGTCGGGTTCATCTTGTAAGTTCGGCGGGCTGGGCAGCGCTGAACCGCCTGAAAGGGCGGCTGCAGGCCGAAAGGCCTGCCCCACTTGGGTTCGTTTTGTGAATGGGTGAACCGAATAAGAATCAGATACTTACGTTGGGAATTGGGGCGCGGAAGGTGGGGCGCAGTCCTCAGGCATGTGGATTTGCGCATCGTGTGGGACGCATTTGTCACATAGTGGTAATTTTCGCCTCGGATTCGCCCTGCCGTGACGCGGAAGGAGTGGTGGCCGGTGCGCTGGTTGATGGTGGTGACTTCTCGGTGACTGGCGATGAAATGCACTCGTGGGTGTAGAGTTGTTTAACAAAAGGACGTGGCAGCCGGTTACCCTCGGAATGAGATGATCCGACCACATTTAGCGTCGTCGTGGTTCACGGATATTAAGAAGACCGCTCTACTAGCCTGTATAGCGGCAGTCTTGAGCTCCTTGATACCTATGTGGAACGAGATGCAGGAGCTGGCGGCGTTCGCATCGAACTATCCCGTGATGAAGCCGTGGATGGTTCTGATCTATGGTTGGCTGTGGATCGGCTCCGCGATCATGCCAGGGTTTTATTTTGCTTTGTACCGAATCGAAGGAAGCCTGCGCTTTCCAAAATACATCCGGCAAGTGAGCTTGGTGACCGTGCTCGTGTTCGGCTTGATCGTGGCTGTGGACTTATGGGACTGGATCGGAGGATCCTTGGTCCCCTATTTGACAGTGATGAAGGCGCTCGATTGGAAGATCGGAGCCACAAGCGTTGTCGCTGCCGCGCGAGATCCACGGACGATCAAACACGTCTCCATTGTGCTGACCGAGCTTTCGGCCTTTGCTTACATCCTGCTATTGCTCGCGTTTTTCCGCCACGCAGACGGTGAATTATTCACGGATGCGGACGTTCCCGTCTCCAGGCTGCTTGTCTTCGCGACGAAGGTGGCGTTGATTACGTGGGGAATTTGGGTGGCATTCAACGTGGTCCGGCTAGTCCTCACCCCGTACAGTTACTTTCACCTTCAGGACGCCGCGTTACAGATCGGGCGACGGCCGCAGCGATTGGGACCTATGATGGCAGACGCAATTCGCATGCTCCTGGGGCAGGCCTGTTTTCTCATCGCGCCCTACATTGTCTACACCGCGTTTACACCGGCTGATGGAGACATGATTGAGCACGCGGTTGATGGCGTGTCCTGAAGCTGTCCTGGCTAGGCGGAGGTCCTTTTGCATCCGACTCGAATGGTTATGAGTTCGGCTTTCTTCCTCGCCATACCGCCATTCATTAAACGCACTCGGCCGGTGTGCTTACAATGGCAGTGCGCGGTGTTCCCCATGAAACTGCTGACTCTCGCTGCTTTATCCGTTGGGCTTGGATTGAGTCAAAGCAACGACTGCGATACCCTGGACAAGTGCCAGGAAGCGCTCAAGACGAATCGGCGTAGTTCCCTCATTCACTTCCGAATCGGCGAAATGTATTTGCTGCAGGGCAGCTACCAGAACTCGGCCAACGAATTGCGCGAATCGCTTTCTGGCGATCTGAACCCAAGATGGATTGAGGCATGGGCGCATGTCGATCTGGGCAAGGTCTACGACGCTACCCACCAGCGCGAGCGCGCGCTAAACGAGTACCGACTGGCCCTTAGGACCAGGGACAACACACAAGGCGCCCTGGACGCGGCAAACCAATACATCGAAGCTCCCTATATCCCCGATTAGGGAACCTCTTGCCCTCAACCAACTCTTAGCGGACTACCTGCCCCTAGCTCGCCTCCTGGTCGTTGCGCGACCTACTGGGGCGCGACTATACTGAATGGGACATTTCTTGTCACAGAGCTTGTGGCAGAGCAGCCCAGAAGTGGCTCATGAGGAGAGTTCTATGAAGATCATCCAGTCCAGGGGAAGAGTCGCCCTGTTGTGCGCCGCCGTATTTGCCCTGATCGCCGGATTCGGGGTGTTTAGCACCAATGCCCAGCAAAAAGGCGCTGCCAAGCAGGCCTCGGCCTCGCGCTACGTCAGCCCTGCCGGATACATCACGGGCGTGGTCCAGGGCGAAAAAGGCCCTGAAGCCGGGGTGTGGGTGATTGCCGAGACCAAGGACCTTCAGACGAACTTCATCAAAACTGTCGTTACCGACGATCAAGGCCGCTTCGCGGTGCCGGAGTTGCCGGCGGTCAATTACAGAGTTTGGGTTCGGGGTTATGGGCTGGTGGATTCCTCGCCCATCGAGATGAAGCCTTCGACCTCCTCCGTGACGCTGAAAGTGACCTCGGCGAAGACGCCTCAGGAGGCCGCCAAGACCTACCCCGGCGACTACTGGCTCTCGATGATGGCGCCGCCGGCGAAGAATCTCTTCCCTGGAACCGGGCCCTCGGGTAACGGACTGGGCATCACGATGAAGAGCCAGGACGAGTGGATCAACCGCTTGAAGTCGGGTTGCAACTTCTGCCATCAACTGGGCAACGCGCTTACTCGCGACACGAAGCATGTCTTCGCCGCGAAGCCCGAGCTCAAGACCGACGCGGAAGCTTGGGAGTGGCGCCTGGGCGTGGGCGTCCGCGGGACCAACATGTACGGCTTGCTGGGCCAGATGGGCAAGGACCCCACATTGAAGGCCCTATCGGACTGGACCGAGAGCATCGAGCATGGCGCCGTGCCGCCGACGCCGGCCCGCCCAACCGGGATCGAGCGCAACATCGTCTCGACGCAGTGGGACGTGGGCGACGATCACTCCTTCATGCACGATCAGATTTCGACCGACAAGAATCATCCGACTCTAAACGGCGGCGGCCCGAACTACGCGGTGAACGCGGGGCACGGCCAATTGGTGGTTTTGGATCAGGCGGACAACAACACCTACGCGATCGACATTCCGACGCGCGAACCCAAGGACAAGGTTCCTTCGCGCTTCCCCTCGCCGAACCGTCCGTCGATGTTCTGGGGCAATGAGCATCTGTGGTCCAATCCGCCTTACGATCCGGCTGATCCGCACAATCCCATGATGGATAGTAAGGGCCGGGTGTGGATGACCTCCAAGATTCGCCCCAACGCCGATCCTTCCTGGTGCAACGATCCGAGCAATAAATACGCCGATTGGTACCCGCTGAAAAACAGCGCCCGGCAGGCTTCCTACTGGGACCCCAAGACCAAGCAGTTCCAGTTGATCGACACGTGCTACTCCACGCACCATTTGCAGTTCGACAACGATCCCGACGAGACCGTGTATTTCAACGAGCTGAGCGGTCCGATCTTCGGCTGGGTGGATTCGAAGGTTTACGACCAGACGCTGGCCTCGACCAAAGACGAGAAGCAGGCCGAGCAGGCCGCGGTGGGCTGGTGCGGGCAGGTGGTGGATACTAACGGCGATGGAAAGATCACTCGGCCCTGGAACGTGGTCGCACGTGGGGCGGATCTCGCGCTGCTGTATTCGACCGACACCGGCGGGGCTGCCGGCGGGCGCGGAAAAGCGGGCGCGACGCCGTTCGATCCGAAGCTGGACACTCAAATCAACTTCGCCATGTACTCGATGATTCCGAGCCCCGTCGACGACTCCGTGTGGGGCGTCGCGGAAGATTTCCCCGGCTTTTTGATCCGCTTGCAGCGGGGGAACAACCCTCCCTCGACCTGCCGGACGCAGATTTTCAAAGTGCCGGCGCCGGGCTACGATCCTCGCGGCGTGGACATCGACACCAACGGCGTGGTCTGGACGGCGCTGGCCGCCACCAGCCACCTGGCCAGCTTCGATGTGCGCAAGTGCAAGGATCTGACGGGAGTGCAGAAGGTGGACGGCAGCCAGTGCAAAGAAGGCTGGACGCTGTATCAGACCACCGGGCCTCGGCTGAAAGGTACCGATGTTCCCGCGGATTTCCATTATTACAACTGGGTGGATCAGCAGGACATCATAGGACTCGGCAAGAACATTCCTTTCGCGACGGGGTCTAACTCCGATTCGCTGATTGCGCTGAACCCGCAGACGCAGAAGTGGACTTACTTCCGTATTCCTTATCCGCTCGGGTTCTACGCGCGCGGCATGGACGGCCGCATCGACGATGCCAACGCCGGTTGGAAGGGACGTGCGCTGTATTCGAACTACGGCACGCACTTCGTGTGGCATATCGAGGGCGGCAAGGGGACCAAAGGGAAGATTGTGAAGTTCCAGGTCCGGCCAGATCCGCTCGCCCGGTAGTTTGGTTTCGCAGGCTGAACGTTCGAGGAGCGCCGCTTTAACGCGGCGCTTCTTTTTTTGGTCCTGGTTCCCGTACAGCGCTCGCCTCTTATATTCGAAAGCTCCGCCGATAAGCCCTCCATAGGGGAAACCAGGAGATCACAACGTGAAAAGAAGGTTTGTTCTTGTGCGTGTACTATCCGCATTCGCGTTCATCGGAATCGCGAACGCTGCCTCTCCGCTACCCCAGCAGGGCCCGGTAGTTCAGACGGCATCAAAAGAAGAAGCGGCGAAGGACAAGTCCAGTTCGAACCAGGGGGACGACCAGCAGGCGGGGGCGAAGAACAACGCTGGCAAGGGCGCGTCCGAAAAGGTTAGCCAAGACTCGGCTCATACCTGGGGGAATGGCTCAATGAGGGGTAATGACCCCCGCTTCGCCGCTAATCCTTTTGGGCCGCAGGGGAGCGCCCCCCGCCCAGGCAAAAAGGCCCTCGATGGTGGGGCTGGGGGACGGAGTTTTGGAAGACCTCAGGTGGGCTGGTGGGGCGACTCTTATTGGAGGACCACCCGCAATCAAGCCAAGTGGGATCAACAGGGCGAGTCCGCTGCTCAGTAAGGCTTGAATCGCAGTTCTATAATTTTAAGAATCGGATCGCCAGGAAGTCGAAACTGTCCGGAGTTCTCACTTCCCATTCGTGCTCGGCGGGGACCCTTTTTGGGCCGTTAATGCACGTAAATGGAACATGAATCTGACGGCTTCGCGATTACCGGCTGCGCGGGCGCGGGCCATAATTGGTCAACAGATAATCCAGGAGGCCGGCGCGATCCTCGTCCTTCACTTTCGCGCCCCAGCCGGTCATTTTCGTGATTTCCCGGTCCCACTGCGCGCGAGTGAGGCGCTGTTGGCGGATGACGTCGTCTTCGTGGCAGGCCGAGCACGCGCTCTTGAACGCGGAGGGTTGTGCTCGATCGGAGGCGGGGGGTTGTGTCGCCTGAGACGGTCCGGGAAGTTGCTGGACGACATCCACGCCAACGCGCGGGGCTACGTTCCACAAATACCCAGAAGGATTCCACTCTTGATCCAGGGGTTGCGTATTGCCCGCGGCGTCGCGCGCCCGAGCCAGGATCGTGTAATAAGACTCGCGAGCGGGGGTCCACGAGAGCTCCCACTGGCGCCAGCCGAATTGGGTCCTTTGATCCCGACCCAGAGCGGCTGGCTTCCAGGCGCGCCCGCCGTCTACGCTCACTTCTACTCCTGTTACCGGTCCGGCGTCGCCGCTCCAGGCCACGCCCCGGATCACTAGAGGCCTTCCCGCGAGGACCTGTGCGCCATCCACAGGCGCCGCGATTACACTCTTCACGTGCAGGCTGGTCACGGGTTGCATCTGGTCTGCGGGAACGGCCGTTCCGGGCGCGACTGGCTTGCCGGGGTGACGGTAGGTGCCCTTCATCCAGAAGCCGCCGTGTTCTGTGTTGAGGACGCGAATCGAGGTCAGCCACTTGACCCATGAATCGCTCGCCCAGCCCGGCGCGATCACCCGCAACGGGAAGCCGTGCTTCTGCGGCAGCGTCTCGCCGTTCATTCCGTACGCCAGAAGTGTATTGTTATCCTGAGCCTTCTTCACTGGGATCGAGCGTTGAAAGTCCGGCATGGTGCCCAGCGGGACATCCGCGCCATCGAAGAGAATTTCCTTGGATGAGTCCTTGATGCCGGCGCGCTTCAGCACATCGGCCAGGCGCACGCCCTTCCAGCGCGCATTCCCCACCGCGCCGTTGCCCCATTGCAGACCCGGAACCGGCGGTTCATAGAACCCGCGGCCGTTGCCCGCGCACTCAACGACGCTCACCAGTTCGACTGGCGGCAGCGCTCGCAGATCCTCCATGGTCAGCGTGAGCGGAGTGGTCACTTCGCCCTCGACTTTGAGACGCCAGGAGGCTAGGTCCACCTTAGGGACGTAGACGTGGGTGCGGACGAAGAAATGCTCAATCGGAGTGATGTAGTCGGAGAAACCGGTGAGGGTCATCTCCAGATCTTCGGGGCGAACCGACCGCACCAGCATGTCACGCTTGGGACCGTCGTCCGCCCGCAGGAAGCCGGTACCGGCGAGCGCAAGGAAAGTTCTGCGAGGAATCTGCATGTTCGGCCTTCCTTCAAACGTAGCAGGAATTATCACGTCAGTCAGCGCAGCCAGCACGAGCACGAGCACGACGCCTTTCCAATGACGCCAACGTTTGGGATAATCGTACCCTCGGAAAGGAAGGTGCCATGGGTCTGCGACTTTTCTGCGTCTGCGGGGTGACTGCCGCCAGTTTGGGCTTTCGCGCAAGCGCCTGCAAATCGCGATTTGGGTTTGGTCGGCGACCGCTTCCGGGCGCTCAAATACGAAGAGCTCACGCCCGAGCAAAAGACCATGGTGGAGCATTTGCTTTCGGGGCAGCGCCGCGGCCTCGGCGGGCCATTCAATGTGCTGTTGCGCAGCCCCGAGATGGGCGATGCGGCGCAGCAGTTCGGCGAGCAAGGGCGCTTTCATCCCGGGCTGTCGGCGCAGGTGGCCGAGACGGTGATCATCCTGACGGCGCGTTATTGGGGCGCGCAGTTCGAGTGGAACGCTCACAAGGCCGCTGCTTTGCGGGCTGGACTGAGTCCGGCGATCGCGGATGCCATTGCCACGGGCAAGCGCCCAACTGGAATGGCTCCGGATGTGGAGGCTGCCTACAACTTCATGGATGAGCTGTTCACCACCCATCAGGTGAGCGACGCAACTTTTCAGGCCGCGAAGGACAAGTTTGGGGAGAAGGGCATCGTGGACATTATGGCCACGAGCGGATGGTACTCCATTGTCTCGATGGCGCTCAACGTGGACCGTTACCCGCTAGCCAACGGAGCCAAGCCCGAGCTGAAGCCGCTCGGGAATCCGCTGCCGTTGGTTGATACCGCCGGGTTCGCGACTGCGCCTGTGCCGGGCCGTGTGGTGGCCAAGACTTCGATGGTCGGCAAAACCAAACTCGAGTTGCGGGGCGACCGCTTTCCGGGTCTCAGCTACGACGACATGACGCCGGAGCAGAAAGCCGCTACGGGCCGTTCGCTGACGGGACGCGGCGCGATCGGGATTTTCAATATCGCCGTGCGCAGTCCGCAGGTGGCGGATGCGCTGTGGCCCTTCGGCGACCGGATTCGCTTTCATTTGTCGGTGGCCGACAAGCTGAAGGAACTAGCCATTCTGATCACGGCGCGCTATTGGATGGCGCAGTTCGAATGGCAGGCGCATCGCCGCGCCGGCGTTCAGGCCGGGTTGAAGGAGGAGACGGTTCGCGCGGTCGCGGAGGGCCGGCGGCCGGCGTCGCTCGATCCGGGAGAAGAGGCCGTGTACAACTTCTGCACCGAATTCTACAAAACGGGACAGGTTAGCGATGCGACCTTTCAAGCGATGAAAGACAAACTCGGTGAGCGTGGCATCGTGGAAATTATCGGCGCGGCGGGTTACTACCAGGTCGTGTCGATGTTCATGAATGTGGATCGGTACCCGCTGGCGGATGCTTCGCAGAAGCCCGAGCTGAAGCCGCTGGCACATCCGCTGCCGTAGGAGAACTCATGCGATTTTTATCCGTTGGGTTGATTTGTGCGATGGGTGTTGCGAGTGCGCAGGGCGTGAGACCCAAGCCGTCCGATCCCGATCAAGCTTTGAACATGCGCGGCGACCGGTTGCCGCCGATCAAGTACAAGGACATGACGCCGGCGCAAAGGGCCATGGCGGATCGCGCGATCGCCGGGAGAGGCGCCATCGGGGACTTCAGCGTAATCCTGCGCAGCCCGGAGATGGCCGACGCGATGCGCATTTCGCGGGCCAATACTTCGCTGTCGGCCAAGCAGAGCGAGCTCGCCATCCTGATCAACGGACGCTACTGGACCAGCCAGTTCGAATGGACGGTGCATCACCGCGCGGCCGTGCAAGCGGGGTTGAGCGAGGAGGCCATCAGCGCCATCGCGGAGGGCCGGCGGCCCACAGCGCTGAAGCCGGATGAAGAGCCGATTTACAACTTTCTCCGCGAGCTGATGACCACTCATCAGGTGAGCGACGCGGCCTTCGCCGCCGCGAAAGGCTCGCTGGGCGAGAAGGGCATTGCGGATCTATTTGGGCTGGTCGGGTTCTACCAAGTGGCTTCGCTGATGATGAATGCCGACCGGTACCCGATGGCGAACGCCGATCAGAAGCCGGAGTTGAAACCGCTCGCCCAGCCGATTCCTGTGGTTGGCGCCGGCTTCGCGACTGCACCTCCGCCGGGCGCTTCGCCGCCGGTGACCAAGACTTCGACCGTCGGCAAGTACAAACTGGAGCTGCGCGGCGACCGCTTCCCCGGTCTGGGCTATGACGAGATGACGCCGGGACAGAAGGCGGTGGTGGATAAGATCCTCTCGGGTGCGATTCAAGGTGGTTCCGGAGGGCCGCTCAATACTCTGTTGCGCGGTCCCGATGTGGCCGAAGGCGTCGCGCGCTATGGCGAGTATATCCGCTTCCATTCCACGCTTCCGAACAAGTTGAACGAGCTGGCGGCGTTGATCACCACGCGTTTCTGGATGGCGCAATTCCCGTTCTATGCGCACCACAGGGCCGGGACGCAGGCCGGCTTGAGCGAGACCACCATCACCGCGATTGCCGAGGGACGAAGACCGGCCTCGATGCCCAAAGACGAAGAGACTGTTTACAACTTCGTCTCCGGTGTGCTCAAGACCACGCAAGTCAGCGACGGAAATTTTGCCGCCACAAAGGAACTCCTGGGCGAGCGCAATATGATCGAGCTTTTGGGCGTGGTCGGCTACTACCAGATCGTCTCCATGGCGGTGAACACCGATCGCTACCCTCTGCCCGAAGGGCAAGCGCCGCAATTGAAACCGCTCGCGAATCCGCTCCCGTAAGCCGGGATCAGTTTCCCTTCCAGAGCTGAGGAAATTGTTGCCGAAGCCGCTGCACCTTGGGCAGATCGTAGGCGACCACGTACGCGTAATTCGGATTCCGCGCGGCGAAGTGCTGATGGTACTCCTCGGCGGGGTAAAAGGCCGTGAGAGGCGTCAACTGCGTCGCGATCGGACGCGAAAAAATCCTGGCGGTGTTTAGCTGCTGGATGTACGCCGCAGAAACTTGCTGCTGCTCGTCGGTTCCGTAGAAGATGGCGGATCGGTACTGCGAACCTAGGTCGGGTCCTTGACCGCCGACTTGGGTGGGATCGTGTGCGACCGAGAAGAAAACCTGGAGCAGTTGTCCGTAGGAGATTTGCGACGGATCGTAAGTCACTCGCACCGACTCGGCGTGGCCTGTCCGTCCGGCGCTTACGACCTCATAGATCGCGGTCGACTTGCTGCCGCCTGAGTAGCCCGATACTGCGCTCGACACGCCCTTGAGGTGTTCAAAAACCTCCTCCACGCCCCAGAAACACCCACCGGCAAATACAGCGGTTTGGGCCTGATGGTTAGCCGGCGCGGGAATGTCCTTGAGCGGCGTTGGAAATCCCGCCGCACCAAGAATGGGCCCCAGAGCTAGCGACAAGAAACAACAGCGAGCCGTGCGCATTGGCAGACGGAGCATACTGTCCCAGCGTCAAATTTCCAGCTTGCCGGTGCTGTCCCCAAATTTGTCCATCGGAACGCCGAGCTTATCCAGCATGGACAACAGCAGGTTCGACATCTGCGTGTGCTTGGAGTACCGCAAGTGCCGGCCGCCTAGGATCTGCCCCGATGCGCCCCCGGCGAGCAGCACCGGCAGCGGATCGTGATTGTGCTTGTTGCCGTCGCTGATCCCGCTTCCATATAAGACCAGCGAATGGTCCAGCAAATTCCCATCGCCATCCGGCGTCGATTGCAGCTTCTTCAGCAGGTACGCCAGCTGGCTGATGTGATAGCGATTGATCTGGGCGAACTTGTCCATATTTTCCGCTACGTCAGAATGGTGCGAGGTGCTGTGGAAGCCGGACCGGATGCCGCTTTCCGGATACACAACGGTGCTGGTTTCCCGAGCCAGCATCAATGTCGAAACGCGCGTGATCTCGGCCTTGTACGCCAGCACCTGCAGGTCGAACATCAGCTTCAGGTGGTCCGAGAAGGAATCCGGAATGCCCACCGGCGCGTCGGGAACTGTCAGACCGGCGGGCGCAGCAGTGGCCGCTTTCTGAATGCGGCGCTCGATTTCGCGCACGTCATCCAGATACTCGGCGAGCCGAGTGCGATCCGAGGCGGGAAGCTGTTTCTTCAACGACGCGATTTCGCCCTGCAGCGAATCGAGAATACTGCTGGCCTGGGTGCGGCGCGCGGCTCGTTCCGCGTCATTGCGTCCGTCTCCGAACAGGCGCTCGAAAACCACTTGGGGATTGTTCTCCATGGGCAGAGGCGTCGAGGCCGTCTTCCAGGAGATGGTGTTCATGTACGCGCACGCCAGGCCTGCGCCACAGCTCAAGGACACGTCTTCAATCGAGAGTTCCAGCGAAGGCAGCGGCGTGTCCTGCCCCATGCGATCGGCGTAAGCTTGATCGAAGGTCCGGCCCACGTGCGCTTCGACGCCTTTCTCCGGATGCACTCCGCTGAGGAAGACCGCGGCGGAACGCTGGTGGTCCGCGCCGGCATCGCTGTTCTCTCCGCCCGCCATGGGATGCGCGAGATCGCTCACCACGTTCAGATAATCGCGGAAAGGCTCCAGGGGCTTCAGGATTTCGCTGAATTCGAAACCCTTGCCTTCAGCAGCCGGAGTCCACTTGCCCATGATCGCGCCGTGAGGCACATAGATACACATCAAGCGGCTCTTGGGATTCGCGGCGGTCTTGCTCAGAGCGGTTTGCGCCGGCATCATCGAATCCAGGAACGGCAGCGATAGCGAGGCTCCCAAGCCGCGCAGCACTGTGCGCCGGGACAAATGCTTCTTAGTGATGAACATCATGCTCCTCCCGAACCTTTTACCCGCATCTGAAACGGACCGCTCTTCACAATACCTAATATGATCGACGAGAAACGATAGTCGTTCTGCACCGCGTTCCGCACGATGGATCGAATCGTGGGCTGATCGTAATAATGAACGCTACGGCCGATTCCGTAGGTCATCAGCTTCTCGGTCATGGTGGTGACGAACACATCCGAGCGGCTGAGCAGCGCTTTCCGCAGGCTCGCCACGCCATTCAGTTTTGTACCGTCCACCAGTTCGCCCGAAGCGTCGATGACCACACCCTGATCGGCGTCGCGCCATTTTCCGACCAAGTCGAAATTTTCGAGCGAGAGCCCGATGGGGTCCATGATTTTGTGGCAGGACGCGCACACGGCGTTGCGCCGATGAAATTCCATCTGTTGCCGCACGGAGCGAGGCTCGTTCTTCCCGGCGCTTTCTTCGAGCGCGGGCACGTTGGGCGGCGGAACCGGAGCCGCCGTGCCCAGCAGATTTTCGAGAATCCATTTGCCGCGCGCCACCGGAGAGGTACGATCCGCAACTGATGTCACGAGGAGAAAGCTGCCTTGACCCAGCAGGCCGCGCCGCGCTTCGTCTTTAATAGCGACCCGGCGGAAGTGGTCGCCATAAATGTTGGGAATCCCGTAGTGGCGGGCCAGGCGCTCATTCACAAACGTGTAATCGGCGTTGAGCAAGTCCAGAACATTGCGGTTCTCGCGGAGGATGCTCTGAAACAACATCTCGGTTTCGCGTTCAAAGGCGCGCCGCAGTTCGCCGTTGACCGGCGCCGGGGCGGTCTTCACTTCGCGAAGGTAGAGCCACTGCCCGGCGAAGTTCTTCACCAGTGCATCCGAGCGGGGGTCGTTCAGCATCCGCAGAGTCTGCTGCTCCAGAATGGCCGGATCCTTCAATTTGCCCTGAACGGCCAGGTTCAACAGCTCGTCGTCCGGGATGCTCGACCACAGAAAGAACGATAGCCGCGAGGCCAATTCCAGATCGTCAACGCGGAAGATCGCGCCCGCCGCCAGACCCGCGGGCTCCTCTTCGAAGCGGAAAACAAATCGCGGCGAGACCAGCATGCGCTCGATCCCGGACTGAATGCCGGTGTCGAATCCGCTGGCATTGCGGCCCCGTTGATAGAAACCCAGCAGGATTTCCAGGTCGTCGTCGGTAGCCGGCGCGCGGTAAGCACGCCGAGCTAGCGTAGACAAGATCTTCTTCGCACAGGGAAGCTCTTCGCTCGCGGACTGCGGTTTGCAAATGAAGATGCGGCGGCGACTGGGCGTGTCCCCGGGTCCTGTGGAGCTGAGCGGACCGGCGATGGCGACCGTGGTGGGACCCACGGAATTCGGCGGGACTTTCCAGGTGGTGGCGATCGGTTGCGGGTCCTTGTCGATGAGAGCAAATCCCAATGTTTGCGGCCCGGCCGTCATATCCAACTGAAAATCAGCAGTGACGTAGTAGCCGACCTCGACCACTTTCACCGGCTCGCCATTCACGGTGACTTCGACTTTCGAAACGCGGTTGTCGTAAGGCACGCCGCCACCGCCGCGCACTTTAAACGAATACTTACCGTCCAGCGGGAAGTTGTGATGCACCACCAGGCCGCCGAACGTTCCCAGCGGTATCTCACCCGCGCCATCGCCCGACGCGCTTCGATACGTCGCGGTGGCCGCGCCGATGGACGCATCGCCCACCGCGAGCCGGCTGATTTGAGCTGCTGCCGAGACGTAACGATCCATCAGCGACGGCGAGATGCGCAGCACATCGGCGACGTTGTCGAAACCCTCAGCCGAATCGTCAGCGGGCAGGAGCTTCGAAACATCCACATCCAGCGACAGCAAGTCTCGAATCACGCGCGCGTATTCGTTGCGGTTGAGACGATGCAGCGCCGTCGAGCCAGGATTCGGATGCGCGTCAGCCCAACGGTCGAGCTCGGCCTCTAACTTCGCCGTGAAGCCGTCGGTCACCGAGCGATCCGGGCGCGGAGCGCCGCTCGGCGGCATCATCCCGGCGCGCAGCTTGCGGACGGCCTTCTCCCAGGTCTCGGCATTCTCACCGGGATGGGCCGGGTCCAGGCTGTCGAGTGCCAGACCGCCGGTTCGCGCGCGCGCGTTGTGGCAGGTGACGCAATATTGATTGAGAAACGCCCGCTCGGGTGAGGCTGTTCCAGTTTGAGCCACAGCAGCAGTGGGCCCGTAGCTGCCGGATCCTGCTAGGACCGCGAGCATTCCGGTTATGATCCAGCGCTTCATTGCGCCTTATCGGCCCCCGCTAACTTCTGCAGCAGCGCGAGCGTGGTGGGACGTTTCTCCGGAGGCCCCGATACGTACACGGTTCCGTCTGCAAACACAGCCGGCGTCCGCCCCTGCTTGTCCTTGGCGTCCAGCTTGGCTCCATTTGCTGCGAGCAACTGCACGATGGCATCCGATCCCCGGTAAGCCGCGCCGTGCAGCGCTGTATAGCCCAGGGAATCCACGGCGTTCACATCGGCGTGATGCTCGATGCAAATCTTGGCGGCCTCGAGGAGAGACTCCGGCGACTCGGTGTAGGTCTGTCGCGACACCCAACCCACGCCGGAAGCCGACATTAACGCGGTGGTGCCTGCCAGGGTTGGAATGTTGGGATCAGCTCCATGGTCGAGCAAGAGCCGCATCACGGCGACGTCGCCCGCGAGAGCCGCTCGCACGAACGGCGTTTGACCGTCGGGCTTCACCCATTGCCGAGCCCCGAACGGCATCATCCAGCGGCGGCTCGGCGGCTCCTTGGCCAAGCGGGCGTTGACGCTGGCTCCGCGCTCCAGCAGCGATTGAATCATAGGCAAGATAGGCTCGCGCACGATTCCATTGGTTCCGCTCGCGTCCGCGACGTCCAAGTTTCGCAGATCCACGGCGGCCCACAGGGCGGTACGACCGAAGCCGTCGGCGGCGTTCACATCGGCATTCTTCTCCAAAAGCAACTTCGCCACGTCCACCTGTCCGTTCGCGATCGCCAGCAGCAAAGGAGTGCTGCCATTCGCCTCGGTCTGATTGACGCTCGCGCCCGCGGCCAGCAACAACCGCGCGATTTCCAGCCGTCCATCCCGAGCCGCATAGAGCAGCGGAGTCATACCGCCCTGCGGAACCGGTTTCTCGCGGTTCTGCGCCCGGCCTACCCCCTGAAGGTTGCCGGCCGTTGGAGGCGGAGTCTCCACCACCAGCGTGCGTGCATTCACGTCCGCATGCCGGCTCAGCAAAAGTCGGACGGCCTCGGCATGGTCTTCGGTCACAGCCCACATGAGCGCCGTCTGTTGCGCGACCGTGTCCTGTGCGTTCACCGCCGCGCCCCGGTCGAGTAACACTTGCACGGCTTCCGGATTGCCGGTGCGCGACGCAATCATCAATGCGGTCTGGCCGCTCGGATTGACTGAATTCGGGTCCACGCCCGCGTCCAGGAGCCTCGCAATCATGGCGGCGCTGCCATTGATGCAGGCCAGTTCCAGCGGAGTCACGCCATGACGATTCGCGATCTTCGGATCGGCGCCGGCCTGCACCAACAGATCGGCGGTGTTCACATCATCGGCGCGAACCACCCAGTGCAGAGCGGTTGTGCCATCCCCCAGCGGTACGTTGACGTCAACCTTCTCCGCTAGTAGGGCGCGAACGGCGCTCATGTCGCCGCTTTGAGCCGCCTCGGCCAAGCGCGTGTCGCGTCCGGCCGCGAAGCAAGTTGCCCAACACGCAAACAGCAGCGTCGGCACAAATCCGGCGCGGACGGGTTTGAAGGCCATTCTCGCCACCCTCCTCAAGGAGTCATCGCGCAACGGCGCGCGAATGCAATGTCGTTGAGAACAATAGCATTGCGTGAGGACCGAGTCAATCGTCAGAGCCGCACCGGTGGACTTCGGACTGGTACTCCAGACAGGCCGCGGCCCGTGTCCGCCCACACACGATGCGTCAAACCAGACACATGGGTCGATTCCGATAACTCACTGCAATATCAATAGGTTACATCATGGCTCCCGCCCTGCATTCCAGCCGGGCATGAAACACCAAACACTGAACACGATGACGAAGTTGGCCGCGGTCCTGTTGGTCGCGGCCGTAGACGCCGCGGCAGAAGAACGCCGCCAGGCGCAGAGGCGGATCGTGATATCGATCCCCGACCGCAAGCTGGTTCTGTTCGACGGCGACCGCGTCGAGAAGATCTACGACGTGGCCGTCGGCAAGCCCTCCACACCGACGCCCACAGGCGAGTTCCGCATCATCAACCACATTCCAAATCCCACCTACTACGGCCCGGCCGGAGCGATCGCACCTGGAAAAGACAACCCAGTCGGCACGCGCTGGATGGGCCTGAGCGTGCCGGGCTACGGCATCCACGGCACCAACGTGCCAAGTTCCATCGGCAAAACCGCCTCGCACGGCTGCATCCGGATGCGGCAGCAGGATCTCGAAGAACTCTTCGACCTGGTGAACGTAGGCGTGACCGTTGAGCTCCGCGGCGAGAGCTCCGGCGTGTTGGCACAAGTTCTCGCGGGCAACTCCGCTTTTGAAGCGCGCACAACGCCAAACATCGCTGTGCGCTCCTCTGTTGAATCGCGCTCAACGCCAAACACCGCTGTGCGCGCCGCAAATTAGAGTCCCACGAAGAAGAAGGAGAACACTCAGATGACGTTGTTAAGGTATTTGCTGATTTTTTCGGGAATCGCCCTGCTGGTGGGGGCGATCTCCATCGTGGCCTGGGATCTGTATCAGATCCTCAAGTGGAGGAAGAACTCCTCGGGGGAGGGCTCTTCGGGGGAGCTCCAGCCCGGCCTGCGCTGGTACACTTTTCGTCGGCTGGCTACGCTGTGCGTATTTCCGTTGCTGGCGGGACTCAGTATCGCCGTGGTGCCGAGCGGTTGGGCGGGCGTGCGGGTGAACCAGTTCGCGGGAACGCGCCCGGGGACGCTGTATCCGGGAGTGCACCTGATCCTGCCGCTGATCGAGGACGTGGAACTGTACTCGACCCGCGACAGCCTGTTCAGCACGGTGGCCAAGGACGACCCCAAGAAGAATCCGCCGGCGCTGCGCGTGCAGACACGCGAAGGTCTCGCCGTAGGAATGGCCGTCGTGGTGCGCTACCGCATGGACCCGTCGAAGCTGGCCTACATTCACGCCAACCTGCCGCAACCGGTGGAGGAGGAGATGGTCGCGCCGGCCATCGCCAGCACCTTCCGTGATTTGGCGCCGAATTATCTGGTGCGCGAATTGTTTTCCACCAAGCGCGATGAATTCCGGCAGACTGCCGCGGGCCAGATCGCGACGCGTCTGAAGACCGACGGGATCGTGGTGAAGGAGGTGGTGCTGCAGGACGTCCAGCTTCCGGATGAGTATGCCAAGGGTCTCGAAAGCCTGCTGCTGAAGGAGCAGGAGAACGAGCGTTTGGCCGTCGATATGGAAGTGAAGAGAAAGCAGGTGACGGCGGCCCAGTTGGAAGCCGAGGCGCAGAAGGCACGCGAAGTGACGCAAGCCGAAGCCCGGGCGCAGGTCGTGGTCCTGGAGGCCAAAGCGCAGGCCGACGCCATGCAGCACACGCTGCCGCTCAAGCAGAAGCAGATCGAGCAGTCGCGCCTGGAGGCCGAGGCGCGCAAGGAGGCCACGGTGAAGAATGCCGAGGCGGCGGCCGAGGCCAAGGTGATCGACAGTAAGGCAGAACTCCAGAAGCGCAACCTGCTGAGCGACGGTGAGGAGTACCATATCCGCCGCGTGGCCAACGCCGATGCGGAGCGGATGAAGCTAGAGGCAACTGTGCTCAAGGAGAATCCGCTGTTGATTCAGAAGATCATCGCGGAGAAACTTTCCGACAAGGTCCAAATCATGATGGTCCCAAACGACGGGAAGTTCTTCTTCGCCAACGACGTCCTGAAAGGGATGACCAGTACTGCTGCGGTCGAACACTAACAACAAAACAAGAACGCGGCCGCAACTGGACACCAGTGCTGGACGAGGGGACCGGAGGCAGTTCCGGTCCCTCTTTTTGTTATCATTCTGCCGTGGGATGGCGCATTCTGGTGTTCCTTTGCGCGTCTGCGTTTGCGGCCGGCGACGCCCTGGATGATGCCGTCAGCCAATGGGCCAAAAAGATTTCCTCGCATTTGGCGGCAGACGAGATCGCACACATCACCTGGAGTGAAACAGCGCCGCGCGACGGCACTTCTACGGCCTACTTTAACCGTGCCAAAACGCTGCTCGCGCGGGATTTGCAACGGCGATTAAGAAACCCCAAACCCGTGGAAATTACCGCCCGGTTATCTCAAAATCTGAAAGGTTATCTTTTCATTGCTGAATTGCATCGCGAAAATGATCCGGTTGTGGAGATGGTCAGCGTGCCTCGTCCCGTGGTCGCGTCGGTGGCGCCGGCGGGTTTCCGCCTCGATCGGCGATTCCTGTGGGAACAGGAAACGCCCATCCTCGATGTTGTCGCGGCCGGAGACCAGATGCTGGTGCTCGACACCGCGGGCGTGTCGCGGTACGAACAGCGCGAATCGAAATGGCAGAGAGCCGAAGCCGCGGCGTTGGAGATTCCACCGGTCCGCGATCCACGCGGGCGCCTCACTATGACGGAGGATTCGGTGACCGCCGAAGTCCCCGGCTTGATCTGCCGGGGCGCATGGAAGCCGGCCGTTGCGCTCGAATGCCAGCCGGGTGGACGTATTACCGCGGGGCGCAACACCATTCGCGACACCAGCGAGGAAGCCGGGTGGCCGGAGTACTTCACCCATGTCGAGATCGGCGGCGACCACGTCATCGCCGAAACGGATGGCCGGACCTATGTCTACGACGCTGCCCGGAAACAACTGAGCGTGGCCGGCGCGTGGAGCGATTTCGCCGTGGTCTCGAGCCCGTGCACCAGCGCCAAGATCATCGCGTCCGATTCCGCGTCGAATTCGCTGGCGCTTTTCGAGCTGGTGAACCACAATCCAGTCCGTGTGAGCGACTCGGCCGAAGTGCCGGGGGCCGTCACCGCCATCTGGCCCGCGGGAAACACTGCGCTTACCGTGGTACGAAATAAGAGTACGAATCGGTATGAAGCTTACAGCATCGGCGTCGACTGCGGCCGTTAGGACACGCCGTGGAGCACGCACTCGTGCGTGCCATGTCGAGACTCATCTCGACACGGGCTTGGGGCGTCGACCCCAAGCGTCGGCACGAGTGCCGACGTGGCACGCAGGAGTGCGTGCTCCACATCGACTCTTCCTGAGTGCGCTTTTGGCGCTCGCCATCCTGAAGGCGGAAAGCCGCCCGCGCTATGGAGGAACGCTGCGCGTGGAAATGACCGCCGTGTTGAGCAATCTCGATCCCGCGGAAATCCCGGCCGACCCGGCGGTCCTCGAAGCCAAAGCGCGGCTGGTGCCGGCGGTGTTTGAGACCCTGGTTCGATTGGATGAGAACGGCCTGCCGCAGCCTTGGCTGGCCACTTCCTGGGTGCACGACACGGCGCGAAAGCGATGGGTGTTCACGCCCCGGCCCAATGTCCGTCAACACAACGGCGCTATCTGGACACCCGGCGCCGCCTCGCTGGAAGTGCCGGACGACCGGCCTATTGAGCAAATCCTTCGTGAGCTGACACAGCCGTGGAGCGCGATCGTGGTGCGGGAGCCGGATGGATCGTTGACCGGCACCGGTCCCTTCCGCATCGCAAAGTGGGAAGCCGGAAAGGCCGCTACGCTGACCGCGCACGAGGGTCATTGGAAGGGCCGGCCGTACTTAGACTCCGTCGAAATTCAAGTGGGGCGCGACCTCCGCGACCAGGCTCAGGACATGCAGCTGGGCAAGGCAGACGTCACCGATGCTTCCCTTGGGACCTCCGCTAGCGCCGGCGAAGCCATGCCGGACGAAACTCTGGCGCTGGTGTTCGACACACCTCGCACCACGCCGCCGGTGCGCGAAGCGGTTTCGCTCTCCATCGACCGCACCATCATTCGCCGTGTTCTCCTGAAAGGCCACGGAGAAATTTCAGGGGCTCTTTTGCCACAGTGGCTCAGCGGTTATGCATTTCTGTTCGACAGCAAGAGAGACGTGGCTCGCGCACGCCAGCTCGCGGCGGGAGCGCCTCCGCTGACCTTCGCCTACGACCGCCAGGATGCCGTGTTGCGCTCCATTGGCGAGAGGATCTCCGTCAACGCCATGGAAGCCGGGATCACGATGCGTCCCGGGAATGGCACGGCGGACGTACGACTGGTCGCGCTCCCCGTCACGTCGCGAGATGAATTGGCGGCGCTCGCCGATATGGCGGGGATCCTCAAAGCGCCGTTTTCGCCGGCTGCGGCGCCCTACGATGCCGAACGTGCGCTCCTTGACGGGTTTCATGCGGTCCCGCTATTTCACCTCACCCGGAGCTGGAGCCTGGTTCCTCACATTCAGAACTGGCCCGACTTGCCGAATGTCTGGATCGGGCAGCCGTGACCTTTCGCACCAAGCTTCTGCTGCTCTCATCGATCACCGTAGCGGGCGCGGTCGCGCTGGTTACGGGCGCGGTGTCCGTGGAGGCGCGCAGGGCTTTTGAACGCGCCGACGGCCAGCGGCGCTCCGACTTGCTCGCGCAGTTGTTGCGCGAGATGGACGCGCGAGGCGCCGAAGTGGTCCGCCAAGTGGAACGCGCGGCGTCATCGGCGGGGGTAGAGCGGATTGCCGTGGGCAGCGCTGAATTCGACCAAGCGCGTCAGGAAGCAGCAGCCGATGAACTGGAATTCCTGGATGTCGTGCAGCCGGATTTGACGATCCTCTCTTCGGCGCATTGGCCCGCGCGCTTCGGCTACCCCAACGATTGGGGGATCGCACCGGAGGATTGGCTTTCGACCGGCCCCGAACCGGACGGAGCGTTCTTAGCCCGGATTCCCTTGCCCGACGGCGCTTCCGTGATGGCGCTGGTGGCCGTGCGCCGGACGGCCGACAAGAAAGCGTTGGTGGCCGGAGGCCGGCCGGTCAACCCGGCTTTCCTCAAGTCGCTGGGAGACGCTCCCGGAATGCGCGCGCTCCTCTGGCTGCCGCCCGGCGAAGTGGTCGACGCGCAAGGCGGAAATTCCGACATCGCCAAACTTGCGAGCCTGGTGAATCAAGCACGCGCGACGGACGCCCAAGCGACCAGCACCGTGCAGTGGACTTCAACGCGTTCCAGCGCGGAAGCGTTCCTGGCTTTTCCTTTGCAGCATCGCGGCCAGATCGCCGGTGTACTGCTCGCTGGAACGTCTCTGGCGGCGCAGCTTGCTCTCGAAAACGAGATCCTGTGGATCGGCGTGGCCGTCGCCGCGTCCGGAATCCTGATCGGCATTCTTCTGGGCTGGTGGACCACCGAACGCGTCACCCGGCCGGTCACGCGCCTGGCCATTGGTGCGCGCGCCGTGGCCGGAGGGGATTGGTCGGCGCGCGTGGAGGTTCTCTCGAACGATGAGATCGGTGAACTGGCGAAGGCGTTCAACCGCATGACCGAGCAGCTCGCCGAGCAGCGCGATCGCGCCCTTCAAGCCGAGCGCGTCGCGGCCTGGCGCGAACTGGCGCGACGCCTGGCGCATGAGCTGAAGAACCCGCTCTTCCCCCTGCAAATCACCATCGAGAACTTGCGCAAGGCCCGGAAGCTTTCCGAAACCGAGTTCGAGGAAGTGTTTCGGGAGAGCACCGGCACACTGCTGGCAGAGCTTGGCAATTTGAAAACCATCATCGGCCGGTTCAGCGATTTCGCCAAGATGCCGCGTCCCCACTTCGAGGCCGTGGACCTCAACGAGATCGTGCAAAACGTGATGAAGCTCTACGATGCGCAGTTGAAGGCCGAGGGAAAATCGAAAATCGATCCGGAATTGCAACTCGCCGAAGGGGAGCTGCGCATCCAGGCCGACGGCGAACAACTGCGCCGCGCCATCGGAAATCTGGTGCTGAATGCCATCGACGCCATGCCGCGCGGCGGAGTCCTGCGGGTTGAGAGCTCGCGCCAGAACGGCCACGTACGTCTGGCCGTTTCCGACACCGGACAGGGCCTCACCCAAGAAGAATGCGACCGTCTGTTCACCCCGTACTACACGACGAAACAGCACGGCACCGGCCTCGGCCTGGCCATTGTGCAAAGCGTGGTCAGCGATCACGGCGGAAAAATCTCGGTGGTGAGCGCGCCGGGCAGGGGAGCAACGTTCGTGATCGAGCTCCCGGTGGTATCCGAAGCCGTGCCAGGAGAACCCGCGTGACCCATCTGTTAATCATCGACGACGATGCCAACACGCTGGCCTCGCTGTCGCGCGCGTTTCGCCTGGAAGGGTATGAGGTGACAGTGGCCGATCGCGCCACGCGCGCCCTGGAGCTGGCGCGCACGAATTCCTTCGACCTCATTTTCTCCGACGTGGTGATGCCGGATAAAGACGGGGTCACGCTGCTTGAAGAGATGCGTGCCGCGGGCGTGACGTCCCCGGTGGTGATGATGTCGGGCCAGGCGACGGTCGACATGGCGGTGCGAGCGACCAAACTTGGCGCCCTCGATTTTCTGGAAAAGCCTCTTTCGACGGAACGGCTATTGCTCACTGTCGAAAATGCCTTGCGCCTGAAGCGGCTGGAGCAGGAAAACCGCGAGCTGCGGGCGCGAGTCGGCCACCACGAAATCGTCTGGCGCAGCGAAGCGATGCGCCGCGTCATGGCGCAAGTGGCCCGCGTCGCCGCCGGCGACTCCCGCGTGTGCATCCTGGGAGAGACCGGGACTGGCAAGGAGCTGATCGCCAGAGCCGTTCACGACCGAAGCGCCCGCCGCAACGGTCCTTTTGTCACCTTGAATTGCGCCGCGGTTCCCGGAGAATTGATCGAATCCGAACTCTTCGGACACGAGAAGGGAGCGTTCACCGGCGCCGCCGCGCGTCACATCGGCAAGTTCGAACAAGCCCACCGGGGAACCCTGTTTCTGGACGAGATCGGCGACATGCCGGCGGTGATGCAAGCCAAGCTTCTGCGTGTGCTCGAAGAGGGCGAGGTGGAGCGCGTCGGCTCCTCCGCCACCACACGCGTGGATGTTCGTGTGGTCGTCGCCACGCACCGGAACCTCGAAGAACAAGTGCGCGCGGGCGCCTTTCGTCAAGATCTGTTCCACCGGATCTACGTGTTTCCAGTGCTTCTGCCGCCGCTCCGTGAGCGCCCGGGCGACATCGGCGAGCTCATCGAGCACTTTCGTCAGCGCATCTGTGAAATGAATGGCTGGAAAACGAAACAATTCAGCCCCAAGGCGGTAGTTCTCTTAGAACAGTTTCCCTGGCCCGGCAACGTCCGCGAACTGCGGAACGCCGTCGAGCGGCTTCTGCTGCTGGCGGATTGTGAAGTCGACGACGATCTGGTGCGGGAGGCCCTGCCCAGAACCGCGACGAGTTCTCCCGGCTTGTCGTCCAACGGCGGAGGACCACTCCTGGCCCGGGTGGAGTCCTTCGAGCGCGCCACCATTCGCGCCGAACTGGAGCGCACCCGCCATAACATGACGGAGACGGCCAAGGCGCTCGGATTGGAGCGGAGCCATCTCTATAAGAAATGCGCACAGCTAGGCATTGACCTGAAACAGTTGCGTCATACCGACGGCTAGCCCGAAGCCGTTGCATCCGGAGTCAAGCCCGGGTGCGTGCTTGCATACCGGGTCGTCACCAAAACAGGCACATATTACCAAAGCCGGTTGTGCCCATGGGTTCGCCGATGATAGCATCTAAGCCGGTGAAAAACGGTCCAGACCTCATGGCTCTACCTGCGGTCGGTCTCGGGCGATTGAATCACGATTAAACTGAAGCGCCCTGACGACGCCGTGCGGCGCTTCACCGTCCGCGCCGGATGCACTGGACCACAGACAGGTAAGGAGAAATTCATGCGCAGCCTTCCCCCGATAGCCTGGCAGTCGATAGCCTGGGCACTTTTGCTGGCGTGCCCACTAGCGTGGGCGCAGGGAACTACGGCTCAGATCGCGGGCGCGGTGAAGGACTCGAGCGGCCTGGCGGTTGCCGAAGCCGAAATCAAGGCCACGCAGACCGCCACCGGCCTGGTGCGGACCGCGGCCACCAGTGCGGAGGGTCTCTACGTATTCGCCAATCTGCCCATCGGGCCGTATCTGCTCGAAGTCAGCAAGCCGGGGTTCAGCAAATACGTTCAATCCGGAATTCTGCTCCAGGTGGACAGCAGCCCGACGATCGATGTGGTTTTGAAAGTCGGCGCAGTGAACGAACAGGTCACGGTCAACGCCGACGCCAACCTGATCGAGACGCACACTACCGGCGTCGGAACGGTGGTGGACAATCAGCGCGTGGTGGAAATGCCTTTGAACGGCCGCAACGTCACCGAGCTCATTTTTCTGGCCGGGATGTCGACCATCGGCGGCGCCAACGGAGGGTCGCTGAACTCGAACCGCAATTACCCCACCGTGATGATTTCCGTGGCCGGGGGCGTGGCGAACTGGACCACCTACAATTGGGACGGCGAAACTCACAATGACGCTTACAACAGTCTGAATCTGCCGCTGCCTTTCCCCGACGCGCTGCAAGAGTTCAAGGTGGAATCGAGCGCGCTGGAGGCGCAATACGGCCAGCACGCCTCCGCCAATGTGAATGTCGCCACCAAGTCCGGGACCAACTCGTTTCACGGCGACGCTTTCGAATTTCTGCGAAACAACGATTTGAACGCGCGGGACTTCTTCGCACCGACACGCGATACCTTGAAGCGGAACCAATTCGGCGGCACCGCAGGCGGGCCCATTCGAAAAGACAAACTGTTCGTGTTCGGGGGATATCAGAGCACCATTCTCCACACCACGCCGACGTCGAACATCGCCTACATTCCTACGACGGCCATTCTCGCCGGGGATTTCACCAGCTTCGCGTCGCCGGCGTGCAATGCCGGAAAACAGTTCACGCTGAATTCGTCGCTGGGATTTGTGGGCAATAAGATCTCACCCGCCCTGTTCAGCCCAGCCGCGATCAAGATCGCTTCGATTCTTCCCACCGGGAGCGCCGACGCCTGCGGCAAGGTGACCTACGGCCTGCCCGGCGGCCAAACCGAGAACATGGGGGTCGCCAAAGTAGATTGGCAAAAAAGCGCCAAACACTCCTTGTACATCCGTCCCTTCGCCACCAACCTGTCCACGCCATCGACCTACGATGGCAAAAACTCACTTACCGCCAATTCCTACGAAATGAACTTTCGCGTGTACTCCCTGGCGTTCGGCGACACGTATCTGATCGGGAACAATATGGTGAGTTCCTTCCACTTCGGCATCAACCGCTCCAACGCCATCAAGATCCCGGACGTCCCCGGCTACAGTTGGGAAGGCTTCGGCGTAGCTGCGCCGTACCAGCCGACTCCCAACCCCCGGTTCACCATTTCGGGCGGAAACGGTTTCTCGTTTGAAACCGCCGCGGCGGTGACGGCCGATCACGGCGGACCGAACTTCAACGTTGGTGAAGATTTGAGTTGGGTCAAGGGCTCGCATCAGATCGGAATCGGGGGAACCTATAACCATGTGATCCTCAATTATTCGTCGGGGACCAACGCCGGCGGCACCATGACCTTCAATGGCAGCTCCACGGGTCTGGGCATGGGAGATTTCATGCTGGGTAATGCCACCACCTGGGCCCAGGGGAACGTTCAAAACGTGCTGTACGATCGCCAAAACTATATCGGCCTGTATGCGCAAGACTCCTGGAAGGCCACGCGGCGGTTGACTGTGAACTACGGCATCCGGTGGGAGCCGTTCTTCTCCTTCACCAACAAGCACGGCTACTTCGACCATTTCGATCCGGCTCTGTTCGCGCAAAATATCCACAGCACGCTCTATCCGAATGCGCCGGCCGGGCTGATCTTTCCCGGCGATCCGCAATGGGCGCCCGGCGGCAACCGCATCGCCGGCAATCGCTATGCGATTTTTCTGCCCCGGGTGGGCGTGGTGTGGGATCCGCTCGGCGATGGCAAGACCACCATCCGCGCGTCGGTGGGCGTGTTCACCGATCGCGGCGCGCTGTACTCCATGAGCGCGATGGCGCAGGACGCGCCTTACGGGACGGCTCTCTCGCTGCAAAATGTCCCCATGGCGAACCCCTGGGCCACGTATCCGGGCGGGAATCCACTGCCCTACGTGTTGACCAAGACCTCCACGTTTCCGGCCTTCGCTTCGTTTGTGACCGATAACTTCAACTGGAAGCCGACATGGGTGAACCAGTTTAACTTTGGCGTGCAGCGGCAGTTCGGAAAGGACTGGCTGCTGAGCGCGAACTATGTCGGCAACACAGTGTCTCACCTGATCACGGAAGGGCAGATCAACCCCGCGCTGTTCCTCGGCACGGGAGCCTGCAAGCTCCCCAACGGGACTTCCTATCCGACGTGTTCCACTTTGGCCAATACCAATTTCCGCCGGCCGTTCTACTTGCAAAACCCCGCCCAGGGCCAATATTACGGCATCATGTCCGTCACCGACGACGGGGGAACGGAATCGTATAACGGCATGTACGTGCAACTGCAAAAGCGGCTCAGCCGAGGCGTATCGGTTCTTTCCAATTACACTTGGTCGCATTGCATCAGCGATCTTTGGAACGGAAACCCCGGCAACAACGGAGCATCGTCGGTGACTCCAGGCAACCGCCGGAACGATCGAGGCAACTGTTTCCCCAACGACCAGCGGCAATTGTTCAATCTGTCGGTGGTGGCCCAATCGCCGAAATTCTCAAACCGCGCGCTGCGGCTGCTTGCCAGCGACTGGCAAATCGCTCCAATCATGAAAATCCGATCCGCGCAGTTCTATACGGTGGCCACAGGGGTCGATACCGCTCTCAACGGCGAAGGCGGCCAGCGCGCCAATGCCGTAGGCGGCGTGAGCCCGTACGCGGCTAATCACAATGCGTGCACGAACGCCCCGTGCATCGCGTGGGGCAACCCCGCGGCGTTTGTCTCGCCGGCCACCGGAGCGCTGGGCACCCTCAGCAACAATTCGCTCAAGGGACCCGGCGTGTTTCAGTTCGATATGGCCCTTTCGCGCACCTTCAGAGTTTGGGAAAAGAATACCTTGCAAGTCCGGGCCGAGGCGTTCAATCTGCCCAATCACGTGAACCCCGCGGCCCCCGCTCCTTCGGTCAACAGCCCCACCAGCTACACGATCACCCATGACATCAGCGGAACCTCCGGGTTGCAGGGCAGCACCGGACTTCCGGACGGCGACTACCGGGTGATCCAACTCGCACTAAAGTTCGCCTTTTAGACCATTTTCTGAGATAATATAGACCAGCTCTGGCGATCCGGCTGCAAGCAAGAGATGGCGAAGGCCTATTCTGACGATCTACGACGGAAGTTGTTGGAGGCGCATCAGCAGGGGGAAGAGAGCCTGGAAGAGTTA
>DATNJC010000160.1:0-13711 GCA_035604115.1 Bryobacteraceae bacterium | reverse complement strand
TAACTCTTCCAGGCTCTCTTCCCCCTGCTGATGCGCCTCCAACAACTTCCGTCGTAGATCGTCAGAATAGGCCTTCGCCATCTCTTGCTTGCAGCCGGATCGCCAGAGCTGGTCTATATTATCTCAGAAAATGGTCTAGCGTGACTGCAATGGGAGGTCCGGCGGCCCTGGTTCGCGGCCGGTCCACAATGGCGACGGCGGATAGGACCACCATCGCGCCGGCCAAGGTGGCGCGGCCGGGTGTCAGGTCCAGCCAGCCAAACAACCAGTGGTTCCATCGGACCCGCCAGCCACCGGAGACCGCCGGAAGCGCCAGCTCCGGAGCCGCTTGCTTCATGACCAAGACAAAATCGTCAATTTGGTGAAGCCTCTCCTGGCAGGTTTCGCACACCAGAAGATGCTCTTCCAAAGGAGCCGCCTCCGCTTCACCAAGGCGGCGGAATGCGTACTCGTCTAGGACGTCCTCGGCGGGATGTCGAAGCCAGGTTTTCAAGGGAAACTCCGAACGCGCAAACGCGCTTCCCGTTTAGGGATCTGTCCCTTAGTGGGACGAGACTGCGGAATTTCTCAAGAAACTTTGCGAGAGACTCTTTTGCGTCAGTTTCTTCTTGCCGAGCTCACCGAACCGGGCCTTGGCCCGGGACTTAAGAAGACGGAACTGGGTTTCACTCAGGACCATTTCCAGGCAAATCTGCTCCTGGCTTTCTTCCAGCAGATAGAAGCGCGTGAGAATTTCACGATCGCGCTGCGACAGCTCACCCAAAACCTGCTTGATCAGAGCGTTGCGTTGCTGGAAGATGGCCGCTTCCTCGGGATTCCCGCGCGGGTCGGCCACCCGGGCCCCCGAGTCGAGTTCGGTCTGTTCCCGGCGGCTGTGGACCACGCGGTCGATGTGCGCCGCCACCTGGCGCCGCACGATGGTGCGCACAAAACCCATCAGCCGTTGGGGCTCCCGGAGTTCGCCTCTGCGGATCGCCTGGACAACCACCACAAAGGTGTCATGGACTTTATCGTCGATCTCCTGGGGACCCAATTGGCGGCAGAGGTAAAAGCGAATTCCCTTTGAAAACAATTGATACAGCTCCGCCATGCCATCGGTGCGGCCATCGTGGATGCGCCCTACCAGTTCGACCAATTCGGCATAGGCTTCGGAGCCGAGCGTGGCTGTGGCGTGGTCATCGCCGTTCTCGTCTGCGACGCCCAGGTCCGGAGGCGGTCTTTGCTCTTCCACGGCCAGAGCAGCTGGGGTCAGGCCGCCAACCGGGGCTAAGACGACCACCGGGGTCAGGCTGCCCACCGGCGTCCCCGGTTTCCCGATCAACATCTCACCCGTCAACCTTTGCTCAGTCACCTTTCACCTCCCGTCAGCTGATAGGCGGCCCGATACGAGGGAACCGCTCGCCAACCGCCCGCTCGGATCATGTCCAATTGACTGCGCCGCAACGCCTCGGCGGTGGAACTGGTCTTCCAATACCGGTAAAAGGCAGGTAGCAGTTCGCCCGCGGAATCCTGCACCGGCCAAGCCGTGGCAATGGTTCCCGAAGCTCCCGCCATCAACCAGGCTCGCGTCAAACCCAATAAACCGGCGCCCTCCCGCGATTCGCCGGCGGCGGTGGAACAACCACTCATTACCACCAGGCTCCCGGGCACCTGCAGCTTCGCTATGTCGGAGGTGGCCAGCAATTCGGGCTGGCCCGTGGAATCCAAGCTGAAGGCGACGAACGCCTGCTCCGGCTGCTGGGGCCGTGTCAGGACATGGGTTGCCAGATGGATCACAGCCGGCGTCGGCCGTAAAGCCTCCAGGACCTGACGCCTTCCGGAGGCCGTGCCTGTCAGCATCAAGACTTCGTTGGATTGGACTTGGTCCCCACCGGTCGCGGCGCTCCAGGCTTGGGAACTGGCCTGGACCTCCCGCCCGGTTTCTATCAGGCGGTTCAGCTGACCATCGCCGCCGTCCGAATGAAACCACCCTGCGCCAAACCTCGAGACCGGCGCGAAGCGAGCACCCGCATAGCGAGTATCCGCGCGGTTATAAACCGGATCTCCGACCGCCACCAGCCGCCCAGATGCTCGAGGCCGGGCCGAAGCGCTGCGTAGCAGCAGAGCCCCGGGAACCATCTGTACTGAATTTCGCTGCACAAGATACTCCGACTTACCCTGGTTCGATCTACCACTTGATCTTCCGCTCGCCGCAGCGCCCCCGGAACCAACCCCTGCACCGGATTGGACCCGCACCAGCGCCGCAAAAGGGACCTCAAAAAGCGCTCCCTCTGCGGCGATCAACCACGCGGGGCGCGCTGCTTCCTCCGCCGACAATTGCTCGAATAAACTCGTGTACAACTCGCTTCCCAGACGCTCGGAATCTGAATTTTTCGCAGCGTCGCCTGCCTGGCTTGCTCCACTGCCGCTGACCACTTCCCGGAACTTCCTGGCCCGTTGGCCGATCCGGTCGTCAGACTCCAACCGATACACCCGGAGCGTCTTCCTGGTCACCGCCCATAAGTAGGACTCCCGGGGTCCTAAGTGGAAACTGAGGAAAAGCTCCGACTGCTTTAGGCCTTCCTGAAAATGACTAAGTGAATCCGGGCTCCGGATATTCTCGTTCTTCGGCAGGGAAAACCCTATGCCAGCAAGAGTTTCCATTTCGGAAATTTTCAAACGGAGACGGCTCGCATTTAGCAAATTACCGCCTCCGCGCAGCTCGCGAACGTGTTCCTCACGAAGCTGGTTGAGCGCTTCCCAGTACGCCGGCGGAAGCTTGGAGCGCCACACGCGCGCCAACGCCTGCGTCTCCCGGAGGCTTGCAGCGCGGTTAAATTCCGCGGCCATGAAACTCTCGGCGGCGAGGCGGGAATTGCCGGTTTGTTGGACCCGGCGCGCGGCGGCTTCAACAAAACTGTCAAAGACCTCATGCTGGAGGGCGGCGTTGGCGCCGGTCAGCGAGGAATCCGCGGCGGGAAGCGTTCGCCACCACAGCGCAGCCTGGTCCACAGCGGCGCCGTAGGATTGAATCGACTCCTCGACCCGGCCCTGGGCTTCTTGGATCTGCCCCAATTGGTGCAGGAGCATCCAGGAACCCAGAATCGATTTGGCATCCTGGCTGCCAGCTAACGCCTTCTTTGTCAGCCGCATAGCTGCCTCAAGAAAGCTGGCTCGCGAAGCCTCGCCGGGTTCGTTTTGTAATCCTTGCGCCAGTTTCAAGGCCCCCAGGCGGCGATAGGAAAAGCGGAGATCCGCCGGGTGGTGCAGCACGCGCAGCCGGAAGCCTTCCACCATGGCTGCTTCAGCCCCCTCCAGGTCGCCGCAGGCCAAGCGGTACTCTCCCAGCAGGTCCCAGCCCTGGGCTTCCTGGGGGACATCGCTTTGGCGGCGCGCGGCTTCGATCCCCTCCAGAAACAGACCTTCTGCCTTAGGATCGTGGCGGCTGGAATAAGAACGCCCCAGAATCAGGAGGAGCTGAGCCTGGTAAAAGGTCGGCCCGATGCGGGCGATGGCGGCGCGACCCTCTTCCGCGCTCGCCAGAGCCGCGTCGGAGTCCCAGATCTGCTGATAAGCGCTGGAGAGGTTGAAATTGACCAGTCCGAGGTTCTCCGCGTCGCCCGCGGCCTGCGCCAACCGCCGGGCTTCCAGGTAATCCGCGATCGCCACCGGGTATCGAAACGCAAGCAGGTGGATATTGCCGAGGTCGATTAATTCCTCAATTCGGATGGGAATATTGCGCTGAATAAGCGCCAGTTCGAGTCCCTTTTGGTACAGGGGTTCGAGGCCGGCGAGGTGGCCGGCGGCGCGAAGCTGTTTCGCGGTGGCGAGGATTTCGGGGAGTTGCTTTGCATCCCACCGTGAGCCGGGAACGGGCGATCCCGGTAGGACGGAGGCCGAAGGACGCGAAGCGACCATCCACAAGGCGAGCACAATGCAAAGGCCCCGGGGGAGGATAGCCATTGCAACGTAGTGATACTACCTTGAACGAGGGATGGATTAAAGTGGCAATATTACTGATAACTTCCGGGAGCAACTCTGAGAATTCTCCCGAAGTACTAGGTTTTGAAGGAGTATTTTGGGGGTACTAAGGGAAGGGCGCACCGTGGCGCGCCCCTCCGGACCTCGGCTTTCGCTAACTAGCTACCGATCGGCCAAATGATGATAGGATCGTCGCCCATGTCGTCACCCCTTTCGCCCCGAGGTTACCCGGTGTTGTCGGATTGCTCCCCCGAGTCGAAAGTGGAACGTATTGAAATCACGGAAGATCGGTGGTATCGAACGTCCGTGTTTGCACCTTTTTCTGTGACTGGCGAGGCGCTGATTAGAAGCCGACAAAAAATCATCCGGCAGTGCAGACACTGGCCCTGTCAGTCTGAGATAATCGGGAAACGTGGCCCGCCTTAAAGATCTGGAGTCACGGCTCGATCACACTGAGCGGCAACTCCGCCTCGTCCAGAAAATCAGCCGTTTCATGGTGCGCGACCTGAACCTCGGCGAAGCCTTGCAGGAAGTGGTGTCGCTGGTGGTGGAGTTCATGGAGTGCGATTCCTGCTTGCTGTACTTGCTGAAGGACCAGGAATTGGTCCTGTGCGCCTCCAACAATCCGCAGCCCGGCACGCTGGGGCGGGTGCGCTTGAAACTGGGCGAAGGGCTCACCGGCTGGGTGGCGCGCGAGCGGCGGCTGCTATCGGTGTCGCGCGAGGCGTACTCGGATCCACGATTCAAGCTCTTCACCGCGTTGCCGGAGGACACCTACGAAGCGTTTCTCTCGGCGCCCGTTTTGGCGCGCAATCGCGTCACCGGCGTGATCAACGTGCAGCATCGCGAGCCGCACTTCCACTCCGGCGGCGAGATGGAGTTGTTAACCACGGTCGGCGAGCAGATCGGGTGCCTGGTGACCATGGCGCTGGTGGACCCGGCGGCGCTTACCGCCGACCACGTGCTCGACGTGGTGATGGCACCGGCCGGTCGGCGGATGACGTGATCTCGCGATGCCGTTGCCGAATCGGTTGAAGGGCTACGCGACAAGGCCGGAGAAGACCGCGCTTCCGGGCAGATCCCCGAGTGCCAAGTTGCAAAAGTTCGCGTGTTAAACCGGCCACGTGGCGCAGACTCCCAGTCTGCCGCGTCGAGACTCGTCTCGACGCCTCGGGACGCGTCAGGACCGGCCTCGACACGAGTGTCGAGGCGGCAGGCACGAGTGCCCGCGCCACAAAGCTGCTCGGGGGCTTTAACGCGAACTTATGCAACTTGGTACTAGAATGTTGAGCGATGGTTCGACTAGTTGGGCCCGGCGGTTCCGGCAAGAGCACGGCGGGTGCGCTTCTCGCGGCGCCTTGGTGTTTCCTTCGCCGATTTGGATCGGTATTTCAGTGAACGGTTGGCGACATCAGTGAGTTCATTGAGCAGCATGGCTACGTTCACAGTTATTGATAACTCAGCGGCGACGATCGCGTTGTGCACTGGGTTACTGAAGAGTAGTCTCGCCGATTCGTTGCGAGCTTCGGTAAGGGTCAGATTGCACCAGAGGTGACCAAGCATCTCGGCGGTTTCGGCGTCACACGTCAAGTGAACTTAAAACCCGGGCCTCTCGCGACTCATCGAGCTTTCAATCTGGTGTCCCAAGACCTCTTCGGCCTCTTCGCCCGGGTCTTTCCGCGGGTCTTTCCGGCAGTCTTCGGTACCCCCGGGGGTACCTGCACTAACCGTCCGAATCGCGGAGGCACGGCAGTTGCGCTGACGATCGGACCGGCAGCCACTAGCCTTTTCCGGCGAGCATCCACCTGCAGATTCAGACCCTCCAGAGCGCGCGCGCCGAGCAGTTGGAGATCGCCTTTTTCGGCGAAGACGACTTCGTCCACGGTCTCCGACTGATCCACCTTAAGTACGGCGTAGCCAACCGAGCGCGTAACGATCTGGCCATTCGCCAGCTGAAATTGGAGATCCTTCTTGCGCCGCTCAATCCCGATCTCCTCCAATACCGTCGCGTTGATCCACGTGGACTCAGCCCCCGTGTCGACCATTAGCCGCCGTACGGCGGCCGACTTGGAAGTCGCCGGATTGAGAACCCGGCAACCGACGTAAAAAAGTCCCATCTATCCGCAATGATAACGCGAGGAATCCGAGCCCGCGCCGCCAGACGCCAGTCGCTCACAGTTACCGATAACTCAGCGGCGAAGCTCGCGTTGTACGCCGGGTCACCGAAGAGTGGTCTCGCCGATTCGCTGCAAGCGTTGGTAAAGGGTCAGTTTGTACCAGAGGTGCATCAAGCATCTCGACGGTTTGGGCGTTTCTCGCCCAAGTGGCTTGTCAGTCGATAACATACCTTATCGTCTAGTAAAAGAAAGGAACTCCCGCGCGTTGATTTTCACAAAGGGTCCTTTGTGCCTCGTTGCAGACGTTCATGATGTTGGCTCTGTCCCGGACCCCTCAGGCCCGCTGGAACAGCTCCGGGTTCTTCCGTCTCACCAAGGCTTCTACAGTAACGCGGCCTTGGGCAAGTTCCTTCACCTCACGTGCCAGCAGGCCAATACCGAGCTTCGGCAACGGAACGGAGGGTATTGCTCTCAACTCCGGCTCAGCGTTGACAACGAAGATCAGCGTCCCGGCTTCGCTGACATAGCTCCGCCAATCTCCGTAACGCTCTCTCAATATTCTCAAGGCATCATCGAGTGTCATACTCTTCTCCCTGCGGAATGGTTAAATGGACTTTCCTTTTTTCCGGTTACAGGTTTCGCACAGCAGTTGGACGTTGCGGGCCGTGGAGCTTCCGCCTTCGGTCACTGGAATGATGTGGTCAAACTCCAGATTCAGATTGCTGCCGCAGCGGACGCATACGCCTTCGTCGCGTTGCCACACAAACAGCCTAACGTCATCAGGGATTCGTTCGCGCCTCGCTGTAGCTGTGAGTGGGAGATTTTCTAAGGCTTGGACTTCACGCTGCAAGCGCTTGAAGTCTTTTTCTTCCCGCAGTGCAGCGTGCTGAATGCGCACCATGAGTTCGTCGTAGCTGACAAGCCCGGCCCCTTCAACGCGGAAGACGCGGCCTCTGCATATCCAATACTTGATTAGGCAGTCGTCCCAGACGCCAGTCGAGCCAGGTGGGCGGGCGGGAAGCAGGTGTAAGGGGGTCGGTGACTGGGGGTCGCCGGTAAATCCGGTTTCAATCTTGTGCCGGCGCGCTGCACGACCTTTACCAACTTCGACCCAGATAGTGCGGCCGTCGGTGTTGGACTGTACGGGTGTAATTTTAAAAGGTAACCGCTCACCGCCGAGCGCGGTCGCTGCCCCACCATTGGCTGCGCATACAGGCCTCCGTTTACATTCTACGTCGGCAGCCTTGAAAGGAAGCCGGAGATTGTGGCAACCTGAAGAGGCGATGGAGCCGGGCTCAATCTACGCGGACTTCAGACGACTTGGGGGCATGGAGCCAGTCGGTGCAGCGCTGGCCCTCTTTGCGGAGAGCCTGTCGCCCGGTGGCGAATTCAGACTGGAAGGTGAGAAGGCAAAGAAGTGGATTTATAGGCCGAATAATTTCGTGACCTTCCAAGTCCAGACTAGGAAGCCCGTCATGGTTATAACGCTTCGCGGTCTTTACGTAGAGTTCATCAACGAAGCGAAGGGGACGCTGTTCTATAAAGACTCGCTTGCTTTGGATCGAGATATGGGCACCTACAGCAGGTATCGGATCGACCGGCCCAATCAACTTCTGCCCGCGGCATATTTCATCAAGCTCGCATTCGACCATTTCAACCGCCCTCGCCGACGATCGAGCAAGATTTAGCGCACTATTCTGCTTCCACGAATCCGGCGTTATGTCCACTTAGCCGGATAAGTCGCCAACCCATCGAAGCGCTCGCTTCCTCGGAGAAACCCACCCAGCACCGCCTGCTGGCCCCTCAAACCCCGCACGCTTTTTCGACTTCTTCAACCTCAGTCACAACCCCACAACCCCAACACTCCCCACCACTTCCCCCCTCCCAACCCCCAATAAATTAGGTCCCCCATGCAACCCTCAAATCGAGGAGACCGCTCATCATGCATCAACGCGAATCCCGGCTGAACGCCTACAAGCACGGCCTCACCAGCCAGACCCTGATCCTCGACCCCGAGGACAAGCCCGCCTATGACGCCCACTGCCAGAGCTACGCCGATCTCTACCAACCCGTCGGCCGCCCCGAACAACTCCTGGTCCAGATGATCGCCGACGACTATTGGCGAGCCCTCCGCGGACGCGCTCTCGAAACCGCGCAAGTCAGCCGCATCTTCGACCACAACGCCACCCTCGCCCTCCATCCCCGCGAGGAAAAGACGCTGGCCAATCTCGCTCTCTACCTCCAGCGCATTGAGCGCTCCATCCGCAACAACACCAAAGCGCTCCAGGAAATGCAGCTCGCCCGTGCCGCCGCCGCCGGCAGTAAGCCAGCCCAGCCCAAGCCAGCCGAGCCGGAAGTCCAACTGGAGCAATCGCCCAAGCCCGCAACCCGAGCCGCCTCAGCCTCCGCGGAGTTCGTTTTTTCTCCCGCTCCAGCGAGCCCCGACCAACCCTCCGCGAACCCCAAAAACCCACCCGCCAGCAGCCCGAAAATCATGCAAGCCGCCTAAAACAAGGGAGCGCAGCGCAACATCCTTCGAAAAACACTAGCCAAAGAGCCCTATGAGTTCAACACCTATACTTCGCCCTTGGTCCGATCCATTCGCGTCCATCCGCGTCCATTCGCGGCCAAACCCGCTTTCATACCCCGCTGTGGCCGCTGGCTATGGCCGTTCACCTGTCGAACTTCCATCTCATTTGCGATTTGTTCTAGAAGAGCCCCAGGCGGGATCAACGTACCTGGACCCGCGTTTCAAGCTCTTCACCGCGCTGCCGGAAGACACACCTACGAAGCGTTTCTCTCGGCGCCCGTTTTGGCCCACAACCGCGTCACCGGCGTGATCAACGTGCAGCATCGCGAGCCGCACTTCTACTCCGGCGGCGAGATGGAGTTGCTGACCACGGTCGGCGAGCAGATCGGGTGCCTGGTGACGATGGCGCTGGTGGACCCGGCGGCGCTCACCGCCGACCATGTGCTCGACCTGGTGATGGCTCCAGCGCGGCGGATGAGTTGATTTTTCGCGTTACTTGGGCAACGCACCGTCCATGTGGCTCTTTGCCTCGCCGGTGTCAGGAGGATCTGGCATAATTAGCGTGTTCGGAAGCGCCCGAACCAAATTGTCAATACCAGTGAGTTTGGTTCTTGGCATCAGAAGACAGCGCTGTTAACGACCGGGTCAAGGCAATGATGACGGTCCACCGTTAGACCGCAATCAGTGATCCGGGCGGGAGAAGGAACTGATGCCATTCGTCTCCATTACACGTCTTCGCGTCCGGTCGTGGTCGTTTCTCCCCGCGTTCCTGGTTCAGTCGCTGCGAATTGCCCGGCAAGCGGCGAGGGCCGACGGCAACCTCGCGGTCAAACTGCTACGGGATCGCCGGAGCACGTTCTGGACTTGCACGAGTTGGTCGTCCGAGGCCTCGATGAGGGCATTCATGCTTGCGAAACCCCACGGGCCAACGATGCGAAGCCTGCTTCACTGGTGTGATGAAGCCGCTCTGGCTCACTGGACGCAGGCTAGCGCGGAACTTCCTTCCTGGGAGGAAGCCCATAAGCGAATTCAACAAGAGGGGCGGCCGTCGAAGGTGAACCACCCGTCGGCGGCCCACACGCCCCGTGAGATCGCGGCCCCAAGCGGGGGCCAATCGCGCGAGTTCCGCTTGAAATAACCTGAGCGAAGATGACTACTTGTATGCGGGGACGTTTCAGCGAGCGCCGGCATTCGAAGCGAGCTCTTGCGGCCTGCGGGAGTTACTGGGGCGCAGCCGTCATCCAGGTGGATTCGAACCCGCTCTTGACCACGAAGTTTGCTTTGACATCCAGGAAGTCGAATACACCGATGTTGGGATCGGCCAGCGTGTCGAACGATCCGAGTCGAATGCGCTGCTGCAGCCTCCCGTCCTTCACAAACGGCTGGACGACCCAGTTCATGGTGGCCGCGAAAGGAATACTCCTTCCGCCCACGTTCACAGCTTCCAATTTGACGAGCATCCTGACGGACGACGGCGGGCCCTGGAAATGTTCCAGCCTCATGATGCGAGCCGTGACCTCGGAGCCTTCCGGAACCAATACAACTTTGGAAGAACCGTCACGGATGACGCTGTTGAGTTTGGCTTTGATCCGATCGCCGGCAGCCGCGGTGTCCGTATCGATGGGCTGCGTGAAGAGCAGCTTGAACTGAAGGCCCGCGGGAAGCGTCAACGGGCGCGGCGTGGAAGCCTTGCCCGCTGCGGCGGCGCTTGACTCCGGCCCGGGTTCGTCGAACTTCAACGTCGATTCTCCCAGAAACTCGTGACAGCTCGCATAGACGGTGCGATTGCGCCATAAGCTGCCGTCGGTGTTGAGGATGTCGAGTTGAGCTTCGCGCGGCAGCAGGAACTCCGAATCGTTCAGGTGCACGCGGTGGTAGTCGAGAGTGGTGGTGGCCTGGCAGGAACCTACGTCCCCGGGAAGCTCGCTGGTGCGGACCACCATTCGCACCAGGTCGTCCGTCTTGGGATCGACGAGAACCGTGCCTTCGTACGCGGTGGTGACGTGCTCGCGCCGGTTCCCGAACACATAGTTGCTCTTCTCGAGCGGGACTTGAAACCCGAATTCAACCAGCGCCCGGCCGTCGACCGCGGTGTCGCCATTGTAGGAAAAGCTGGCCACGCTGCCGCTGAAAATGGAGGAGAGAAAGATCGAGTAGGCTCCGGTTTGAGCCGCGCCTTCGCGGACGAGATCGAACAGACCACGGTCGTCAAAGCGGGCTTCGCCTACCCAGGAATAGATCTCGTTGGCGGCTCCGGCTCCGATGGCGACGTCCAGCCGCAGGCGATCCGTTTCCAGGAGGCGAGGCTTAGACTGTCCCTTGTTCTGCTGGCTGACAAGCTCGTCACACGAGGGGGTGGTGCGGATCGGGCTGGGCGCGTACTGGGACCGGTCGATGGTCAAGCTGCACATGTATTTCGGCAGCCGTTCCATCGTCCCCGTGACATTGCCGCGGACGCGCAGGAGCAGGTCCCGCGGGTCGGCTGCCTGGGCCCACGCGGCGGGCTGGATAACGGCGGCGAAGCTGCACAGGAACAGCAGCCTGTTCCCCATGCCCATGAGCGTACTCGATTCCCGCGTCCCGAGCAACCGACGGCCAGTCTGCTCGCCCCAGAGCCGTGTGCAGTGATCGAGAGCGGGCTAGTTTGCTGGAGTTCGCTGAGCAGCGTGGCCAGGGCGCGATCAACTCCGTGCCGAAACGCCGGGGCGACTCCGGGCTTACTGGCGAGGCTTCCTGCGCGCCTCCGGATTGGGTTGCCACATGAGTTCGAGGGCAATTACCTGGCCGCGGGTTTGAGATCCTCCCGTAGTGAAGAGCGGCGGGCGATTTTCCCAATGCGGGCCGGAGCCGAGATCCCGTCCCCACAGCGATAGAATCAGGCCGCTGGGGGCGTGAAACGAGATTTCCGCGTCTACCCGGTTGTGTGTCGGTACGTCCTGAAATTCAAGTCCGCTGAAGGCGTAACCGGCAACGCCGTTGTAGTGGTACAGGGAAGCGTCAAACTCGATTTTCGAAGTCACATTCAGGCGCGATTGCAGGTTGAATTGGTGGCGGGTTGAGTTGGCCACCGGCAGATTCAGCGAGTCGTTGAAATTGACGGAATTTCCCCGCAATTCCGTGACGCCCCCGGCGAGCATCCAGCGGCTCACGGGTTGCAGTTTGGCGTAAACTTCCAAGCCGTGCGTTTGTCCCGACCCGAGATTTTGCCACGGCACCGCGATTACCGCGTACAGCGGGTTGGTATAAATTTGCGGCGGACCCGCTACGCCCAGCGGATTGACCAGGTTCAGATTGATCAGATTGTCGTAGTGATTGTAAAAGAGGGCTGCATCCAGCGAGAAAATCGGCGCCGGGTTGAAGCGATATCCGAGCTCATAGGCGCGCAAGGTTTCGGCTTGGAGGCCGGGGTTGCCCAGAGCCGCCAGGTAGGTGGGTATCGCGCCCGGCAGGCCGGCGAACTTGAATTCCTCGCTCTCGTAGGCTTGGCCGGGAGTACGAACCGCTCGCGAAACCGCGCTCCAAATGCTGTGGGAATGGCTCGGAGTCCAGACGGCCCGGATTTGCGGTTGAATTTCAAACCCGGTGTAAGAGTTGTATTCGAACTTCGAACCGGCGCTCAAACGGAGGCGATCGGGAAGGATGTCGAAATCGGACTGCGCAAATAGGCCGGCTGTCGTGGTTCGCTGCTCGGCCGGAATTCCGTGAACCGTGAAACTTTCGTACACCCTACCGTCGGTCGTGTCCGCATCCAAACCCCAGGTTAGGGAATGCCGCGTGCCGATCTGAAAACCGTGCTGCACTTCCATATGGCACGTATTCCGGATTTCATCCACCACGTCCACCCGGTCGGTCCAATCGCAGTAGCCGAGCAGGCTGCCGGTAGAGGTCTCCGAGAAGCGGTGGTCCCACCGCGACAGAACATGGCCGCCCCGGACTAAATAGGAACTCGGCACCAAGCTTTGGGACGCGCCAGGCCCGGTGAATAACGGGAGGTCGGATTGCAGGCGGCCCTCATACATGCCGCTCTCGAAGCTCAGGGTATCGCTGCTCGAAAGCCGGCTATCCACACGAATTCCACCCTGCGAAAGATTCCAGGCGTCGTACGCGTTTTGGCCCGACGGGCCGACTCCGGGCTCGGTATAGCCGGTCTTTCCGAAGATTCGATACGTCAGGTCCTCTCCGATTCGATCGCCGTAGCGCACGCTGGCACTATACCCTTCCTCGTTTCCGGCCGAGGTTTTGAGGGAGAAGCCCTGCGTGTCCTGGGAACGTTTGGTCACGATATTAATCACTCCGTTGACCGCATTCGCTCCCCACAGCGTTCCGCCCGGGCCCCGGATCACTTCGATCCGGTCGATGTCATCCAAGGGCATGTCCTGCAATTCCCAGAACACCCCGCCGAACTGCGGCGTGTACACACTTCGGCCATCGATCAGCACCAGCATCTTGTTGTTCAAATAATCGTTGAATCCGCGGGCGCTGATGGTCCACCAATGCGAGTTGACCTTGGCCACGTACAGGCCCGGCACCATGCGAAGCGCTTCGGGGAGAGAAGCAAAGCCGCCGCGCCGGATATCTTCCGAGGTCATGACGAAAATCGCGGCGGGGGCGTCCGCCAGGTTTTCGGCCTTCTTGGACGCCGAGGTTACCTTCACTTTGACGGACATCAGTTGCTCGATCGTCAGGTCCGCAAGCTTGGAGCTTTTGATCGCATTCCGTACCTGCTCTTCGTCACTGCGCGGGCTGCTCTCCGGAGCGGCTTGGTCCTGGGCGTTGGCCAAGCCCGACGATCCGATAAACGACGATCCGATCAACACAGACAGCGCACCGCGGAGGCCGCAACGCATGGGAGAGCATGTCACACCAGCCATATCGGCGAGAGGACTTACAATTCGATCCTCCCAGGCATGAAACCCAAGCTAATGGCTGGTCTCCGACTCGGGATTCCGACCCAAATGGGTCCTCCTAGACCATTTTCTGAGATAATATAGACCAGCTCTGGCGATCCGGCTGCAAGCAAGAGATGGCGAAGGCCTATTCTGACGATCTACGACGGAAGTTGTTGGAGGCGCATCAGCAGGGGGAAGAGAGCCTGGAAGAGTTA
>DATNJC010000159.1:0-3141 GCA_035604115.1 Bryobacteraceae bacterium | reverse complement strand
AAGGGCAGGCTCTGCCGGTTGTTGTTGATCACATCTTCCACGTCCACCGCGTTCGGCGAAATGCGCAAGATACGATAGCGCCGGTCCACAATGTCACCCTCGGCGGCGATAAAAACGTCTTCGCCCTGGGACAAGAACACTCTCTTGGTCTCTCCCGGCCGGTTGGCAAAGCCGAAAAACTTCAGCGTGATCGGCGGCGGCGGCGGAATTGGCGGAGGCTGGTGAAGCGCAGCCGGTTGATCGGTGGCGCCGGTTCCCTTGGGCTTTTCGATGGGCAAAGATCCGGCGACAAAAATATTTCTTCCGTTGCCCGCGTACTTGATCTCCTCGCTTTGGGCGAGAAGGTTCAGGTCGAGCGTAGGATCCAGCCGCGGTTCCACCAGGGGAACCATTTTTCCCGAAGCCGTGCGCCGCATGCCGGTCCGGCCCGCGGTCGTCGCCGTTGATCCCGTAACCGGCGCCGTTTCCGGCAACGAGGGCCACAGAGCGCGGCCTAGCATCAGCAGCGCGAACCCGCCCAACACGGCCAGCCCTATGACTTGCTTCCGATTTTCGATTCCCAGTTTCACTCAGGCACCCAACCGCAGATAACTGTGCATCGTGATTTGCAGCTTGACCGGTCCCGTGCTTTCGCCCGCCAGATCCACGCTGTCCACCGCAAAAAAAAGCTTCGACCGTTCCAGCGCGTTGATGAACCGCACCAGTTGCAAGTAGTCTCCGGAAAAACTTCCCTCGATTTCGACCGGAACCACACCGGAGATCGCCGCGTCCTCCTCCTTGTATTTGGCCTGTTGCATGCGGACGCCATTCGCCGCCGCCAGTTTCCCCAGTTCGTTGAGCAGATCGGAATCCTGCGCGGCAAAGCGCTCCTGATAAAACCCGCCAATCTGTTTCTTCGCCAGCACGATCTTTGTGTCCATGCCGCGCAGGGGTTCGACTTCGTGGGTCTTCCTGGTCAATTCCGCGCGCAACAGGTTCAATTGCAGCTTCCGCGAATCCGCCGAACCCACCAGCGGCGAGAACAGAACCGCCACCGCAACCAGATCGGCCGCCAGCATCGCCCCAATCGCAATCTTCAGCTTGCGCCGCGAATTCCCCAAGTCCGGCATTACTTTCCGCTCCCCTCCGTCAAGCCCGGAACGTAAATCGAGACCACCGTAGCGGACACGGGCGCTCCCGGCTCCATGCCTTGACCCTCCTCCACCAGTTGCGCTCCCTGAAAATGCTTGGAGCCCTCCATGCGATGGACGAGTTCAATGGCCGCGGCGCGCGTGTCGCCGGCAACTCTCATGTCCAACTGCATCTGGTTCCGATCGTTCAATTCCGGCTTGAGCGAGACCACATGCAGGTTCGGCGGCATGACCCGCTCCAAATCTTCGAACACGCGCGTCCAGGAAAACGCCTTGCGTTGAATCAGTCCATTCAGGAACTGCGACTGGTCCCGCGTGCTGCGGTTGACGGCCAGGTCGAGGATGGCCTGATCCTGCGCCCGTTCCCGGTCGCGCTCCGCGATCCGTTGCTGCAGTTGCGCAATGTTTTGGCGATCTCTTCCCGCGTGGGTCCAGCCGCGCGCCGCCACTGCCAGCAGAGCCAGAGTCAACACGCCCAGCAGGCCCACGCCCAATCCCCAACGCTGCCAGAATTCGCGGGCGTCTTCATAGGGCCGGGTCGCGAGATTGATATCCAAACGCATATTCTTGAAAAAAGCTTCTAGCTGCTGGCTTCTGGCTACTAGCGAACAGGCTGATTGCTAGTAGCTAGTAGCTAGAAGCTAACAGCGCTTTACGAAATCAGCGCCCCCACCACTCCCGCCATGCGCCAGCGCGGGACCGCTCCCGTGGTCGAGCCGATCTGCGACGCCGCCACCAGTTCCTCAACCTGTGCTCCGGACTGGTTCTTCAGCGCCGGCGCGGCGCCGCCCACTTCCGGCAGTCCCGCCACATACACACGCTCGATGTTCAGGTTGTAAGTGTCCTGGAAAAACACCACCGAGGGATAGACTTCCTCCGCCAGTTGATCGCCGGTGATGGTTATGCCCCGCATATTTTCAAGCGTCCGGAACAGCAGCAGTTGCTCCTGATCGAGAATCGCGATGCTGATGGTGCGCGCGTTCACCTTGACCACGAGCGTTGGCCGTTCTGCGTCCGCGGCTCCCAGCGCCGCCAGCATCGACGGCATCACCATCCCCGGGCTATAGCCCGCGTCGCGAAACGCCGACTCATACTCCTGCAGAACCGTGTTTAGCACCACCGCCGCCACCGCCCGCACACCTTTACCCGAGGACTGCGCGTGATACGAGACGCGGGCATCATTGAGATCAAAAGGAAGTGACTTCTTCAGCCGGAAGCGGACCACGGCTTCGGCCTCGTCCCGCTTCGAGGGGAGCGTTTCGAAATCCAGCAGCACGACCCGCACCGAGGTATCGGGCAGAATCGCGATCACGTCGCGCGACCGTTCGCCGACGCTGCCGAGCGCGCTTTCGATCGCCTGCCGGATCGCGGCGCCATCCCGCAGATTCGCTTCCATCAAATCGGGTACCAGCGCGCCCGGCGCCAGTTCCCGCGCCGCCGACATTGCCACCATCCGCCCCGTATCCGCGGCGCGGCCAGCCAGGACGCGGTCAGCCGCGATTTCGCAGGCGAGCGTCGGGCGGCGAGCGTGTTTGGACGTGGAAGTCATCGGCTGCTCGAAATTACTTCGGACGGTGGAGCGCCGGGCGTCCCCGCCCGGCAGGACGGGCGAGACGCCCGTCCCTCCATCGACTCCAAAACTTGATGATATCCCGCACTTTCATGAAGAGAGCAGTTACCTATGGGGATGCCGGGACTAGACTAGCAGATAATAACTAGTCTCTGACAATCAGTCTCTGCTACTCAGCCTCAGCGCATGGTCTCGATAAAGGTGACCTTGTTGATCTCTTTCAGAGTGGTGATTCCGCCGCGCACCTTGTCCAGCGCCGATTCGCGCAGGAAGCGCATGCCCTCTTCGCGGGCAGCTTTCCTTATCTCCGAGGTCGGTCTCCGCTCCAAAATCATCTCGCGGATACGGTCGGTCAAATCCAGAAGTTCATGAATCGCCGTCCGTCCCCGGAATCCGGTGCCCGCGCACTCGATGCAACCCTGCCCCTCGTACAAAGGAACC